>DATMAX010000051.1:0-37312 GCA_035559395.1 Methylococcus sp. | reverse complement strand
GTGAAACCGCTTAGCGCCGATGATAGTGCAGACTCCTGTGCGAAAGTAGGGAACTGCCAGGCCCCCTTCCCATCCACCCCCGCCCCGCCTCCAGGAGCGGGGGCTTCGTTTCGATACAAAAACCCCCGCATACGAGGGGCTCTCTTTAGATCTTGCCGGTATCTGATACCGGCAGAATCCAGTAATGGATGCTCCGATTTGGAAACTCCCTCTTTAGCTCGCCAAGGATCATGTGAAGGTCCTGCTCGAGAAGATGGAGTTCAAAACGAATCCATTTCTTTCGCGCGCTTACCTGCTCCGCGTGGGAAAGCCCATCCGGGCGATTTGAATGTCCATAGACGGGTTGGCTGGTGAACTCCTGTACCGCGGACTGGCTCAGAAGCCAATCGATCAAGACGTCCTCGAGGGCAGGTGGTACCACGAGCGTCAAAAGTAGTCGTTGTGGAGACATGGGCCTGCCGTTCAGTTCCTTTCACCGAAACGGCGATACAAGATGGGCAACAGAATTAAAGTCAGAAGGGTCGAGGTAACGAGGCCACCGACTCCCACCACGGCCAACGGACGCTGGATTTCCGATCCCGGTCCGGTGGCGAACAGTAGCGGAACCAGGCCGAGAGCTGCGATACTCGCGGTCATGAGGACCGGGCGCAGTCGCCGCATTGCGCCCGTGGTCACAGCCTCCTCCATGGATAATCCCAGCGATCGCAATTGATTGAAGTAGCTCACCAGAACGACACCGTTCAATACGGCGATGCCGAGGAGTGAGATGAAGCCGACCGAGGCGGAAACCGAAAGATATTCTCCGGAGATCCATAGGCCGGCTACACCCCCGATCAGGGAGAAAGGAATGTTGACCAATACCAGCAGGGCCTGCCGTATCGAGCCAAAAGTAGAAAATAACAGCAAGAAGACGAGCCCGATGGACACAGGGATCACGATCGACAATCGCTTGGCCGCTTTTTGCTGATTTTCGAACTGACCACCCCAAGTGACGTAGTAACCGGGCGGTAGCGGTACGTGTGTGGCGACCGTCTTGCGGGCGTCTTCCACGAAGCCGACCAGATCACGCCCTTGGACATTGGAACGCACGATGGCAAACCGTTGGCCGCGTTCCCGGCTGATGGCGACGAGGCCCTCGGCGCGCTCTACCTGGGCGACTGCAGAAAGGGGGACCCGCCGGCCGTCCGGCAAGGTAACCTGTAAGGTGGAAAACTGGGCCGGATCACTGGTGGCACGCAGGAGCAAAGGGGTTCGCTGGATTCCTTCCTGAACGATACCGAGTTTGAGTCCTTCAATTTGCGCACGCAACATGCGCTCCAAGGTATCGACATCCAATCCGAGCCTACCCGTCGCGAGGCGATTGACACGTACCCGGAGATACTGCATGCCCGCATTCCTTATCGTGAAAACGTCCGAAGCCCCCGGAACCGAACGCATCACCCCGGCGATGGCTTCGGCTTTCTCATTCAAGACCGAAAGGTCCGGTCCATAGATTTTCACGGCGACATCGCCCCGGACCCCAGTCAGCATCTCGGTAACCCGCATCTGGATCGGCTGAGTGAAACCGTAGGCGATGCCCGGTATCGTCTCCAGGATCTTGCGGATGCCGCGGATGAGTTGGTCCTTGTTCTCGACATTCCACTCCTCGTGTGGCTTGAGAATGAGAAAATTGTCAGTCTCGTTCAGTCCCATCGGATCCAGGCCGATTTCATCGGCTCCCACCCGCGAGACAACACGGGTCACTTCGGGAACATGGTCCAGGATGGCTCGTTGCAGACGCTGGTCCAGTCGTACCGATTGTTCCAAGTTGATCGAGGGAAGCTTCTCGACCTGGACGATGAGATCACCTTCATCCATGGTTGGGATGAAGGTCTTGCCGATCCGGGAATAAACCACCGCAGTGACCAGCAAAAGCAGTCCGGCGATGGTCAATACCGTCCGGCTGTGGGCGAGCGCCCAGCGCAGTGCCGGCCGATACAGATCGTGAAGTTTGCGTGTCAGCCAGGGTTCTCCATGCTGGATCTTGGTCATCAGAAACGAGGCCAGAACCGGAATGACCAACAGGGAAAGAAGCAGGGATCCGGTCATCGCGAATAGGTTGGTGAATGCGAGCGGTTTGAACAGCTTGCCTTCCAGCCCTTGCAGGGTCAAAAGGGGAACGAACACGATGGCGATGATGATGGTGCCGGAAGTCACCGGTCGGGTGACTTCGCACATCGCTCGGTAAATCAAGTGGAGACGGGGTAATTTGCCGGTCATTCGAGGATTAGCCAGGTGGGTAGTGATGTTTTCTACGACCACCACTGCCGGATCGACCAATTTGCCAATGGCGATCGCCAACCCGCCAAGACTCATCAAATTGGCCGAAAGATCGAACTGGTGCATGAGGAGAAACGTGAACAACGCAGAGAGAGGCAGGATGCACGCGACGGTGAGGGCTGCGCGCAAGTCTCCCAGGAAAAGCACGAGCAGAAGTATGACCAGCACGGTGGCCTCCAGCAGCGCCCGGACGACAGTATGCACGGCGCGTTGCACCAGGCTGCTGCGGTCGTAAAACACGCTGAGTTCCACATCGCGCGGCAGTGCCGGCCTGATTTCTTCGAGCTTGCGCTTGACCCCTTCGACTACCTGTCGGGCATTGGCGCCCCGCAGCCCAAGTACCAAGCCTTCCACCACTTCGTCCGTACCGTTTTGGCTGACTGCCCCGTAGCGGGTCAGGGCACCGATGCGTACCTCGGCCACATCACCGACCGTGATGGCCACGCCATCTTGGTTGGTGATGACGATGGAGCGCACATCGTCCAGATTCTGAATCCGACCCTCCGCGCGAACCAGCAATGCTTCCTCGCCGAGCGGCAATCGTCCGGCGCCGTCGTTGCGGTTGTTGCTTTTAAGGGCGGAAATCAACATCTCCGTGGTGACGCCACGGGAGGACATGCTGGCGTTATTGGGGATCACCTCGAAACTCCGCACCAATCCACCCAAGGCATTGACATCGGCTACTCCGGGTACCGCCCGGAGTGCCGGGCGAATCACCCAGTCGAGAAGGTTGCGGCGCTCCATCAGGGTAAGATCGCCCCCTTCGATGGTGAACATGAACATTTCGCCGAGCGGCGTGGTCATCGGGGCCATGCCCCCTTCGATCCCGTCTGGCAGGGAGCCCCAGATCCCGTTTAACTTTTCGGCGACTTGTTGCCGCGCCCAATAGATATTTGTGCCTTCCTCGAAATCGAGGGTGATGTCGGTCAAGGCATACTTGGCGACCGAGCGCAGCATGGTTTGTTTCGGAATGCCGAGCAACTCGATCTCGATCGGCGCGGTAATGCGGGTTTCCACCTCCTCGGGTGTCATCCCCGGAGCCTTGACGATGATTTTGACTTGGGTAGGGGAGACGTCAGGAAAGGCATCGATGGGCAGTTCGAGGGTCGCAAGATAGCCGCCGCCACCCAGCAGGATGGCGGCGAGAAGAACCAACAAGCGCTGGGAGAGCGCGAACTGAATCAGGCGATTCATTCGCTGTCCCCGCCGATACCGGTCCAGGCTGCCTTGAGGGCGGCCACTCCCTGGACCGCCACCCGATCGTCGGCGGTAAGCCCTTCGTGCAGGATGGCTTGGCGTCCGTCGATGGCGGCGACGCCGACCCGTCGTGCTACGAATCCTTCCGGGGTGCGAACGAAGACGTAAGGGTCGCCGTTCTGATAAACGACAGCGGTGAGAGGAACGCGGCAGATGAAATCCGTGCTGGCGTGCATGACTTGCACATTGACGTTTTGCCCGGCGCGCACGGTCTGGTCGTGTTCGTCGATCGATGCACGGACCAGCGCGCTTTGGCTGTCCGGGCGCACGTTCTGGCTGATCTCGATGATGGTGGCGCGAATCCTCGGAGATTCCAGTTCCACGCGATCACCGATCCGGACTTCTTTGAGGCGTTCCTGCGGCATGTCGATTTCCAGCCACAATTGCTCGATGTTGCCGATGCGGAACAACGGGGCGAGCATGCTGACGCGCTGCCCGGCGGTGGCCAGTCGTTCCAGCAACACACCTTGGATCGGTGAGCGCAGTAACAGCGTGCTGCTGATGCTGCGTGATTGCTTGAGCTCATTGATCTCCTCCGGGCTCATGCCACTCGTGCTGAGTACTTGCTCGGCCTCGCGCAAATTCGCTTGAGCTTTATCGAAGAGGCTGCGGGTTTCCTGCCAGCGCAGACGGGAGATGACGCCTTCCTCGAGGAGCTTCTGGTCCCGATGTAACTTGGCTTGAGCCAGACTGAACTCGGTGATGGCATTCAGCAAATTGCGTTGCAGGGCCAACCAGTCTGGGCTCTGTAACTCCGCCACCACTTGTCCGTGCGAGACCGGGGCTCCGAGTGCAACATGGATACGCGTAATTACCCCTGCTTGTGGCGCGCTGATGATGAACTCACGATCCGGAGGGATGACTACCCGTGCAGGAGCCCAGGCCAAAGGCAGCGCGCCGATCGGTTCAGGTCTGGCTGTGCGGATGTCGAGATGTTCGATTTGTTGGGCATCGAGTCGGATCAGATCTTCCCCGTGGACGGCTCCCACCAGTAGGTAGCCAAACAGCATAAGTCGGGAGAGGGTTTTCATGGCGTGATGCCCACGACTTGGTTGTATGCCGCGATGTCTCGGCTTAACTGAATCTCCTTCTGCATGGCATCCCAGATAGAAGCCTGGGCGGTGGCTTGCACCTTGAGAAAGTCGATGAGTTGGATTTCGCCCGTTTCCAACGCGATGCGGTTCATGCGGATCTGGGTCTCGGCGATTTCTCGGCGCCGCTTGGCGATTTCCAGCGCCCGGCGATCGGCATCGAGCGTCTGTCGGGTTTGCACCAGGGCTTTCTGGAGCTGCCGAATGAGGGTGTCTCGCTCGGTGATCTTTTGCGTGAGATTCAGATTGGCTTGAGCGACGAAAGGAGCGTTATAGGCATCGCCCCCGATCGGGATTTGCAGCACCACGTTGGTGTCGTTCTGAACCCCCCCTTGGATCGTTTCCTGGAGAAAAGCCCGATGCTGGGCCCCGATCAGGATCGTTGGCTGGTTTCCCTGTTTCCACTGGCGGGTAAACTCCACCTCGGCTTGCGCCCGTTCGATCATCGCGTTCAAGGCCGCCAAGGACGGATGGTCTTCGGCGATCTCCGTGCGTTCGCTCAACTCTTCGTCGAAGCGTTCCGGGGCTACATCCATTCGGCTCAGATTCGCGAAAGCCTGGTGCGCATTCTGTAAATCGACGGAGGCTTGGGTA
The DNA here is from genome assembly GCA_035559395.1 of Methylococcus sp. GTDB lineage: Bacteria > Pseudomonadota > Gammaproteobacteria > Methylococcales > Methylococcaceae > Methylococcus. Next base: position 32,051 of record DATMAX010000051.1, on the reverse strand, counting down.
AGGGAAGTCTTTTTTTCCAGCGAATCGCTTTCGGCCAACAACAGATCGGCCTGCGCCATATCCCCGAGCTCCACCCGTCGACGGACGGTCTCGACCAGTTTCAGGGAGACCTCATAGACGCTCTTGGCAAACTCGTGCCGATTCTGCATCAGCTTCAAATTCCATAAGCTTTCCCGGACGAGTCCAGCAACTTCGTGCTTCAAGGCACGGGCAAAGCGCTCCGTGCTTTCCGCAGATTTGTCCGAGACGGCCCGGCTGGCATCCCGCTGCCCCCAACGCCAGATCGGAAACTGATAGCCCCACTGGGTCAAGCCTTCGCCGTCACCGGCGATGTTCTGATTGTTCTGTAGGTAAAACAAAGGATAACCGGGGATCCAGCTGTCGGTGCGCCGCTGCAAGGCGTGGGTTTCCTGTCGCATGGCATCGACCATGGCGATTTGCGGAAAATTCTCGTAAGTAATCTGCACCACATCGTGGAGTTTCAGATTGCGGTCGAAACGGAGGAGGCCAGATGGCAAATCGACCTCATCCTCGGCGTACACCACCAAGGAAGCCAACACGAGAAAAATTCCGAAGAGTCCGTAATGGGCAATCATCGGCAACACCTGCGCGAGTCGGGAAGGCATGGGGTCGCCCGGCAGGACCCTTGCCGGACGCCCGATGGTGGCCTGCGCATCCGTGAACCGGTGCGCGATCAAAGGGAATTCAGAGAGGCGGGGCGCGTGCGGGCGCTAGCGCCAGTCGGAAGAAAGGAGTCCTGAGGTCCAGATCGATTCCACCATAGGATCCCAGGAGCGGCATCGGGAGGATCCATTCCGATTGCGGCAACGCTTCGAAATGTAGATCTTTCGGTCCGGGAGTTGCGGCAGGTCGGACGGCGAGCAACGCCTCGACCATACCATTTTGGATCTGGACGACGATGTCCAAGACTCCCTGCGCGGAAGCACTGCAATCACCCGATGCCGATTGACGTTCCAGGAATTCGAGACCTGGCAGGTGCAAACGATGCTTCGACTCGCCGTTCAAGACGTGAGCATGCACGAACGGCGCGCTGATCTGGATCAGCACGATGAGAGCGAGGAAGAGGTGACGGAAAAGTCGAAGCAAGCCCAAAGCGCCCTGAGTATCGTCGCGTATCCTACGGCTGCCCCGGCCAAAAACGCATTTGCCGGAGTTTCATTCTCCCGTAGTTTACCCGTTTCGTCGAAACGAAGCGATCGCAGCTACCGGATTTCCAAGCTCCTGCAGTTCTCCCAAAGTGGGCATTGCTACCGATTTCTGGGGCAGTCGGGTATCATTCGCCGACGCTGGCGCTCGGCCGTACACGGAACGGATCGGCGACGGACGGCAGCCGGCTGTGATTCCACTCCAAGAACCCCCGCTGTTTCCCCACCGTAATACATCGAGATACCGCTGAAGAGGACGATATGGGAAGTTGGAAACGTCTGCTGATTATCGCGGCCGTAATCGTGACGCTCCTCGTGGGTGTTGCGCTGGTGATTGCGCTCGGGCTGACGAACTTCCTGGTGAACTGGTGGTGGTTTCAGTCGGTAGATCTGGGCGCTTACTTCTGGTTGCGTTTCCTATACCGGTACATCCTCTCCGGTGGCGTCACCTTGGTCTTTTTCCTGTTCTTCTTTCTCAACTTCTGGGTGGCATCGCGTTACCTCGGTGTCGACCAGGCTTTCTACGAGTCACCGGCGGAGTCGGGTTACCGGCGCTGGCTGCGTTGGTTCCAGACGGGGGCGATGCCGGTCTATCTGCCGCTTTCGGCATTCCTCGCCGTGCTCATCGCCTTGCCGTTCTATGAGCGGTGGGAGGACGGGTTATTGTTCTTTCTCGGCCCGCGTTCGGGGGTGGTGGAGCCGGTTTACGAAAACGATGTTTCGTTTTATCTGTTTCGGTTTCCGATCCTGTCCCTGCTGCAATCCGAGTTTCTCGCGGTATCCGGTACCCTCACCGTCTTTGTCGCGATCCTGTATTGGGTGGAGCACCAATTGTCGCCGGCACGGAAGCGTCCGTGGCCTATCGGAGCAAGGATCCACATGAACGTCCTGGTGATGCTGTCGGTGCTCGTCATCGCCTGGGGCTTCATGCTGAAGCGATATGATCTACTTTATACGGATGTTCATGAGCCGGTGTTTTTCGGTCCCGGTTTCATCGAGATGCGTTATCACCTGCCATTGCTTTGGGCAGCCATCATTTCCTTGGTGATTGGCGCGATTTCGCTGCTGTCATTTGCCCAGAATGGCAAGGGGCTCAAGCTCGCGGTGGTCTGCGGATTGGTTTGGCTGTCGGCGATTGGTTTGCGCAAGGTTGAAGTTCTCCCGCAGCTCCTCGATCGCTTCGTGGTCAAGCCGAACCCGGTAAGGAGCGAGCGGAAATACATGAAGAACAACATCGATGCCACTCGGGATGCCTATGATCTCGACGAAATTCGCACCGTCGAGATCACAGCCGTACCGGAAGGGTCGGAGATGATCGATCCCCAATTACGGGCGCATCTGCACAACATTCCGGTTTGGGACCCGGATTTCCTGGATGATGTGTATCAACAACTGCAAGGGATTCGCCCGTATTACAGCTTCACGGATGTCGATACTGCCCGGTATCGGATCAATGGTCGGATCGAACAGGTAAACTTGGCCGCGCGTGAAATCAACATCGAAAAACTGCCTCCGGAGGCAAAGAATTGGGAGAACACGCACCTGCGCTACACGCATGGCTATGGTGCGGTGATCACGCCCGCGGCGCAGTCAGGCGACGAACCGATGCGGTGGTGGCTGCGGGATCTGGCGATGCAATCCGACGTGGGGCTGACTACAGAGAAGCCGGACATTTACTTTGGCCTCGAGAAACTGGACTATGCGGTCGTACCGAATCGGCTCAAGATCGTGGATATCGCTAGCTTCGACCAGGATTCCAGCCAGAATTACACGGGAAAAGGTGGGATTCCCATCTCGTCGCTCTTGCGCAGACTGCTCTTGGCCGTCTATTTCCGGGACGAAAAGTTGTTCTTCTCGATCAACATCGACGAAAACAGCCAAATGCTGTTCCGTCGCAATATCATCGAGCGGATCAAGACCATCACACCCTTTCTCGCGCTCGACCGGGATCCTTATATTGTGGTCACGCCGCAACGGATATATTGGATCGTCGATGCATATACGACTTCAAGTTGGTACCCGGTATCCCGGTCCTTGAGTTACAAATTCCAGGGGGATATTCAGGAGCGGTCGCTCAACTACATCCGCAACTCGGTCAAGATCGTCGTCGATGCCTTTGACGGTTCGGTGGATTTTTACATCGTCGATCCCAGCGATCCCTTGATCCAGGGATACCGGCGTGCTTATCCCGGTTTGTTCAAGGACCTGTGGGCTCTCCAGCCGCTGCTGCGCGAGCAGTTGCGTTTCCCGCGCGATCTGTTCGACATCCAGTTGCGGCTTTACGCGAGGTATCATCAGACCCAGCCCGAACTGTTCTACCAACAATCGGAGACTTGGGACTTCTCGTATATCGACGTCAAGCTGCGGAATGGGAGCCGAGCGGTCCGACGTGTCGAGCCGTATTACTTCACCACCTTCGTGAAAGGTTGCGAGAATGTGCAAAGCTTCATGTTGCTCAGTCCCATGACGCCGATCCGCCGGACGAATCTGAGCGCCTTGGCGTTTGGCGGTGCATTGCGGCCGGATGCCTGTGGCGAGCCGTATTCGAAGTCGATTTTGCTGTATAAATTCCGCAAGGACGTGCAAGTGGACGGCCCGGCACAGGTGAGCGCGATGATCGATCAGGATGCCGAAATCGCCAAGGAATTCGCCTTGTGGGACCAAAAAGGATCGGTTCTCACCCGCGGTCGCATCATCATGGTTCCAGTAGGTCGGTCGTTGCTCTACGTGCAGCCTGTTTTCATCGAGTCCGCCAGTCAGGTGCGAATCCCGTATCTGGCACGCGTGATTCTCGCCATGGGAGACATCGTGGTCATGGATACGTCCTTGGAGTCGGCCTTGGACAGACTCGAGGCACGCCTCAAGATCCTGCAAAAGGAGCGGGGCATCCAACCGCCCCCGCCACCCGGGGAAGGGCCGGCAATCCAACCCATGTGAGCTACGGATGTCTTTTTACAGGCTGCACTTCATCGGATCGGTTGCCCAGGGAAGGAGAAACATTCGGCGATCTCGGACGCAACCTGTCTCTGTCGAAGAACCTTGGCGGTGCCAACAGTTTCGTAGCGCGGAGGGAGGAAATCCACCGGCATGGAGCATTCGGGTGGGACAACCATGACCGATGTCCTGATCATCGGGGCAGGGGTCAGCGGGCTGCTCGTCGCGCGTGAACTGGCCGTTGCCGGCCTTTCCGTGCGTATTCTGGAAAAGGGGGAAGTCGGCCGGGAGTCGTCCTGGGCTGGAGGCGGAATCCTGTCCCCGCTTTATCCCTGGCGTGTCGATGAATCCATTACGGCCCTCTGCGCTTGGAGTCAACGGCACTACCCAACGCTGGTGCAAGAGTTGCAGGAAGCCACGGGCATCGATCCGCAGTGGCTCCGAAGCGGCTTGTTAATTTTCGGGATCGACGATCCGCTGGAGGCGGAGCGTTGGCTGGCATCGCACAATACTCCGGGTGAATGGCTAACGTCAACGGAGTGGCGGAACCTGGAGCCTGCCCTCGGTGAACTTCCGCAAGAAACGGCGCTATTGCTCCCGGAAGTGGCACAGGTACGGAATCCCCGGCTGTTGCAAGCACTCCGTGCCGACGTGTGCAAGCGTGGTGTGCTGCTCCAGGAGCGGGAAGAAGTCATGGAATTCGAGATCCATGGTGAGCGAATCGTTCGCGCCGTGAGCCGCAAAGCTTCCTACCGCGCCGACCACTATGTCATCGCGGCCGGTGCCTGGTCGCCCGGGCTGTTGCAACGGCTGCCGGTGGCTCTCGCGGTCGAACCGGTGAAGGGCCAGATGCTCGCTTTCCAGGCCGAACCCGGTTTGATCCGGCACATTCTCCTCAAAGAGGATGGTTATCTGATCCCGCGCCAGGATGGCGTAATTTTGTGTGGCAGCACGGTGGAGCGCGTTCACTTCGACAAGAGGCCGACCTTGGAGGGAAAACGGCAACTGCTCGCCTTCGCCCATCGGTTGGTTCCGGCACTCGGTCAATGTTTGCAAATCGGGCATTGGGCCGGCTTGCGGCCCGGTTCCCCCAAAGGCATTCCTTACATTGGCCGCGCTCCTTCGGTGAGCAATCTGTACTTCAACTGCGGTCATTTTCGCAATGGTCTGGCAATGGGACCCGCAGCGGCTCGCCTGGTCGTCGATCTCATGCTGAATCGTCCCCCCATCTTGTCCCCGGAACCCTATGCATTGGCGCGACCGGGCTGAAAGCTACTTGTTTCCTCGATCGGGCCTCCCTATAATTTTTCATTCCTAGCCGGTGTAGCTCAGTCGGTAGAGCAGCACATTCGTAATGTGCGGGTCGTAGGTTCAAATCCTATCACCGGCTCCAATCCTGCGACTGTGGCAAGCTGTTCTGTTCGCCGCGGTTTTCCGCTGTGAAGCATCGGCACGTCCGGAGACCGGACGGACCTTGGCTTCGTTTCCTGCCGGGGAAACACGCATTTCCCGGTTCTTGTGCACTTCCCCCTTTTCCGTCCACCGGGGATCATTTCTGCGCCAGGCGGTTGGGACGCTCGGGCGTGGCGGGGTAAACCGTCACCGGAACACCCAGTGATGCCCATTGGTACAACCAGCCGGCGTCTTCCGGAGCATCGGGCCAGCGGCGGTTGTTCGTGCGGGTGGCGATGTTGATGCAGCCGTGACTGGCGGGTCGGCCGAAGGCGTTGTGCCACCAGGCGCCATGGAGTGCATAGTCCTCGTAAAAATATTGGGCATAGGGCACGTTTTCCACGACGTAATGGCCTTTTTCGCCGGGTTTGGCCTTGCTTTTCATGGTCTTCACCGGGAAACGGGCGTAGATGTAAAACGACCCCGCCACGGTCGGCGTCGCCGCTTTCCCGGTGCTGACCTTGAACGAACGGACGACCTGGCCGTTTTCTACCGCAACCAGCCGCTGGGTATCGAGATGGACGTAGATGCGCCGATCCGTCCCGGTGCTGAAGGCAAACTCCAACGGCGGATCGAGGAAACCGCCTCGCGGCGATCGAATTTGTCCCGAATCGGCGCTGACCACGATCGTGCTGGTCGGCGGCCAACCCCCATCCGGGGTAAAGCGCAGCCGGGTTTGGCCGATCCATTTCCACTTCCCTTTGATCTCAGGACCGCCTCGGGCGCGAATGTGGATCCGGGAGCCAACCTGATTTCGCTCCGTCAGCGGTTCACTGAACGTCAATTCGAGTGGCATGGCGAGGCCGAGATTGGTGGCGTCTCGCAGGTTGGGATCGGCGGTGACAGCGGGCGGGGTGGTCACCTGCAGCTCGAAGAGGGGTAGTGGTACGCCGGTGGTCGTTTGCCAACGGATGGAAACCGGGTAAGTTCTGCCCTGATCATAGTGGTTGGCGCGGAAATGAAATGTCCGCCGGTGTTCATCGGCACTCAGGGTGAGGGAGAGGTCGCCCTGCGCCTCGATGGCTCCTACCGAACGGTCGAATTCCAGGGTAAACGAAGCATCGGGCCCCAGGTCCCGGTTCAGTGGGCCTTCCAGGCGCGGAATCACTGCGGTCGCAAATCGGAAAGTCTTGCTTTCACGCTGGTGGAACCAGGAACGCTCCGCAGTGACCGCGACGGCATAGCGTCTGCCGAAGGGAAGGGGTGGTTCAAGGGAGAAACTCGTTCGGTTTCCGGTTTTGACGACCACCGCTCCGGTTTCGTCACGGACTTCGATGTCGGTGAGACGAGTGCCGAAACCCACGGCGCGGACGGTCACCGGCGAGCGCGGGTCCACCGTTTCGGCGCCATCAGGTGGATCCATGGCGACCCCGAAAGGCGAAAGGACTCGCCACAGGAGAAAGAAACCGGCCGCCAGCACCATGCCGGCGGCAAGGAACGGCCTCATCCGGCGACGCTCCCGAAATCTGCGGGATGGTCTCGATACGTATGAGTACAAACTTGCTCCCCCGCTTGTGTCGAAGTCCGGATGCGTCGAGGATCGAAACACCCATGGAATTCCATCGAAGGTAATGCCGAGGCACTCCTGGGAAGAATCGACCGGCAGGGCGTCCGGTTAGTTCAAAACGAAGCGGTATGCAATGCTGCCATCGGGCCTGGACCGGAGCAAGCCGTCAATGGCCCGCGAAGAGAACGATCGTAGCGAGAGGAACCAATGTCCTCTCAGTTCACGATCTCGCGGATTTCGACCGAATAGCTGCCGCCGTTTTGCGCCTGGACAGGATCGGTGAGTCCTTGCAGGTCGCCGCGGGAGGGCGTGGCGTTGCCGGTCTTCGAAATCCGCGCCCCGATGACGATGCGATCGAAGGAAGACAGGTTCAGACCGGGAGCCATCGCCATACCATCGCTGAGCGTTACCTCCACGGGCAAATCAGCGGCTCTTTTACGGCTGATGGCGAGCGGCATAGGCGGGCCATCCGCCGCCCGCGCGAAGATGAACACCGTGTCGTCCGCTGCGGCGCGGTTTTTCAATTCCTCGCTGACGCTGACCCGGACATGGATGGTCTTGCCAGCCGACTGGGCTTTGGCAGCCATCTGGGTCTCCGTCGTCGATCGCCCTTCCAACTCGGCGAGATAGGCATCGATCTGGTGCGCGTCTTCGCTTTCTGCCGGCAAGAGGGAGCGTAGTTTTTGCCAGTAGTCCCTGGCCTGAGCGAAGTCTTTGCGCTCCACTGCGGCGAGCCCGGCGAGCCAGAGGCCGTGTTTGTGGTCGGGATGGCGTTGGAGGATGCCGGTGATGATCTCCGAGGGTTTCCCTTCGAGGCTTCCGTGATTGGCTTCGGCCAAGGCTTCGGCGTAATAAGCCTGTACGGTGGGGTCGTCGGGGGCGAGTTTTTGTGCAAATTCGTAGGCCGTCACCGCCTTTTCTGCTTGCTGCGTGGCCTGCAGCGAGCGGCCGAGCAACAGCCACCCTTCCAAATCGTTGGGTTGTTGCTTCAAGCGCTCGGCAAGCCGCTGAATGCTGGCCTCGATCTCGCCGGCATTCATGGCGGCCGTTTCGCCCGTGGTGGCGGCATCGGCAATCAGATCCATGCGTCCCAGGCCGCTATACAGAGCCATCACCAACAAGGGAATCAGGGCCAAGCTCACCGCCAAGGTGCTCTTGCCGGCATCGGGTGGATTCCGGCGCAAGGCCGCTTCGTCCTGGGCAAGATCGCCGAGTAACTCGCGATCGAGGTCTTCGTCGAGCACTTTTGCGGCCGCCTTGTCATCGACTTCTGCCGCCAGCTCTTCCCGTTTCTGACGGTTGAGCAGCCAGTTGAGTTGCGCCCGGTCTACCTCCTCTGCGGACTTGCGTCCGAGCAACACGGGCAGGAAGAAACTATACCCAGCCAGCAGGAGGACCGCTGCCAGTACCCAGAACCAGGTCATTCGGACTACCTCTGGAATCGGTCTTGTATCTGCCGAAGACGGGTGCGCTCTTCGTCGGAGAGGGCGGAATCCGCGCTTCCCCTGTCCGCACGCCGCTTCGCTTGGCGCCACAGGAAGACGAACCCGCCGCCCAGGAGGAGGAAAGGCCCGCTCCAGAGAAGCACCGTGATGCCCTTGAAAGGCGGCCGATACAGCACGAAGTCGCCATAGCGGTCGACCAGGAACTGCGCCGCCTCCTCGGTCGATTTTCCGCTTTGAATGATGCCGTAGACTTCGTTGCGTAGATCCCGTGCCAGGTCGGCGTCGGAGTCCGCCAGTGACTGGTTTTGACAGACCAAGCAGCGCAGGTCCTTGAGCAGTCGCTCGTACCGTTCCTGTTTGACCGGGTCGTCGAACTGGCGGATTTCCGTGGCGACGACCGCACGACTGAGCAACAGCCCGCAGAGGATGAGCCCCATCCCCCCGGAGCGGGTGGGGACACCAAAGCGCCCACGGGCGACAGGCCAAGAACGGTTTCTATCGATCGGATGGTTCATGCTGCTTCCTGCAATTGGCGCACCAAGGGAAGGATTTTCTTCTCCAGCACTTCCGGGGTGATGGGGCCGGTCTGTTTGTAACGGATCAAACCTTGTTTGTCGACGACGAAGGTTTCCGGGACCCCATACACGCCCCATTCGATGCCGATGCGACCGTCGGCATCGAAGGCGCTCGCCCGGTAAGGATCCCCGAAGCGTTTCAGCCAAGCTTGGGCGGTCTCCCGTTCGTCCTTGTAGTTCAACCCGTAGATTGGGACGATCCCACGTTTGGCGAGTTCCAGCAACAGCGGGTGTTCTTCCCGACAGGAGAGGCACCACGACGCCCAGACGTTGAGCAAAAAAACCTGCCCCTTGAGGTCGGCAAGGCTGAGCCTTTGCTCGGCTGCTGCCACTTGCGGCAGCGAGAAGCCCGGCGCCGGCTTGCCGATGAGCGGCGAGGGCACCTCGCGCGGGTCGAGCCGGAGGCCGACCGCGAGCAAGGCGACGAGAAGCGCGAAAACCAGTAGCGGCAGGGCGAAGCGCATGCGGGAGGTAGTCATGGTGAAAAGCGTATCGGTTCAGGCCGGTTTTGTCGCGACGGAGCGTTCCGGTGCCAGGGCAATCCTGCGCACCGACAGCCGGTAACGTCGGTCGCTCGCCGCCAACAGTCCGCCTGCGATCATCAGGAGGCCACCGCACCAGACCCAGCGTATGAACGGCTTGACATAAAGTCTTACACTCCAAGCACCGTTGTCCATCGGTTCGCCCAGGGCGACATAGAGATCACGCCACCAGCCCGGATCGATGGCGGCCTCGGTCATGGGATTGCGCTGCACCCGGTAGCTGCGTTTCTGTGGCCTCAATTCCCGGCCGTCGCCTTCCCGTTCGACGCGGAACTTGCCTTCCTGGGCGACGAAATTGGGGCCCGTCACCTTTTCGGTGCCGAAGAAACGGAAGGTGTAGCCGGAGAGCGTGACGCTGTCGTCAGGCGCCATCCGCACCCATTTCTCCTCGCTGAAGCGGCCGGAGAGCACTACGCCGGTCAGAAATACGGCGAGACCCAGATGGGCGACGGTCATGCCGTAAGTGCTCGGGGACTGGGCCCGAAGTCCCGCGACCCAGTGTCCGCGCAGGCGCACGCGGTTCCACAGCGTCGCTAGGGTGCTCGCCGCCAACCAAACGGCGGTTCCCAAACCGGCCATGGTCTTGAAGTCGCTGCCCTCGAATGCCACGGCGGCCAAACCGATACCCACCAGGTAGCTGAGCGGAAGCAGGTAACGCACCCGTCTCCAGATGCGATCCAGGGCTGCCTCGCGCCAGCCGAACATCGCTCCGATCCCAGCGAGCAGAAAGATGGGGGCCATCAGAGGTGCGAAAACGGTGCTGAAATAAGGGGGGCCGACGGAAATCTTGCCGAGACCCAGGGCATCCAAGACCAGCGGATAGAGCGTCCCGAGCAGGATGCTTCCCGCCGCCGTCACCAAAAGAATGTTGTTCAACAGCAGGAGATTCTCGCGTGAGAAGAACCCGTAACGCGCCACGTCACGCACTCCGGGTGCCCGCAGCGAATAGAGCAACAGCGAACCGCCGACCACGATCGCCAGGAAGATCAGGATGAAAAGCCCCCGCGCCGGATCCGACGCGAAGGCATGCACGGAGGTCAGGACCCCGGAGCGGACCAGAAAGGTGCCCAGCAGACTCAAGGAGAAGGCAAAGATCGCCAATAACACGGTCCAGGCCTTGAATGCCCCGCGCTTTTCGGTCACCGCCAGGGAATGGATCAATGCTGTGGCCACCAGCCACGGCATGAAGGAGGCGTTCTCCACCGGATCCCAGAACCACCAACCGCCCCAACCGAGTTCGTAATACGCCCACCAAGAACCCAAGGTGATGCCGCAGGTCAGAAAGACCCAGGCGATCAGGGTCCATGGCCGCGACCAGCGGGCCCAGGCCGAATCCAGGGAACCGCCGAGCAGGGCGGCGACGGCGAAGCTGAAGGCCACGCTCAAACCCACATAGCCCATGTACAACATGGGGGGGTGGACGGTCATGCCGAAATCCTGCAGCAGCGGATTGAGGTCGGCGCCGTCGTTCGGGGCCGGCACCAAACGCTCGAAAGGATTCGAGGTGAACAGGATGAACAAGAGGATGCCGACACTCACCAGGCCCATGATGCTCAGAACGCGGGCCAGGAATTCTTCCGCCAGGCTGCGACTGAAGATCGTCACGGCCACGGTCCAAAGGCCGAGAATCAAGGCCCACAGCAGCATCGAACCTTCATGCGCACCCCATACCGCGGCGATTCGATAGTACAAGGGCAGCGCCGAGTTCGAATTGCGCGCCACGTATTCCAGGGAGAAGTCGTTGGTGACGAAGCTGGCGGCGAGGCAGAGGAAGGAAACAAGCAGGAACAGAAACTGGGCGCGCCCAGCCGGTTTGGCGACGCGCATCCATACCTCGACTCCCTGCGCGGCGCCGAGCAAAGGGAACGTGCCCTGCAGTAGCGCCATCAGCAGGGCCATGATCAAGGCGATATGACCGAGTTCCGCGATCATTTCTTCTGCCACTCCTGGTAATCGACCGGCAGTTGCCCGTTTTTCCTCAGCGTATCGGCCACTTCGGGCGGCATGTACTTCTCATCGTGTTTGGCGAGCACCTCCGATGCATGAAATATCCCGGCTTCATCGAGCTGGCCGACGGCGATGATTCCCTGGCCCTCGCGGAACAGGTCTGGCAAGATGCCGGTGTACAGGATCGGCATGGCGGCCGAGCCGTCCGTGACTTCGAAGCGTACCGAAAGGCTTCCCGGTTCGCGTTTCACACTGCCCGCGACTACCAGGCCGCCGATCCGGAACGGATACCCTCTCGGCGCTTCGCCATTGGCGACCTGCGAGGGGGTGTAAAAATACAACAAGTTCTTCTGAAACGCCGTCAGGGCGAAGAAAGCGGCCACGGAAACCCCGATCACGATCATGGTCACCGTCAACATGCGCCGTCGGCGGGGTGTCATCATGAGCGCGACTCCTGCTTGCGTTGACGGCGAATACCCCGGACCAGTTCCCGGTGCCGGCGCAGGGTCGCGACCCAGTTGAGGGCGAGCACGACGAAAACTAGTCCGTAAGACGTCCAGACGTAGAGGCCATAGCCTCCCATGGCGAGAAATTCTCGGAGATTCATGATGGAGAGTAGGGACGTTTTGCGGCAAGAGAACTCAGCGCATCGCTCCCGCCAGACCGGGAAGCCTTCCGAACGCCCATGGACCCGCAAAGCGGTTTCCATGGGCTGAGTTCCAACAAGGCGGGACGGCGCCGAGCGGAGCTGAATCAATCATAGAGCTCTAAAAAGCAAGCCTGACTTCCCATCTTACGCCAAAAAAGATAGGCACGGCAAAAGGGCATGGTCGGTCGGGAGAAACATCCAACGGCGGAACAGCTTTCCTGAATCCCACGAGTCGCTTTTTGCGGAGAAAAGGTGGTCATCCCTCGGGCGGCACCTCGCTTTGGGTTACGAACGCGCCGGGCGGCGGCTTCCTTTGGGTTACGGAGGCGTGCGGCTCGGAACCCGTCCCGAATCGCTCCGGGGCAGCGGTCGATTCAAATCGTAACGCGAGCGCTGCACGGGGAACGGCCAACGGTGGCCTGTTCTTCTCCCGACGCGGATCGCGGTAAAAGTTTTCGATTTGAAGTTTCAACGCCTCCAGCCCCTGTCGGGTCTGGTTTAGCAGATCTTCCAAGTATTGGAAATGCACCTGGAAGTAACGCGCCGAGGGGAATTCTGCTCCGCAGCTCTTCGAGTCCGCTGTGTTTTCTCGGAGCTGAGATGGAGAACCCGCGTTTTTGTTCCTCCGGGTCATGGCTTTCTCTCCTGCACTCGGGATTTGACGGTTGTACATGGCAAGCGGTGGGAAAAATCCTGGTCCTGTTGGAGCCGAGACGGTGTATCGGCGCGGGCCGTGCCGTGAATCTAGCAGGAATGATGCCCGGCGTGCGAGGTGCTTACCAGTCATGATGAGTATCAGCTTGCGACTGTCTGCCCATGTTCCGGAACGGGTTCCCACGCGGCGTACGAGATCATCGAACGTGGTCCGTGATTTCCGGATGGCGGGCCGAAGGCAGGAATGGGGCATGTCCCACACGGAAATAGGGGAAATCCCGTAGGGATGAGCAGCGCCTCGTCGCTTTCTCTTGCTATTCCGACGCGATCCGGCTGGCGTAAAAGTTGAAAGGCGGGGGATCCATTCGTCGCTGATGCAGAGAAGCAATGAAGAACCACCTGCGAAGTCTCCGGAGGTCCCGAATCCCCAACCGGTCCGATCAGGTGAGCGCGCGCGCGGTCGCGGCATGGTTGGTGATCACGTTGTCGCCGTGGACGGGAGTTGTCGCAGCCGAGACGGCGAGCGAAGAGTCCATGGAATTCGAAAAGATGATCGTCTACGGCGAGGCGGAAGAACAGCCGCTCAACACCATCGACCTGAGCAAGGCGGAATTGCAGCAAAAACAAACCCAGACCAGCGACACCGCCAGCTTGTTCAAGGATGTCCCCGGGGTGAGCCTCTACACCGGAGGCGGGGTTTCCAGCCTGCCGGCCATCCACGGCATGGCGGACGATCGCGTCAAGGTGTTGGTCAACGGCATGAACATCACCTCGGCATGCAGCAACCACATGAATCCGGCCCTCTCGTATGTCGCGCCCAGCGCCGTCGGCAAGGCTTCAGTCATGGCCGGCATCACCCCGGTGAGCCAGGGCGGTGATTCGATCGGCGGCACGATTTCCGTCGACCCGGCGGCACCGACTTTCGCACCTGCCGGACAGATAAGCTTCACGGGCCGCGCTATGGGCCTTTTTCGTGGCAACAGCAACACCTTCGGCAATACCCTGGTAGGCTCCGTCGCTTCCGAGGATTTCAGCGTCGATTACAACGCTTCCTGGGCCAAGGCCACCAATTATCAGGCCGGTAGTGGCGGCCCCACGGTCCTGCCGACGCGCTACCTGAGCAGCAACCTGTACCTGCGCAGCGCGGCCAAGCTGAGCGGTGGCTTCGTCGCCGCGGACGTCTCCCTGCAACACATCCCCTATCAGGGATTCCCCAATCAACGCATGGACGTAGCGGAGAACGATGCCGTGCTGGGCGGCTTGACCTTCGAAAACGTCTATGATTGGGGCAAACTGGACGGCCGCATCTACTACCACTCCACGTGGCATTTCATGGACACCCTGGCGGAACGGCAGACCGCGCCCATGCCGATGAAGGCCGACGGCTCCGACCTGGGGTACCGGCTGCGCGCCACGATCCCTTACGACGACACCCATTCTTTCCGGATCGGCAGCGAGTTCTTCCGCCAAACGCTCATGGACTGGTGGCCGGGGCAGCCGGTGTTCCAGCCACTCGACTTCCTCAGCGTCAATGACGGCGAACGCAATCGCCTCGGCACTTTCGCCGAGTGGGAAGCGAATTGGAATGAACGCTGGACCACCTTGCTCGGGGCACGCAATGACATGGTGTGGATGAATACCGGTCGGGTACATGGCTACAACGACGACCCCTTCGATACGTACGGCTTCTGGGCGGAGCGTTTCAACGCTCGTGATCGTGCCCGTGTCAATGCCAATTTCGATGTCACCGCACTGGCCCGCTTCAGCCCGGATGCGTACAGCCGTTACGAACTCGGCCTGGCGCGCAAGCAGCGTGCGCCGAACCTGTACGAGCGTTACGCCTGGTGGGCCAACAACCCGATGATCACCTGGTTCGGCGACGGCAACTCTTACCAGGGCAACCTGGATCTCAAGCCGGAGACGGCCTACAACGCTTCGTTCACCGCGGCCTGGGGCGATCCGGAGCAGCGCATCTGGAGCGTGAGTCTCACTCCGTACTACACCCGTGTCTACGATTACATTTGGGGTCAGGAGCAGAATCGGTTCCGCAACGGTTTCCGCGGCATGCAGTTCGTCAACATCGATTACGCGGACATGTACGGAGCGGATTTCTCGGCCCGCTACGCCTTCCTGCCGGAATCTCCTTGGGGGAGCTTCGCCGTTCGCGCCACGGCCGCCTATGTACGCGGGGTCGGCAAGGATGGCGGTCGCGGCCGTCCCTGCCCGTATGTCGGTACCCAGCTCGCCCCGATCTGCACCGTCCAGAACTGGCCGGTGGAGGGTTTACAGGCTCCGGACAAGGTCAATCTCTATCACATGATGCCGCTGCATGGGACGTTGACTCTGGAGCACCGTCTCGATACCCGGTGGGGCGGCTTCGACAGCGCCATCGGAGTCGACCTGGTGGACCGCAAGACCGCCGTGGCGACCACCTATGGCGAGCCGGTGACGCCGGGCTATGCGCTCCTCAATGTCCGCACCAGCTACCAATACCAAAAGTTTCGGCTGGATCTCGGTGCCGACAACCTCCTTGACAAGCTCTACTATCACCCTCTGGGCGGCGTCGACATCATCGCCAATTTGGAAAAGGGTAGGGGCCCGCTGCTGCCTCTTCCCGCCATCGGCCGCTCGGTGTACGTGACCATGAACCTGGAGTTTTGACGCTCTCGCGTATCCGTCCGAGACGGGACGCCCAGCCTAACCATCGGACCATCCGGCGTGGGCGTAAGCACAGCGATTCGTGGCGGTACGCCTGGTTTCCGCACAAGATTCATTGCCACAGGCGGAATCGAGGGTTGCGTAACATTTCAGATGGCCGGGACGCGGTTGTTTGCGCACGAAGGCGGTTCTGGCCAGGTGATAGCTGCGGTCCTCGCCCCAGAAGTTCTTTTTCATCTCTTCCAGTTCCTCCCGGCGATACTGCTCCAAGGGTTTGAGACGTTCGTCCTGTTCCCGGCGTGCTTGTTTTTCGGCGAGCCAGGTGCCGTACCGAGGGTCACGGGAGAGTTTTTCGGCGATGCGGGAGATCTGGTCGCGGAACTGCCGGAAGCGACCGTCATGTAGATCATCCTGAAGGATGACGTCATCGATCAGGCCGATCGCTTGGGCCTCATGCACACTGATTGGGAGACACTGTTCGGTCAACTCCGAGGCTTTCTCTGGTCCCACGCGCTTCGGCAGCGAATAAGTCCAGTATTCGGAGCCGTAGAGGCCGCCCATGCCCTTGTAATGGGGATTCAGTACGATTCCTTCACGGGCCAGTACCCGGTCTGCGGCCAAGGCCATCATGACCCCACCGGCCCCGGCGCTGCCATACAGGGCGGCGACCGTGAGGCGATCGGTGGCCGTGAGGATGGCATGGACCAGGTCGTCCATGGCGTTGATGTTGCGCCAGGACTCCTCGGCGGGATCATCGGCGGCCTCGATCAGGTTGAGGTGGATGCCGTTCGACCAAAAGTCGCGCCCACCCATCAGCACGAGAACTCGGGTCGGCCGCTGTCGTGCATGGAGCACGGCGTCCGTCAGGCGCCGGCAATGGTCGGTGCCCATGGCTCCGTTGTGGAAGCGGAAGTTGACGTAGCCAATCCCGTTTCGCTCCTCGTACCAGATGTCCCGGTAGGTCTTGAACCGGGTCACGGAGCTGATCGGCAGAGGCACCTCGGGCACCTGTGCCAGTCGCTCCCCCAGGACGTCCGTTGCCGGTAGCTTGAAATACTCGCCCTCGATCCCGCCGGCGCGTCTGAGATGGGAGATCCACACCGCACCATCCACCGCCGCGCGGCAAATGGCACCATGGCGCTTGGCGATGATTTCACCGGGCTTTCCCACCAGTCGGCCTTCTTCGTGGGCGCCATAGAGGTAAACCGAGTCTCCGGCGATTTCATCCAACACTCCGGGAGCCCCGTCGGCGGAACGGATTTTCCGCACGATCGTCGCCACCGGATCGGAAGACCAGTCGATCCTTCTCTGCTCGGGTGCGATCAGCGGCCGATATCTGCCGCGAACGTTCGCCTGTGAATAATCGAGGGGGGTGGGTGCGAACAGGCCATGCTCGAAACGCTGCACCGCCACCATCATGGCTTTCACCGCCGCCGCCGTGATCTCGTCCCGATACAAGCTGCTTTTGCTTCCTTGCCTCAGCTTGCAGCGATAGGTCGCCCAGATCGGCCCCGAGTCCACGTGCTCCGCTGCCTGGACCACGGTGACCCCCCACTCCGGTTCCTGGTTGAGGATCGCCCAGTCCAGCGAATTTCCGCCGCGGTCCCCGACAATCCCGGGATGAAGAATCAGGCACGGATACCTCTCCCAGAGATCCCGCGGAATCACTTGCGCCAACATTGGGCAGAGGATGAGGCCGGGCCGGAATTGGTCGACGGCCTGCCTCATCTCTTGCGACTTGGTAGCCGTCGCAACGCCCACGAAATGCCCCCTGGACTTCAGCTCGACATGGGCGTGCTGGGTGAGACTGTTGTAAGCGCTGGATAGAAGTAGGATGCGCATGGCGAGAACTCCAAACCGGTCCAAAGAAATATTGCCAAGGTTCGTCCTCAGCCCAGACTCAGGCCAAGGTTGGTACTTCGTCGTTCCGGCCTTGATGAATGCAGTTTGCCGAGCAACTCCTCCAGCGCATGAATCTTTCTGCAGTTCGCTGGTGCGTTTTCCGCGGAGAGTGTGAAGTTTTCATAGACCAGGGCATCGATTTCGTCCCGTATCGCGTGCTCGATGAGCGTGATGTCCTGGGAGTCAAGGTCGAGAATGTGTCTATTCGTTTCCATGGGAGTTTCCTCCGATACGTTGCCCCATCATTTCTCGATGCCCGGAATCGCCGCCGCAACAGGGTCGCTCACCCGAAGCGCCTGATCAGGCGAAAGACCGACCCGATCCGCGTGCGAAGCTGGCTTCTCCGGCCCTTGCGTGGTCCGGAAACGTGCCCGGTATTCGTTCGGACTCACCTTCAAGCGACGCTGGAAGGTGCGGCGAAGGTGCTCGGCGTTACCGAAACCGCACTGGCTCGCGATGACATCGACGGGCAGTTTGGTCTGTTCCAGCTGGTATCGCGCCGCCTCCAAACGAACCAACTCCACGAATTTTCCCGGTGTCATCCCCACCTCCCGTTCAAAAACCCGGGTGAAATTGCGCGGACTCATCGCCATGCGCGCCGCCAGGTTCTCGAGACTCAAGTTCGCGCCGGGATTGGCAATGACCCAAGCCTGCAATTCCTGAAAATCCGGCCGGCTTTTCGCGGAATTCAGCAGGAAGGTGCTGAACTGAGACTGCCCGCCGGGGCGCTTCAGAAAGACCACCAGCGTCCGGGCAACCAGCAGGGCGAGTTCCTTTCCCCAATCTTCCTCGATCATCGCCAGCGCCAGATCGATGCCGGAAGTAATTCCGCCGGAGGTATACACGTTGCCGTCGCGAATGAAGATTCGGTCCGGTTCCAGTCGAACGGAGGGAAAATCCTCTGCCAATTGCCTGCAGTAAAACCAGTGCGTGGTCGCGCGGCGACCGTCGAGGACTCCGCTCGCCGCCAGCAGGAAGGCGCCAGTGCAAATGGAGGCGGTTCGCCGCACTCGGCTTGCCACCTCTTTCAGCCAGGCCAGCAAAGCTGGATCGCTACGTGCTGCATCGACCTCACCGCCGGCGACGAGCAAAGTGTCGATTTCGCCGTCCGCCTCCCGGTACGCCTGATCGACCGCGATCCGAATACCGGAGGTGGTCACGATCGATCCAGCGACGGGCCCCAAGACGCGAGTGGGATAAACCGGTGCCGATACACGACCCATGTGCCGGAGCCAACGATCGGCATAGTAAAACGCATCCAAGGGGCCGCAAATATCGAGGATTTCGGCGCCGTCGAACGCCAGCATTGCAATCGGTCGGCGCGGGTGATGGGTCAAGTCGCTTTGCTTTTTCATGGTGGCTCTCCGTGGAAAGGAGTATTCTGCAGCCATGGGATTGACGGCAACGACAAACATCCCACATTTCTGGACAAAGCGCGTCCGCTGCGCTTCCTGGCGCGGGGTACCTATGAGCATGGGGTGCGAAGACGAAGCTGGGATCCCGACGACTCTCCGTGGATTCCGATCAGCCGATACATCGTCGGCGTGAACGCCGCCCACCGGAACCGCGTTCTGATCGGCTTCCGCGGAGGGAAATGATCAAGGACCCGAACGGGGGCGGGTGTTCACGCGCGGCACCCGGCAGGACGGGATCGTAGCTTGATGATTCCGGAGGGATTCGTAATGAGGTCGATCGCTCCGTCGCGAGTGACGGTATGGCTTCTGATCGGTCTTCTGCTCGGGAGCTGCGCGGCTTCCCAGGTGCGGGTACGGGGCGGGGTTGCCGATTCCGGCATGCCGAAACCGCAGCGCGTGCTGATCTACAACTTTGCCGTCAATCCGGAGGAGGTTCAGGAGAATTCCGGGCTTTTCGCGAAGATAGGGAGGAGCCTGAGTGACGCGGATCAGGCTGCGGACCAAGTTCGGATCGGACGCGAAGTGGCTGACGCGCTGGCGACCGAGTTGACCGAGAAAATCGCGGCCTTGGGTCTGCAGCCCTTGCGCGCAGATGCGAATATGCCGGTCACGAACGACTCGGTCCTCGTTACCGGCCGCTTCGTCAAGATCGACGAAGGCAACCGGCTGCGCCGAAACGCCATCGGGCTCGGCTTGGGGCAGTCCTCGATCGATAGCGAGGTCCGGGTGATGGCGCCGACGCGGTCCGGTCTGCGGGAGTTGGTCGTATTCGAAGCCCACGCGGACAGCGGTGCCCTGCCCGGCGCCGCGATTCTTGGACCCGCCGGCGCCGCCGCGGGCGCCGGGACGGCGGCGGTGGTCGCGGTCAATGTGGCCACCGGAGCCGCGAAGACCTATCGCTCCGCTTCCGCGCAATTGGCCAGACAGATGGCCGACAAGATCGTCTCCGAATTGGCGCAATACTTCGCCCGCCAAGGCTGGATCAGTCAGGACCGGGCTCAATAAAACCGGGCAGGAGCCAAGTCCCGCACCGCTTGCCGTCGTTCCTCCGGAAAGGCCGCCCCACCTGCGTGAATCCTGCGATGACCCTGTTGCGTTGACCGGACCTGGAGTTGTGGGAATGGGTCGGATGAGCAGCCCCCGTCGAATCCTGCACATCGACATGGATGCCTTTTTTGCGGCCGTCGAGTTGAGGCGGCATCCCGAACTTCGCGGAAAGCCCGTGGTGATCGGTGGGAGGGGAGACCCGACCCAGCGCGGCGTGGTCTCGACCGCCTCGTACGAGGCGCGCAGATTCGGCATCCACTCCGCGATGCCCTTGCGCACGGCTTATCGACTCTGCCCGGAAGCAGTCTTCCTGCCGGTCGACTTCGAGACCTATGAGCGCGAGTCGGCACGAATCAAGGACATCCTCAGGGAAATCACGCCGCAGATGGAAGATGTAGGAATCGATGAGGCGTTTCTTGACATCTCCGAACTTCCCGAGGCATCCGAGACCATCGCGCGAACGATTCAGGCGCGCATCCTGGAACGGACCGGATTGACCTGCTCCATAGGGATCGCCCCCAACAAACTTCTCGCGAAGATTGCCTCCGACCTGGAAAAGCCCAATGGCTTGACGGTACTGCATGAGTCCGACCTCGAGACCAGGATCTGGCCGCTGGCCGTCCGCAAGTTACCGGGAGTCGGCCCCAAGACCGAAGCCCGGCTGCACGAGATGGGGATCGAGACGATCGGTGCACTGGCCCGGACTCCGCTGCAGCGGTTGATCGACCGGTTCGGCCCATCCCATGGGCGCTACCTTCATCGGGCGGCGTGGGGCGAAGATGACGAGCCGATCGTGACGCACTGGGAACCCAAATCCACCAGTCGGGAAATGACCTTCGCACACGACGTCACCCGGCGCCGGGTTCTGGTGGACACCCTCCGTTCCCTTACGCGGGAAGTCGTGGAGCACCTTCGATCGGAGGGATATCGCTGCCGGACCGTCACGGTGAAAATCCGCTTCAGCGACTTCGAAACCCATACCCGCGAGCGAACGCTGCCCGAACCGACCGACCGACGGGAGATCATCGAAGCCGCGGTTCTGGCATGCTTCGCGCATTTGGTCGTTCCGCGGCCGGTGCGGTTGCTGGGCGTTCGGCTCGGCGAGTTGAGCCGGTCCGGGAAGTCGCCGGAACCCCCAAGCCCTGAACCCTGAATTTCGGCGGTTTCCGGTTTTCCGCCGTTCGTCGGCAAAACCTCCATCAGACCGGGCCGTGACCCGGCGAAGAACAAGCCCGAAATATAGGGGTTGACTGTTCAATCCTCTTGGGTCCCCGATCAACCCCCGCCTTCCCCCGGGTGGTTCACCGCTTGGTGGATGTCCACCACATTACCGGCCATCAAGCCTGGGTGATCTCGTAACCCCATGATTCTGAAATCAGGAAAATTGGCGCGAATAGTGCTTTAAAAAACGGAGTCTTGGATTCACCCGGTCCAGAAGCATCGTGGGGCCGCCTTCAGCGGGCCTGCTGGGCTGAAGCCCGTTCCCGACCGCTATTTTTCGCAGCTCCATCCCAACGAGAGGTCATCTGTCCATGAAATGGTTCAGCGTCTTGCTTGGACATGCACAATCCGAACGAGAACAGGAGGATCTGGAAGATCTGGTGATTACTTTGCTGGTTTCGCTTCTGGGTGTGCTGGTAGTGATCACATTGGTCTGATGGGAGTCTACCAAAGCCTATCCATCGTTCGGGCGTAATGGACCCCACTTTGGGCCCGGACTCGTGTCCGGGGTGAGGTGGTCCGTCCCGCACACAAGGATCCCGAATGTCTCTGTTTCTCGCCAATCTGTCCTTGCTGCTCGCGCTGTTTTCGGCGCTGGTTGCACCGATTGCCGGATGCGCCGGGGGAATCTGGTCGCGGCTGGGCAGGACTCCGGTCCTTCTGGGCCGCCTTGGCCCCGGCTCGGCGGGGCCCGGTGAAGAACGGCGGTCACCTCGTATTTCCCGTCTCGCGCGGATCGCTCCATTCATCTTGTTGGCGCTGTCGGGCGGGTTTGGGGCACTGGCCGGGATCATTGCGCTGCGCGGCGGTGCGACTTCCACTGCCACGGTAGCCTTGGGTTTGCCTTGGCTGAGTTGGCATGAGCGTCTCGACTCCCTCTCCGGGTTCTTTTTTTGCGTCATCGGCTTGCCGCTGATCGCCGTGAGCCTGTTCGGGCCCGGCTATGTGCGGGAATTCGAGCATGGCAGGCATCCGCTGTGGGTGTTGTCGTTCTTTACCGGTTTCTTTGTGGCTGGCATGGAACTGGTGCTGCTGGCCGATGACGCCTTCCTGTTCATGATCGCCTGGGAATTGATGTCGGTCGGGAGCTATTTCCTGGTCGCCTTCCAGCATGAGCATTCGGCCAACCGGCGCGCCGCCTTTCTGTACTTGCTCATGGCCGAAATCGGCGCCATCGCCGTGATTCTGGCCTTCGGAGTGCTGGCCGGTTTCGGCGGCGGCTTGACGTTTGCCGCTCTGCGCGGGGCGGCGTTGAGCCCGCTATGGGCAAGCATCGCTTTCGTGCTGGCTTTGACCGGCTTCGGCATGAAGGCCGGGCTGGTTCCGCTCCATGCCTGGCTGCCCGAAGCCCACCCTGTCGCCCCTTCCCACATTTCCGCGCTGATGAGCGGGGTGATGCTCAAGATCGCAGTGTATGGCTTCATCCGCTTCACCTTTGATCTACTGCATCAGTTCCATTGGCAATGGGGGGTCCTGGTATTGGTGATCGGCTCGGCTTCCGCCGTGCTCGGCATCCTCTATGCCCTGCAGCAGCAAGATCTCAAGCGGCTTCTGGCTTATTCCTCGGTGGAAAACGTCGGCATCGTGTTCGTCGCCTTGGGGCTTTCCCTGATTTTCCTGAGCAACGGCAAGACCCATCTGGGTACGCTGGGTCTGGTCGCGGCACTGCTGCACTCGCTCAACCATGCCCTGTTCAAGAGCCTATTGTTCCTCGGCGCCGGATCCATCCTGTACCGGGCCCATGAGCAGAGCCTGGAACATATGGGGGGGCTGATCCATCGCATGCCGAAAACGGCGGCATTTTTCCTACTCGGCACTCTGAGCATCGCCGGCCTGCCGCCACTGAATGGTTTCGTGTCGGAATGGCTGGTCTTCCAGACGGCGTTACAGGCCGGCACGCTCGACAGCGGGGTGCTTCGCAGCTTGATCCCCACGGCCAGCGCGGTGCTGGCCTTGACCGCGGCGCTCGCGGCCACCTGTTTCGTCAAGGTCTACGGGGTGGCGTTTCTCGGTTTGCCCCGTTCCCATCACATCGCCCATGCCCGCGAAGTGCCTCACCGCGGCATGCTGGCCGGTCCCGCCTTGCTCGCCGCCTGCTGCGTCCTGCTTGGGGTATTGCCGACACCCTTGATCGATCTCCTGGGAAGGGTGACCCAGCCGCTGACCGGATTCGTTCTTCCGGATATCTCGGCCTTGGGCTGGCTTTGGTTGACGCCGGTGGCGCCCGAGGTGGCGTCCTATGCGCCGGCCTTGGTCTTGTTCGGCATTCTCGCGGTGGGGTGGCTGAGCTATTACCTCCTGTACCGCCGCACCGGCCTCGAACCACGCCGGGCCGAGCCCTGGGACTGTGGCTTCGGTGGCCTCACCGCCCGCATGCAATATACCTCCGGTGCCTTCAGCATGCCGATTCGGCGGATCTTCGAGCCGGTGTTCGGGATGCACGAAAGCATCGAGGTCACCACGGATGGGCCGGCAGCCACGCGGGTCAGGGCGCTGCGGTACCACTTCCAGGTCCTGGATCGTGCCTGGCCGATTCTGTACGAGCCGGCTGGACACACCGTCACCCGCCTCGCCCGCTGGGTCGGGCGCCTGCAGACCGGGAACATCCGTACCTATCTCGGCTATTCGTTCTTTACCCTGGTCGTCTTGCTTTGGATGATCAGCTGATGGTCTGGGCCTTGGCAATCCTGCAAACCCTGCTCTTCATCGCCGCCGCTCCGCTGCTGGCCAGTTGGCTCAAGCGCATCAAGTGCCGCCTGCAGAACCGGAGAGCCCCATCGCTGTTCCAGCCCTACCGGGATCTCCGCAAGCTGTACCGCAAACGACCCATCGTGCCGTATCCGGCGTCCTGGATCTTCCGCGCCGCGCCTTATATCGTCTTCGCTTCCACGGTGCTGGCGGCGGCCATCGTGCCCCTGGCGGCGGTCGATCTGCCGACCGCGCGCATCGCCGATGTCATCGTCCTAGTGGGTTTCTTCGCGCTCGGCCGAACCTTCCAGGTGCTGGCCGGCATGGACATCGGCACGGCGTTCGGTGGGATGGGATCGTCCCGCGAGATGACCGTCTCCTCGCTCGCCGAGCCCGCCATGCTCATGGCGGTGTTCACCCTGGCCATGAGCGCGCACACCACCAACCTGTCACAGGCCATGAATTACGTTCACGACACCGGCCTGGTGTTGCGTCCCTCTTTCGTTTTCGCTCTCGGCGGTTTGCTGCTGGTGGCGATCGCCGAGACCGGGCGAATTCCCGTGGACAACCCCGCCACCCATCTGGAACTCACCATGATCCACGAGGCCATGATCCTGGAATACAGCGGCCGCTGGCTGGCGCTGATCGAGTGGGCCAGCCAGATCAAGCTGATGCTCTACGGCGTGCTCATCGCCAATATCTTCTTTCCCTGGGGAATCGCGCAGGATTTCTCCTGGCCGGCCCTGATCTGCGGAGTGGCGGCGATCGCGCTCAAACTGGCCCTGCTGGCGGTGGTGCTGGGCCTTTCCGAGGCCCTGTTCGCCAAGATGCGGATCTTCCGCGTGCAGGAGTATCTGGGCTTCGCCTATCTCCTCGGCGTCCTGGGGCTCTTGAGTCACATCATCCTGGAGGCGGCGCGTGTCCATCATTGAGCTCAGCCTGTATCAACAGGCGATCCTGCTGCTTGCCGGCCTGATCGCCCTGACTTCGTTCCTGATGCTGGGGCAGTCGCGCCTGGTTCGGCTGGTCAAGGTCTTCGCCGCCCAGGGGATGCTGCTGGCCGCGACCACGGCCCTGGCCGCCACGGTGCTGGAGTATCCGCATCTGTATGTTTCGGCGGCGCTGAATCTGCTGCTGAAGGGCATCGTCATTCCCCTCCTGCTGCAACGCCTGATCCATCGCCTGGAATTGCACCGCGTCATGGATACCGTCGATCACCCGGCACGGGTGATGATGGGCGGGGCCGCCTTGGTGGTGTTCAGCTATTATGTCTCGCTCCCTGTGGTCGAGAATTCGCATCTGGTGACGCTCAACGCCATCGCCGTGAGCCTCGCCGTGGTCCTGCTTGGCATGCTGTTGATGATCACCCGACGGCAGGCGGTGGCGCATGTGGTGGGCTTCATGTCCATCGAAAACGGCCTGTTCTTCGCCGCCGTGGTCTCCACATACGGCATGCCGATGGTGGTGGAGCTCGGTGTGGCCTTCGACGTGCTGGTGGCCGCAGTGGTGTTCGGCGTGTTTTTCTTCCAGATCCGCGCGAGCATCGATTCCCTCAACGTGGACCGACTCAGCAAGCTGAGCGAGGTGGAGCCGTGATCGCGATGGATCTGCTGCTGGTGGTTCCCGTCGTCGGCATGCTGTTTCTCGCCCGGCGGGGTGACCGTGCCGAAGCCGGGGTCAT
This sequence comes from Methylococcus sp., assembly GCA_035559395.1. Lineage (GTDB taxonomy): Bacteria > Pseudomonadota > Gammaproteobacteria > Methylococcales > Methylococcaceae > Methylococcus. Next base: position 6,568 of record DATMAX010000051.1, on the reverse strand, counting down.
CAATGTGCGTTTCAATGCCTTCGCCCTGGCGGCGTCGCTGTGGCTCGCGGTCGATGTGCTCCTGCACGGCCCGGCGTTGTCGTCGGGGCGCATGTTTTATGTCGACTCGTTCAACGTCTACCTGGTGGTGCTGACCGCTTTCGTGGGATGGACCACGTCTATTTTCTCCGGTTCATACATGGAACATGAACGGCAAATCGGCCGGGTCACCCCGCGGCGTTTGCGGCTCTACTATGCCATGTACCAGGGTTTCATGCTGGCCATGTATCTGGTGTTGACCACCAACAACATGGGCGTGCTCTGGGTGGCGATGGAAGGGGCGACCCTGGCCACGGTGCTGTTGGTCAGCCTCTACCGCACGCCTGAATCGGTGGAGGCAGCCTGGAAGTATTTCATCCTCTGCGGCGTCGGCATCGCCCAGGCCCTGTTCGGCACGGTACTCCTGTATTTCGCCGCCGAACAGAAACTCGGCGTGGGCGGCGGGGCTTTGTTGTGGACGGTATTGCACGACAACGCCCAAGCGCTCGATCCCGCCATCCTGAGTCTGGCCTTCGTTTTCTTGCTGGTCGGTTACGGCACCAAGATCGGTCTGGTGCCCCTGCATCAATGGCTGCCGGACGCCCATTCGGAAGGTCCGACGCCGATGTCCGCCATCCTTTCCGGCTTGCTGCTCAACGACGCGCTGTATGCGGTGGTGCGCTGCAAGATGCTGGTGGACGACTCGCTCGGCACGCACCTGGCGGGCCACCTGATGATGGGGTTCGGCCTGCCGTCCTTTCTGGTCGCGGCCCTGTTCCTGCATCGCCAGACGGACATCAAGCGCCTGTTCAGCTATTCCTCGATCGAACACATGGGCCTGATGACCTTCGCCTTCGGCATCGGCAGCCCCTGGGCCACCTTCGCCGCCTTGTTCCACATGACCACCCATTCCCTGACCAAGTCGGCCATCTTCGTCACCGTGGGCCATGCCGCACAACTGGCCGGCACCCAGCGCATGGAGAAGATTCGCGGCCTGATCCTGACCCAGCCCGCCATCGGCTGGGGACTTTTGATCGGCACCGTGGCCATCGCCGGTTTCCCGCCCTTCGGTGTGTTCGCCAGCGAATTTTTGGTCCTGGTCGCTACCATGCAGGACTACCCATGGTTGACCCCTCTGCTCCTGCTCGGCATCGGTCTCGCCTTCGCCGGGCTTTTCCGCCACATCCAGCCGATGGTGTACGGCGAGGTGCCGGAAGGTCAGCGGGCCATCCAGGCCAATCTGACGCCGGTCATGGTGCATTTGGCACTGGTGCTATGGCTCGGTCTGTCGATCCCCTCGTTTTTGGGTAACTGGTTCAACCAGGCGACGCACCTGATTTCCGGGGTCTGGCCGCAATGAACATCGACAGCTTGACCTCGCTGCGGATGAAACTAGCGGCTCGGGACATCGACAACCGCTTGCTGGACCCTGCCCCCCTGCCGCCCGCTCATGTCCTGAAAATCGATGCCTTCGACTGGGCCAAGGCTGCGGAAATCGCCCGCTCCGAAGCCTGGCGTTGGGCCGGGGTGTGGGCCGACGACCGCGGTTCCGAACTGACCGTCCATGCCTGCCTGGAAAATCAGGGAACTTATCTGATTCTCAGGACCCGTCTGGCCCCGGAGCAGCCTTCCCTCCCTTCCCACGCACCATATTACTGGGCGGCCGACCGGCCGGAGCGGCAGATCCGGGATCTGTTCGGTATCCGCTTCGACGGGCATCCCGACCCCAGGCGCTGGATCCGTCACCGCGCCTGGGACGAGGACGTCCACCCCTTGCGCAAGGATTTTCCCTTGGCCGGCCGTCCCCCGGCCGTCACGCCACCGGACAACGACTACCCTTTTCTCGAAGCCAGGGGCGCGAGCGTCTACCAGATCCCGGTGGGACCCGTGCATGCCGGCATCATCGAGCCCGGCCACTTCCGCTTCCAGGCCGTCGGCGAAACCGTGCTGTATTTGGAGGAGCGCTTGGGTTATGTGCACAAGGGCATCGAGAAACTCGCCGAGGGTCGCGATGCCGTCGGTCTCTCGCGCCTGGCCGGTCGGGTTTCGGGCGACGCCACGGTAGCCCATGCCTGGGCGGCCTGCATGGCCATGGAACGGGCCGCCGGCCTCGAAATCCCGTCGCGCGCCGGCTGCCTGCGCGGCATCCTGGCGGAACGCGAGCGGGTGATCAACCATCTGTGGGATCTGGCGGCCCTGTGCAACGACGTCGGATTTGCCTTCGGTTACTACCAGTTCGGCCGGCTGCGCGAGCTGTGGCTGCGGGAAAATCAATCCTGGTTCGGCCATCGTCTGCTGATGGACCGCATCGTGCCGGGCGGGGTGGCGGTCGATGTCGCGCCGGATACGGTACGGGACATGCTCCGGTCCATCGCCGTGCTGCGCGCCGAACTGGACGAACTGCTCACCATCGTCGATGCCAATTCCTCACTCGAAGACCGTTTCCTCGGCGCCGGTGTCCTCGCGCCCGAATTGGCCCATGCGCTCGGCGCCCTGGGTTTCGTCGGGCGCGCCAGCGGCCAGAGCTTCGACGTGCGCCGGGACGCCCCTTACCCTCCGTATGATCGGCTGTCCGTGCGGGTGCCGGTGGAAAGCCAGGGTGATGTCGCCGCGCGTTTCTGGGTCCGTTACAAGGAGTTGCGCGCTGCCCTGCGCTTAATCGAGCAGATGCTCGCCGATCTGCCATACGGCGACCTTGCGGCACCCTGGTGCATTCCGCACGCGGGCGCGGAAGGTTTCGCCGCTTTGGAAAGCTGGCGCGGCGAGGTTCTCTGTTACGTACGCTTCGGAGCCGAGGGCGCGATCGACCGCTACTGGCCGCGCGACCCCAGTGTCATCAACTGGCCGGCGCTGGAGAAACTGGTGCTCGACAACATCGTGCCGGACTTTCCGGTATGCAATAAATCGGTCAACGGTTCCTATTCGGGCCACGACCTTTGAGGGGCGATTTCGATGCTGCGACTCTACGGCAAGATTTTCAGGACCGGCGTACTGACCGAACGGCTGCCGCCGCGCGACGAGGCCGTCGAGCGGGAAGGCCGCAAGCTCAAGGCCATCGTCGACCGCCGCTTCCGCGGCAGTCTCGCGATCCGCCAGGTGGATGCCGGCTCCTGCAACGGCTGCGAGCTGGAAATCCATGCGCTCAACAACGTCTATTACGACATCGAGCGGTTCGGCGTGCATTTCGTCGCCTCGCCGCGCCATGCCGATATTCTTCTGGTGACGGGGCCGGTCTCCCGGCACATGGAGGCGGCCTTGAGGCGTACCTACGAGGCTACCCCCGACCCCAAATGGGTCATCGCCGCGGGCGACTGTGCCGCCTGCGGCGGCGAGTTCGGGGTGTCTTATGCCTCTTGCGGGGCGGTGGCCAACGTCATCCCGGTCGATCTCACCATCCCCGGTTGTCCGCCGACCCCGTTGGCCCTGTTGCAGGGCGTCTTGGCGTTGACCGGGCTGGTGTGATCCCTGCGGATGGGGGCCAGTGGGAGCACGGTTGAGGAGTTGGGAGCAGAAAACGGACTTTCAGGGTCCGGGCAGGAAGGTGATGGTCAAAGTCTGCCCGTTCAGACAGGGCACGCCACGCTCAGCTTCGCTCCGGTACGGGTAAAGTCTTGGATTGGAGCCGCGGGCGATTCCGCGAGGTACAGGCTCGCCCAGGCGCCGAACAGAAGAACGACCGATCCGCAGTTCCGCGACGCCCATGGTTTATTCATGACTTACGTATCCTTTTTCTTTGCTGGTTCGAGACCCGCCCCGCAGGGCGGAAGGAACGCCGGTCGCCAAGCGCTAAGCGTGGCGCGCAAGCGCGGAGCAGAACCCAACGATGCCGATCAGGATCAACAGGACCAGCAATGCCCAATTCATCACATCGGCACCCATGTTCCGCGCGATGCGGCATGGGTCGTCGGTGTTCGCGCCGATTTCCGGGTACGGCTCTCCACGCGGGAGTTCGTTCGTGGACCAACGCCATAAGGCCTTCATCCGCAGCACGTACTTTTCCGTCCGGTAGGAGAAGACGAGGCAGACGACCAAGGCCATTCCGAAGAAGATCACGGCGGCCACCACGGCGTAGCGGGTCTGCGTCTTCCCTTCGAAGTATGCTCCCAAGGCAGCGATTCCGGCGGTCAGGAGGAAAACCGTCAGCGTGGAGCGAATGGTGCTGAAATGGCGGACGGTATCGGAAAGGTCTTTGTAGTGGAGCTTGAATCGGTCGGCCGGGTCCAGGCCCGCTGGCTGGATGTTTGCCGTATCGCCGTCTTGCGGATCGCTCATCGCTTGCCTCCTCCCGGAATCCGGAAGTTCCCCGGTCTTTTACCGGACGCGGCGCAGCCCTCCAAGAGGTTCGGATTCACAGGACGACTTCGGAAGAAGATCTCGAGGAGCATTGGTCTTTTCTTTTGTGGCCGGGCTTGGGCAAGGCCGATGGCCTCATGTCCAGAACGAGATGTCAATTTCCCGGAAGGAATTCGGGGTTCAGAACCGCTTCGATCGACCAGGGGCACCGCTCGGGGAAGGCTCCTTCATCCAGCCCCGTTTCCCGTGCCGCCCCGAGGATGGCCAGTTCGTAAGCATCGGCCAGCACCTCGTCCAGTCGGGGTTCCAGACTGGGATTGGCTTTCAGGACATGGAAGACCGCACGGCGTTGTTCCTTGATGGTCAGTTCCCGGCTTCGCCCACGATGGGACGGCTGAAATCGCCATTTCAAAAGATGGACCAAAAGCACCTTCAGACGAGATTCGAGTTCCCGCCATTCACTCCTCCCCATGTTCTCGATCTCCTCGGCCAATTGCGCGAGGTCGGTTTCCGACCATCGTCCGGCACGCAGCAAAGCCGCTTGCTCCTGCGTCCAGCCGTAGAAATCTTGGCTCTTGGTGATGCTCATCGGTTGGGCTCCTGGGGACTGCTCTGCTCCGCTCAAACCCTAGGCTCTTGCCCGGCGCCTGTCAACGGGCGCAGGAGAACCCCGGAAGAATCCGGCGAGGCCGCGCCGCAAATCGGCCAAGGTCTCTTGCCAGCTCCTCGGCGATTCCTCAAGGAGTCTCGCCCGGAATCGATCCCGCAGGGCGGGATCCTCGATCGTGGTGCGCAGAGCTTCCCACAGCCCTGTGGTATCGCCGGGCGCCACGAGCCAGCCGGTCTCGCCAGGCCGCACGATCCGGCAAGCTTCGCCGACCGCGGTGGTGACCGCCGGCAAGCCGATGGCGGCGGCTTCGGCCAGGGCCATGCCATAGGATTCGAAGCGGCTCGCCGAGACGAAAACGTCCATCCGCGCCAAAAGCCTTGCCAAGGCTGGCGTGGCAAGAGTGCCGTGGCAGACGATGCGCTCTTCCCAACCCAGCTCCCGGATGCGCGCGCGGAGGCGTGCGGCGTGCCTTGGTGCGACGTCGGGCGAGCCCACCCAGTGCCAGACCCAGGGGAAGTCCTCCAGGGACTGGAGGGCCGAAATCAGATCCTCATGTCCCTTGGCGGGGATCAGGGGGGCCACGGTCACCAGGTGGACCCGGTCGTCCTGCTTTCGTGCCGCCATCCTTCGCGCCGACAGGAACAGCGGGTCGATCCCCGGCTCACACAGCGCCACCTGCCGGCTGGGGTAACGCCGCCGCAGGAACCCGGCGACCTCCCGCCCCGTGGCGACGAGGAAGCGCACCCGCGCCACCGCCCGGTCGAAGCGCGCTTTCCGGAGAAGCCGGGCGGTCGTGCCCAACCCGGGATCCCGGAATGGGAGATAATGCACCAGCAGGCCGTGCGTTGCCCCCTTTGCGGCGAGCGGGCGCCGCGCCAGGGATTCCAGCAACAGGCTGTCCCAGAGCACGATCGTGTCGGGAGCAAGGGCAGGGGCATCTCGTCTCCCTAGGGACATCGTCTGGGCCTCCAAGGGAAAGCTCTGGCGTCGGGCCGCGCGAAGAAGGTTTCGGTTGTAGACGTGACCACCGGAAGGATGGCGCTCCGGGGGGTGGAGCAGCAGGATGCGCATGGACCAGAGCTTGGCTTTTTCGGGAGGGCCGGATGGAGTCAGGGAAACGGATGCACTGGAGCGAGGCTCATGCCTTGCGCATGGGTTTTGCCGTTCTGTGCGCTTGGATTACCCAATGGTACGCAATCTTGGCCTTCGTCGCCGCCGTTTCTTTCCTCGACTATGTCTGGCGGTCTCGCGGCGATTGGACCCCCGGGGGGAGCTTCGGTGCCGCCAATGCGATCACTTCCCTCCGCCTGCTCGCGGTTCTGTCCCTGGGGCTTTTCCCCGCCGGGGGAGCGTGGCAGCTCGCCGGCATCGCGGGCAGTATCCTCGCCGCCGATGGTCTGGACGGCTGGGCAGCGCGGCGTTGGCGTCTGGCTTCCCCGTTCGGGGAACTCTTCGATCACGAGGTCGATGCCTTTTTCTTTCTGACCCTGTGCTTCCTCCTGCAAAGCCGGGGTCACCTCGGGGCCTGGATCCTCGGGCCCGGAGTCTTGCGCTACCTGTTCGTGATCGCCTTACGCTGGGCCGGCCCGCCGCGCCCCGTACGGGGAAACCGTTTCACCCGGATCGTGGCGGTGGGGAATCTTGCGG
>DATMAX010000050.1:0-19488 GCA_035559395.1 Methylococcus sp. | reverse complement strand
GCGGCGAGAGGCAGCTTATCGCGCTCGCGGGTCGCTTGGTGACCTGAGTCAGCGGCGCAGGGCGAAGACCTCGATCGGGCTGAAACCCTTCACCGCGAGCCTCAAGGCCGCGTCGCTCCCATCGACCAGGCCGGCGGTGACGCCGAGACGTAGACCTCCGAGGCGCCGGCCAGCCCCATGATCCGGGCCGCGGCGTGGACGGCCACCCCGCCGACGTCGCTGCCCATGATCTCGACCTCGCCGGTGTGGACGCCCGCCCGGACCTCGATCCCCGCCTCCCGCACGACGTCCACGATCGCCGCGGCACAGCGCAACGCGGCGATCGCGCTGCGGAACGTCGCCAGGAAGCCGTCGCCGGTGGTGTTCACCTCGGAGCCGCCGAAGCGCAAAAGCTGCGCCCGCACCAGGCGGTTGTGATCGGTCAGGACCTCGCGCCAGGCGGTATCACCGAGGCGGCTGGCGGTGGCGGTCGAGCCGACGATATCGGTCATCAGCAGCGTCGTGACGATCCGCTCGTGCTCGCGCGGCATGCCAATGGCGTCGCTGTGCCCGGCGAAGTCGAGGATGTGGACCGGCTCGTCGCCGACGACCCAGGCGTCGTGGCCGGGCGGGATGTCGCCGATCTCCATCGGCCCGAACTCGACCTCCTCGCCGTCGTCCATCCGGACGCGGAATCGGCCGGTCAGGAAGACCTGGAGATGATGGATCTGGCAGGAGGGCGTTCCCGCCTGGGGGCCGAAGTCGGTCGACCACCGGAATCCAGGCTGTGCAACGGCGTACCCGATGGTGTGCGCCCCGATGCGTGACACGTCGAGCACGATGTGCGGCGTTCCGCGCCGGTCATCCGGGTCCGCGAGGCTCGACTTCCGGATGGCGCCCATGCGCGAATGGTGAGGGTGGGGCGCAAGTCCCCGAGGTCAGGTCAGGCGTATTCGTGCGGCACCGATCGCCACAACCGTCCGGCGGATGCATCGAACATGCGATCCCAGTGAGAATCCCAGTAGCCGCCTTCTCGGTGCCCAATGCGGTCGTCGCACAGGCCTTCCGAGCCTGGCCTAGGCACCCGTATTCGCTGGCGCCGGAGCATCAAGCCGCACACCGAGGGCTAAGCCGTCCGCCTGTACCTGATCCACTATCTCGCCCCAGAGCTGGTGGACCTCAGTGGCACTCGCGGCAGTAACCCTGGCAGCCATAGCCAAATTCGGCTCAATCCATCGAGGCGGCAGTCGTAGGATCGGTCGAGCAAAAGCCGGATCGGCCTCGTTATACGATCGGCACGGCACGAAGCTGAATGGCCCGGAAGGCGCCTCGGCGAATGTCCTTCCGCGGTATAGGCGGAACTGCTGGTGTGCGGTCTTCGGATTCCTGCGCAGCGGGTCGAAGACCACCGCGCGCACTAGCTCGTCGACGCCCACTTCATCGGCCGTTGCGCCCAAGAAATCCTGGGTTTCATCGCCGACGACGAAGACCGTATCGATGACAAACTCGCCACGGTGCTTCGAGCCAAACACGACTAGCGAGCCTGGAGCAAGCTCACGCAACTTCCGATTCCGCGCCTGCCGGCAATTGCTGTAGAGGAACCGGTCGCCGAAGACCAAGGGGTCAGTATTCTGCAGGTGGAGTCGATGCCGAGGCACCTCCCAGTAGGGCTCGTGGAGCCAGCGCGGACAATTGGATCCGTCACCCGGAAGCGTCCTAACGACTGACTGAGGCTCCCACTCGCCCCAAAAGACGAGCGGGCCCCCCATCAACTGTCCACCGATCACATAGTCGCCAGTCGCCTTGAGGAACTTCCTGGAATGCGGTCCTCGGTTCCAGTCCATCACCGGCCCAACCGGGCGGTGCTCGCCGCCAGGATGCGGGAACTGAACGAAGGCAAGCGATGCCGTCACGGCTCGCTCCTTATCCTCTCGGGAGCCGACGAAGGGTAAAGACAATCAGCCGGCGATTGCTCCCGGCGTCGTGGTGCCACAGCGGCTCGCCAACCCCCTCCCAAACCCCGTGGTCGATGTACCTGTTCTTGCCAACCTGCTCGAAAACCCGAATCGGAATGCCGCGCTCGATGGCCTGACGAAGCGACTCATTGTCGCGGTCGAGGTCCTGATCTCCCTCGAGTCCCCGCCCGACGTAGTGGAGGACATCGGGGCCGAGGAAGCGGTCGGGATAGGGGCCATGAGCTCCCGTGTTGCAAATGATCGAGGCTTCGCTTCCACCGCGAGGCGCCCGTATCCCAGCTCGGGTGCGGTGCACCTTTACCACTTCGCTCCAAGGGAGGACTGACGCGTCAGCGGCAAGCTTGAGGGATGCCTCGGCTAGGCGGTTGCGTGTCGGTCGTGGTAGGTCGACGAATGGAGACCGCGTCAGGTGGGTCAACAGCTGGAGGGTGCGGTAGAAGTCGTTGCCCGTCCCCGTCGTGCGGAGGCGAGCAGCGTCGATCAGTTGCATAACCCGATCGGTGTAAGCGTCATTCGCTACCACCTCGATTGGTCGCCTGGCCGCTTCCTCCACTTCCTTAAGTTGCTCGATGACCGCCTTCGGAACCTTCGGCGACCAGAAGGCTAGCTTAGGCTTGAGACCGGTACGCTCCTCAAGGATGTCCGCGTAGGCGGATGAGAGGGTGAACTTGCGCTTCAGTCTCTCCACCGAGGCGCGAGGGCCGCCCGTGTACAACATGCCGCCCAGATGGGTCGTGCACTGCGCGAGGTAGCTCTGCCGCTTCGGCGTGTTAAGTCCGATGACGTCCAGCTCGCCAAGGCGAGCGGACACACCCGAAGTGCCCTTAGGTGCTACGGACTCCGGAAGGTCGCGGCCGGGTCGCTGGTTGTAAACCACGAAGTCGTAGGCCTCGACCTGAGTGAGCCATGCCCCAACCACCAATTCTCCCACATCTGGCATGCCCGTGCTCCTCTGTCGCCACTGGACTTCGGCTGGTACGAGAGCCATCCAGCTAACAAGGTTACGTCCTCCAGCGCGCTTGCCGGCAATCGGTCAGGTCCAACCTTGGCTCCTCGCGAGCCGGTGCACGAGGCCACGGCGCGGACCGAGCCGCGGCGGAGGCCGCTATGCGCCGGCGTCGGGCCGCCAGGGATCGTGCGTGTGCGCGAGATGCACTGCCTCGGGGTTCAGGCCCACCACCATCCGCTGGCCCGGGGTCTCCGGCGCGTCGAGCTCGCCGAACCAGACGGCCATGTCGCCACCGATGACGATCGGCCGCCCACCATCGCGACCGTCGATGACGATGACCTGGGTGCCATCGGTGTGGCCCGGGGCGGGAACGAGCCGCACGCCGGGCAGGAGCTCGTGCTCGCCGTCGACGGGCGTGTACTCCACGCCGGGCGCGTCGAGCCACTCGCGGATCGTGTAGTCGTCGCGGCTGCGCGCCTCGTCGAGCTCACGGCGCTGGACGTAGATCGGCCTGCCGGCGAAGAGGTGGTTGCCGCCGATGTGATCGGCGTGGAGGTGCGTGTTGACGACCATGTCGACCGAGCCGATGTCGAAGCCGCCCCGCCGATCGAGCGGCATGAGGGCCGGCGCCATGTCCTCGAGCCACGGGTGGTGCTCGGTCATGCCGGTGTCGACCAGGATGCGCCCCGGGGGATGGTCGATGAGGTGGACCATGACCGGCATCAGCTCGCCCTCGACGTGGAGGTCGGCGACGTGGATGGGCGTGACGTTGATCGCGGGCGTCGCGTTCGGCTCGTCAGACATCGGTCCTCTTATCTGCGTCGGATTCATTTTGGACCGATGAAACGGCGCGAGCTCATCGGCGGATCCTACCTCGTCGCGCCGCCACCTTGGATGCGGACTCTGCGCCGATGGCGCCACCGGCTGAGCACTTCGAATGTCGGGGGCCGCTGATCGAGTATGTCGTGACGGCCGCGTCACACAACTGCTTAAGATCCCTTCGGCCGGCGCGGTGCCGGCGAAAACCCACCACTCGACCTGGCGACTGCCGGCCACCTGGATCGCGGCACTCGTGGCCTGAATGAGCAATATGGCAAGCCCGCGAGGTGCCTACGCTTTCGGGCCACAACTGACCGGATGGGAGCGGTAGGAGCTACAAGCCCGTGGAGGAGGCAGATGACAATTGCTGAGCTCGCGGCCGAACTACGTCGATCGGTCAATTCTGCGCCGGTTGGCGAACGGGTCGTCAGAATTCATCTGTTTGGAATTCGTCGATCCCAGGAGCTGGACGGTGTGCCGCTCAAGGAACTCGTTCTCCTCGCCGGGATCCCCCGGTCGTACCACACCGAGATTCATAAGGGCATGCGGCTCGCTAAGTACGTTACCCTCAAGTAGCTTGCTTGAGGCGTCTGGTGAATACGGTCAAAAGACGGCGGATGGAACTGGACTAATCCCGGAGGGTAATCAGCCTTTCACGCTCAAGCGGGGTGCGTCGGTTCGCCGAAGGCTTGGCGCCAGTGTTCTGTGAGAAGACGATACGTCTCATCATTGAGATCGCTCTGACCCGACCCCTCAGTAGCACCGTGGATCGCCCGCAACATGCGACCCCAGGAAGCATCCATTTCGGGAGTCTCGAGGCCAAGATCAACCTCCCAGATCTCTGCGCGTGCTGCTTCGACAGCTCGGTTGGCTGCTCAGTGAATGGCACGCAAGCGCTGGTAGGTTTCACCGTGCACACCTTGCGGAGCGCCACTCGGCCCATGAACAGCGCGCCATGCGTGCCGGAGTGTGACCAGCTGTTCCAGATTCAGACTAGCGACCGTATCAGCGAGGTCATTCGCAGCGGCGATGCCCCGGATCCACGAGGAGGCCAGCAATCGCCTTGGGCTTGAAGGTGGCGCAATGACATGCAATTGGTACTTGTAGCAAAGCGTGAGGTGATGTCAGCGTTCAGTCGGCTCCCGGTCCAAGTCGGAGAGAAGACCCACACCGTTGAGTCGGCGTTGGCGTCGACCGGAACGAATTGCAGCAACGCGGGGTCCCGATGGGGCTTTTGGCCGTCGTCGACTGGGTCAGTCCGCTGGCCGCTCGGCGCGATCCGCCATCCGTGTCCCAAGCGCAGGGTCATAACATTAGCCTGCGGAGGCGCCCGCTTCTGCTGCGAGCTTGGCCACGGAGGGAGACCGCATGCGACTCATCCCGTCAACTGTAGTCGGCGACCCGAAAAGTGAAGCCGAACGGATGGTCTTCGACCTTCTGCGTCAGGTGACGCTGCCCGGCGGAGTCGCCTTTCACTCGTTGAGCATCTCCGAGCACGAATACAAGAGATGGGGAGAGCTTGACTTCGTAGTTCTTTCCCCTCGAGGACTCATTGCCCTCGAGGTCAAAGGCGGGGCTGTCGCCTGCCACGACGGTCTGTGGACCTACACGGACAGATTCGGGAATCCGCACTCGAATTCAGAGGGGCCATTCCGTCAGGTGCAGTCCGGACTCATGGGGCTGAGAAAGCGGTTGGAGGAGCGTGTCGGTGGCCGCCTTGCCTCTCTCCCGTTTGGATACGGTGTCGTACTCCCTCAGACGCCGTTCAACGTGGTCAGCGTGGAGTGGCCTCCGGAGTCGGTCATCGACCAGCCACGGCTCCGCAATGCCACGGATTTCGAACGTTGGGTTCTGAAGCTGTTCGACTATTGGCGACTGCACCTGCGCATCAAGCAGGACGCACCGGTGGAGCTTGTGCGTGAGGTTCAGGATCTGCTCAGGCCCGAGTTCGAGAGGGTGCCGTCACTCGCTTACAGGGTGGACTCCCTGGTCACCCAAATGGACCGCCTGACGGATGATCAGTACCGCCAGCTGGATCTCATCGAGGCCAATCCGCGCATCCTCATCGATGGCGGGGCAGGAACAGGAAAGACGTTCCTTGCGATGGAGGTTGCGCGCCGCGGCCGCGCGCGTGGCCTGACGGTTCTGGTAACCGCGTGGAGTCGCATATTGACTTCATTCATCCGCTCGCGACTCCCAGCCGACATAAGGGTTGAACCATTCGACGATCTCAGTCCTCCCACGGAATCCGAGCGATGCGATCTGCTAATCGTTGACGAAGCACAGGATGTGCTGACGATCGACGACCTCCAAATACTTGACAGACAACTCCGCGGAGGCCTAGCCGACGGACAGTGGTGTCTGTTCTACGATCCGAACAACCAAAGCGCAGTTCGGGGACACTTTGACGCGGAGGCCGTAGGCTTCCTCGCTTCCATGGGGTCGGTTGTTGGTCATCTCCGATGGAACTGCCGCAACACCCGCGAAGTCGCAACCCAGACCAAACTCCTGACGGGTGCAGATCTCGGCACCACGAGCGCCGGCGCCGGCCCATCGGTCGAATACCGGTACTTCAGGAGCCGCGACGAATGTGCGCGCCATCTCGAGACGTACCTGAACGCACTCGTAGCGGCTGACGTCTCGCTCGCCGACGTAACGATTCTTTCCCCAGTGCCGTGGGACGAGTCAGCAGCATCCGCGCTTCCGCAGAAGTGGCGGCGGCAGATCACGATCGTCGACGAGAACAATGTTGGCCTGCCTCATCACCCCGGCCCGAGGTTCTCGACCATTGAGGGATACAAGGGCCTTGAGAGCAGGTACGTTGCTCTGATCGACATCTCGGAGTACGACAGGACGCCGCGCGCCCTCAGTCTCATTTATGTCGGGATGAGTCGGGCGCGAGCGGCACTCATCATCCTGCTCGACTCTCGGTTGGAGGACGCGATCCGCCATGCCGCGATGGCGAATCTCCCCGCAGTGCTTAAGGAGCCCGTCGCGTGATGACCGCTGAAGCGCGCGCGCAGATTGTCCAGTATCTCGAGCGACAACTGATGGGCCCGGCGGGCGGAGAAGCCGAGGAAATTCGTGATCCGCCGCACCTGCGTTACACGACCGGCGTTCTATTCCCGAGAGATGTCCCTCAGGACCTGGTCCTGAGGGAGGAGACGGATGATGACACCGTCGGCGGGGTCAAGGATGATCCAGTCGACGACCCCGTGGCACTCGCGAATCAGTGGATGCCAAGCTCGGCAGGCCTCAGTTTCTATGTCGAGGGAGCCGACGGCATTTCATGCGAAGTGTTCGGAGCACGGTACGAGCCGGTCCAGGAAACACGTGGTAAGCACTGGCGGCGGGTGCCCATCGCCACGGCAGAGAAGCCAGAGGTCGTCGAACTGCGATGGACGCAATCGCAGGCACCAGCGGAACTTGTGCTGCAAGGTCGCGCGCGTGTCTTGGCGCGTGCGCGCCCTCTCGCAGATGGCTTTCTGGTGACCGTGACCTTGCTGAACGAGCAAAATCAGGACCGGGACAGAGCCATCGAGCCAGAAAAGTGTCTGCTGCAGGTCGGGCTCGCGTGCACCCCCCTCGGCGGCACCATCATGGAATACCCGCGAACGGACGCTCTCTCGAGCGACCCTGAGGATGCCGAGTTACGGCTGCTCTACAGAGATTCGCGCGTGTTCGCCATCGGTCATGGGTGTGCCGCGCAATGGAGCGCAGAAGATGGTGTCGCCCGGCGGGTCCGGATTGCATTCATTCCGAGGTACGAGGTGGCACCTCTGGTGCCCGTCGAATCCAACGCCGAGGTCCTCTCCATCGCGCGCCTCGCGGACACATCAATACCAGTTGACGTGCTGACGCGACAGCTCCGTGACTTCGTCGACGGTTACGAAGAGTGGGCTCGTCGCCTGCCCGCGGCCAACGATGACATTCCGCAGGCTCTCCATGGGGCCCGCGACCGACTTCTGGCGCGGGTGGCCAATGCCGTCGAGCGCATGCATCAGGGCATCGACCTGCTTGCCGGGGATCCAGTTGCGCTCCAGGCGTTTCGGTTGGCCAATGAAGCGATGCTCATGCAGATGCATCACTCCAAGACGGTCGCTGCAGAGGCGCGCAATGCAACGGACGCACCCTTCAAAGCGATCGACTACCTCCGGCTCACCGACAGGCGTTGGTACCCATTCCAGCTGGCCTTCATGCTCATGACCCTGCGATCGCTCTCAGATGCCAGCGACGCCTACCGAGACACCGTGGATCTCATCTGGTTCCCCACCGGGGGCGGAAAGACCGAGGCATATCTGGGTCTTGCAGCCTACGAAATCTTCCTGCGGCGCCTGCGGGACGGCGACCTCGGCGCAGGAACTACTGTCATCACCCGGTACACGCTTCGCCTGCTCACCACGCAGCAGTTCCAACGCGCGGCGACGCTTGCATGCGCCTGCGAGCTCCTGCGTCAACGCGAGAATGGAAAACTGGGCAGCGTTCCGATCACGATCGGTCTGTGGGTCGGTGGTGATGCGTCGCCGAACTGGTTCATTCGCGCGAAAGAACGACTAGATCAGATTCAGGACGGGACCAGCACCGACAGCTTCCTCCAAGTGGACAGGTGCCCGTGGTGCGGGACGCGTCTGATTCCCGAGGATCGGGATGACGTGGCGTCCTACGGTGCTATCGCGACTGCCACCTCGTTCCGCATCTTCTGTCCGTCCGCGGGATGCCCGTTCAATGACCGCCTCCCAATCTCAGTCATCGACGAGGAAATGTACGGCACCCCACCAACCATCCTGGTGGGAACCGTTGACAAGTTTGCGCAGTTGGCGTGGTCTGACCGAGGGGGCGCGTTTTTCGGGCTGGGTAGACACTCGCCTCCCTCACTTGTGATTCAGGATGAACTCCACCTAATAGCCGGGCCGCTGGGAACCACGGTCGGGATCTATGAGGCCGCAATCCAAGGTCTCCTCGAGCTGGCAGGAGCGCGACCGAAGATTGTCGCGTCCACGGCGACGATCCGAAGGTCACGCGATCAGGTGCGTGCTGTCTTTGGCCGCGAGGTGAGCCTTTTCCCGCCGGCTGGGCTCCGCGCTGCCGATTCATATTTTGCCCGCGAGGATGCAGCGCATCCCGGCCGGCTTTTCGTCGGGGTGATGTCTCAGAGCCATACACCGTCGACATCGCTCATTCATCTCTCGGCCGCGCTCGCACAGGCACCCGTTGAACGTGGATTAACCGGTGGCGAGCTCGATGCGTACTGGACGCAGGTGATCTATCACAACTCCCTGCGAGAGCTGGGAAAGACGGTCACGTATGCGCGCGACGACATCCCGGCTCGAGTGGCGGTCATCGCTCGCGATGAAGCCCGCATGCGTGATCTGGGCGATGACGCGGTCGTCGAGCTGACCGGCAATGTTCCCAGCGCAGCGATCCCCGGGATTCTGAGCCGGCTTTTCGCCCGCCACGATCAGCCCGACGCCATATCCATCCTGCTCGCGACGAACATGATTCAAGTGGGAATCGACGTGCCTCGCCTCGGACTCATGGTCGTGAACGGCCAGCCGAAGACCACGTCCGAATACATCCAGGCTACCAGTCGGATCGGACGCGCCGACGCAGTCGGCCTTGTGGTCACGATGTACTCCGCGTCAAAGCCCAGAGACCGATCGCACTATGAGAGTTTCGTGCCCTATCACAGCGCGCTCTATCGACACGTGGAACCCTCGAGTCTGACGCCGTTCTCTGTGCCTTCCCGAAGGCGCGCACTGCACGCCGCATTGGTCATCTTGGCGCGCCATGGCGCAGGCCTCCCGTCGAATGACGACGCGGGTCGATTCGACGGCCGGTCCGCCTCGGTGATCCGAATCAGGCAGCACCTCTTGAACTGGGTCGATAGGGTCGATCAATCTGAATTGGAGGCTACCGAGGCGCACCTGGATCGCTTGATCAATGACTGGGCCCGCATTGCCGAGGAGCAGCGACGGGCGGCTTCTCCACTCTTCTACCAAGCCGGAAAGCAGTATCGAAGGATTCTGAAGCGATTCTACGAACCCGGCGAAGGATGGGAGACACTTGATTCGATGCGGTCGGTCGACCGCGAGTGTTTCCTGGATGTTATTGGAGGAAGGGCCGGCGATGCCTGATCGCACTGTCCGGCTATCGCAGACCCTGAGTCCGTTCGGGGTCGGGGCCATCTACGATTTCTTGGGCGAGTCCTTCGTCGCGGCCGACATCCGTCGCTGGCGAAAGCACAGCGCACGGCTCCTTCCAGCACCTCGCTTGGCGGCTGCACTTGGAGTTCGAGAGTTCAGGGAGGCGCCTGCACGGCCAAAATCCTTCGGCATTCGGGCCGCCCCCGGGATTCCCTATATTCGCTTTCCGCGTTGGCTGTTCTGCGTTTCCTGTCGCAGGATGCTCCATTGGCGTGCTGCATTCGAGGTGCCGGATGAGCCAGCCCGCTGCCGCTCATGCGAGTCGCGGCGAACCCTGATTCCCATGCGATTCGTCACCGTCTGCCGGGAAGGGCACCTCGATGACGTTCCATGGGGCATATGGGCCCACTCGAGGGCCGACGACCCCGATCAGAAGCAGTGTCAACGACACTCTCTCCGATTTCTGACGAAGGCTGGCGCGGGCGGAGGCCTCAGGTCGCTGGTCGTCAGGTGCGACACATGCCGCGCTCAGCGAGCACTCGAGGGACTTACCGCCCCGGGCAGCTTGGCGCAGCTCCATCTCAAATGCCGCGGAATCCAACCGTGGCAGTCAGCCAGCACCGCGGTTGGTCACGACGAAGTCCCTGAAGTTGTCCAGCGCGGTGCGACCAATGTCTACTTCGCACACCTGCAGTCGGCCATCGACATCCCGCCTGAGTCGGCATTCGACGAGACAGAGGACCTAGTCCACACAATCCGGGCGACACCGGAGTTTGAAGTCATTCTCGGAGCCCCCGATGGACCAGCCGCACCTCACCTTGTGGGGGCGCTCGCAGCGAGCTTCGGTGTCGAGCCGACCGTTGTCGAGAGCCTCGTGCGGGCGGAAATTCAGCGCCGCGGCGACGCACCTCCGCCGCCGGCGGATGCAGATGACATCATGGCAAGCGAATGGGCCGCGTTTCAGACGCCGCACATCGAGGCTGACGATCGGGATCGGTTCATCACGAGGCACGTCAACCTTGAGGCCGTTGCCGAGGATCCCCGCAGGGGCCTCCTCGATCCACTCGACAAGGTTGTCCAGGCCATCAGGCTCCGAGAGGTTCGCGCTCTAACCGGATTCTCGCGTCTGAGCCCCGGCAATCCGGTCGTGCCCCCGGACCTCGGCAGCGGGCTTGACTGGCTCCCCGCACTCGAGGTCTTTGGTGAGGGCATCTTTATTTCCGTCAAGGAGGACGCAGTAGCCCGATGGGAGCACGGGCCGGCAGCCGATCGCATCTCGCCGGTGTCCGCTCGTCGGGATGCCGGTCACAGAGGTCATTGGCTCCCAGAGGCGACCCCACGCTTCATCATGCTGCACACCCTCGCGCATCTTCTGATTCGTCAGCTTGCGTTCGATTCCGGATACGCGTCGGCATCGCTGACCGAGCGGATCTATTCGCGGTTGCCCGAAGGCGGGAGACCTGGCATGGCGGGGGTGCTCATCTACACGGCAGCCGGTGACCAGGAGGGAACTCTCGGTGGCCTCGTCCGCCAGGGCGTGCCCGAAAGGTTGATGGCGACCCTGTCCTCGGCGCTGACGACCGCATCGTGGTGCTCGTCCGATCCGATCTGTCGAGAGAGCACGGGGCAAGGCGTCGACGCGTTGAACCTGGCCGCCTGCCATGCCTGCTGCCTGATCGCCGAAACAAGCTGCGCCTATGCCAATGCTCTGCTCGACAGAGGGCTCGTGGTGGGTACTGAAAGTCGCGGCAATGGATTTTTCGAGCAACCGATTGCATTGGTCCTTGAGGGCACCGCCGTGGGAGCTGCTCGATGAGGCTGCCGAGCTATCAGGACCTGTCAAAAGAGCAGGACCGTATCAATAACCTGCCCCTTGACGGCTCATACCTGGTGACTGGGCCACCCGGGACTGGGAAGACAGTGATGGCGCTGTACCGAGCGTCAATGCTCCAGAGCAGGCGGCGGCCCGTCAAAGTCCTTATGCACGGGCGCCTTCTGGCGCAATACACACGAGCTGCGGTGGAAGAGCTCCAGATCGACGGCAGCGTTTCGACATATCACCGTTGGTTGGCAGACTACTTCTGGTCGCACCACCGCAGACCCGTACCCAGTCACCGGCCGTTTGAATATGACTGGCCAGAAATCCTGCGCATTGTCAACCGGTCACCGGCGCCGGACGTGGACAATCCGGACCTGATCATCGACGAGGGGCAGGATCTCCCGAAGGAGTTGTACGTCCTCGCTCGGCTGGTATCCAGGAACCTGACGGTTTTTGCTGACGAGAACCAGCGGCTGACCGAAAGCAACTCGACCTTGAACGACATCAGCGCGTATGCCCAATTCTCGCCTGAGCACCTTTACACGCTCAGGCGGAACTATCGGAACACGAGGGAGATCGCGGAGCTCGCCGCCACGTACTACACCGGGCTGGAAAGTGGTATCGCCGAGTTGCCCACCCGGAGCGGTGATAAGCCGGTCGTAGTGCGGCACCGAAACCTCGACGCAACGGTGGAGCACATCCGCAATTTTGAGAGTGCGAACCGTGACCTCGATATCGGAGTCATCGCACCAAATGACGCCATACGTCGGCGAATCGTCGAATCCCTTGACGGGCGGACGGTCAATCCGGTCCAGACCTATCACAGAAAGAAGGGCGTAAAGCCACCGGAGCTTGACTTCGAAACTCCCGGCATGAAGGTCATCAATTATCAGAGCGCGAAGGGGCTCGAATTCGACGCGGTCTTTCTCCCCGCGATGCAGGAAATGACGACTACGGACCACCTCACCTTCAGCATGCGGATGTATGTACTGACGTCGCGGGCCCGGAACATGCTCTTCCTCTCCTATTCGTCGCGAGAGATGCCCCCGGCACTGGCCGACATACCCCGGAGCCTCGTAGAAGTAAGGGAATGACCGTGCAGTCGACGCTCTTCGATCAGGAGGTGGCTCCCGAGCGGATATTCCTCCTGACGAACCGCTACAACCTGCTCGAGATTCTCGCCAGCGGACTGGTCCAGCCACTCGAAGGTTTCACAAAGTACTACAGGGATCTCCTGGAACTGTCTCCCGGCAGAATCCCTCTGATCGGCCATCCGTTTCCGACCGATCTGGTCACATTGGTGTCATCGGAGGATGCGACCGCGTTTCCGGTGGCGATCGAGTTGGACCCCGACGTCATCGGACCCGGGACACCGGTGATGTCGGCATCTGCACCCGATGGCCTCGGCGAGCAGGCATGGGCGCCGACCGGAGCTATTCCATTGGCGCGCGCCGTGGCGATCCACTTCCGTACCAATGCGGAGCTGGATGAGCACCTCAGCCGCGACTACGGCAACGTGAGGCAGGCTGATGATCGCTACCGCGTGTCCCCCGAGCTGTATAGCAACTCCTCTGCCCCAAGGTCAGATCTGCTCGACTGGCTTCGCTCACTGGAGCGCCCCCCGAGCATGGTGCCGGAGGGCATCGACCCTGATCGCATTGGTGGTGCAATCGCACTGATGGCCTCCCTGTGCCCCCCAGATCGCGAGGCGATCGAGACTCTGCGCAGATGCTTGGATGGCGATCGCAATGTCAGGGGAAGGCGACGACACGCAAAGTGGCTGGTCGCCGCCATGAGGGGACGTCGGTCGCGGAACCCGACTGAGGACGAGATTCTCTTCAGAGCAGCGGTCGAGACGTTCGCTGCGGCGGATGTCTCGCACGCCTGGCGAGCGGTTGAGGCGCTCTCAGCCGTTTGGAATGCTGCCGCCCCCAATCTGGCGGTTGATGATCAGGAACGCCTCAAAGCTCTCTTCGACCGAATCCGCCAAATCCTTCAAGGCGAGCTCCCGTTCGAAAGGCTCCGCCCACACGGTCCTCCCTCCGTGAAGGCTCTCCTCCTGGCGCTGCTGCGGCCTGATCCTGAGCGACTCGCCACCTGGCCGGCAGAGGAGACTGGAGCCGATTGGTCGGTCGTGCTCGCCTCCGCCGCACTCGTCGGTGCTCTCCGCGGACGCCGCCGTATGGCGACCAACCTTCGTCTTCCGGAGCTTGACGACCTGCTTGCCTGGCAGGAGGCAACGTCACGCAACTCCGCAGCAGAAGCGACCGTCAGGTTCCCGCATCCACCAGCCATTCGGCTCGCAGATTTCAAGACAGGGTCTGGCCGGCGACTGAAGCTAATGGCAGGCACCTCGCTGCTCGCATCATGGGACGTGCGAGAACCGGAGCGAGCTGGCGGTCCCGACTCGGCTGAGGGCACCCCAGCTAGATGGGATGCGCCACACGATAAGGAGTCGGAGGCGGCGCTCATTGACCTCTGCGACCAGCTGGGATGGGACGACTGCACGTGGACGGTGATCGACGCGTCGACTGCGCTTGAAGCCGTCGAGCCGAATTCCACGCGGTACCGCGTCGCCGGCCGCGTGAGTGTCCGCCGAACTGTCGATGCTGAGGCCTTCCGCACCCGGCTTGAGTCAGCTCAGATTTCAAGTGAGCAGAAGGAACGAGCCGCGCTGCTTCTCGAAGCCCTCCCGTCGCCTCAGCCCGATGCCGGGGTGGAGTAGGCCGCCGGGCACCGCTCGGACTCGTCCACAACCAGCCTGGAAATCGCCGAGCCGATTCCCACCCGATCCCGCATCAGACTCACTTCTCGTGACGTCCGGCAGCCTGGACCGATGGCCGCCGAACGAGATCCAAGAATCCTGAGAGCGTCCGCAGGTCCAGCCTCACAGCTTCGGGAAACTTCGCCACATTCCGCTGCGGTACAACGAGCTCGATGCCACTCGCCTTCATGGCCTGATACTGCGACAGGGAGACGCCCTCATCGAGAGTGAGCAGATGCTTGAGCCGGATCTTGCTCGCTTCTTCCAGTACCTGCCGCCACCGGTCCTTCAGCGTCGTCTTGACCGCGAGCATGCGCAGCGCCGGGTCTTCAGGATCGGCCTGGTGGTATTCAGTCAGGGAAGGAAACAGGAAGTCGACCTTGCTGCCGGGCTCCGTGAGGACCTGAGCCGAATACGCGATCCCCTCCTCGTCGAGAATCGCTTGGATGTGCAGTTCGAGTGATCGCCCGGCCCGGCTCTTACGCCGGTTCATGACGCCACTGGCGAATGACAGGAAGGGCTCCACCTCGGTGAAGCCCGCCCGGATCGTGGGCAGGACATGCGCTTCCTCGACCACTCGGAAGATGCGGAATTCGCATTCATAGCGGCGCATCAACCGCGAGTCGGGATCGATCCCAGTGTGCGGGATGCGGCGGACCACCTCGTCTGTGATCGCAGCAGGAGGCGGAAATTCGATCCCCCACGCGGCTGGAAGGTCCGTGATCGAAACCTCACACCAATCTCGAGGAAGAAGTTCGTCGAGGCGCAATGCCCCATCGACCAGATGCCGGTGGACGGGAATTCCGGGGACAACCGGACCTACCAGGTTCTCGATGAGATCGGCCTCGTCGGGATCCCGGGCCAGCCAGGCTTCAAGGCGGCCATCATCGCGAAATGCGAACACCGCGAGCGCGCTCGTATTCTCGGGATCCTGCAGCGGCGAAGACCTGCCGCCGAAGCCCGTCATGCGGCACTCGTTACGCGTCCCCTGGTTGTAGTAGATCAACCGCAGTTCGCCCTGCTGCCCATGGCTCACCAGGTGATAGTCCCAGCGTCTGTCCGGATTCGCCCGACGGAATCCCGCGGGTAACGGAATGGGGATGTGGAGCAGAGGAAAGGCGACTTCCTTGGGAAGGTAGATTCCGACCTGATGCGAACGTGTCAAACCCGTGTCGTTGGCCGAAAGTCGTTTTGCGAACCACGTCCACTCGTCGCCCGATATTTCGTCCAACCACTCGGCAAGGTCGCGGCCGTGGCGCCCGATCATCGACTCATCGCCTCGCGCAGCGAATCGATGGCCGCTCCCATATCGGCTCGCAGGTCGCATTCCCAGATGGTCATGACTGTCCATTCGATGGCTGTCAGCGCGTTGACCGCGGCTTCATCGCGGCGACGATTCTCCCGGAACTTCGCCTCCCAGAATTCGGCATTGGCTTTCGGTGCCGGAAGATGACCTTTGGGGCATTGGTGCCAGAAGCATCCATGCACAAACACGGCTAGCTTGTGGCGCGGGAACGCGAGGTCGGGGCTTCCCGGGAGCCGCGGATGGATTCGATATCCCCGTATCCCTGAAGACCAGAGGGCCCTGCGGAACCGTATCTCCAGGGCTGACACGCGGCGATTCGCCTGCATGGTGCGGAGGGCGTTGTAGGAACTGGCAGCCGGGCGCCCCATGTGATCATTCTGCAGGATTGAGACACGCACATGCTGCTCCGAGGCCTACGAACAGGCGTTCCAAATGCGACACACTAGCTGTCCCTACTGCCATGACAGGCTAGAGTACGTCTGACTCGGTGCGGAGCCGATCAGCACAACATATTGGGGCAGGCGCCTCCTTCGTCTACATCTAGTGGGTCCAAGCCGTGACTGAAGCACCTCTGTTCCGCTTTGTCGATCTGTTCGCCGGTATTGGAGGTATCCGCCTCGGATTCGAGCGCATCGGCGGCAGTTGCGTGTATTCGGTCGAATGGGACAAGTACGCCCGGCTCACATACGCGGCCAACTTCGAGGTTCCCGAGGGTTCTGATGTTCGCGACGTGGCTGCCCTCCCTGAGCACGATGTGCTTCTGGCTGGTTTCCCATGTCAGCCGTTCAGCATTGCCGGCGTCTCCAAGAAGACCAGCCTCGGCCGGCCTCATGGATTCCGGGACGCGACGCAGGGCACCTTGTTCTTCGAGATTGCACGGCTGGCGGAAAAGCACCAGCCTCCGGTGCTGTTCCTTGAGAACGTCAAGAATCTCCTCCGCCACGACAAGGGCCGAACCTGGGACACGATCAAGAACGTGCTGGATGAACTCGGCTACAACGTCCGACATCGGGTTGTGGATTCCCGACCGTGGGTCCCCCAGAAGCGCGAGCGCGTCTTCATCGTCGCGCTCCACCGAGATGTCTACGGCGAACAGCGATTCGAGTTCCCGGATCCTCCCGACCCAGAAACCGGTCCAGTCCTAGGCTCGATCCTCGAACCCGAGGTGGCCGACAAGTACAGGAAGTCAGAGCATGTCTGGGACTACCTCCAGACCTACGCCAAGAAGCACGCTGCGGCAGGCAATGGTTTCGGCTATGGATTGGTCGGACCGGAGGATGTCACTCGGACGCTGAGCGCGCGCTACTACAAGGACGGATCGGAGATTCTTGTCGAGACTGAGCACGGCCGGCCGCCCCGAATGCTGACGCCGCGGGAGTGTGCGCGGCTGATGGGCTTCCCGGACAGCTTCCGGATTCCGGTGTCAGACACTCAGGCGTACAAGCAATTCGGCAACGCTGTCGTTGTGCCCGTGATTGCGTTTCTCGCAAGGTCGATGGTCCAGCAGGGCATCCTTCCCGTTCCGCAGCCGGGAGTGCGCCCCGCCATCGCAGAGCCACGCGCTACGTTCGAGGTCGTCGCAGATCCGGTGCAGGGCCAATGGGAGGCGCAGCCGCCGCTCCTTTCATCGTCGGCGAGCCCCTGATCCACCCTCATATCAAAGGGCCGTCATCGCGCTCGCTAAGCCATCGGCGTCACACGGAAGGAGTAACCGATGGTCGAGAAGATCACGCTCCACGAGGAGATCGTTTCGATTTTCGTCGAGTTCGGAGCCGCATGGATGACGACTAAGGAGATCGCCGACGCTGTCAACCGACGTGGCAGGTACCACAAGCGCGACGGCTCGCCCGTTACAGCATTCCAGATCCACGGGAGAACCAAAAATTATCCGCATCTTTTCGAGCGGGATGGATCGCGGGTAGGCCTCCGTCGTCGATCTGGCCGAGATGAGGAGAGATGATCACCGCGTACGGCCCCGGCCTCGCGAGCTACCGATCTGTCCCGGGCGAGGTGTGATCGTCAGCACATGGCAGGACTCGCCTACCGGGAAGAGAGTCGTTGGAGCATCCAGTCGTAGGCGGTAATGAAGCCCTCAGGACCCGCCTTACCGATCGCCTCAAGGCGAACACTGGGCCACGTGTCCACCTGCGACTCGTCAACCGCGACTCCAGGAATCTGATTCAGCCGCCGGATGAGCTCGAGTCGCGACAAAACGTCCGAGAACGCGGTCGACGATTTCACGTAACCCAGCTCGAGGCCGACGAGTCCATTCGTCCAAAGCGACATGGTGTACTGCGGTGATCCGCCGTCATCAGGATCTCGCATCAGGTACACGCTACCGGTGTAGGCGCCCTTTCCGAAGGCGAAGCGCAACCGGCGCTCCTGCGCCCACTCAACGATCGCGTCGAACGCACGGAGCTCTTCCGGCACGCCGCGCGTCATCAGCTCCTCGCGGATGCTCGGCAAGTCCCAGGTTCTCTTCGGTCGAGCCGACTCTACCGCCTTCGTCGTTTGGCTGCGCTCGGTCCGTCCGTACGTCTTCGGAACCAGGGTTCGAATGCCCTCGCCGACGTACTGCACGACTTCGACAGCGAGGACGTCCGCCGGCGCCATCTGGGCATTGAGAAATTCGACGATGCGCCGCAGCTCCGCCGGGATGCGGTCTGCCACGAAGAGCATTCGTATCTTGTCTTGCCCGCCTGGAGGTTCGTGGCGGCTCGCGTCCAGAACTCGTCGGGATCCACCTCTCGGCCGAAGGCGCGTGCCATCTCCTCGGCGGGATCCCGTCCTTCGTTCGCGCATCGCTCCTCGAACCAGTTGCGAAGGCGGTCCGGCGGGAGGTACACGACCGCGTTGGCGGCGTAGTCCAGCATCTGCCCTCACGCCGAATCCGCGTGTCGGTGCTCCGCTTGACCTCCACGATGGTGGGCACCGCGTCGTCGTCGAAGAACACGTGATCCATCGACCAGCGGTCCGTTGCCGACTCACTGTCCGCCAGACCCGCTTCGCGTCGTACCAGCAGCAGGCGAAGGGGTCCATCGGTGGAGTCACCACCCAACAGCTGAGGGTGCTGCGCCAGCAGGTTCTGAAGGTCCTCTTCAGTCAAGTACCCCGATTGACGGAGCTCAACCAGATTCTCATCGGCTCCGACGACGAATACGGATCCCACTATTCCGCTCTCCTGCAGCAGGGCCACGACCCGGCAGCATGTCGTCCTCGCGTATGGCCAGTCAACCTTTGCGACCGGACGCGGTTCGCATCGGGGACGGCTCGGAGTAGAGTGCGGCGAGCGGCCGGGGCCCGAGCTTCGGCGCAGAACGGAGGTGTGGCGTGTCCATCGATCTGGGGAGCGTCAACTGGCTCGCGGTCATCATCGGCACGGTGGTCTACTTCGCGCTCGGTGCGCTGTGGTTCGCGCCCATGACGCCGATCGGGCGGGCGTGGGTGAAGGCCTCGGCCTACGAGTCCCCCACCAGCGGGACGCGCTCGACGAACCTCTTCTACGTGTTCCCGCTGGTCAGCTGCTTCGTCATGGTGACGGCGCTCGCCCTCCTGGCGGCGGCGACCGGGGTGGAGAGCATCGGCGAGGGCATCGTGCTGGGGCTGGTGGTGGGCATCGGCTTCGCCCTACCGCTGTTCATCACGACCGCGGCCTTCGAGTTCAAGAAGCCCCAGCCGTTCACCTGGGGCGTCATCGATGCCAGCTACCACGTCATCGGTCTCGTCATCGCCG
>DATMAX010000049.1:0-19878 GCA_035559395.1 Methylococcus sp. | reverse complement strand
CATCGTAGCCCCGCCATTGCCGGCCATCCCAATGGATGATCCTGCGTTTTTCGTTCCACGGCTTGCCCTCGGCGTCACACGAGGCGCG
Organism: Methylococcus sp.; assembly: GCA_035559395.1. Lineage (GTDB taxonomy): Bacteria > Pseudomonadota > Gammaproteobacteria > Methylococcales > Methylococcaceae > Methylococcus. The sequence continues at coordinate 19,790 of DATMAX010000049.1, read as the reverse complement.
GTTGTACAAAATCCTCCGGTTGGCCGGCCAGGACCACGACCACCCCGGCGCCAGTCCCAGTCCCGAGGGATCGTCGATTCCGCGCCGCGCCATCTGATTGCCGGCCTCGGTCCAGGCGCCGCTGAAGATCCAGCAGCCGCAGGCGGTCGTGCCGTCATCGCGCAATTGGTGGAAGCCGTCCAACTGGTGGCCGGCCCTGACCGCGATGTGACCCGGATCGTTTTCGTCGGGAAGATCGGCCAGCGCATAGCCGTTGAATTCCCGTGCCAATTCCTCTGGCGAAGGTTCCTGCGGGTGTCGATAGGGCCAGTGGAGATGTAGGATCGGATCCGGAAAAGCGCCCCCTTCCTTGCGATAGAGTTCGCGGATGCGAAGGAACAGATCGGCGAGGATGGCGATGTCGTTGCGCGCCTCGCCCGGCGGTTCCGCGCCCTTCCAATGCCATTGCAGCCAGCGCGAGCTGTTGACCAGGGAACCTTCTTCCTCGGCGAAACAGGTCGTCGGCAGCCGGAGCACCTCGGTCTGGATCGAGCCGGGATCGACGTCGTGGTACTCGCCGTGATTCTGCCAAAAGCTCGAAGTCTCCGTCGCCAGCGGATCCATCACCACCAGGAACTTGAGCTGGGCCAGGGCGCGGGTGATCTTGCCCTTGTCGGGAAAGGAGGCCAGCGGATTGAACCCCTGGCAGAGGAAGCCGTTGACCTCGCCGTGCGCCATCCGATCGAACATGCGCACGCCGTCGTAAGTCTTGTCGAGCTTCGGCAGCCACTCGTAGCAGAAGTCGTTGTCCTTGTTCGCGGCCGCTCCGTACCAGGCTTTCATGAGGCTGATGTGGAATTTCGGAAAATGGGACCAGTAATTCATCTGACCGGGACGCAGCGGTTTCAAGGTACGCTTCTCCAGGTAAGCGCGGCTGGTTTCGCCGTCCCGCGGCAGCGTCATATAGCCCGGCAGCATGTCGGACAAAACGCCCAGATCGCTCAGTCCCTGGATGTTGGAATGGCCGCGCAAGGCGTTCATGCCACCCCCCGACATGCCCATGTTGCCGAGCAGCAGCTGGATCATGCACATCGCCCGGATGTTCTGCGAGCCGACCGAATGCTGCGTCCAACCCATGGCATAGAGGCTGGTCAGGGTCCGCTGGGGCCCGGCGGTGGAGGCGATCAGCTCGCAGATCCTGAGATAGAGATCGATCGGCGTGCCGGTGATCTCGCTCACCGTCTCCGGCGTGTAACGGGCGACGTGGGCCTTGAGCAGGTTGAACACGCAGCGGGGATGTTGCAGGGTCGGATCCACCCGCGCGTAGCCGTCTTCGTCCAGCTCGTAGGCCCAGCTCTCGCGGTGATAACGGCGTTCCGGGTCGGTCTCGTCGTAGCCGCTGAACAGGCCGTCGGTGAAGGCGAAGTCCTCCCGCACGATGAAAGGGGCGTTGGTGTAAAGCTTCACGTATTCGTGATGGATGGCGTCGTGTTCGAACAGGTAATGCATGACGCCGTTGAGGAAAGCGATGTCGGTGCCGGCCCGCAGCGGAGCGTATACGTCGGCGACCGAAGCGGTACGGTTGAAGCGCGGGTCGACCACGATTAGCTTGGCCTTGTTGCGGGCCTTGGCCTCGATGACCCACTTGAAGCCCACCGGGTGGCCTTCGGCGGCATTGCCGCCCATGACCAGGATGACGTCGGCGTTCTTGATGTCCATCCAGGTGTTGCTCATGGCGCCGCGGCCGAAGGTGGAGCCGAGGGCGGCCACGGTGGGGGCGTGGCAGACGCGGGCCTGGCTGTCGATCATAACCATCCCCAGGCTGCGCGCCACCTTGTTGGTGAAATAGCCGGTTTCGTTGGAGCCGGCGGAAGCGGCCAGCAGTCCCACGGAGAGCCAGCGGTTCACCGTCTCGCCCCGTTCGTTCTTGGGGATGAAGTGGCGGTCGCGCTCTTCCTTGAGCAGGCGGGCGATGCGATCCAGGGCGAAATCCCAGGACACCCGTTGCCATTCTTTGCCACCCGGTGCACGGTACTCCGGGAACCCGAGGCGCGAAGGGCTGTGGATGAAGTCCAGGGCACTCGCCCCCTTCGGGCACAGGCTGCCGCGGCTGACCGGATGATCCGGATCGCCCTCGATGTGGATGATCTCGGCCTTGGCATTCTTGGCGCCGTCGCCGAGCCCGTACAGGAGGATGCCGCAGGCCACCGAGCAATAAGGGCAGGTGTTGCGTGTCTCCGTGGTGCGGGACAGCTTGAAGGCGCGCACGTCCGCCAGCACCTGTTGGGGCGCGAAGCCCAAGGCCGCCAGCGTGGAACCGCCGAGCGATGCGGCACTCAGTTTGAAGAACTGGCGCCTGGTCAGGTCCATGGATTCCTCCCGGCGTGAAGCCATCGCGAGAATCGTGCGGCAAGCCTCCTGATCACCCACCGGGTCCGCTTCCGGCTTCCCCTTCATGGGAAGGGCGAGTGATCCTGAGTGCGACACTCGGATACCTATGATGTCGCAGCGGGTTCGCCTCGGCAAGGGTCACGGCACTGGTCGAAGGTGTACCGCCCTCAATTGATTGGACACGGATTTGCATCTCATGCGGCCTTCCGGGTGGCATGAGACTGCCGGGCTGCAAGGGGTGACATGAAGCCCCGTTTTTCGAGACGCCAGTGCCGATCGTGACGATCCCTGAACGCGGTGACGGCCTGCCGAACCTCTTCGAGGTTGCGCAAGAAGGCGGCCCTGGATGGCCTGCTCCTTCAGCGTCCGGTTGAAGCGCTCGGCCACACCGTTGGTCTGGGGCTCGGCCACGAAGGCGAAGCTCTTGTCGATCCCCCAGAACTCGATCGGTTTCAGGAAGTCCTCGGCAGTGTATTGCGTGCCGTGATCCATGCGAGCTTTCCCTTGCCGGCATGGGCGCCGGTCGCGCCACTCTTCCAGCCGGACTATCGGCACCGCCAGCTCGCGCGACAGAGCATCGACCGATTCGCCGCGCAGCAGGCGCAGCACGACTTGCTTCTTCCGCCCCGACGACCAGCGCTTGACTTCGGCCGCCGCGCTGGGCGCGCTTCCAGTCGTGCTACGCGCTCCTTCCGCCCCCAGCGCAACCCCACCATCCTCTTTCTCATTCAGCATTTCCCGCTCCTTTCTCAGACACGTCTATTTACCCCAATTTCGTGTCCAAAGGAATTGCGGGCGGGGCACGCGACTCCCTCGCGAAGTTTGAACGGGATGTGCTGGCCCATCTGCCAAACCTCAAAGAGATGGCGGAAAGCGCTTACCGCTTGGGCAAAGGGGGGTCTCCTGGAACTGCTCGATGCGACGCGGTCCCGGACCGACATCCAGCTCGATCATCTGGTTTTGTTGGAAGCGGTTCTGGAAGCGGAACTCGATATCTTGAAAGCATCCGACTACTCCTGTCGGCACTCAAACAGGGAACGGCGGGCGATGGATCGGCGGCCACACACGCTGCTCGGTAGCCTCGAGAAGGCGACCGTTCTTAGTCATCGTGGGGCGGATGGCATTGAGATTTCGACGGATCTCGCCCGCCCGACAAAGGGACGTACAAGACTGGCCGGGCTGCGATACGACAGTGTATTAGGTAAGTCTGATAGTTATAATCGGGCTTCGAGGCTCCCTTCGAAGTTTGCCTGTAGCGTCCCGGCGAATCGCATAATGGAGCCCCAATGCTGCGCCGGAGCCGGCGCGCTGCCCACATCACGAGAGAGACGGTTCCATCCGAGGAGGTTGTATGCGCGGTTTCATCGATCCAGCTCGTCGCCGTTTTTTGGCCCAGGCCGGCCTCGGCCTGTTGGCTTACGCGGGGGTCCCGGCCTGGCTGCGAGCCGTGGAAGGCATGGGGGGCATGGTGACCATGCCGAAGGCGGCGCCTCATCGCGCTTCACCCGCCTTTCGTCCGGACGTGGAGATCGAGCTGATCTGTCGGCCCGATACCGTATCGATTCTTCCCGGTCCGGCCACGCGGGTGCTGCGCTATACGGGTCGCCTGATCCACGGGCCGGAAGGTACGCTGACGACGATCCCGGGCTCTTACCTCGGTCCCCTGATGCGCCTGCGAACCGGGCAGAAGGTACGGATCCACCTGCGTAACGAACTGTCCGAACCGACCATCACGCATTGGCACGGTCTGAACGTCCCGGCGCTGATGGATGGGCATCCGATGTACGCCCTCGACCGCGGGGAGACTTTCGTCTACGAATTTGAGATCCGCAACCGGGCGGGCATGATTCTGTATCACCCGCACACCCATGGCATCACCGGACGGCAGGTCTATCAGGGGCTCGCCGGCCTGATCCTGCTGCACGACGATGAGGAGCAGGCGCTGGAACTGCCCGCGGGCGAATTCGAGATTCCAATCGTCATCCAGGATCGGCGTTTCGATGGTGGGAATCAATTGGTTTACATCCGCGACATGCACGACCGCATGATCGGGTTCCATGGCGATCAAATCCTGATCAACGGCCGCCCCGACGCTCGCTTCGACGTCGCCAGCCGCGCCTACCGTTTGCGCATTCTCAACGGTTCCAACGCGCGCATCTACAAGCTCGCCTGGGACGATGGCACTCCCTTGACGGTGATCGGAGTCGACGGCGGGCTGTTGGAAGCGCCGGTGCGCAAGCCGTATGTCATGCTCGGGCCAGGGGAACGGGTCGAGGTGTGGGCCGATTTTTCGGGCCGCGAACTCGGTTCCGAACTGGTCATGCGCAGCCGTCCTTTCACCGGGGTCTTGCCCAAGATGGCCGAACGCATGATGCACGGCGCGATGGGCGGCATGCACGGCGGGATGATGGAGGATCGGCTCCCGCTCGGAAGCGACTACCCCTTGTTTGCCTTCCGCGTGACCCGCATCATGCGGGACAGTCCGAAACTGCCGACCCGCCTGTCCACGATCCGGCGCTACCGGATTGACGACACCGCGAACCCCGACCGGCCCGTGCCGATCGGGATTTCCGAAGCCCCCATGGCAATGCTGATCAACGGCAGGCCGTATGCGCCGAACGATTTTCTGCCCGGCGAACGCATTCCCTTCGGCACCCTGCAGTTGATGGAGATTTTCCATGCCCACGGCGACGGTCACGGGGGGGGCGGCGGCATGGGCGCGGGGCACGGGATGGGGCATGGGATGATGGGTGGCAGGAGAGGGATGGGTCGGATGGGGCGGATGCGTCACCCCGGCGAAGAGGAACCACCCATGGGCGGCATGGGGATGGGGAGACATGGAGAGATGGGAATGATGGGCGGCATGGGCATGATGATGTCCATGGCCCACCCGATCCATTTGCACGAAGAGCCGTTCCAGGTCCTGAGCCGCACCATCGGTGCCGAAGGGATGGAAGGTTACGCCACGGTGCGCGAGGGTTTCATCGACAGTGGTTGGAAGGACACGGTGCTGGTCATGCCCGGGGAAAGAGTGCGCCTCATCAAGCCCTACAAAGACTATAAAGGCGTATTCATGGTGCACTGCCACAACCTGGAGCACGAGGACATGGGCATGATGCGTGAGTTCTTGGTCGAGTGATCCAAGTCCGGGAACGCTACATCGTCGTAATGGACGAAGAGCCGAAAGGATCCATCCGTTTTCTCAAATGAACCGAAGTCAATCAGGAGGTATCGCAATGGCGAAGTTTATTATTTCCGGGAGTCGGGGAACCGATGACCCAACGATGGCCACGCTGCCGTTCATGGCGGCGAAGGTCGCGAAAGAGCAAGGCCATGACGTCGTGCTCTGGCTGTGGAACGAGGCCGTCCATTTGGGCCGCAAGGGCACGGCCGATCATGTGACAGGGGTAAACCTGACCCCGCTCAAGGAGTTGTTGAGCGCCGTGCAGACGGCCGGCGTTCCCATCTGGGTCTGCGGCGCTTGCGCGGTGGCCCGCCAGATCGGCGAAAACGACCTCGTGGACGGCGCCGCGATCAAGACCATGGGGGACTACATTAAGGCGGTTGCCGAGTGTGATCGCAATGTCGCGTTCTAAGTAATACCCAAAAAGTGACCGCAATCCGGCTCCGGACCGCTTTCGCAAGCAAGCTGCCGCTACATGCCGTAGGGATAGGTCTTGCGGTCGAGCACACCGCTGTCGCGCACGAGTCGAAGCGCCTTGCCGTATTGCGCGAGGACGCGCAGGCTGTAGTCGATCCGGCCGCGGATGTAGCCGTCTTCTTCGGATTGCGGCTCCGGTCCGTTCAAGACCTCCCCGACGTGGCGCACGATCACGTGTTCGGAGATGTATTGGATGTGGGTGTTTTTGTAGCTGCTCATGCGCAGTTCGGCGACGGGATAGGCACCGTTGCGCGAGGCGGAGACGCCGACGATCAAGCCGGGTTTGTGGTAGAGGCAACCGTCGGCGGCGAAAAGAAAGAAGTTCTTGAGCGCGGCGGGGACCATGCCGCTCCACTCCGGCGAGACCACGACGAGCGCCTCGCATTCCGAAAGCTCGCGGGAGATCGGTTGCCAGGGTTCGGTGAGCTTGGGATCGTCGGTACGTATCCCTTCCTCCCATAAGGGCAAGGGGGTTTTGCCGAGGTCGAGCAAGAAGAGGGAGCTTTTCGGATCGAGCGCAGGGAGGCGCGATGCGATGAACCGCGCCACCTTGCCGGATTCCGAGGCCGGGCGGTGACTGCCGGAGACGATGGCGAATTTCATGATTTGCATCCCATGTCTGACACGAAGGCGACGGATCGGGACCGAGGTCGCGGCCTTCAATCCCAGTTCAGTGTGCCCCCGGTCTGATACTCCGTCACCCGAGTCTCGAAAAAGTTCTTTTCTTTCTTGAGGTCCAGCACTTCGCTCATCCAGGGGAAGGGATTGGTTGCCCCCGGATATTGCTCCGGCAGGCCGATCTGCGCGCAGCGGCGGTTGGCGATGAACTGGAGATATTCCTTGAACATCGGTGCGTTCAAGCCGATGATCCCACGCGGCATGGTGTCGTAGGCGTACTGGGTTTCGATGTCCACAGCTTCGCGGATCATCTGGACCATTTCCGCCTTGAAGCTTTCCGACCACAGGTGCGGATTCTCGATCTTGATCTGGTTGATCACGTCGATGCCGAAGTTCATGTGCATGGATTCATCGCGCAGGATGTACTGGAACTGCTCGGCGGTGCCGGTCATCTTGTTGCGGCGGCCCATGGAGAGGATCTGGGTGAAGCCGACGTAGAAGAAAATGCCCTCGAAGATCACGTAGAAGGCGATCAACTCGCGCAGGAGTTTCTGGTCGTTTTCGACCGTGCCGGTCTTGAAGTGCGGATCGGACAGGTACTGGGTGAAGGGCAGGGCCCACTCCGCCTTGCGCGCGACCGCCGGCACTTCGCGGTACATGTTGAACACTTCGCCCTCATCCATTCCCAGGGATTCCACGACATATTGATAGGCATGGGTGTGCAGGGCTTCCTCGAAAGCCTGGCGCAGCAGGTATTGGCGGCATTCGGGGTTGGTGATGTGGCGGTAGACGGCCAGCACCAGGTTGTTGGCGACGAGCGAATCGGCGGTGGAAAAGAAGCCGAGGTTCCGCATGATGATGATGCGCTCGTCCGCGGTCAAGCCGTCGGCGCTTTTCCACAGGGCGATGTCCGCATTCATGTTGATTTCCTGGGGCATCCAGTGGTTGGCGCAGGCATCCAGGTATTTCTGCCAAGCCCACTGGTACTTAAAGGGAACCAACTGGTTAAGGTCGGCGCGGCAGTTGATGATCTTCTTGTCATCCACCTGGATGCGGCGGGCGCCCATTTCGATGTTCTCGAGCCCCGTGGCGCCGGCGGTATATGGTGCCGAATGAGACGGTGCGACCGGGATTTCAACTTCGTTGCTCTCCGAGTCAACTTCGTTGCTCTCCGAGTCCGAGGGTCTTTGGGCTTGCCCGGCGACCGCTTCGCCGACGAATCCGCGAGAAGGTACAGGGCGCTCCGGTAGGTCGAACTCGGGGTGTGGCGTCTGCAGGTCGAGCCGGACGGGTGTGCGATGAGGCTCGTTCGCTTTGGCCGTCATGCCGGCCAGAGGGTCATCCCACTCGGAGAGCAACGAAGTTGACTCGGAGAGCAACGAAGTTGAATTCAACATGGTCATTTCTTCTTGTGAGGTTGCAAAAGGTCTCGAATCGATCGAAGCGTGGCCCCTTCACTCCGGCCGCAAAAAAAGTCGCCCGGACGGGCCGGCACGGCGTCCGTCCGCGTCGGCCATGGGTCCGATTCCACCCTGGAAACGGTGGATGGAAATTTACGAAGCAACCGGTCCAAAGCGTCGTTTTCCTCAGTGTCCGGCATCGCGCTTGGCCGCGCCGCCACCGGCGGATCCTGAACTCCCACCCGAGCCGAGATCCACGCTCACTTCGCTGATGGGCGCTCCATCGAGCGTCATCTCCGTGATGCCTTTGTCCTTTTCGTAGCGGCAGGTGAGGGTGTGTTCGCCATTGTGGGTATATTTCCAGGTCAGATGGACATAGCTATTCCCGTCACTCTGGGAATCCGAGGGGTTGTATAGCCGGGTTCCGGCCTTTTCTTCACCAGCTTTGCCACAAGCGTCACGGGCATAGGTGTTGAGCATGTTTCCGGTCGTCAACAGTGCGTAACCTACCTTGTCCTGTTCCGTTTCCCGTGAGAAGTAAACGATCAGGAATCCGACCACCATGACCCCGATGAACCCATAAAAAAACTTGCCGTATTCACTCATTTCGTTCTCCTTGGTTTGTCGTTATAAGACAGGCCACCCGATTATGCGCGGGTTCGTGCTCACATCAAAACCCCTTTGACGGGCTGTAGCGGCTTCAAACCATGGATCTCGCCGAGTTGTTCTCGCAAGTCGATTTCGGCCGTGCGGCAAATCGCCGACATCGGCGTATCGTTTGGCTTGTTCTCGAACGGGTCGTTGAGTTCCTGCCCCAACCGCTGGATCGTCACCAATACGAATGCCAAAAATGCCTCGACCAGCACGGCGAAGACATCGAAATACTCTTCCGTCACGATCATGGTCAGCGGAATCAGCGTGGCCAATACCCAGACATAGATCCGGGTGTGGAAGGCAAACCGGTCGGGAAAATGGGTGCGTTTGATCCGCTCGCAGCCGCCTTGGAGATCGTAGAGCCGATTCAGGGTCTCGTCCAGTTGCAAGAGGATTTGCTGTTCGGCGAAATCGCGCGACAGCCATTCTGCCAGGACTTCGCCCTGCTTCTGCAAAAGCTGGGTCGGCGCGTTGGCTTTGCCGCGAAGCGAGGCGAGTTCATCTTCGCCGAGGAAGCGTCCGATTTCGTCCCAGTCGGATCCATCCAGGCTCCAATTTTTGCGCAACGAAATCCGTAAGGCATTGAGAAAGGCGAGATGGCGATACACGAGCGACCGCTGCAAGGCCTTTTCCTGATCCCCGTCATGGATGCGCATGATTCGCTCTGCGGTCAGAAGCGTCGTCACCTGCCGGGCCAGGTTGCGACTCTCGTTCAACAAACGGCCCCAGAGGGCACGCGCTTCCCACCATCGCTCATACGCCTGGTTGATCTTGAAGGCGAGGAAGATCGTGACCGCCGCGATCAGCGTGCCCAGCGGCATGGCGGGAAGCGAGGTATGTTTCAACGGCGTGTAGTGGTAAAGGTACTCCGCGATGGCCGCAATCGCCCCGATATAGAGGAGGATCAGCCAGTCCATGGCGAAGGTCCGCCACAACTTGGTGCCGTTACGCAGGATCATGGGCCTTTACTCCCGCGCCTATAGGCTGGACAGACCTGGGCCCGTTTGCGGACAAGCGAAAGAAGGGAGGCCGGTCCCTGGGGGCGAGCAGGCAGGCGGAGCACGTGATTGGCATCGCATTCCTCGGCGGAGCGTTGTTCTGTGGGGGGACCTGTTCCTGGCGCATGGAATAGTTTCTCAGCTTCTTCCTTTCCAGTTCTCAGGAGTCGTAGGGTCCACCTTACTGACATGCCTCACAGGTCGGATCCTCGATCAAACAAACCTTGGCTTCGGTGGGTCGGGCGTCGGCGTGGACCGCTTCCATCCGCGTGAAACTCGGAATCGCGTCGTCTTCAGCCAAGGTCTTGACGGCGTTGAGTTTGCCGTCGAAGGCGGTGCTCTTTTCGACGTGGGTCGCGCCCAGCGAGCGCAGGTAGTAGGTCGTCTTGAGTCCGCGCACCCAGGCCAGCTTGTACAGCGTGTCGAGCTTCTTGCCGGAGGGCTCGGCCAGGTAAAGGTTCAGGGATTGTGCCTGATCCAGCCATTTCTGCCGGCGCGCGGCGGCTTCGACCAGCCAGCGCGGATCGATTTCGAACGCGGTGGCGTAGATTCGTTTCAATTCTTCGGGGATGCGCTCGATCTTCTGGACACTGCCGTCGTAGTACTTGAGATCGTTGATCATCACCGCGTCCCACAGGTCCAGTTGCTTCAGGTCGCGCACCAGGAACGGATTCACCACCGTGAATTCGCCGGAGAGATTGGATTTGACGAACAGGTTCTGATAGGTCGGCTCGATCGACTGCGACACGCCGCAGATGTTGGAGATGGTCGCGGTGGGGGCGATCGCCATGGTATTGCTGTTGCGCATGCCGACGGTGCGGACCCGCTCGCGCAAGGCGTCCCAGTCCAGCGTGGTGCTCCGGTCGACCTGCAGATAACCGCCGCGTCCCTGTTCCAAAAGCGCCATGGAGTCGATCGGCAGGATGCCCCGGCTCCACAGCGAGCCTTCGAAGGTGCTATAGCGTCCGCGTTCCTCGGCGAGATCGGTCGAAGCCTGGATCGCATAGTAACTGACGATTTCCATGCTGCGGTCGGCGAACTCGACCGCTTCCTGCGAGGCGTAGGGAATCCTGAGCTTGTAGAGGGCATCCTGGAAGCCCATGATCCCGAGACCCACCGGCCGGTGGCGGAGGTTGGAGCGGCGCGCCTGGGGCACGGTGTAGTAGTTGATGTCGATGACGTTGTCGAGCATCCGCATCCCGGTCGAGATCGTCCTTTTCAGTTTCTCCATATCCAGCGCTCCGTCCTCGGTGAGGTGCGCGGCCAGATTCACCGAGCCGAGATTGCATACCGCGATCTCGTTGTCGTTGGTGTGCAGGGTGATCTCGGTGCAGAGGTTGGACGAATGCACTACCCCCACGTGCTGGTTGGTGTAGCGTAGGTTGCAAGGATCCTTGAACGCCAGCCAGGGGTGGCCGGTCTCGAACAGCATGGACAGCATCTTGCGCCACAGCTGGATCGCCGGCAGGCGCTTGAACAGCTTGATTTCGCCGCGGTCGGCCTTGGCCTCGTATTCGAGATAACGCCATTCGAACGCGGCGCCGGTGAGGTCATGGAGATCCGGCGTGTCGTCGGGCGAGAACAGGGTCCAATGGCCTTCCTCGGCGACCCGTTTCATGAACAGGTCCGGCACCCAGTTGGCGGTGTTCATGTCGTGGGTGCGGCGCCGATCGTCCCCGGTGTTCTTGCGCAGTTCGAGGAATTCCTCGATGTCGATGTGCCAGGTTTCGAGATAGGCGCACACCGCCCCCTTGCGTTTGCCCCCATTGTGGGCCAGTCCCGCGCCGGTCATATATGACTCGTCCCCTTCGACTTTCAGGTCGAACACGAAGGGCTTGACTTCCGTGGGCTTGACTGAGCGGACACGGCTGAATACGCAACCGCGGTAGGTGATCCAGTTGCGCTTGCCGATGGGTCGGCAGCCGACGAGTTCGGCGATTTCCGGAACCGCAGGGATGCGCAGATCGTAGGCTTTGGTGACGCCGCGGAACGTGATTTGCGATCCGTCCTCTCGCTTGGCGGTATGGCCGTTTTTCCGTTCCCGGTATTGCCCGGCGGTGGGGATGCCGAGGCGTAGCAACTGGTAACGCAATCCCTCGATCAACGGTTTCGAGGTGCTGGTGAAATAGATTTCCTTGCCGCGACTGACACTTCCGTCCGTTTCCAGGAGTCCTCGAATCAGTGCCAGGGTCTGGGCGCGCGGCAGATGGCTGAGGCGGGGGTGGATGCGCTTGCACCCCTCGCAGTCATAGAAGTCCTCATAAGCAAAAGGCAGGGTGGGAGCACCGGCGCCCTCGATGCGTCCGGTGGTGCCGTTCCGAACCACGCCGCGACCCGAAGCCCAATGAATTTGACCATAACTGGATCCACGGCGGGTTTCCCAATAGTGCACGCCCCGAGTTTCCAAGTAGGAGCGGACGAAATCCAGGTGATCGTCTTTCGTCGGGTTGCCGGAGACGCCCCACTGCAGACCATCCTTCGACAGATGGCCATCGCCGAGAAGGATTCCATAGAGACGAGCATCCGCGACCGTAAAGTTCCGCACCGGTACCACTTCCCTGGGGATCACTTGGCCGACATAATCGCCGCGCCGCAGTTCACCGGCGTCGATCCATGCCGGCTTTACTTTGCCGCGTTCGAGCCAGGCCAGGGTTCGCTCGCTGGTCTGGCCGATCGGCACGCCACGGATGGCCCAGAACGGATGGCCGGCGGTTACGGCAAGCGGCTCGATGCTGTGCTTGATATGCACGGCGACCATGGGGTCGCGTTGGTTGTAAAGCATTTTTTCGGTGACTTCGCGGTAGGTTCCGCTGATCCCCAGAACCAGATCACCGACTTCGACGTCGCGGATGGGCTTGACTCCGGCGGCCGTGTACACCGGGGTTTCCGGCGCAAAACACTGGTTGACGGCCACCGCCGTGTCGTTGGCGACCTTCATGAACGGCACCACGCCTTGGGATTTGCCGTTGGTGCCCTTGATGTGGGCACCCATGCCCCTCACCCGAGTCCAGTCGTTGCCCAGACCGCCGGCGAATTTCGACAGCAGGGCGTTGTCCTTGATGGCGCCGAAGATGCCGTCCAGGTCGTCCGGGACCGTGGTCAGGTAACAGGAAGAAAGCTGCGGCCGCAGAGTGCCGGAGTTGAACAGGGTCGGGGTCGAGGACATGAAGTCGAACGACGACAGGAGGTCATAGAACTCGATCGCCCGCTCCTCGCGGTCGACTTCCTGTATTGCCAGTCCCATGGCGACGCGCATGAAGAACCCCTGTGGCAGCTCGAAGCGGATGCCTTCGCTGTGGATGAAGTAACGGTCGTAGAGGGTTTGCAGCGCGAGATAGGTGAATCGGAGGTCGCGCTCCGGCCGGATGGCCGCGCCCAGGCGTTCCAGATCGAAACGGGCCAGTTCCGGTGACAGCAATTCCAGCGCCACGCCGCGTTTGACGTAATCGATGAAGTATTCGCCGTAGCGTTCGCTCATTTCCTCCTGAGTCGCCGCGGCGGGGATCTGTCCGAGGAAACTCAGGGCCTCCCGCCGCAAGGCATCGAGCAACAGGCGGGCGGCCACATAGGAGTAATTGGGCTCCTGCTCGATGCGCGTCCGCGCCGCCATCACCAGGGTCGGGGCGATCTCCTTCTCCGCCACACCGTCGAACAGATTGCGTCGGGCTTCCTCGATGATCCAGGAGGGTTCCACGCCCTCGAGCCCGCGACAGGCTTCTTCCACGATTGCCGTGAGGCGGGTTTGGTCGAGAGGCTTGCGGCTGCCGTCTTCCGACGTGACGTGAAGGACCTCCTCCTCCACCCGCTGGGTTTTTTCCGCTCGCGTTTTCTCGGCGCGCAGGCGGGCGCGCTCCTCGCGATAGAGAACGTAAGCGCGCGCCACCTTGTGATGGCCGCCCCGCATCAGGGCGAGTTCGACCTGATCCTGGATGTCCTCGATATGGATGGTGCCCCCGCCCGGCAAGCGGCGGAGCAAGGCCTTGGTCACCTGATCGGTCAGTTCCTCGACGGTTTCGTGGATGCGCCGGCTCGCCGCCGCGTTACCGCCTTCCACGGCCAGGAACGCCTTGGTGATGGCCACGCTGATCTTGCTCGCGTCGAAGCCGGTGACCTTGCCGTTGCGGCGGATCACCCGGACTTCGCCGGGAGAGACGGCTCGGAGTTCGGTTTCCGGTGTGCCAAAGTTCGGTGCAACGCCTTCGGGAATACTGCGTTCGTTGAGCATGGGGAAGTCCATCCGCGGTTGTGATCGATTGAGGCGAAAACACTATAGGATGTGGTTTCCAGAAGTGTCAACCCCATGATATTGTGGTTTTGCTGTTAATGAGCTGTGGATGGATTGTGGACAAAAACGGTCCCGGCGGCGGTGCGTAAGGGCTTCCCGCGGGATGAAGGACGGTGGGGCCCCGTGAGCGCCAGGAAAAAAATTTTTATTCCCGATGAAAGGATGCGGATGTCGGTCGTGGCCGGCGGGCCGCCGCGACGGGATTGCGCGGCGGCCGAAGGTGGGGCTCAGTCGGGGCTTCCGGCCGGATCTTCCGGCTCGAGCGTGATGTCGAGGGTGGTGCGGGCGTTTTCCCGAACGGTGACGTCTCGGCTCGCGCTTCGGTAACCCCGTGCGGACACGTGGATTCGGTACGTGCCGGGCGGCAGCCGCCAAATGTAGGTGCCTTGCTCGTCGGTGAGCACGGCGATTTCCGGAACCGGCCGCGGCGGGTCATCCAGCGATTTGGGCAGGACCACCGCGCCGCGAACGGGTTCACCGCGGATGTTCGTGACCCGGCCGGTAAGCTCCCGGCCGCGGTCGGCGGGGTAGACCGGGCGTTCGGCACCGATCCCCGGACCAGGCGGACCTTCCGGACTGTTACAGCCGGATCCCGTCATGAGCAGGGAAAGGATCGCGACACCCGGTGCCCAGAACCGGGCCGAGCTCGGAGCGGGTCGTGATTCCATGCAGGAAAGCGGTATCGGCTCAGGTCACGGCGCTTTTTCCAGTTTCCAGGCAAGCAGGTTGTTGAATACCGCCTTGGTGATGCGGGTGCCCCTGTTGTCGGGATTTCCGCCATAGGGGGCATAGGCATGAATCGCCATGGCATAGGGGCCGTCCCGGCCGGGCGGATTGTCCTGCCAGACCGGGGCACCGCTGTGCCCGCCCAAGGTGTCGTTACGATAGGACAACTGCCGGGCATAGGTCTGGCGTACCCGGTCGGTGCTCCACCATTGCTCCAGCTCCTTGTCGCCGGGGTATCCACTCACGACGATGTGTTGTCCGTTCAGCGAAGCGCTGGTCCAGAAGAACCCGAACCAGCCGACGGCATTCCCCGCCGTGCAGTCGAGTTTGATGGCGCCGTAATCGAATCGCGGGTCCCCGGACTGCGTCCAACCCGTTACGGAATAGAGCGTCCTTGCCCTGCAGGAGCCGAACGGAGCCTGCTCCCGGTCGAAGCCCGGATAGACCGTATAGGTGTTGACGTCATACCAGTTGCCGCCGCTCCCTCCCGAGTGGACGCAATGCCTGCGGTGGCCACGGTGTCGGGGCCGATGAACCAGCCGGTACACCTCGCGTTCTCGAAGGTCACGAGGGCGACCGCGGTGGCCGGAAACGAGAGTGTGTAGGTTCGGACCCGAGTGTCGAAACCGATGATGGCCTCGGTCGCCTTCCTTTCGCCCGGGACCGGCAGATTCAATGCCGGCAAGGTCCGTAATTCCTGTACGTTCGGCGCTACCAGGCTGACTCCTTCGGTCCCGGTCAGTTGGCCGGTTCCCCGGTACGGCCTGCTGGCTGCGGTGTCTCCGGCGGATTCCCGCGCTCCGTCGACGACGACCACCACCGAACCGTCGCTGGCTACCGGGTCGTGGGGGCCGGCGAAGACGGGCGGACCAACGACGGCTGCGCCCAGATTCAGCAATCCGATGATCTTGGCAAGCAATGTCTTTTGCGAAGGTTTGATCAAGGACATGAGGAGGCCTCCCTAATTTTGTAAGCGCTTGAAGTGGCTGCGTGAATGCTCACGGACCCCCCCACGGCGCTTGCTACTCCTTCGCCGGTCGGTTCGACACCGAGTCTGCCGCCGAACCGACCGACGCACGCTTTCGGACGGGTGTGGTCACCATGTGGGTCGGGTGACCTTGTTCCCGTCGTCGGCCTATTGGATCACTGCGTCGCCGTGGGAGCAATGCTTTTCGCGGGTGGGGTGCCACTGCGGGACGCCGGTGAGCATGCCGTCTTCGCTGGGATCACGCAGGTGCGGATGGGGGAGGATGCGAGTCGGCCGGCGTGAGATCGAGATCGAGAGTCCCGCCCTCGGCGGTGGAAACCGACAGAACCCGCCCGCCTTCCTGCGGCTCGAGAAAAATCTCGAGATCGGGGCGGGGGAGAAACGGCCGCCCCTGTTCCGGCCATTCGACGAAGCAAAGGGCGTCGGTCCGGAAATAATCCCGGATTCCCATCCATTCGAGTTCTTCCGGGTCGGCAAGTCGGTAGAGGTCGAAGTGATAGACGGTATAGCCCGCCGGCAGGGGATATTCCTCGACCAGCGTGTAGGTCGGGCTCTTGACCGTTCCGGTGTAGCCCACGGCACGGAGGTATCCGCGCACCAGGGTGGTCTTGCCGGCGCCCAGGTCGCCGTGCAGGAACACCGTCATGCCGGGCCGGAGGCAGCGCCCGAGACGTTCGGCGAAGGCCAGGGTCGCCGCCTCGTCGGGCAGGAAGAGCGTCAAGGATTCAGGCACGAGCGCAGCGCGTCGATCACGTCGGAGGCGAGGAGTCCGCGTTCGCCCGCGGCCGCGGCGCGGTCGCCGGCCTTGCCGTGAATCTCGACTCCCAGACAGGCCGCATCCAGCAGGGACAGTCTCTGGGCGAGCAGTCCGGCGATGAGGCCGGTGAGCACGTCACCCATGCCTCCCGTCGCCATGCCCGGATTGCCCCAGCGGGCGACCCGGGTGATGCCGTCGTCCCCGCGGATGAGCGAACCCGCGCCCTTGAGCACCGCCACGCCCCCGTAGCGCTCTTGCAGCGACTGGATCGCGGCGAAGCGGTCGTTTTGCACCTCCTGCGCCGAAATCCCCAGGAGGCGTCCGGCCTCTCCGGGGTGGGGCGTGAGGATCCAGCGGTCCGAGCGCCGCGGCGCCGCGGCCAGGAGATTCAGTGCGTCGGCATCGACCACCAAAGGCAAGCCGCTGGCAAAGGCGGTCTCCAGCAGGGCTTGCGCCCACTCCGACCGTCCCAGTCCCGGACCGATGGCGACGACGGTCGCCCGTTCCAGTAAGGATTTCAGCGTTTCGGCATTCTCGCAGCCGTGAACCATGAGTTCCGGACGCCCCAGATTCAGAAGACCGGCATGGCCGGAGCGCGTGGCCACGCTCACCAGCCCGGCGCCGCTGCGGGCGGCTGCTTCGGCGGCCATGCGGGCGGCGCCGCTGAAGCCGGCTTCGCCGCCGACGACCAGCACATGGCCGAAGTTTCCTTTGTGGGCGTGACGCGGACGGCGCGGAAGCTTTACTGCCCCCGTGCGCAGCAATTGGGCGGAAGGGATCTGACCCAGGCGGACTTGCGGCGGCGTGTCCAAGTCGTCGAATACGATCTCGCCGCAGCAATCCGGACCGGCTGCCGTGAACAGTCCCTGTTTCAGCCCGATGAAGCTGACGGTGAGGTTGGCGCGAACCGCGGTCCCCATCACGCAGCCGGTGTCGGCATGGAGACCGGATGGGATGTCGACCGCGAGCACGCCGCCGGCAAAGGCGTTAATGGCGTCGATCACCGCCGCGTAACGGCCGCTGACCGGTCGGTCCAGTCCCGTTCCGAGCAAGGCGTCGACCAGCGCCTCGGCACCCTCGAAACCGGCCGGGATGAAATCCAGCATCGGACCACCTACGCTCCGGTATTCCTGGCAGGCCAGGGCGGCGTCACCGTGCAAGGCATCCACGGGGCTGACCGGGTAAACGCGCACATCGAATCCGGCCTCGTGCGCCAGCCGGGCGATCACATAGCCATCGCCGCCGTTGTTGCCGGAGCCGCAGACCACGGACAGCGTGCGTGCCGCCGGCCAACGCGCCTGCAAGGCACGAAACGCCGCGGCCCCGGCACGGTGCATGAGTTCGATTCCCGGGATCCCGAAGCGGTCGATGGCTTCGCGGTCCATCGCCCGCACCTGTTCGGCGCGGAACAGGGTGGTGGGAAGTTCTTC
The DNA here is from genome assembly GCA_035559395.1 of Methylococcus sp. GTDB lineage: Bacteria > Pseudomonadota > Gammaproteobacteria > Methylococcales > Methylococcaceae > Methylococcus. The sequence goes on along the minus strand of DATMAX010000049.1, from coordinate 1,903 downwards.
GGCGCGATACGAGGACATCAGGGAGCGGATCGCAAGCGATTGTGGAACAATTCCATGCTGACGCTATTCTGACCGAAGCTGTCCGTTCACGCCAAGGGACCATTCATGTCGGGTGAAAATCTACGATCCGGGGAGGCGACCGAGTGGAAGGAACTCATCCGCCGCTGGGGCCGTGAATTGGGGTTCCAACAGGTGGGTTTTGCGGGCATCGAGCTGGGCGAACACGAAGCTCATCTGGAAGATTGGCTGGCGGCCGGGTTCCATGGCGAGATGGACTACATGGCGCGCCATGGTACCAAGCGCAGTAGGCCGGCGGAACTCGTGCCGGGGACGCTCTCGGTGATCAGCGTGCGCATGGATTACCTGCCGGAGCCCATGGACAAAATGCAGGAGGCGTTGAAGGATCGAGCTGCCGCCTATGTTTCGCGCTATGCGCTGGGACGGGATTATCACAAGGTGCTGCGGCGTCGCCTGCAACGCCTGGTCGAGCGAATCGCAGAGCGGCTCGGGCCGTTCGGCTATCGCGTCTATGCCGATAGTGCCCCGGTGCTGGAAAAGGCCCTGGCGGCGCAAGCCGGTCTCGGCTGGATCGGCAAGCACACCAATCTCATCCACCCCAAGGCAGGCTCTTGGTTCTTCCTCGGCGAGATCTATACCGATTTGCCTTTGCCGCCGGATGCGCCGGTTGCCAACCATTGCGGCCGGTGCGCGGCGTGCATCGACGTCTGTCCGACCCGGGCCATCGTCGCGCCCTATCGGCTGGACGCGCGGCGCTGCATTTCCTACCTCACGATCGAGCTGAAGGGAGCGATCCCGGTGGAGCTGCGGCCCTGGATCGGTACTCGTGTGTACGGTTGTGACGATTGTCAGATGGTATGTCCCTGGAACCGCTTCGCCCGGCTCACCGAGGAGGCGGATTTCCTGCCGCGGCGGGGTCTGGAGCGGGGACTGTTGCTCGAATTCTTCGCTTGGGACGAAGCGGAGTTCCTGCGTCGCACCGATGGCTCGGCCATCCGGCGCATCGGCTACCAACGCTGGCTGCGCAATGTGGCGGTCGCGCTGGGAAACGCGCCCTTCCATCCCGACATCCTCGAAGCTCTGCGGAGCCACATGGAACGGGTTTCGCCCTTGGTGCAGGAGCATGTCGCCTGGGCCCTCGAGCGGCAGCTCGATTTCTTAAAGCAGTGCGAGATGGCGTAGAATTTGCGTTTTTCTCCTTCCTGGAGACGAACACTTGCCAATGAACCGAATCCAAAAGGCGTTCTTGATCGCGCTCGCGGCCGTGCACGCTCCCTTGACTTGGGGAGCCGAAGAGGAATGGAAGCCGACGACGCTGTCGGAGGCGACCCGGGCGAAGGTAACCGAAGCCGTCCGAGCGTATGAACAATGCCTGAACGCGGAACTGCTCCGCGCGGTGTGGCAAGAAACCGATGCGCGCGCCCTCACCGATCACATCCTGCGTACCTGCGACGATCGTTTGGCGCCGGCCCTCTCCGCTTTCCAGGCGGAAGGGGTGCCGGTGCCGATCGCGGAACGTTATCTGCGGTCGCGCCGTACCCAGGGGGCGCGAGAATTGTCCAAAGTCATCCTTGCGGCCCAAGCCCAGCGTGCCGCGTTGGCGGCGGACGCCGACGGCGAGAACTCCGGACGTTCGGGGCAAACGCCGATCCATCAAGACCAGACCGGAAAACCAATGGAAATTGATCTGACCCTGATCCCCTCGGCCTTCGACGCGGTACACGTAGGGCTCGCCGCGGCCCTGTTGATCCTGCTCCTGCTGCAAATCATTTTCTTGTCCGTGGCGGTGATCGCCCTGCTCCGGCGGGGCAAAGAGGGGGCAATCCCCGCGGCACCCGGGCCGAGCCCGGAGCCGGTTGTAGCGCCTGCGGTCGAGCCCGCCGTG
>DATMAX010000048.1:0-20228 GCA_035559395.1 Methylococcus sp. | reverse complement strand
CCGCCACTCGGGACGCGGCCGAGCCACCCACGGCCTTCCACAACACCCGACTGAGCTACGCCCTGCTGACCGACGACGTCGAAACCCTGCAACGCGACTTTCAGATGAAAACCCAGCCGACCAGGGTCACGCGCGCGGTCGCCGGCATTCTGTTACTGCCCGCCGCCGGCCGGACCGCGAACCGACCCTCCAAGCGTCGTTCGATCGTTAAACCGGCTTGGCGTAGACTATCCGCGCTTGTCCTTCCTTGGCGGTTTCAGGAGACGACCATGAAGCTTTATTACAGTCCCGGTGCATGTTCCCTTTCCCCCCATATCGTCCTCATCGAAGGCGGCTTTGCCTTCGAGAAGGAAAAGGTCGACCTCGCCAGCAAGAAAACCGAAACCGGTGCCGACTACACCGCGATCAACCCGAACGGTTATGTGCCCGCATTGCTGCTGGATGACGGTCAGGTGTTGACCGAGGGTCCGGCGATCGTCCAGTACCTCGCCGACCGCGTCCCGGCAAAGCGGCTCGCCCCGCCTGCCGGAACCATGGAGCGCTATCGCCTCATGGAATGGCTCAACTTCATTGCCACCGAACTGCACAAGAGTTTTGGCGTATTGTTCCATCCGGAAGCACCGGAAGTCTGGAAAGAGGTAGTCAAGGTCCAGCTTGCCCGGCGCCTGGATTACGCCAGCCGGCGCCTCACCGGCAAGACCTGGCTGATGGGCGACGACTTCAGCGTGGCCGATGCCTATCTGTTCACGGTGCTGAGTTGGGGCCAATATGTGGACTTGGATCTCGCCCCCTGGCCGACGCTCACCGCTTATCAGGGCCGAGTCGCCGCACGGCCGGCGGTCGCCGCCGCGCTCAAAGCCGAGGGTCTGGCGGGCTGAACGTGGCATCGCCCGCTTCGTTGGACCTCGCTTGTGATGCCCTCGCACGGCCCTTGCAAAGGAATTCGCCGTCTCCTCTCGGATCAAGGTTGCCGCAGCAACCAGCGGCGCTTCTCGAGAATCGCCTCCACGTCCCGGTTGAGCGCTTCCAGAGCCCCCTCCTCCGACAACTCGCCGCGCGCCGCTTTCTCCCCGTACAGGGCGATGCGGGTGGCGATCCGCTCCCATTCCGGAATGCGCGGGGTGGCAACCATCCGTTGCATCTGGCTGCGGAAGGGCTGGAGTTTCGCATCGCTCGCCAAGAGCGGATCCCGCCAAGCGGAGCGACGGGCGGGGAGATCGCCGTTTTGGCGGTACAGCTCGACTTGGCTGTCCGCATGCAACAAGTGCTCGATCAGCCGCCACGCTTCTTCCTTGCGGGAGGAATGGGCCGAGACGACCAGACTCGCCCCGCCCGCGAGGGAAAGACCGGGATGACGGGAGTCGAAGCTGGGCAAAGGGATGGTCGCCCAAAGCCATTCCAGATCGGCCGGTAACCGACGGCGGAATTCGCCCAGATTCCAGGGTCCCGAGAGATAAAAGGCAAAGCGGCCGAGGGCGAATTCCTGATAGAGATTGGCGACTTGATGCGTGCCCGAGAGCGGCGCCAGTCCTTCCCGAAAAAGGCCCGTGTAGAACGAAAACGCATCACGAAAAGCCGGTGCCGTGAAATCCCCGTGCGTGGCGTTTTCCCGCAGCAGCAAGGCCCCTCGCTGCAGGGCCAGGAGCACGGGGAATTCCCACTCGTTGACCGGCAGGAAGATGCCGTAACAGGGCTCCCGGCAATGCGCCCGAATCCGCCGCAGGGCTTCCCTCCATTCTTCCCATCGCTGGGGAGATTCGCTCCACCCGGCTTGGGCGAGGAGGTCGCGGCGATAAAACAGGACTCGCGTATCGACGTACCATGGCACCCCATACAGGCGGCCGTCGATCCGATTCGCGTCCAAGGTGGCCGGGAAGAAATCCTCACTGCCCGACCAACGGGCGAAACGCTCGGTGAGGTCCTCGAGCGCATGCAGCGTGACGAATTCCGGGATCCAGGTATTGCCCAATTGGAACACATCGGGCAAGGTCTTGGCCGCATACGCGGTGAGCAACTTTTCCCGCGCCGCACTCCAGGGAATCTGCTGGACCCGGACTTCGATTCCGGGATTCCGCGTTGCAAAATCGCGCACGAGACTGCGAACGGTCTCACCTTCCCGCCCCAGTGCCCATAGCCGGAGTTGCCGGGTCTCTTCACCGGCGCGGCAGGCCGTCAACAGCAAGAGCACCAGGGAAACGAGCGCTTTTCTCATCTTCCCCGCCTACAAACCACCCAGACGTTCGAAGGGAACCGGCTTTACCTTCGGTAATTCCAGGCGATCCACCTCATCGAACAGACACCTGAACGTAGCGATCCCGTAACCACTCATTGTCCCAAGGTCCTGATTCCCATCGATTTCAAGGTCTCCTCAGACTCGGTCGATCCAGTCTGGTAGAATGGTGCAATTCAACCATACGGTTGCTTTCCACCTCTTTTTTGGTTTTTATAAACCAAACTGCTTGCAATCCTTCCCGAAAGCGGATTCAATAGTATTGAATCGATACTGTATGTTTATGAGAACACGCCATCAGCTCCATCGATTCCCTTCGTAAAGAACGAGAACGATCCACGACGCCAAGAGAGGACAATTGCCGATGGTCAGGAAACATTTCGTCTACTACCTGCAGCACCTGCGACACGACATCCCTGCCGGCATCGTCGTGTCCCTGGTCGCTTTACCGCTTTGTCTCGGCATCGCCCTGGCTTCCGGAGCCCCCCTGCTGTCGGGGCTCGTCGCCGGAATCGTGGGAGGCCTCCTCGTGAGCTTGGCCAGTGGTTCGCAGCTGAGCGTCTCGGGCCCCGCCGCCGGCCTCACCGTCATCGTGCTTCAAGGCATCGAGCATTTGGGCGGTTTCGAGACCTTTCTGCTGGCGGTCGCCCTGGCCGGAGTCCTGCAATTGCTCATGGGATTCCTGCAGGCCGGAACCATCGGCGCCTATTTTCCCACCTCCGTCATCAAGGGCATGCTGTCGGCGATCGGCCTGATCCTGATCATCAAGCAGATCCCGCACGCCATAGGGTACGGCAAAGACCTCGCCGGGGAAGAGACCTATGAACCGGAAGCCGCCAGTGACGCGGTCTCGGAACTCTTGCGCTCGTTGGCGGAGATTTCCCCCGGGGCCACGGTGGTCAGCGTGGTGGGCATCCTCATCATGCTCGTCTGGGAAACCCGCCTGATCCGCTCCCTGCCCCTGCTCGGGGTGATTCCGGGCGCCCTCGTCGCCGTCCTCTGGGGCGTCCTGTTCCAGTTCCTGAGCCAGGGAACCGCGCTCGCGATCCACCCCGAACACCTGGTTCGCATCCCCGACATGCACGGCGTGCAGGACCTGTTCGGCAACCTGTCGTTCCCGGACTTTTCCCAACTCGGCAATCCGGCCGTCTATACGCTGGCCGTCACCCTGGCCATCGTCGCCAGCCTGGAGACACTGCTCAGCCTCGAGGCGGTCGACAAACTCGACCCCCTGAAGCGGGTTGCTCCCACCAACCGTGAGCTCAAGGCCCAAGGAGTCGGGAATCTGGTCAGCGGCCTCCTCGGGGGACTGCCCATGACCGCGGTGATCGTGCGCAGCGCGGCCAATGTCAACGCCGGGGCGCGCACCAAAGTCTCCTCCTTCGTGCACGGCCTGCTCCTGCTGATCGGGGTCGGTTATTTCGCCCGCTACCTCAATTTCATTCCGCTCGCCTCGCTCGCCGCGATCCTCCTGCTCACCGGTTACAAGCTGGCCAAGCCGGCGATCGCTCTGGCCTTGTATCGGCAGGGCGCGAGCCAATTCGTCCCTTACCTCGTCACGGTGGGCTCCATCCTGCTCACGGATCTCCTCAAGGGGATCGCGGTTGGAATGGCGTGTGGACTGTATTACGTGATCAAGGCCAATTTCCACGCCGCCATCACCATGACCCGACATGGCAACCATTACCTGCTGCGGTTGCGCAACCACGTATCCTTTCTCAACAAGGCCTTGCTGCGCGCCCAGTTCGCGGACATCGAACCCAACAGCGAAGTCATCATCGACGGCGCCCAGGCGCAGTTCGTCGATCACGACATCCTGGAAATGATCGAGGACTTCATCCAAGCGGCGCCGGACGACGAGATCGTGGTCCATGTGCGCCATGTCAAGGGACTGTGCCCCGCGCCAGCAGCCGCGAGAACCGATGCGCCGCGACCCTCCGGTCCTGCCTTGGCACCGTGCAAGCCCTGATCGAAGCCTTGCCGAGGAGCAAGCAAAGTTTTCATCCAAGCCGCCATCCCCCGGTTGCAGTGGGATGAATCTTCCTTTCATCCACCTAGAGTAGCAATCCTTAAATCTATGAAGACCTTCGAACGCCTGTTGTTGGAAAACAAAAGCTGGGCCCAGGAAAAAGTGACCAAGGAGCCGGAGTTCTTCGAGCGCCTGGCGACCATTCAGAAACCGGGGGTGCTGTGGATCGGCTGCTCCGACAGTCGGGTGCCTGCGGAGATCATCGTCAACGCCGAGCCCGGTGAAATCTTCGTCCACCGCAACATCGCCAACCAGTTGATCACTACCGATTTCAACGGCCTCAGCGTCTTGCAGTATGCCGTGGACGTACTCGAGGTGGAGGACGTCATCGTCTGCGGCCATTACAACTGCGGAGGAGTGAAAGCGGCGCTGCAGAAGCAGAATCCAAGGCTCCTGATCGTCAACAAATGGCTCAAGCATATCAAGGACATTTATCGCCTCCATGAATCCGAGTTCCAATCCCTGGAGGATGAAAGCGCACGGGTCAGCCGCCTGGTGGAATTGAACGTCATCGAGCAGGTTTACAACCTGGCCCACACTTCCATCATCCAGCAAGCTTGGAAACACCAGGGTCGCCCAACGTTGCATGGCTGGGTCTACGGCCTCGAGGATGGTTTGATTCATCCCCTGATCACCCTGCCACCCGGCAGCGAGATCGGTTCCATCTATCAATACATCGATCTTCCCGAGGAAGAGGAATGACCGTGAGGCAAGACGCACCAGCGAGGACACAAGCGCCCGAAATCGTCATCTGGAGAGGATCGAATGAAAATGGATGTGGGTAAGGTTTGGGTCCTGGAAACCGATGCAACGGTACGGCGGGAACTCTTGGGAGCGCTGCAAGGGGCAGCATTCCTGGTGCGCGGCTTCCCCACCCGCGCCTCCTTGCAAGAGGCGGTGCAGGAGGAACGCCCCAACGTGCTGATGCTGAGCGCCCATCTTTCCGACAGCGAGGAACGGGCCTGGATTGAGCGATTCCACGAAGAGCTGGCCGACACCCCGCTGATCCTGCTCATCGAGGAACCGGCGCTCGACTCCACCGTGGCCGCCTTCGAGGTCGGCGCTTTCGATTGCATCGCCAAACCGTTCTCGCTCGATGAGGTGATCAAGGCGGTCCGACGTGCCCACCGCTGGCCGGGCCGGCATTCCGCCGCATCCGGTCCGGAACCGATTCTTCCCGAAACGGAAGCGGCCTATGATCTGATCGGCACCTCCCCCGCCATGCGCGACGTGTTCCGCATGGTGGCGCGGCTTTCCGCTTCCCACGCCACGGTGTTCCTCACCGGCGAATCCGGCACCGGCAAGAGTCGGATCGCCGAGGCCCTGCACCGTCATGGCCCGCGTGCTCGCAAGCCTTTCGTATCCCTGAACCTGGCGGCCCTTCCCCCGGAATTGATCGAATTCGAACTGTTCGGAGGGCACGAGCGAGGCGCGTTCACGGGCACGCCGCGGCGTCGCATCGGACGCATCGAGCAAGCGGACGGGGGCACCTTGTTCCTGGACGAGATCGGCGATCTGCCCGCGGATTTTCAACCGCGTTTGTTGCGCCTCCTCACGCACGGCGATTTTTTTCCGGTCGGCAGCCAGACCTCCATTCCCGTGGATGTCCGCATCATCGCCGCGACGCGCAAACTGCTCGGACCCTCCCATCCCGGATCGCCGCTTCGGGAAGACCTGTTCCACCGGTTGAGCGAGATCCACATCCATCTTCCGCCGCTGCGGGAGAGACGTCAGGACATCCCTTTGCTGGCCCGTCACTTCCTCCAGCGGGCGGCGACGGATCTGCGCGTCGAAGCCAAAGCGATCACGCCGGAAGCCATGGCGATCCTGGAATCGCTGGATTGGCCCGGCAACGTTCGGCAATTGGAAAATGCTTGCCGGACCCTCACCGCGTGGACGAGTGGACGGGAAATCGGCGTGGAGGACTTGCTCCCGGAATGGTCTCGGCATCCCCACGGACCGACTCACCCCGTCTCCGAAGACTGGCTCGAAAGTCTGGAACACTGGTTGGAACAACGCCTGCGGCAAGGCGCCAAGGAGCTTGCAAAACACACCATCGCCGCAGCCGAGAGCACGATGATCCAGACCGCCCTGCGCTTCACCCACGGCCGCCGCTTCGAGGCGGCGCGCATCCTTGGTTACGGTAGAAACACCTTGACCCGGAAGATCGCCGAACTGAAGCTCGAGGTCTGATCACCCATCCTTCAGGGCCTCCGCGGCGGCTTTGCGGCGGAGGGTTTCCGGACAAACGGGCATCGATCAACCCTGCCGATGGATCGTGCCCGGAATCATCCAGTGATCCTGAGCTTCCCCGTGGACACCCTCCGCGATCTGGTTCACTATGAAAATCAAGGACACCCCGGCAGCGATCAGGAGCAGTTGCTGCAACGCGGCGGCGACATGGGTTCGCCGATGGAGTGTGGGGATGAGATCCGCGACCGCTACATAGATGAAGCTGGAAGCGGCCAGGGCGAGGACATACGGTAGCACGGCATGGACCGCCTCGAGGGCCTGATAGGCGAAGATCCCACCCACCACGGTCGCTAGGCTCGACAGGAGATTGTAGAACAGCGCCCGCACACGCCCGTAACCGCTTTGCAGCAGGATCGCGAAATCCCCCACTTCCTGGGGGATTTCATGAGCGGCCACGGCAAGGCTGGTGACGATGCCCAGCGGGATGTCACTCAGGAAAGCGGCTGCGATCAACACGCCATCGACGAGATTGTGGATGGCATCCCCCAGCACGATCAGCGTTCCCGCTGGCCGATGGTGCCTCCCTTCCCCATGGGTCTCGCAGTCTTCGGAATGGCAATGGCGCCACAGCAGGAACTTCTCCAGGACGAAGAAACCCAGGATACCCGCCAGCACGGTGGCAAACAGCCCCGGCAGATGATCCGCACCGACCCGGCCCGCCGCCTCCGGTAGCAGATCCAGGAACGCAACGCTCAGCAACGATCCCAGCGCGAAGCTGATCCCGTGCGGCAACAGATGCGGATGGTGATCGTCCGGAATCAACAGGAACAGGGCTGCCGCGAATATGCTCAAGACGCCGCCCAGCAGGGTGAACAGCACGATCCAGAGGAATAATGTCACAGGAAATTCTCGGGGTTGGGTCAGTCGCGCCAGATGAGCGTGGCCATGCGTCCCGTCAGCCCGTCGCGTCGATGCGAAAAAAAACGCGCAGGGTCGCCGTAGGTGCACCAGTGACCGCCGAATACCCGATCGACACCGAGTCTGCCGAGACGCAACCGCGCCAGTTGGTACAAATCCGCCCACCAGCGTCCTCCCGTCGAGACCCGGAAGGCCGATTCGCTTGCGTCATCCAGCGCAAGGAACATCTGCCGAACCTCATCGCCGACCTGGAATGCGTCGGGGCCGATGGCGGGGCCGAGCCACGCCAACACATCGTCGCTCTGCAATGCGGCCACCGCGGCCTCGATCACACCACCCGCCAATCCCCGCCAACCGGCATGCACCGCCGCCACGCGGCCGCCGTCGCCCGTGCACAGCAAAATCGGCAGACAATCCGCCGTCAGCACGGCGCACACCACACCGCGCTCTTGGGTATAACTGGCGTCGGCCTCGGCCTCATGGCTCTCCGCACCGGCAGCGACCACCCGGTTTCCATGCACCTGCCGCAACCACACGGGTTCCGTCGGAAGCGTCAGCATTGTCGCGAGCCGCCTCCGGTTTTCGCGCACCGCGACCGGATCGTCGCCGACATGGGCGCCCAGGTTCAAACTCGAGTGACTCCCCTGGCTCACTCCCCCGCGGCGTAGCGTCGAAACGGCCCGTACGCCGGCCGGCGCCGGCCAATCGGGCTCGATCCAGAAACTCACGACTGCTCGCCCCCTCCCTGGGACTCGCCCCTTCGGGGAGAGCTACGCTGTCCAAAATTGCTCCCGGCAATTTTGTCGTTGCCGACGAGCTGGTCGTCCCGAAGCTGATCGAGGAGACTCGCGAGGTCTTCCGGCAACCCCGTTTCCCAAACCATGGCCTGCCCCGTTTCAGGGTGCTCCAAACCGAGACGGACGGCATGTAGCGCCTGCCGACGGAACCCCTGCAACGATTCGATCAAGGCGGGACTGGCATGGGGTGGGAGACGCAGTCGACCGCCGTACAGCGGATCTCCGACCAAAGGATGACGGATGTGCGCCATGTGGACGCGGATCTGGTGCGTCCGCCCCGTCTCCAGCCGCACCCGGAGCAAGGTATGGTGGGAAAAGCGTTCCTCGATGCGGAAATGGGTCACCGCCTCGCGACCTCCCGCGCGCACGGCGAACCGCTTGCGGTCGACCGGGTGACGCCCGATCGGTTCGTCCACGGTGCCCCCGGCGGTCACCGCTCCCTGCACCAGAGCCAGGTATTCCCGTCGCACGGTGCGCTTCCGCAGTTGCTCCACCAGCGATCGGTGAGCCGACAGGGTACGGGCGACGACCAACAAGCCGCTGGTCTCCTTGTCGAGACGATGCACGATACCGCAACGCGGGATGGCCGCAAGCCCCGGATCACGATGCAGCAAGGCGTTTTGCAGGGTGCCGCGCGCATGCCCGGCGGCGGGATGGACGACCAATCCGGCCGGCTTGTCGATCACCAGGATCGATGCATCCTGGTGGATCACGGCGAGCGGGATGGGCTCTGCTTCCACGTCGATCGCGCCTTCCAGCTCGGCACGGATCTCGATTCTTTCCCCCCCAAAGACTTTGTGACGGGGCGTCGCCGGCGCATCATTCAGCCGCGCCTGGCCGCTCAGGATCCAGTTCTTGAGCCGGCTTCGGGAAAAATCCGGGAATAGTTCGGCCAGGGCCTGATCCAGTCGGCGACCGGCAAGATCGACCGGGATCTCCCCCGCCACGATGAATGGCTGTGTCACGGTTGGTTCAATAAGCTGTGTAAATCCGGTTATACTTCCAGGGTCTTCCGGCAGGCGACGGTCACCGGGCGAATCCATCCAGTCCCTTTTATCCATCCATGGGTCGATCCCCTCGCATTGCACGAATCCTGGCGCTGTTACTGGCCTGTGGCTGTCTCACCGCCTGCGCATCGATTCCGTGGTTCTCGTCGGAATCCAAGGACGAAGGCGTCAAGGACGAATATGCCGATTGGACCGCCGAGCGCTTTTACACCGAAGCCAAGAATGCCCTGATGGACGGCGCATATGAGAAGGCCATCAAATTATACGAGAAACTGGAGGCCCGTTATCCATTTGGGAAATACGCTACCCAGGCGCAGATCGACGTGGCCTTCGCTTATTACAAGAACAACGAGCCGGAATCCGCGTTGGCGGCGGTCGATCGTTTCATCAAACTCAACCCGACCGAACCCCACGTGGATTATGCCTATTACCTCAAAGGGTTGATCAATTACAACCGCGGCATCGGTTTCCTCGACCGTTGGCTGCCCACCGACTCCTCGCAGCGCGACCCCGGTTCGGCGCGGGATGCATACAACGACTTCAACGAACTCGTCACCAAGTTCCCCGACAGTCGCTATGCCGAAGATGCAAGGCAACGGATGATCGCCCTGCGCAACAACCTCGCCATGTACGAGATCCACGTGGCCGATTTCTATCTTCGGCGCAAGGCTTATCTGGCGGCGGTGCGTCGGGCCGCCGAAGTGGTCCAAAAATACCAGAGAACCCAGGCCGTGCCGACGGCATTGAAGATCATGGAGGAAGGATACCGGCAACTGAACCTCCCCGATCTTGCCAACGATGTCGCCCGCGTCTATGCCATGAACTACGCCGAGGGACGCCTCGCCAAGGACGAAACTTACCAACGCACGGTGATGGAAAAGGTGTGGGACTTCATCGGTCTGGACCGCTGATTCCCCCATGACCGCAAACCGCGCTCTCGACGTATTGTGCGTCGGCCATGCCTCCTATGATCTGATCCTCACGGTCCCTCACCATCCGGGAGCCGATGAAAAGATGGTCGCCGACCGCTTGCTCGGCTGTGGTGGGGGACCGGCGGCCAATGCCGCAGTCACGGTGGCGCGGCTGGGTCTTCGAGCCGGTTTCGCGGGATATCTGGGCGAGGATTTGTATGGGGTACGCCATCTCCAGGAACTCGAAGTCGAGGGGGTGGACACCTGCGGGGTCGTGCGCGGTCCGTCCCCTACCCCACTCTCCGTGATCCTGGTGAAACCCGACGGCAAGCGTGCCTTGGTGAACTACAAAGGCGACACCCGGCCGCTTCCGGCCGAACGCTTCCGCCCGCCGCAAAAAACCGTCCGCGTGGTGCTGTTCGATGGCCACGAGCCCGGGCTTTCGGAAGCGGCGCTCCCTTGGGCCAGAAGACATGGAGCGCTCACGGTATTGGATGCCGGTTCCTTACACCCGGGGACCCGCAGCCTCGCTTTCGCAATGGATCACCTGGTCGCCTCCGAGAAGTTCGCCGCGCAATGGCTCGGGCGCCAAGATCCGGACCAGGCCCTGGCGGTGCTGGCGGAGCGCTCGCCCTGCGTGGTCATCACCCTCGGCGAGCGCGGTCTGATCTGGCGCCGCGGCAGCGAGTCGGGCGCCATGCCGGCGTTTGCGATCACCGCCGTGGACACGACCGGAGCAGGAGATGCTTTCCACGGCGCCTATGCCGCCGGACTCGCTGCGGGAATGGATTGGAAAACATTGCTGCGATTCGCCAGCGCCGCCGGCGCGCTCTGCTGCACCAAACTCGGCGCACGTTCCGGGATTCCCTCCCGCTCGGAGCTGGAAACCTGGCTGCGGCGGCAAGCCACGTCCGAATCCGGGTAAGAATTCGGAGTCCTTGCCGTGCCTCCCGGCATGGCAACACCACTTGCCCGTTCAGCGCTCGAAGCCGCAGGTGATCGGGAAACGGCGCTCACGGCCGAATGCCCGCCGCGTGATCTTGATCCCGGGCGGGGCCTGGCGGCGTTTGTATTCGCTCCGGTCCACCATACGCACCACGCGCCGGACCAAAGGTTCCGGAAAACCCGCGGCGACGATTTCTTCGATCGAGCGGTCTTGCTCCACGTAGAGCTCCAGGATGGGATCGAGAACGGGATAAGGCGGTAGCGAATCTTCGTCTTTCTGATCCGGCCGCAGTTCCGCGGAAGGCGGTCGCTCGATCACCCGCCGAGGGATCACCGGGGAGATTCCGTTGCGAAACTCGGCGAGCCGATAGACGAGCAGTTTGTAAACGTCCTTGAGCGGAGCGAACCCCCCGGCCATGTCTCCATAGAGAGTGGCGTAGCCGACGCTGGTCTCGCTCTTGTTGCCCGTGCTCAGCAGGATTCTGTTCTTTTTGTTGGAAAAGGCCATGAGGATAATCCCGCGGCAACGCGCCTGGATGTTCTCCTCGGTCACGTCCGGCGGGGCACCGGCGAACGGCTCGGCCAGCAGATCGAGGAACCCCTGGAACACGGCATCGATCGGCACCAGGTGCCACTTCACCCCCAAGGCTTCCGCCTCGCGGCGCGCATCCTCGACACTCATGGCGGCCGTGTACCGCGATGGCATGAGTACGGCCTCCACCCGATCGGCACCCAGCGCATCCACCGCGAGCGCCAGGGTCAGCGCCGAGTCGATGCCGCCCGAAAGTCCCAACACGGCGCCGTCGAAGCGGTTCTTGGTGACGTAATCGCGAATCCCCAGGATGAGCGCCTCATAGACGCTGGCGACTTCCGGTAGAGGTTCCATCAAGCGACCCGGAAGCGGCCTCACTTTTCCATCCTCGACGACGAAATCCACCACTTCCAAGGATTCTTGAAACTGCGGAGCGCGGAACGCGATCCGGCCGTCCGCGTCCATCACGAAGGAAGCACCATCGAATACCAGTTCGTCCTGCCCGCCCACGAGGTTGACATAGACCACCGGTACTGCCGCCACGGCGATGCGCTCCCGCACGACGTGCTCACGCTCCCGGGTTTTGCCGACGTGGAATGGCGAGGCGTTCAGATTCAGTACTAAGCGCGCGCCGGCCGCGGCGACCTGCTCGACCGGTCCGGGCAACCAGACGTCCTCGCAGATGGTCAGCCCCACCGGGATTCCCCGCAAGCTGAACACACAGGACTCCGTCCCCGGCAGGAAATGCCGCTTTTCGTCGAATACGCCGTAATTGGGGAGAATCTGTTTGCGATAGACCTGGAGGATCTGGCCATCGCGCACCACGGCGGCGGCATTGTGGGGAAGACCGGGGTTTCGCTCGGGAAAACCGACGATCAGGTCGATGCCGCGCACCTTGGCTGCCAGTTCGCTCAGAGCCTCCTCCACGGCGGCCAGGAAGTCCGCGCGCAGGATCAGGTCGTCCGGAGGGTAGCCGGCGAGGGTCAATTCCGGAAACACCACCGCGTCGGCTCCGAGCTCGTCGCGCGCCCTCGTGGCCGCGGCGATTACACGCTCCGCGTTGCCGGTGACGTCGCCGACCAGGGGATTGATCTGCGCAATGGCGATGCGGAGATTCAAGGGCGCTTACTTCGTTGGCGGAAACAAATCATGCCGACTCGTCGAGCCTGGCCCGGACCGAAACCTTGCGGCGGGATTGTTTTCAAGCCGGAGCACCATCTCGCCTGGTCGACGCCGGCGCCCACTCAGCGCCCGACCCGCAGCAGATCGAGCATGCGTTGTCCGATGTCGGAGAGGGACTCCACCACCTCCACTCCGGCCGAGCGCAGGGCAGCCACCTTGCTCGCCCCGGTCCCTTTTCCGCCCGTGATGATGGCACCCGCATGGCCCATGCGCTTGCCCGGCGGGGCGCTGAGGCCGGCGATATAGCCCACGACCGGTTTCGCCACCTGCGCCCGAATGAATTCGGCGGCTTCTTCTTCCGCGCTGCCGCCGATCTCTCCCACCAGGATGATGCCGCTGGTATCTGGGTCGTTCTCGAATCTGCGCAGCACGTCGATGAAATCCAGGCCCTTGATGGGATCGCCGCCGATGCCGACACAGGTGCTCTGCCCGAGTCCGACGCGGGTCGTCTGCTGCACCGCCTCGTAAGTCAAGGTTCCCGAACGCGAGACGATACCGATGATTCCTTTGCGGTGGATGAACCCCGGCATGATGCCGATCTTGCATTCTTCCGGCGTGATGATCCCTGGACAGTTGGGACCGATCAGCACCGCGCCGTTGGAAGCGAGCGCGGCTTTCACCTTCAACATCTGCAAAACGGGGATCCCTTCGGTAATGCAGACGATCACCTGGATCCCCGCCTCCGCGGCTTCCAGGATGGCATCGGCCGCGAACGCCGGCGGCACATAGATCATGCTCGCCGTGGCTCCCGTGACATCGACCGCCTCGCGCACGGTATTGAACACCGGCAAGCCGAGATGGACCGTCCCGCCCTTGCCCGGGGTCACCCCACCGACCAACTGGGTTCCGTATTCCAGGCATTGCCGGGAATGGAAGGTCGCTTGCTTGCCGGTGAATCCCTGGCAAACCACCCGGGTATTCTTGTCGACCAGGATGCTCATGCTGCCGCCTCGACCGCCTTGCGTGCCGCCTCGTCGAGATCGTTCGCCGCGATGATGCGCAATCCCGATCGTTCGAGCAGAACCCTGCCTTCCTCGGCGTTCGTGCCTTCGAGACGCACCACCACCGGCACTTGGATCTGCACCTCGCGTACCGCCGCGATGATCCCCTCGGCAATCAAGTCGCAGCGCACGATGCCCCCGAAGATGTTGACCAGCACCGACTTCACTTCTCGATCAGACACGATCAGCTTGAAGGCCTCCGCCACCTTCTCGGCTGTAGTCCCTCCCCCGACGTCGAGGAAATTGGCCGGCATGCCGCCATGCAGTCGAATCATGTCCAAGGTCGCCATGGCGAGCCCTGCACCGTTGACCATGCAGCCTATGTTTCCGTCCAGCGTCACGTAGCTCAGACCGTGTTCGCGCGCGGCGCTTTCCTTGGGATCTTCTTGGGTGGGATCACGCCACGCCGCCAACTCGGGATGCGCAAACAGGGCGTTGTCGTCCACGGAAATTTTCGCATCCAGGGCGACCAATCTCCCGTCGCCGGTAACGACCAAAGGATTGATCTCGATCTGGCTCAAGTCCTTGCCCAGGAACAGCCGGTAAAGACCCTCCATGATTCGCGTCAAGGCCGCGATCTGTGTGGTATCCAAACCGAGGGCAAAGCCCATTTGCCGTGCCTGGTAGGGTTGGAACCCGGTCACCGGATGGACATGAGAGGAAAGAATCTTTTCTGGCGCTTCTGCCGCCACCGTTTCGATTTCCATTCCGCCCTCACTGGAAACCAGGAACATCACCTTCGATGTGGATCGATCGATCAAAACTCCAAGGTAGAGCTCGCGAGCGATGGTCGGGACTTCTTCCACTAACACGGCATGCACCGGCAACCCCTGTCCGCCTGTCTGCACCGTGATCAGCCGAGAACCCAGGAGGCTCCGCGCCGCGCTCGCCACCGCATCTTCCCCCTCGCACCGTTGGACCCCACCGGCCTTGCCGCGCCCCCCGGAGTGAATCTGCGCCTTCACCACCCACTGTTCCCCGCCGATCTCCAAGGCCACCCGCCGGGCCTGGTCTGGGGAGAATGCCACGTTCCCCTTGGGAACCGGGATGCCATACTCGACAAGCAGATGCTTGGACTGATATTCATGAAGGTTCATCGATTCCTCGTAAACGACCAATCCGCCAATAGCGAACGAACCGAACCCAAGGTCTTTACCCCTGGGGGCGAGCACCGCGGATCGCGGACCCGACGTCTGCGGTGGGAGTGAAGTACATCGCCTGCGGAGGAGGAATATTCCCTGCCCGGGGAAACAGCCCATCAGGCTCTTGTCGACGTGTCACGGCCACAATCCGATGCGACCGCGCGCAGCGCCGGTCTGGCACGGCCCTCCGCCGTCTGCTGGCATTCAGGCCTGGTATTTCGGCAACTCCTTGAACCGCTCGAGAGCTTCCTTGACCTTGTGAGCGATTTCGTCGCTCAGTTCCGAATTCCTGTAGACGCGATCGAGCAATCCCTCCGCCACCATCGCCTCCTTGATCCACTTCTTGGCGAACCGGTAATTGGTCGGCACGGCGCTCGTCTCACCGGTAGCGGGATTGCGCAGGAGCGAGGCTTTTTCCTCGCCCCCTTCCTCCTTTTCCGCTTCCTCTGCGGCCGGCGCTGCCTGCTCGACTACTGCCTCCTCGGCCTCCTCGGCGACGACCGTCTGGGCGGCGGTTTCCGCGGTCGCGGATGAAGGTTCCGTCACCAGATGCGTTTGCGACACCGGCGCCGGACGCGAGACGGTCTTGAACACCTCATAGATCACATAGCCGACGAACAGTACGGTCAAGCCAAAAAGAATCTCGGTCATTCTACTTCTCCTTCCTCATGTATAAGCGAGGTTTTTCACCCCGTTCTCGTCGAACCCGCCGGCTGCCCATTCCCCGAATCACCCGAGGGCTTGCGCGGCGATCGGGGTCGGCACACTCTCGTAGCCGAACTGCATCGCATGCAGTTCGGCGTAACTTCCCCCTGCGTTCAGGAGTTGGCTGTGTGTTCCCCGCTCGATGATGCGCCCGGCCCGCATCACGCAAATCTGATCGGCGTTCTGGATGGTGGACAGACGGTGCGCGATCACCAGCGTGGTCCGATTCCGCATCAAGGTTTCCAGCGCTTGTTGTACGGAACGTTCGGACTCCGCGTCGAGCGCCGACGTGGCCTCGTCCAGGATCAGAATGGGTGCATTTTTAAGCAATGCCCGCGCGATGGCAATACGCTGGCGTTGTCCTCCGGAAAGCACGATGCCCTGCTGACCGACCACGGTGTCGAATCCTTGCGGCAACGCCTCGATGAATTCCAACGCGTTCGCCACCCTCGCGGCTTCCCGCACCGCATCCAGCCCGGCTGTTTCGAGACAGCCGTAGGCGATATTGTTGGCCACGGTGTCGTTGAATAGCGTGACCTCCTGCCCGACGTAGGCAATCTGCCGGCGCAGGCTTTCCAGGGTCAGATGGCGGATGTCGTAACCGTCGATCAGGATCTCCCCGGCGGAAACCTCGTACAGACGCGGAAGGAGACGAACCAGCGAGGTCTTGCCGGCGCCCGACTGCCCCACCAACGCCACGGTCTTGCCCGCCGGGATCACCAGTGAGACATCATCCAACGCCAATCCGGGACGGTCGTCGTACTTGAGGCTCACGTGGCGGTACTCGATCCGTCCCTCCGCACGCCCGAGCACGAATCGTCCGGTATCACGTTCACGAGGCAAATCCAGCATTGCGAAGATGCTGTCCCCCGCCGCAATGCCGCGTTGCATCACGGAAATCACCTGACTGAGCCGCCGGATGGGACTCAACATCAACGCCATCGCGGCGATGAAGGCCATCAGACTGCCCGGGGTAATGGTATGGCGCACCGAATCGAGGGAAACCACGTACAGAATGACGGCCACCCCGCTGACGCTGACCAAGTGGATCACCGCGCCCCCGAGCGCGTCGGTGGCGATCATCTTCATCTGTCGCTTCTGGTTGCGCTCGTTTTCCCGGGCAAACTTGGCAGCCTCGTACTCCTTGCCGTTGAAGACCTTGACGATGCGCTGGGCATCGATGACCTCCTGGGTGACGTGGCTGACTTTGCCCATGGACTCCTGAATGCGCATGCTGAGCCGCCGGAATCGTCGACTCACGAAACGGATTCCGAAGCCTAGGATTGGGCCCAGCACCAAAAACACCAGTGACAACACGAGATTCTGATAGATCATCAGGGCCAGCAGCCCGATGAGAGTGAACCCTTCCCGGATGCAGGTGATGATGCCGTGCTGGAGCGAAGCGGAAACCTGTTCGGTGTTGTACAGCAACTTCGACAGCAGTTGACCCGCCGACGCGTTGTCGTAGAACCTGCATGGCAGGTTCAGGAGTTGGTCGAAAATATCCCGCCGCAGGTCGGCGATCACGCGCCGTCCCAGCGACCCCGAGCAATATTCGCTCAGGAACCCGGCCAACCCCCGCAACAAGGACAAGCCGATCAGCATCACTGAAACCTCGCGCAGAACGTTCGGGTCGTTCTCGATGAAGCTGCCGTCGATCAAAGGCTGAATCAGTTTGGCGAAAAACGGGGTGATCGCCGCGTAGGCAATCATCGCCAATATGGCGATCGCGAACGATTTCCAATAAGGGAACCCGTAACGCAAGAGACGACGATAAATCATCAGACCGTCGGACAAGGACACGGATTCGGGCGATGTTTGCTTCATGTCGGGATTGTGGAAAAATCGGGCCGTCCGAAACCGACCTCGTGTCTGCCTATTGCTATAATTGCAAAGCTTAAGCGCATTATATCCCCTGACCGCATCCAATCGAGGGTTATTTTCTGCGGCGCAGAGCCATCCTCTCCGCTTCGGACGAAGACATCGACCTCCCCGAAATCCGCGATGGAAATTCTCCGCTCTCCTTTGCCAGCGCAACCTTGGGCAGCGCGCTTGCTGCCTTCCGGCGAACCGGGGGCGAGGCTGGCGATGGCGGCGCTGATGACTTGGGCGTGCGTGATTTCGCTGGCGGTGGGGGACACCGTGAACAAGGACGGTGTCCTGTACATCGAAGCCGCGCGGGGCTACCTCGACGGCGGGATTCGCGCCGCCGCAGAAGCCTACGGCTGGCCCGGCTATTCCATCCTGATCGGCGAAGTTTCGCGCTATACAGGCTTGTCGCTCGAGAGCGGAGCCTATCTCATCAATGTCATCTTGCTGCTATGGATCGCGGACAGCTTTCTCCGCCTCCATTTCGCGGTACGCTCGGATCAGGATCCAGCCACGTACTGGTTGCCGCCGCTGATCCTCCTCGGCTTTCCGCCGCTCGGCGATCGCCTCGAGATCATCCGTGACTGGGGTTTTCTCGCCTTCAGCCTGTGGGCGATCTTCCACCTCGTCCGGTACCGCTATACCGCGGCGAACGGCATCCGGGATGCCCTGCTGTGGCAGGTCGGGGTGGCCGGCGCCTTGCTGTTTCGGATCGAAGCCCTGGTCCTGGCGCTCTTCGTTCCGCTGCTCTTCCTGGGGGAGCAAGAGTCCTGGCGCATCCGGATGCGGAGATGGTTTTTTCCGATGAGCTGGGTCCTGCCCGCGCTGCTGGGGTTCCTCGTCCTCCTTCTCACCGGCAAGCTGCCGCCGGGAAAACTGATGGAAATCGCCGATCACGGCTACTACGACCCGGCGCTGGTATGGAAGTCCTTCAGCCAACATGCAGAACGCATCGCAACGGCCATGCCGAACCGTTTCGGCGCCGAATACGCCAAGCTGATCCTGGGAACGGGGCTGCTGGCAACCCTTCTGTGGTTGCTCGCCGCCAATCTCGGCCCCCTGCTCCTTGGCATCACCGGCTACGGCATCCATCGCTTCGGACTCCGCCACCCGCCCCGCTTCGCGACGATCTTCTGGGTCGCGGCGCTCGCGAGCGGCACCCTGCTGGTATTCCTGGCGGTGCAGATCGTCCCCGTCGCCCGTTATGCCCTCCTTCCCTCCACTCTCCTCTTGCTGAGCACCGCCCGCTACGCGGAACACATTCTTGCCGACCGCAAGGAGCACCCCTGGGCCCATCGGCTTTGCCTTCTGTTCCTCGCAGCCCTGCTTCTCGACAATCTCGTCGTGACCGAGGATTACCGGGCATATCTCAGGGACGTGGGCGGCTGGGTGCGCGAAAACCTGCCTTCCACCGCTCGCATGGTGGCAAACGATCCCCGCATCGAGTTTTACGCCGGACGCCGCATGAATCCGGACCAGATCCAGAGACTCGACGAACTCCCGGCGGTATTGCAACGGAACGACCCACCGGAGTTCCTGGCCCTGCGTTTCACCCAACCCCAGGAAATCGAGCAAGTAGAACGCTGGATTCGCCAACCGCCAGTCGCGGAATTCCGCTCCGGTCCCCGTGAGCGGGTCCGAATCTATCGACTCGAGTAATGGCCAAATGTTGACGGGCCGGCAAAAAGTCCTTGGGAAGGGGGTGATTGGTAACATAGGCGCTTCGCTTTCTCAGAAATTGTTCGCCGATGCTGACCGTCAGGGATCATGCCACAGTCGATTGGTTCGGGATGGTTGACCACTTCAGCGAGGCTAAGCAGCAGGCGCTGAAACGCTCATGGGCAGGTGTTTTTCGGGACCATTTGCTGAAACAGCTCCCGACCTTGGAACTCGCCGCCTCTTTTTCCCAGACGCAAGGCCGAGCAAGGATCCGCATGCGGTAATGGGCGCGCTTATTCTTCAGCAATTGCATGACTTGAGTGATGCCGCGACCGTCGAAGCCTCTGCGTTCAATCAGAGGTGGCACCACGCCTTGAATGTGCGCCATGAAGCGGGGAGCTTTACGTCTGTGAGCGCACCCTGCGCAATGATCGGCGGCGGATTGTCGAGTTGGGCGGAGAATCGACACCTTTTCCGTGCCCTGAGCGATGAATGAATCCGGGCGTTCGAGGTGGATACGCGCCAGCAACGGCTCGATTCGACCACCATTCGTTCGTGCATGCGCACTTTGATGCAGCTCGGCATCGTCACCGAAACCCTCGGAAAGTGCATTCGCGAGGCGTGTCGTCGCTATCCTCGGTATCGCGATTGGATTGACGCCGACCAGCGCCCAGGCTCTTTCATCTTCGTCATTCCGCACTCTCCTCGGGTCACACACCATCGCAAATGCGTGGCCAAAGAAATCGCGGAGCGGAGGACTGGCCGTGACATCTGGCGAACCGCATGCGGTAAAAAGAGCAGCCGCTGTGAAGCTCGATCGCGTATCAACTGGTGGAATTCCATGTTGCTGTCCTAGCCCGGATATTTCATCAGCTCTCTTTCGGGGGCTGCGGTAGCAGGGTGGTGGGTGCAAAGGAGTGCGATTGGGGAGGCGATATGGCAAGAACGCGCTGATTTCTGAGCAATAGACGCAATTTCCCCTTACCCCATGGTTGGTCGTCATGCCGGGGACAGCCCTTGGGGAGGGTCAAGTGGCCAAGATGCGGGCGGCGGTGAGGCAGGTCTTGCGCAGGGGATGGTGCGAAGCCAAGAGGATGCGAAGGCGGCG
>DATMAX010000047.1:0-18888 GCA_035559395.1 Methylococcus sp. | reverse complement strand
TGCGCCACCGATAACGCTGGCCACAGCGCTTGCATTTGCTGCGGCCGTCCGACAGTTCATACGCTCGCGTGTAACCACAACCCGGACATTTTTTCATGGCCAAATCTTTCCAGATTTGGTCCAGTTTGGTTAGGTATTACCAAATTTTTTCGTCCGACCGCACCGGAACCACTGTCCATCCCCGAGGACGACAAACTCCCGCACGAAGGGGGCCCAATTCATGAGAATACCCGACCTCCTTGCCGTCAAGAACTATCTGACCGACCTGCAGGATCGGATCTGTCAGAGACTCGAGTCGGAGGAACCCAAAGCCCGCTTCGCCGAAGATCTCTGGCAGCACGCAGGGGGAGGCGGCGGACGCACCCGCGTGCTAAGCGGAGGTGAAACCTTCGAACAGGCAGGCGTCAATTTTTCCCACGTCTTCGGGACCCGCTTACCGCCTTCGGCCACCGCACACCGCCCCGAACTCACCGGCCGTAGTTTTCAAGCGGTTGGCGTGTCCCTGGTAATCCATCCCTCGAACCCTTATGTACCTACTTCCCACGCCAATGTACGCTTTTTTCTGGCCGAGAAGGAAGGCGAGGAACCGATCTGGTGGTTCGGCGGCGGCTTCGACCTCACACCTTACTACCCATTCGATGAGGATGTGATTCATTGGCACCGAGAAGCGCTCGCCGCTTGTGAGCCGTTCGGTGCGGACGTTTATCCGCGCTTCAAGCGCTGGTGCGACGAGTACTTCTTCCTCAAGCACCGAAATGAAACCCGCGGGGTCGGAGGATTGTTCTTCGACGACCTGAACGAATGGGGTTTTGGGCGTTGCTTCGCGTTCCTACGGAGCGTGGGTGACCACTTCCTCACCGCCTATCTCCCCATCGTCAGACGAAGAAAATCGTCACCATACGGCGCCCGGGAACGGGACTTCCAACTGTACCGACGGGGGCGTTACGTGGAGTTCAACCTGGTCTACGATCGAGGAACCCTGTTCGGGTTGCAGTCGGGAGGAAGGACCGAATCCATACTCATGTCGCTGCCCCCCGTGGCACATTGGCGATACAACTGGAAACCGGAGGATGGCAGCCCCGAGGCGGCTCTTTTCGATTACTTGAAGCCCCGTGACTGGATCCAGTCATGAGCCCTGGCGACGGACGGGCTCCCGAAACGCCACCCGATTACGCTGCTCCAGTTCAGCGATCAGCTGGTCCAGGGAACCCGTCCGGGCGAGCTGGTCGGTGAAGCTGGTGCGGTAATTTTGCAATAGGCTGATCCCCTCGATCAGGATGTCGTACACCTTCCAATCGCCCCCGCTGAGAGCCATGCGGTAGTTGACCGCCACCGGCTGAGCGCCTTCCTGCAGAATTTCCGTCCGCACTACGGTCCTGTGATCCTGGATCTGCAGCGGCAGATACCGGATGACCCAGTTGGAGTATTCGGTGAAAGCCGTGGTATACGTACGTACCAGCAGGGTCCGGAACTCCTTCTTGAAGCGTTGTTTTTGCTCATCGGTCGCCGACTTCCAGTATTTTCCCAATACCAGCATCGACACACGATCAAAATCGACGTGAGGATCGATGATCCTCTCGACCAATTCCGTTGCCTTGCGGAAATCCCTTTTGTATTCCGGCCTCTGCAACGAGGCTTGTAGTTGATCCGAAGTATGCTGGATAACCTGTTGGGGCGGCAAAAGCGGCTCCGCGCTTGCCTGGACCAGGAACCACCCTTGGAGCAGGAACACCACCGACAACCATTTCGCATAGCGCGACCCGGTCTGGGCAAAAGTCATGGAAAACTCCTCAATGTAGGCAAGGATCTCGATTCATCATACTTATCATAGCGCGCGCGGCTTCGGTAAACTATATCGCTCTCCGGAATTCAGGCAGTTCATGCAAAAGATCGAGGAATCCCACTACGGCTATCCGTGGGTTCGTTTGCGCCGGATGCGTAAGGACGCCTTCAGCCGACGTTTAATGCGGGAATCCGTTTTGTC
The DNA here is from genome assembly GCA_035559395.1 of Methylococcus sp. GTDB lineage: Bacteria > Pseudomonadota > Gammaproteobacteria > Methylococcales > Methylococcaceae > Methylococcus. The sequence continues at coordinate 16,904 of DATMAX010000047.1, read as the reverse complement.
GACGGATGACCTCATCTACCCACTGTTCATCCGCGACGGCCACAACGTCCGAGAACCCATCGCTTCCATGCCCGGCGTCGACCGATTGAGCCTGGATCTCCTGCTGGGAGAAGCCGAGGCTGCTCTCGGGCTCGGCATTCCGGCCATCGCGCTGTTTCCGGTCATTCCCCGTGAACAGAAAAGCACCGATGCGCGCGAAGCATGGAATCCGGAAGGACTGGTGCAACGGTCCGTACGCTTGCTGAAAGACAGGCTGCCTGAACTCGGTGTCATCACCGACGTCGCCTTGGATCCCTTCACTTCCCACGGCCAAGACGGGTTGGTCGACGATCAGGGTTATGTCGTCAACGACGCAACCGTGGAGGTCTTGGTACGACAGGCACTCTCCCACGCTGAAGCAGGGGCGGACGTGGTCGCCCCGTCGGACATGATGGATGGAAGGATCGGCGCCATCCGCGGGGCTTTGGAAGCTCACGGATTTGTCAACACCCGGATCTTGGCTTATTCGGCCAAATACGCATCGGCCTTCTACGGGCCATTCCGGGATGCGGTGGGATCGGCGGCCGCCCTGGGCGGAAGCAACAAGTACAGCTACCAGATGGACCCCGGCAATGGCGACGAAGCCACCCGTGAAGTGGAACTCGATTTGAGGGAGGGCGCCGACATGGTGATGATCAAGCCCGGTTTGCCATACCTCGACATCGTGCATCGCGTGAAAAAACGTTTCGGCGCCCCTACCTTCGTCTATCAGGTCAGCGGCGAGTACGCCATGTTGAAGGCCGCAGTGCAGAACGGCTGGTTGAATGAACGCGAGGTCGTATTGGAGTCTCTCCTCGCCTTCAAGCGAGCGGGCGCCGACGCGATCCTGACCTACTACGCCCGCAACGCGGCGACATGGCTGCAAGAGAGTTGATTCCAGATCGAGCGGAGCGACGTATTTTCGGCTAACCATTGGGATAGCAAGGAGATTCACCTCATGGCGACGAACCCACAGCCGTCCCCCTCCGAGGGACCAGGTATCGCTGAGATCGTCCTGATCATCATGGTCATCCTCTCCTTGGCCGGGATTGGGTTGACCCATTACTCTCCCGAAGACGCTTTCATCTATTGGATGGGCATGATTTTCCTCTTCGGAATCCTGGCTATCGTCGCCGGCTGGGATCATGCCAAGCGCTATGGCCCCACCCCGGCCGACGGCACACGCTTCCGTAAGCTTTGGGCGATTCAATCCTTGCACTGGCTGGGCTCGCTGGTCGCCGTGTTGTGTGTCTTCACCTTGATGCAAACCGGTAGAATCGATGGTCAAACCACCGGGCTGATGGTGCTGATCCTTCTGGCTTTGGCGACCTTTCTGGACGGCATCCGCATCGGCTGGCGTTTTTGTATCGCCGGGATGTATCTGGCTGCGGCGGCCGTCATCACGAACTACGTACAGGCTTTCCTGCCGACACTGTTTCTGTTGGCCGCGGTGATCATAGGGGCGACGATCTATCTGGACAAGAAACTCGCCCAACGCTGATAGAAGACACTCATGCAACCACCGGACCGATACGCCGTCTTCGGCCACCCCATTGCGCACAGCCTGTCACCCCGGATCCACACGCTGTTTGCCGCACAGACGGGACAACACATGGTCTACGAGGCGGAGGACGTGACCCCGGAACGATTCGAATCCCGAGTACGGGCCTTCTTCAACAAGGGAGGGCAGGGTCTCAACTGCACCGTGCCCCTGAAGGAGTTGGCCTGGCAAATCGCCGACCGGCGCAGTCCCAGAGCGGAGCGGGCCAAGGCGGTCAATACCTTGGCAAGGGACGGGGACAAGGCATTGTTCGGAGACAATACCGATGGAATCGGTTTGCTGCGGGATCTTCGGGTCAACCTGGGGTTGACTTTGGCCGGAAGCAGGATCCTCGTGCTCGGAGCCGGAGGGGCGGCACGTGGCATCCTCGCGCAGCTACTCGAAGAGCGACCGGAGTGCTTGGTCGTCGCCAATCGGACGATCGCCCGCGCCGAAGCGCTCGCCGCCGAATTTGCCGATCTCGGTCCGATCGCGGCGCACGGCTTCGACGACTTGGCAGACCGACGCTTCGAACTCATCATCAATGCTACCGCCGCAAGCCTGGCAGGCGAAGCCCTTGCGCTGCCGAATGAGGTTCTCGCTCCCGGCGGGAATTGTTACGACCTCGCTTACGGCACCTCACCCACACCCTTCGTGCGCTGGGGAAAAGAACATGGCGCCGGGCTCAGCGTAGATGGCCTCGGCATGCTCGTCGAACAGGCTGCGGAGGCATTTTTTCTCTGGCGCGGAGTCCGACCGACAACCCAATCGGTCATCGCTACCCTCAACGCCGAGCGGAGTAGGCACGACTAATCGGCTCTTGCCGTACCGTTGCCCGGTCGGGACCGAAAAGCGTACACCGGAACCACGCAGCCCATCGGACCGCGCTCTGTAGTATGATTTCTACTTTTTAATCACCATTCCATGCGAGAAATTAATCCTCTCTTACACCAGATCAAAGACCTCAAGGGCCGGTTGCAGGCTCTTAGGGGGTATCTTTGACTTCGAACACAAGCAAGAGCGTCTCACCGAAGTTCTCCGGGAGCTGGAAGACCCGAAAATCTGGCACCATCCAGAACGTGCGCAGGCGCTCGGAAAAGAGCGGACGCAACTGGAACGAATCGTCCGCCCCTTGATCGCGCTGGAGTCTGGCATTCGAGACGCCGAAGAACTCCTTCCGCTTGCCGTCGAAGAAAACGACGAGGCCAGCGTCGAATCCATCGCCGCGGATCTGCGCCGCTATGAGTCGGAAATCGGGGAATTGGAGTTCCGGCGCATGTTTTCCGGAGAAATGGACGCCAACAATGCGTTCCTCGACATCCAGGCGGGTTCCGGCGGTACCGAGGCGCAGGACTGGGCGGAAATGCTGGAACGCATGTATCTGCGATGGGGCGAACGTAAGGGATTCAAAACCGAGTTGATCGAGGAATCCCCTGGCGATGTGGCCGGAATCAAGAGCGCCACGATCCGCTTCGAAGGCGAGTATGCTTACGGTTGGCTGCGCACCGAAACCGGCGTGCACCGACTGGTGAGAAAGTCGCCATTCGATTCGGGCAATCGTCGGCACACCTCGTTTGCGTCGGTCTTTGTGTCCCCAGAAATCGATGACGACATCGACATCGAAATCAATCCGGCCGATCTCCGCATCGATGTTTATCGGGCAAGCGGGGCCGGCGGCCAGCACGTGAACCGCACCGAATCCGCGGTGCGAATCACTCACGCCCCTAGTGGAATCGTGGTCCAGTGCCAAAGCGAACGTTCGCAACACGCCAATCGTGACCGCGCCATGAAACAGTTGCGGGCTAAGCTCTATGAACTGGAACTACAGAAACGGAATGCAGAGAAACAGGCACTGGAGGCATCGAAATCGGACATCGGCTGGGGCAGTCAGATCCGATCTTATGTATTGGACCAATCACGCATCAAGGACCTCCGCACGGGCTTGGAAGTCGGCAATCCCCAGGCAGTGCTCGATGGCGATCTGGATCCATTCATCGAAGCGAGCCTGAAGAGTGGTCTGTGACATGAGTGAATTGCACGAGGAAAACAAACTCATCGCCTTACGGCGAGAAAAGCTGGCGGAATTGCGCAAGAGCGGTATCCCGTTTCCCAACGACTTTCGCCGCGACGCGCTCGCGCGCGCGCTCCATGAACGCTATGGTGCAGAGGAAGGTGCGACCCTGGAGAGCAAGGGGATACGGGTTCGCGTGGCCGGTCGACTCATGGGCAAACGGGTGATGGGCAGGGCAAGCTTCGCCCACATTCAAGACATGTCGGGGCGGATCCAGCTCTTCTTACAGCGTGACGGACTTCCGGAAGGGGTTTACGAAGACTTCAAATCTTGGGACATCGGCGACATCATCGGCGCCGAAGGGACGGTCTTCAAGACCAAGACCGGAGAACTTTCGATCAAGGCGGAGCGGATTCGCCTGTTGACCAAGTCCCTGCGGCCCTTGCCGGAGAAGTACCACGGCTTGACCGACGCGGAAACCCGCCACCGGCAGCGCTACGTCGACCTCATCATGAACGAGACCAGCCGGCGGGTGTTTCGTATCCGCAGCGAAATCATTCAATACATCCGCCAATTTCTTCTCGATCGGGGCTTCCTCGAAGTAGAAACCCCAATGATGCAGGTAATCCCGGGTGGCGCCCGCGCGCGACCCTTCGTCACCCATCATAACGCCCTGGACATGCAGCTTTATCTGCGCATCGCGCCGGAACTCTATCTCAAGCGTCTGGTGGTGGGCGGATTTGAGAAGGTATTCGAAATCAATCGCAGTTTTCGCAATGAGGGCTTGTCCACCCGGCACAATCCCGAGTTCACCATGCTGGAATTCTACCAGGCGTATGCGGACTACCGTGATCTGATGGACCTGACCGAGGAACTATTGCGTAGCATGGCCACGGTGGTGCTCGGCAGCACCGAACTCACGTACCAGGGTCGCGAATACGATCTCGGGCGACCTTTCCGGCGGATGACGCTGACTGAGGCGGTTCTGCACTTCAATCCCACCCTCGTCGGCGAGGATTTCGCCTCGCTTGAGAGAGCGCGTGAAGCCGCAAAAAAGCTTGACGTTGCCATCGAAAGCAGCTTCGGTGTCGGTAAAATTCTCAATGAATTGTTCGAGAAAACCGTCGAACATCGACTCGAAGAACCTATTTTCATCACCCAGTTTCCGACCGAGGTTTCCCCTTTGGCTCGTTGCAACGACGAAGACCCATCGGTGACCGACCGCTTCGAATTGTTCCTTGGCGGACGGGAGATCGCGAACGGATTTTCGGAATTGAATGATCCTGAAGATCAGGCCGAACGGTTCCGCAAGCAAGTCGAAGAAAAGGAAGCCGGCGACGAGGAAGCCATGCACTTCGATGCCGACTATATCCGGGCGTTGGAATATGGTCTTCCGCCGACGGCGGGAGAAGGCATCGGAATCGACCGTTTAGTGATGTTCTTCACCGACTTGCCCTCGATCCGCGACGTGATCTTGTTCCCGCACATGCGCCCAGAGAAAGAATAGGCACTGGAATCGAACCCATCCCGGGACGGGAAACGTTCGATCGCTCCTTCCCCGGATGCCGCGACCACGCGGCGCCAACGCAGTCTTCATCACGACCCGAAAAACCGGGTGCTGCCTTCGCGCCCGTCCTCCTTTCCGCGAAGCCCATGGCACAGTTGCCCACGGACCCCGGAACGCGTGGGCATCATTGCCCCGCAGTCAAGAGATTTCCATCCTTGTCCAACAGCGGTACGTGGTATTTTCTGAGAATGGCCTCGATCTCCGCCGCCTTCTTATCGATCAAGGCATTGAGTTCTTCTTTTCGCGCCTTGTCGGGAAAGCGGACGCCCATGGAGATGGGAAACTCGAAACGAACCCCGTCTTCGGATTTCATGGGAATCACGGTAAACGTAGCGGGCTTGTTGTGATACACAAGGTATCCCGCGATCGGCCCCCATACGATCGCCATGTCGATGGCATCCGCCAGCAGATCTTTTTCGAGTGTCTGCGCGGTGTTGACCGTCGCGTCGCCGGTCATCGACTGATATGGAACCCCTCGCTCCACGAGACCATGTTTCAGCAGCCAAGTCGTAGCCGGGGATCCATCGAACATGGCGATCCTGAGCCGATTCTTGCGTTCTTGCGACAAGGTATCGAGATCCTGCGCGGATCGGATATCATCCCAGCCCCTGTTTTTCCTGTATACGAGCGCGTAAGTCGAGCGGTAATAAGGTTTGGTCGTCGCGGCAAGCTCATAACCCGTAGGAACCCCCATCACCACATCACACTTGTATGCCTCTGAATCGGGTTCTTGCGCTTTCAAGGTATTGCGGATGAAGCCGAGACGCTGGGGAAACCAAGTATAGGCGACTTTTTTCCCTTCCTCTTTGGCGAAAAGCTCAGCGATCTTGTTTTCGAAACCACTCTCTTTTTGATCCGAAAAAGGCGGATTGTTCGGGTCCGCACATACTTTGAACACGCCTTCCGCCATTGCCGATCTTGCTCCCAGGAAAATCATGGCGGGGATCGCCATGACTACTAGCGCTTGTCTCATCTGCATATCCTCAAGAAACCCTTTGGAAAAAGCGTAGCAATACGACCATCGGGCCGCCGCGAAGTTCGACCTCGAAAAATTTTCGCTTCCGCAAAAGTAAGATGCCCCGGCTGGTGAATCCAGCCGGGGCATCTTTCGTCAGCTCCGCGGAACGCGCAGCTTTACCGAATCACCACTCCCCGTTTAGGGCAGGGCGAACACGGTGAAGATGCCACCCAACTTGGTATAGCTGCTCAGGCTCTTGTATGCGCCGACCGCACCCAGACCTTCGGTGTCACCTTCCAGACCGGCTGCCATACCCACGCCGGCCCAACCACCGATACCGGACAGCACGCCGATATACTGTTTGCCGTTGTGGAACCAAGTATTGACATTACCGATGATGCCCGACGGAGTCTTGAACTTGTAAAGTTCCGCCCCTGTCTTGGCGTCGCGTACCTTCAGGTAGCCTTCCAACGTGCCATACACCACGATGTCCCCCGCCGTCGAGAGCATACCGCTCCACAGGGAGAAAGGCTCATCGAACTGCCAGGCAATCTTACCCGTGGTCGGATCCCACGCGGTGAAAGAACCCATGTGGTTCTTGTCTTCCTTTTCGCCTGTTTTCACGTTGGCACGGGCCGGGAAAATGTTGAGCGTCGCGCCGACATACGGCTGACCCGCAACGTATTCCACTTCAAACGGCTCGTAGTTCATGCAGGTATGATTCCCCGGAATGTACACGAGCTTGGTCCGTGGCGAATAGGTCACCGGAGCCTCGTTCTTGGCCCCCATGGCGGACGGGCAGATCCCTTTGGTCGAGACGTCCACGCCCCCGTGTTCGGTCGAGTACTTGGGATCGACGAGAGGACGCCCGGTTCTCATATCGACATGAGTCGCCCAGTTGACGGCCTTGTCGAATTTTTCCGCGACCAACAGCTCACCGGTTACTCGGTCCAAGGTATACCCGAAGCCGTTGCGGTCGAAATGGACCAACAGCTTGGAGTGCTTGGAGCCATCCTTCGCCGTCATTTCCTGGTCGATCAGCACCATTTCGTTGATGCCGTCATAATCCCATTCGTCATGGGGCGTCATCTGGTAGACCCATTTGGCTTCGCCGGTATCGACATCACGCGCCCAGATCGTCATCGACCACTTGTTGTCACCGGGACGCTGCACTGGGTTCCAGGTGCTGGGGTTACCCGTTCCGTAATAGATCAAATTGAGCTCCGGATCATAGGTATACCAACCCCAGGTCGTACCCCCGCCGATCTTCCACTGATCCCCCTGCCAGGTTTTCAGAGAGGAATCCTTGCCGACTGAAGCCATCTTGCCGTCGGTCCAGGTGACGGTCTTTTCCGGATTCAGACCCACCTCTGCATCCGGCCCCATGCTGTATTTTTTCCACACCAGGCTTCCGTCCTTGATGTTGTATGCGGCGAGGAAGCCCCGCACCCCGAATTCGCCACCGGAGATCCCGGTCAACACCATGTTCTTCACCACCAGTGGCGCGTTGGTGGCGGTCATGCCCAGCTTCGGATCGCCGTTCTTGACCTTCCACACGAGTTTTCCGGTCTTCGCGTCGAGCGCGACCAGGGTCGCATCGCCTTGCGCAAGGAAGATCTTGCCATCGCCATAAGCCAAGCCACGGTTGACGACGTCGCAACACATGACCGAGATGACCTGGGCTTGGTCATTGTCCTTGTCCACCGAATAGTTGTATTCCCACAGTACAGTCTTGGTGTCTTGGTCGAGGGCATAGACCTTGTGGGGGTACGGTGTATGGATGTAGATCACGCCGTCGACGACCAAGGGTCCACCCTCATGACCACGCAGCATGCCGGTAGAGAAGGTCCAAATCGGCTGTAAGTTTTTGGCGTTTGTGTTATTGATCTGATCAAGAGTGCTGTAGCGTGTGCCGGCGTAATTGCCTCCCCAAAGCGCAAAATTTTTCGGATCTTTGGAAAGCGCCGCAACTTCGGCATTCGCAAGGGAAATCCCGGGGCTTGCCAGCAGCGCCGCCACGGACGTTGCGATCAGCCAGCTTTTCACGGGTTTTTTCATCTTTTTTCCTCCTCGCAATCTGCACCAGCAGACCACGTCGTTGTTAGTGACAATGACCGAAAAATCACAGAAAGGGACGGTGGTGGGTTCTGACGGAAATTTTCCCAAATCGGGCGTGAAAACTCCCCGCCCGGCCGTCTGGACGCGTAAGGTGAAGGATTTCGCTCCAAAAGTCAATACGAATCCGACCCCTCGAAAAGGGCTGCAACCCGCGCCGTTTCTCGCTTTGTCGCACATGAGGAAACACCCAAACGCAACCTACCCCAACCTCAGGACCGGTCCCGCACCCTCCCGCTTGCAATTCCCAAAGCAATATCAAGCGACCCGCCGGGCCAATTCGCCTCCAGGAGTCACTCGCACCGCACAGAACTTGAACTCCGGAATTTTCCCGTAAGGGTCCAGGGCTTCGTTGGTGAGCAGGTTGGCCGACGCTTCGTTGTAGCAAAATGCCATGAAAACACTGCCCCGTTGCAGACCGATCCTGGCGCGCGCATAGGCCGTGATCCGGCCACGCCGAGACTCGACCGTGATCACGTCACCGGTCTGCACCCCCAGCGAGGCCAAATCCAAGGGATGCATTTCGACCACCGGGTCCGGTTCGAGTGCGTCCAGCACCGTGGCATGTCGCGTCATGCTGCCGGTATGCCAATGTTCCAGTTGACGCCCGGTAATGAAGACGAACGGGTATTTCTCATCCGGCAACTCGTCCGCCTGAGTGAACGCGGCGGGCACGAACAATCCCTTACCGCCACGCCTCGGGAAGCGATCGACGAAGATGACCGGTGTGCCGGGATCGCCCTCGTTTTCGCACGGATAGACGACGGAATCGGTTTGTTCGAGGCGCTCCCAGGTGATTCCGGCGATACTAGTCATCGCCTGCCGCATCTCTGCGAACACGTCCTGCGGCCCCGAGTAATTCCAGTCGAGGCCCATGCGGCGAGCGATTTCCTGGATGATCCAGAGATCCTGGCGCGCTTCCCCCGGCGGGTCGATCGCTTGACGCCCCAATTGTACGCGGCGGTCGGTATTGGTGAATGTTCCGGTTTTCTCCGGGAACGCCGAAGCGGGCAAGACCACGTCCGCGAAACCGGCCGTTTCCGTCAGGAAGATGTCCTGAACCACCAGATGATCCAACATGGCCAGAGCCTCGCGGGCATGATTCTGGTTGGGGTCGGACATCGCCGGGTTCTCCCCTTCCACGTACATGCCCTTGATCTTGCCATCGTGCACGGCGTGGATGATCTCGACCACGGTAAGCCCAGGCTTCGGATCCAGCGGAGCCTTCCATAATGACTCGAACTTGGCCCGGACGTCGGGGTCGATGACCGGCTGGTAATCCGGATAGACCATGGGGATGAGACCCACGTCCGAAGCACCCTGGACGTTGTTCTGCCCCCGCAAGGGATGCAGACCGGTTCCCGGACGCCCGATCTGGCCCGTCATGAGCGCCAGGGAAATCAAACAGCGCGCGTTGTCCGTGCCATGAATGTGCTGTGATACTCCCATGCCCCAAAAAATCATGGCGGCACGTGCTTTGGCGTAGAGTCGCGCCACTTCCCTGATCGTGCCGGCATCGATGCCGCAGATCGGCGCCATCACTTCCGGCGCATAGTCTTTCAGGTGCTCACGCAGCCGTTCGAATCCTTCCGTGTGCTTGTCGATGTATTCCTGATGGTAAAGCCCCTCCTGGACGATCGTGTGCATGATGGCGTTGAGCAGCGCCACGTCCGTATCCGGCCGAAAATGCAAGGCATGGGTGGCGAAACGCGCGATCTCGGTCCGGATCGGGTCCATCACGATCAGCTTGACCCCTTTGCGGACCGCATTCTTGAACCAGGTTGCGGCCACTGGATGGTTGACGGTCGGATTCGAGCCGATCAGAACCACGACCTCCGCTTCGGCCACATCGGAGACCGGGTTGGATACGGCCCCGGAGCCGATACATTCGAGCAACGCCGCCACAGAAGACGCATGACAGAGGCGCGTGCAGTGATCGACGTTGTTGGTGCCGAAACCGGTACGCACCAATTTCTGGAACAGATAGGCCTCTTCGTTGCTTCCCTTGGCCGAACCGAATCCGGCCAGCGCCGCTGGACCAAACTCGTCGCGAATCCGGCGCAACCCCGCGGCAGCGAAGTCCAGTGCCTCCTCCCAGGTCGCCTCCCGGAACACTTTGTCGACATCGCGCGGATCCACCAGATCAACGGTCTTTGCCACGCCCTCTCTGCGGATCAGGGGCTTGGTGAGACGCAACGGATGGTGCACGTAGTCGAAGCCGAATCGTCCCTTGACACACAGACGACTGTGATTGGTTTCGCCGTCGCGACCATCCACATAGAGAATCCGGTTGTCCTTGACGTTGAAGGTCAACAAGCAACCGACGCCGCAATACGGACAGGTAGAATTCACTTTTTTGTCCGGCTCGATCAGGCCGACGCCATTGGCCGGCATCAGGGCACCGGTGGGACAGGCCTGGACGCATTCGCCACATGCGACGCAACTGCTTTCGCCCATGGGGTCCCCGAGGTCGAACACGATCGCGGCATGGTGACCGCGGAAAGCATAGCCGATCACATCGTTCACTTGTTCTTCGCGACAGGCTCGGACGCAACGCGTGCACTGGATGCAAGCATCCAGGTTGACGGCCATGGCAGGATGCGACAAATCCGGCGCCGGCTGCGAGCGCCCCGGGAAACGTGGTGCTCCGACCTCCATCCGCTCGACCCAATAATCGAGTTCGGACTTACGGGTATACGGTGATCGACCCTGTACAGGCATATCGGATTGGAGTAGTTCGAGTACCAGCTTTTGCGACTTCCGGGCCCGCGCGCTCTGGCTGTTCACTTCCATGTCTTCGATTGGCGTCCGGCAGCAGGAAGGCGCGAGCACGCGCTCTCCTTTGATCTCGACCACGCAGGCGCGGCAATTGCCGTCGGCACGGTATCCTTCCTTGTAGCAAAGATGGGGAATCTCCTTGCCCACCCGTTTCGCCGCCTGCAGGATGGTTTCTCCCGCGAACGCGCGGATCTCTTCGCCATCCAGGATGAAGGCGACGGTTTCTTGCAAAAACTTGGGATTGGCAACCATGGGTTCTCTCTCCTCAGGCCGTTTCGTCATCCGTCAATCCCAACTCCTGCGGGAAGTAGCGGAAGACGCATTGCATTGGATTCGCGGCGGCCTGGCCCAGACCGCAGATCGATGCATCGGTCATCACCTGTGCCAAATCGTCGAGCAAAGGCTTGTCCCAGACCTCCTGTTCCATCAGTCTTACCGCCTTCGCGGTACCCACCCGGCAAGGGGTACATTGCCCGCATGACTCATCTTCGAAAAACTTCATGGCGTTCAACGCCGCCGCCTTGGCGCTGTCCTGGGTCGACAGCACGATGATCGCGGCCGAACCGATGAAACAGCCATACGGGTTGAGGGTGTCGAAATCGAGAGGGATGTCGCCCATCGAAGCAGGTAGAATCCCGCCGGAGGCTCCACCCGGGAAATAGGCATAGAACTCGTGCCCGTCGAGCATGCCCCCGCAATATTCGTCGATCAGTTCGCGCACGGTGATGCCGGCCGGCGCCAGATGCACTCCGGGCTTCTTCACCCGACCGCTGACCGAGAAGGACCGCAAGCCCTTGCGCCCATGACGCCCGTGCGAAGTAAACCATTCGGGGCCCTTCTCCAGGATATCCCGCACCCAGTACAGGGTTTCCATGTTGTGCTCGATCGTGGGGCGACCGAACAAACCGACCTCCGCCACGTAAGGGGGACGGAGGCGCGGCATGCCGCGTTTCCCCTCGATCGACTCGATCATGGCCGACTCCTCGCCGCAGATATAGGCTCCGGCGCCCCGACGCAGATGGATCGGCGGGATCACACCCGTCTGCGAAGGCGGATGGGCCTTGAGCTTGGCGATTTCCTCGGTGAGGATCTTCCGGCATCCGGCATACTCGTCCCGCAGATACACGTAGATCTCGCTGATGCCGACCGCCCAGGCGGCGATCAGCATGCCTTCGAGAAAACGGTGTGGATCCCGTTCGAGATAATATCGATCCTTGAAAGTGCCCGGTTCACCTTCATCGATATTGACCGCCATCAGACGCGGCCCCGGATACCCGGAAACGATGCGCCACTTGCGACCGGCCGGAAAACCCGCACCACCAAGCCCCCGCAGGCCGGAGTTTTCCATGGACCGTATCGCCCACTCGCGTTCACGCCGCCCTTCGATGCAGTCTCTCAGGGTCTGATACCCGTTTTGGCTGAGGTACTCAAAGTAGTCGATGTAGGACGGCACCGTCGCATCCACTTCCTCCGCGCGCACCGTGTTCAGCACGGCTTCCATACTCGCCTCGTCCACCGGGTTTTGCCCCACCACTGCCACTGGCGCGTGCTGGCAGCGTCCCACGCACGGCGCTGGGAGTACGCGGACCGCATCGCCCAAGCCCTCCTGCAGGGCTTGCAAGAGTGGTTTCGCGCCCGCCAATTCGCAGGAAATCGATTGGCACACGCGGACCGTCAATCTTGGCGGCGGAGTTTCGTTTTCCCGCACGACATCGAAGTGGTGATAGAAAGTAGCGACCTCATAGACCTCGGCGGGGGATAGTTTCATTTCGTGCGCCAAGGCCACCAAGTGCTTGGCAGAGATATGCCGGTAGGTATCCTGGATCTTATGCAGGTGTTCGATCAGAAGATCACGTCGCCGCGGCTCATCGCCCAACAGTCTGCGTATCTCATCCAAGGCCTGAAGATCGACCTGCCGTCCCTTTTCGGCCAATCTCTTGCGCATTTTGGGTTTCTTGATGGCAACGGGCGCTGTCGTCATAGTTCAACCTTTAGAATCAACCGCCGGGCCAAGAGTGCCCGGCTACACTTGCAAGCATACGTTCCGCTCTGGTGAGTTGCGGCTTCTCGCGCGTTGGACCAGTCGCGGATCTTTAGGTATCCCACCCGGGACGATGGCAAAACACTGGTCAATGTAGCCAACGGCGATCCATAATTCAAAATGGATTTTTTGATCTGTTCATCATTATATGTGATGATTTGCATAAATACGCAAAAATATGAATCCACAACATTTGCTTACCTTCGCAAGGATGGCGCGACTGCGAAGCCTGACCCGGGCTGCCGAGGAAATGAATCTGGGGCAACCGGCGGTGTCCGGTCAAATGAAGCAGTTGCAAAGCTTCGTTGGCGAACCGCTATACGAGCGTATTGGACATCAGATCCGCCTCACGCCGGCAGGCGAGGGGTTGCTCGAATACGCAGAGCGCATGGAACGCGACTTCCGGGAGGCCAGCGAATACATCCACCGCCTAAAGCGTCGCACCACCGGCACCCTCCGTATCGGCTCCACCATGACCATCGCGAGCTATTATCTGCCGCGCCACGTCGTGCGCCTGCAAGCGCGATTTCCCGGTGTTCATACTTACATCACCACGGGCGACTCCGAGGAGATTCTGCACCGGCTATCCGATCTCGATCTCGCCTTCATCGAGGGTTCCGACGTGCCCGAGCCGCTGCCCGGAAAGTATTCGATCCTGCGTTGGCGAGAAGATGAAATCGTACTGATCGTGCATCGGGATCATGAAGTCGCGCGTCTGTATCCCGAAGCGGTTCCTCTCGAGGTGTTCACTCGCTACCCGGTCGTCTGGCGCGAACCGGGTTCCGGCGCCCGCCGAGTGGTTGAAAACGCCTTACGGGAACGCGGCATCCATGTGCCCGTCGACATTGAAGTAATGGGGGTCGCCGGCGTCAAGGAATGCGTTCGTGCTGGCCTCGGCATCGGGTTTGCCTCCATCGGCGCCATGCGGCACGATCAAGTCGAACTGGTGTCACGCCGAATCGCGCCGCCCGAGGGTTTGCGCTGGCAGTTAAACATCATCGCCGCCGAAAAGAAGATGCGCTCACGCGCCTGTCAAGCGTTTCTCGATCTGGTCCTTTCCGAAGAGCAAACCTGAGCGCCCCTCCCTTTCGCCCCGCGGTACGGCAGACGCCGAGCGTTAACCGGATCGCGGAAGGAAATGCACGAACCGAAGGCCGCGATGCACTGCTACGAAGGCGGTGCGTTCACCACCGGCAAATCCGTATCACCCGCGCCGGACTGCCTAGTCTACAGCTCCGGCTTCCGCCAGCACCACCAGGGTGCGACCGGAGAGGAACAGATGCCTTTGCTCGGAGAGAGCGATCCCCTCATCCCCTTCGCAAACATCGTGTGGAGATTCCGCGCTGGTGTCGACGACCTTGACCCAGATCCCCCCGCGGGGAGGGTCGGGCAAGACAAAGCGCAACACGTCCGTGGTCGGGTTGAACAACAGACATAAGGGTTGCTCCGCCTCGTCCACCGCGCGGATGCAGCAGCCGATGGCGGATGCCGCTTGCCAGGCCGGAAGCCCGCCACAGGGACTGAACCAGAGAATGTCCTCGGGCCGGTAAAACCGTTCCCGCGACAGCACCGGATGACGGGCGCGGAAAGCGATCATCTTCCGGACAAACTCGAAGAAAGAGCGGTTTTCCTCCAACAGATTCCAATCGAACCAGGAAATCTCATTGTCCTGGCAATAGGCGTTGTTGTTACCGTATTGCGTACGACAGAACTCATCACCGCCGAGCAGCATCGGCACTCCCCGCGATAGCAGCAGGGTCGCGACGAAGTTCTTCATCTGGCGCCGGCGCACGGCATTGATCACCGGGTCGTCGGTGGGTCCTTCATAACCATAATTGGCACTGAAATTGTAGTCCGAACCGTCCCGGTTGTCCTCGCCGTTGGCCGTGTTGTGTTTAAACTCGTAACTGACCAGATCGTTGAGGGTAAATCCATCGTGGCAGGTGACGAAGTTGACGCTGTTGACCGGCGCCTTGCCGGAATGCTCGTAGATATCCGCGCTTCCGCACAAGCGGCTAGCCAAGTTACCCGCCTTACCGGGGTCTCCGCGCCAATAACAGCGTACATCGTCCCGATACATACCATTCCATTCCGACCACCGCTCGCCCGGGAAACGCCCGACCAGATAGGCTCCGCCGGCATCCCAGGCCTCAGCGATGAGTTTGACGTCGCGCAGGATGGGATCTTCGGCGATCGACTCCAACAGCGGAGGATTGGGAATCAGATGTCCCGTCCGGTCCCGCCCGAGAATCGAGGCGAGATCGAAACGAAAGCCGTCGACATGCATCTCGACTACCCAGTAACGCAGGCAGTCCAGGATATAGTTGCGCACCACCGGATGATTGCAATTCAAGGTGTTACCACAACCCGAATAGTTCTTGTACTGGCGACGGTCTTCTTCCAGGAGATAGAAAATGCTGTTGTCCAAGCCACGAAAGTTCAGCGTCGGCCCCGTTTCATTACCTTCGGCCGTATGGTTGAAAACCACATCGAGAAGGACTTCGATCCCGGCTTGGTGAAGGGCTTTGACCATGGTCTTGAATTCGTCCACCTGACAGCCCGGATAACTGCGGGAACTATAGCCGGCATGGGGCGCAAAAAAAGCAATGGTGTTGTAGCCCCAGTAATTACGGAGCTTCTGTCCCGTCAAGGGGTTGTATCGCGTCAGCTCATCCGGATTGAATTCCTGTGAAGGCATCAATTCGAGGGCGGTGATTCCCAACTCTTTGAGATATGGGATCTTCTCGACGATTCCGAGAAACGTTCCCCGATGAGTCACTGCCGAGGAGGGATGAATGGTGAAACCACGGACATGGGCTTCGTAAATGACGAGATCCGACCAAGGGTGTTTGAGCGGACGATCGCCCTCCCAGTCGAAATGATTGGCCACCACCAACCCCTTGACTGGAATGTCCTGCCGCCCGCCAAACCCGAACACGGAAAAATCCCAACGTTCGGGGGTGGACAAGGCTGTGGCATAGGGGTCCAACAGCGGTAACGACGGGTTGAAGCGATGCCCCAGATGCGGCTCATGCGGCCCGTCCACCTCAAAGACATAGGCAAGGCCGCGATGCGCGCCGTGCACCGCCACATGCCAGATATCCCCGGTGCGATGATGATGCGGATCAAGCTCAATGATCTGGCTCGGCGTTTCATCGTTTGGGTCGGGGAAAAGCAATAACCGGACACGGGTTCCATGCCGGCTGAACAGCGAGAAGTTCACGGCGTCTCTCTGGACATACACGCCGAGCGGCAAGGGTGAACCGGCGGAAAAGTCAAATGTCGTGCGCATAGCGATTGCGATCACACTCCCAATACGTCCGCAGAGTGTATCATCCGCGCCTCTGGATTCGGGTCGGCCTCTTCTCACGGCAAGACGTGGAAAAATCCATCCATCGATTTCTTACACCTGGCCTCGGGAATTTTTTCCGGCGGCTCTGGTCTGAGTCGGTGTCACCGGACCCGGGTGTACCCAGTTCGGTGACGAGGGTAAACCCACTAACGTAGGAGGTTAATCAAATGGCTGCAACAACTGTGGGCGGCGTAGCCGCAGTCGAAAAACCGTTGTTGGACAAGAAATGGCTGACGTTTGCGCTCGGTATCTACACCGTATTCTATCTGTGGGTGCGGTGGTATGAAGGGGTGTACGGCTGGTCGGCGGGTTTGGACGCGTTTGCGCCCGAATTCGAGACCTACTGGATGAACTTCCTGTACACCGAGATCGTGCTGGAGATAGTGACGGCCTCGATCCTGTGGGGGTATTTGTGGAAGACGCGGGATCGCAACCTGGCGGCGTTGGCGCCGCGGGAAGAGTTGCGTCGCAACTTCACCCACCTGATCTGGCTGGTGGCCTATGCCTGGGCGATTTACTGGGGC
>DATMAX010000046.1:0-21336 GCA_035559395.1 Methylococcus sp. | reverse complement strand
CCGCCGTTACCACGCGCAGCCTTTGGCTTGTCCAGCCTGTGGCCCGACACTCCGCTTTCAAACATCCGCACCTGCCGGCCGCGCCCAACGGGGTGCAGGTGGATCGGTGGTCGCGGACAACGAGCACTCGCTTTCGGCCTGCATCCGAGCCTTGCGGGAAGGGAAGATCGTCGCGGTGAAGGGGATAGGGGGGTATCACCTGCTCGGCGCCGCTCATTCCGATGCGGTCGTCCTTCGTTTGCGAGAGCGTAAGAACCGGCCGGCCAAACCGCTCGCGGTGATGCTTCCGGATACGGTGAGTGAGGCGAGTCTGGAGGAGTTCGGATTGGTCGCAACCCCGCAAGAGTGGGAGCTGCTCCGCTCCCCGCAGCGCCCGATCATGCTGCTGCGGACGACTGGCGGGAGGATTTCGCGCTGGGTCGCACCCGGACTGCGAGAAATCGGTGTGCTCCTGCCTTACAGTCCACTGCATTATCTCCTCGCCGCGGAATTCGGAGGACCATTGGTGGCGACCTCGGCCAATCGTAGCGGCGACCCGGTCCTGACCGATCCTACGATGTGCGAAGCCGAACTGGAGGCGGTGGCGGATGCCTTCTTGCATCACGATCGCCCGATCCTGCGCCCGGCCGATGATTCGGTCTTTCGGAGGATCGCCGGAAAACCGAGGCCGTGGCGCCTGGGTCGTGGCCTGACCCCGATCGAGTTGCGCCTGGCCCAGCCGGTTCCAAGGCCGACGCTCGCCCTGGGGGCTGATTTCAAGAACACCATTGCGCTCGCCGAGGAAGATCGGGTCATTCTCTCCCCCCATCTCGGCGATCTGGGGTCGCCGCGCAGCCTGGACGTGTTCGAAGGAGTGATCCGCGACCTCAGCCGCCTCTACCGCATCACCCCGGAACTCTTCGTGTGCGATGCCCATCCCGATTTCTTTTCCAGGCGTTGGGCAGAGCGCAACGCGGATGTTGCCAGCCGAATCACGGTCTTTCACCATCATGCCCACGCCTCGGCCCTGTATGGCGAACATTGTCCCGAAGGTTCCATCCTGGTCTTCGTGTGGGATGGAGTGGGCTACGGTTCGGATCGAACCCTGTGGGGTGGCGAAGCCCTGCTCGGGGAACCCGGACGATGGCGGCGTTTCGCCAGTCTGCGACCTTTTCGCCTGCCGGGAGGAGAGAAGGCCCAGCGCGAACCCTGGCGCTCCGCCCTGGGCTTGTGCTGGGAAGCGGGCCGGGACTGGAAGGACTGTCCGATCGATGTTCCTTTACTCCGGCAGGCGTGGGAACGAGGCATCCAATGTCCGAGGACGACTTCCGCGGGGCGGCTGTTCGAGGCTGCCGCGGTACTCCTGGGAGAGCTTCGCGAGCAGAGTTACGAAGGCCAGGCTGGAATGACGATGGAGGCGATCGCGGAAAGCGACTCGCCGGCTCTCGATCTCCCTTTTTATTGGGAGCAAGGGGTCTGGCGCCTCGATTGGTCTCCGTTGCTGCCGATGTTGATGGAATCCCAGCGCTCGCCGGCAGAGCGCAGTTCGTGTTTCCATGCCAGCCTGGCGCGAGCGATCCTGCATCTGGCCGAACAAGCTCGGGCGGAAAGACGAATCGGTACGGTCGGTCTGGCGGGCGGGGTATTCCAGAATCGCGTCCTCACCGAGCAGGCCCTTGTTCTCTTGGAGCGAGCCGGTTTCGAGACTCTGCTCCCGGAGAACCTCCCGGTCAACGACGCCGCCATCAGCTTCGGTCAGATCGTCGAGATCGCCTCCCGCAGGAAGCCGAAGAACCTTCCCGTGATCCCGCGGCCCCCACCGAACCAAGGGAATTTCGATGGAGCCCTAGGCTTCCCGAACCAACAGGCGGTCGAGGCGGGGATCCGCGGCTTCGGTTTGCCGCTCCATCTCCCGGCCAGTCTCGATCCACCGTTGTGCCGTGAGGATGCGATCCCTCTCCCGTTGCTGCAGGGCATCGATTTCGCAAGCAATCGCACTGCTGAGTTTGTCGAGAGCGGCCTGGAGTCCGGCACGGACGCCGCGCAATGCGTTGCGCTCCGCAGAAGGCTTGAGCGCCCGGTATAGCAGGAAGGGCACCAACCAGGACAGAAAGATCAACAGCCCGCTGTGGAGAGCGAAGTCCAGGCCGAGATAGCCGAGATGCTCGGCGCTGCTGCGATAGTAGAACACCACCACGTTCCAACCGACCCAGCCGGAAGCAACCAGGGGCAGGACCAGGGACAGGAACCAGGAGAACCGGTACAGGAGGCGCTGGATTCGATTGCCGGGTCGGGCCAGTGCGCCGCGCAGCCGCTCTTCGACTTCCTCCCCCACGACCGCCCCGGCCCGCCCGACCCATCCTTGCAGGGTATCTCGCAGAAGTGCTCGGGGCAGGCCGCGGTTTTCGGCTTCGACCGCCAACTCGCCCAGGGCATCTTCCCAAAGCTGGTTCGCCCAAGGATCCCAGACCAAGTGGCAACGAGCGGTGGGCGGGCCGTCCGCTCCCTTTTGCGGTCGCAGCGATCGCAGTCTGCCCTGCAGGAATTCATGAGCGGCCAGTTCCGTGGTCCAGGCCAGGCCTTCGCGGATGCGCCGGGCCGTCGTCTCCCAATGACCCTCCCAAAAGCGCTGCAACTCCCTCCACTCGTCGCCGTGGTCGAGGCGATTCCGAAGACCCGTCAAGTACTTCAACAGCCGTTGCAGACGGACCGCTCCGGTGCGGGCATCGAGCTGGCGAAGCAAGTGCTGATCGGCCAGCTCGGTGACGAAATCGCGGAGCGCATCGAAGTCGTCGATGATCGTGGCTCCCTGTTCGAACTCCCCGCACCGCGTGCGGAAGAGATGCGGGTTGGCGAATCCGGCCTCTGCCAGCAAACCGGAAAAATCCCGAAGCTGAGCCGGATCCCCGTGATCCCAGTGATTCATCACGAACGCCCAGGCGTGGGTGCCCCGTTCGCGCAACAGCATCCGCCAGCCGGTATCGTCCCGGTATCGCTCCGGGCTGACGACGTAGACCAGGAGATCGATGTAGGGGATCCAGCGCAATACCAGTGCGCGGTTGGCCGTCTCGGTACTGTCGACGTCCGGCGTATCGATCCACAGGACCTGTCGCAAACGCTCATTCTGGTGCCGGCTGACGACCACGGGATGGAAATCCGGGGACTCGGCGGATCTCCCTTCGCCCCCGGAGAAGAGTCCCGCCGGAAAGCGGTCGATGCGTACACGTTCGTGCGCATACAAGGTGACTTCCCGCGAGGTGGGGCGCTCGACGCCGACCCGGGCCACCGGCTCACCGGCCAGGCGGTTCAGGAGCGAACTCTTGCCGACCCCGGTTCCGCCGAAAAACGCCACCACCAGGGGGCGATGGATCTCGCCGTCGAAGAGGGTGCTGGGGGCCCGTTCGTCGATCTCGGCGAGCGGTTCGAGGTCTTCCACGGAAATCCAGCCCGCGCGCCACAGTTCATTCACCCAGGCCGCGACGTCCGTGCGGAGGGTGGCGAAATCGCGCGGCTTCATGTCGGGGAACACCTGTGCTCGCCCCCTCCCTGGGACTCGCCTCTTTGAGGCCCGCTACGCGGTCCAAGTTCGCTCCCGGCGAACTTGTCGGTGAGTTCCGCTTCGGCCGCTTCGACCACTGCCGCGGTGAGCCGGAACCCGGTAGGATAGTCCATCGTTTCCGGAAGCCGAGCCAGCGGGGTCAGCAGAGCGGCATCGACGAGACCCGCTACGGCTTCCGCCTGCCGACGTTTGAGGCTTTCGTTAGCGCGGTGGATGTAATGACCCAAGGCACTTTCGGTCAGCAGGGACGTCAGCGACAACATCGCCGGTGCGATGACGAAATCCTGCAGGCCGATACCCCCGGTATGCAGGCCGACGGCCAAGGCCGCCGCGTCGGTGGTCACGCGCGTCGCCCGCAGACTGTTGAGCACTGCCGGATGTTCGCGCAGTTTGTCGTACAAACTCCGGGCCGTACGCTCGACTTCCGGTTCGAAGTCGCGCGCATAGCGCGTCGAGGCTTGCGCGAACGCTTCCACGAGGCCGGATTGGCGCCGCCCGAGTTCCCGTCCGAGCGCCAGCCACCAACCCCGGCTGTGCGGGGATTTTTCGGCCGCATCGGCGACGCTCTGCCGGATGCGGAACAAGGCATGCAATCCCGCCTGTTGGAGTACCGCGGGCTCGCTGGTGCCCGTCGAACCGGGCTGCAGGCGGCGTCCGAGCCGTCCGAGCTGGCGCACCGGCCAGGTGATGGCTTTGCGCAACTGCGCCAGGACACTGGCGAGGCCGGGGACTTCCAGCAGGGTCAGCAGTTCCGCGAGGGCGCGTTGAAAGGTCGCGTAATGATAAGGATGATCGAGATAGTCACGGCGATAGATCTCCAACGCCGATTGTCCCGCCTGTTCGAGAAGCAAGCGCCATTCCTGTTCGGCTCGTTGCTCGAGGCGAACGGGCTCCAGCCATGGCTCCCAGTTCAAGCGCAGATAACGGGTCAAACCGGCTGCCAGATGCCGACGCTCGATCCGCTCGATGCAGCTCCGGGTCAAGCTCCGAAATTCCCCGATTCCCGGCGGTTCGTGGCTGCTGGAAGGGAGATAGGGCAGGGTGATGACGGGTGGCATGGTATCACTCCGCGCTTGGCGCCATTTTTCGGCCAGGGATCGTTCCAAGGTTTCCCGCGCCGCGGAGGGCGTCTTGTTGAGTACGATGAGTGTGGTGATGCCCAGCGGCTCGATGAGCCGCAACATGTCCCACACGGCGCGATCGGCATACTTGTCCTTGCTCAGCACACAGATCAAGAGGTCCGCAAGCGCGACTGCGCGCAACAGACCGCCCCGGTAGCGCTCCGATTCGATCGAATCGAAGTCCGGGGTATCCCAGATCACGAGCGGGCCAGGCAGAGCGGGACTGAAGGCGGCGCTCTCGGTCAGTGCATAGAATCCATATTCGTCATGCGGAAGCGCGGAGCGATCCCGCCGCACCAGGGGCGCGAAGAATCGCTCGAGCGGCGCAATGGTTTCCGCACCGCAGGCATAGGCGAAGCCCTGTGGGTGACGGGTGAATCCCGCCAACGGGCTGGCGAGCGCGGCCTCTTCTCCCAACAGCCAGTTGATCACCGAACTCTTGCCGGCCTGGGTGGGCCCGATCACGGTCACTTGCGCCGGGAGACGATCCTCGGATCGGATCGAGTCCTGCCAGCGCATGCGGAAATTCCCCAGCTGCAGGGAGAAGAAACGGCGGCGATACTCGGGAGACCAGGATTCCCCGATGCTTAGATGGTGGTTCCGTTGCCGCTCATAGCCTTGCTCCAGCCGGGCGAGGAAGCCCGCGAGGGTCTCGATGCCTTTGGGGTGGGTCATGACGATGGCGTTACGCACAGGGAGAAACGAGCGTCGGATTTATACTTGGTGCCCGGTCATTGCCAACAGATGCGCGTAGAGACTGGCGAATCTCTCTGCCACCGGGCCACCGAAAAGAGGATCCGTGCGGGCCGGGATCTGTGGCTCGAGGCGTTGCCAGTCTTCGGCTCCCAACGCAGCGTCGATCAGGCGGAAGATTTCCGCTTCTTCCCGGTTCAGATGTTCCCTCTGCCTGGCGAGATAAGCCGCCAGTGCGGTCTGGAAGTCTTCGCGCGAACAGATGGAGCCCTGAAGGATTCTCTCCACGCAGTAGCGCAATTCCTGGGTGTCCTCGACCAGGACTTTGTGCTCGGAGCGCAAGCGCTCGATGATTTCGGCGCCTTCCCGGAAGCGTTCCAGGTAAGCCCCGAAGATCACGTCCTCGCACGGGTGATGGATCTCATCGGGATAACGTCTCATGTAGTCGAGCATGTCCAGCATGAGGTAATAATCCGGGCTTGCGCCTTGTTCGAGGAGTATCGTCTCCCTTTCCAGCAAACCGAGGAGTCGGTTCAGGTTGATATGATCCTGGTGCAGACGCTCGAGCAAAGGATGCATGGCAATGATCGTTTGAGCGGCTCATCCTCGACCTGACGGGCCGGTGGGTAAGGGAACGAGCCGCTTCGCGTCTGCCACCTTATCACGACGATACGGCCTTGTCTTGCGGAATTCTCGTTCGGCATGGTCTCGAGAGGCTCCGTTCTTCACCCGCCTCGCAGCAGGACGTCCTTCGCCAGGTTGATCTTGGCGGCGAGGTAATCCGAGCCGCCCCGGTCCGGATGCACTCGCTGCATCAAACGCCGATGCGCCTCGATGATCGCTTCCCGAGTGGCGCCCGGAGCGAGACCCAGAACATCGAGCGCTTCCTCCCGACTCATGCCCCCCTTCGGTCTGGCGCCGGCATCGCCGGTCCGGTCCCTGGCGCGCCAACGGTCCCCATGCATGCGATCGAGATAAGTTGCGAGCAGTCTTGCGGAGTCGGTGTCACAGCGAAGGCACTCCGCGTAAAGACCTTGCAGCTCCGGAAGGGTGAGGTGGAGCAATTGTCGCCCCGCGAACCGCCCGGCAAGCACCTCCCCCGTGATCTCACCGGTAGCGCGATCGAGCCGCATGCGCAACATCCCGGTTTCGATGGTGGAATGCGTCTCGGTTGCGCCCGGTGCTTGCGCCGCCTGTTGACGCCAAAGGCGTTGAAGCAGAGGGAAAAACACCAGGATTCCCGGCAGCAGACGAATCGCGGCCGCAAACAAAGCCCCGATCAGGGGCAAGACCCAGCCCAGCCGTCCGCTGGCAGCCAGGACCAAAAGCAATCCCAAGAGTCCGAGGAAACCGATGCGCCTTGCTTTTCGCGAAAAATCCGGCCCCGCGGTCCGAACGAGCCCCCGGACCAGCGAAAAGATCACCACCAGGGTGATCAAAATCAACAGCAGTTGGATCAAGGTTTTTTCTGTAGCTGATGGATCAGTTCCTGGGTCGCTCCTCCTTCCTGTCGTGCGAGTTCGCGCAAGGCATCCATACCACCGGCAGCGAAGGCCGCGACACCCCGCAGAAGCGCGGCGAGCCGGGTTGGGCTGTCATGGTCGAAGCGGACGCAAGCTCCGCCACTGATGCGGGCGATTTCCCGGAATACCGATCCGACTTGCGGGCTGTCGCCTTCCTGGAACAGGAAAGCCCGCGTTCCCCGCAGGGCGAACTGGGTGGCGAGTGCGTAGAGCGGTTCCGCGGGCTCTTCCAAGGCATCGCCGATAAATACCAGAGCGTTCACGGCCGCCCGTTTTGCTTCGGTTACGGTGTGTCGGAATACGCGCTCGATTTGGGTGTAGCCGCTGCGACAGCTAATCCGCTCCATCGCGACGCGAAGACCCTCGGCATCGCGAAACCATCCGCGGGCGTCGAATTCATCGAAACCACGATACCAACACAATTGGACCTCCAGCCCGCCGAGAGTTCCGGCAACCTCGAACATCCGCGCTTGTACGCGGCGCGCCTGTTCCCAGGTCGGTTCCCGGCTCGCGGTGGCATCCAGCGCAAAAATGAGCCGATCTCGCTGCGCGACCGCCTTGAGATTCGGTGTCGAGCGCAGTTCACGGAGGAATTGGTCCAGGCCGTCCGTGCGCGCGATCAATGGATTCTTTTCTCGATGCATGGGTCGATTTCCGTCCTCTCTCCGTTCATTTCGGATCGGCGTGGCGCTTCGCACCCGCACCCCACCGGACCCCGGAACGGCCGCAGGGCCTCATGGTAAATTAGCAGTTTGCACAACTGCGACAACATGTTAACGTGCGCGTGCCCCGGGAAGGGGAACCGTGATCAAAGAGGAGGTAAGAGCGAATGTCAAACGAAAACAACGAGAAGGCTGGGAATGCGCTGAAAAACATCCTGGACACCATCAAGAACAACCCCAAGGCATGGTACGCCATCGGCGGAGCCGTGATCCTCTTGTTGCTCGCTTTGGCGATGGGAGGAGGCGGAAGCGGGGAAGTCCAGATCCAGAAGACCGTGCAGGTCGGCCAAACGGTGACCGTTGCCAATCCGAACGTAGGCGATACCCAGCTCACCACCGTCCCCGGACTGATGGGTGTTTCCACGTCGGAAGAAGAAACCGACGAACAAAAGGTCTGCGTGGTCAGGGCTGGCACCAAGGCGACGGTCGAAGAGGAAACCGTCTCGGGTGCGCTGCCTTTCGTCAAGGTCAAGATACTGGAGGGCGATTGTCAGGGAAAGAGCGGTTGGACCTCCAAGGTCAATATCTCGACCCAATGAACCGCCTTTTCACGGCGATGCATGCCTGGCGAGCACCGGCCGGCACAAGTTGATCGGCGTGCAGGCGGTGCCAGAGGGACGACAGACCAGGCGGCGCCGGAAGATCCCCGGGAAACGGATGTCCCGGGGCTTTGCCAGGGAAGCGCCGACTGCTCCAGAGAAAAATCCCGTTTCCCCTCTGCGGGCCTCGAAAAATCCAACCTGGATTCAAAAAGGCAATTCCCGCAGGAGTTGCAACGGACTCGCCGCGACCACCCTGCGCACACACCACCGTCCGGCGACACCGATGACCAATATGCCAAGCGCGGGGGTGGCGATCCAAATCACGGGGTGGAAATGCGCCTCGAGATCCATCACCCGGCTGAACACTAGCATGCCGATGGCCTCGGCGCTGGCTGCGGCAAAGAGGCCCGCCATGGCGCCGAGGATACTGAATTCGATCGACTGGCTGGTGCGGAGAAGGCGCCGGCTGGCGCCCATGGAGCGCAGCAAGGCATCTTCCTGGATGCGCTCTTCGGTGGTGGTGCGAACGGCCGCGAACAACACGGTAAAGCCGGCGACCAGCGCGAAAGCGAGAACGAACTCCACGGCCAGGGTCACTTGCTGGAGGATCGATTGGAACTGGCGCAGCAGCGAGTTCACGTCGAGCAGGGTGATGGCCGGGAAGGTCTTGATCATGCGATGGAGCACCGCGTTTCGCTCCGGAGCCAGGTAAAAGCTGGTCAGGTAGGTCCGCGGCTGATCGGCGAGGCTCCCCGGTGAAAACATCATGAAAAAGTTTGGCGTCAAGGAATCCCAGCGCACACTGCGGAGACTTTCCACCACGGCATCCACCGTGGAGCTGGCGACCTGGAAACGCAAGCTCGATCCCACCTTGATTTTCAATTGTTGCGCAAGTTTTTCCTCGACCGATACCCGGTTCGGCATGCCCGAAGACCACCATCGACCCGCAGTGATCCGGTTATCGACCGGCAGCTCGCTGCTCCAGGTAAGGCTCAGTTCCCGATCGATCGCCGCCTCCGCCTGGGAGTCACGCGGTGCCAGCGTGCGGACGTCGCGGCCGTCCACCTGGAGCAGGCGCCCCCGCACGATGGGATAGAGAGCGCTGGCGGCGATGGATTCTTGCGCCAAGAACTCGCGGAACTTCGTGAGTTCGCCTTCCTGCAGGTTGAGCGCGAAGTAATTGGGTGCGTCTTGGGGCAATTGGCGCTTCCACTCGGACATCAGTTCCGTACGCACGATTCCACTCACCAGCATGGCGGTGATCGCCAGGCCGAAACCCAGGATTTGCGCCACCGCGAGGTTCGATCTGCGCAGCAGATTGTGCACGCCGAGCCGCCAGTACAGGGCGCGCGAACGCGCCCAATGGCGGACCCAATGGAGCGAACAGCGGGCGATCAGCAGGTAGAACAGCAGGGTCAGCGCCGTCCCACCGAGAATCGCGGTGATCAGCCCGACATCTCCGGTGTAACGCCACAACAGTACGGCCAGGACCAAAAAAGCCAATCCGTACACGGCCCAGGCGCTCGAGGGGTAGGGGGCGAGATCGCGCCGCAGTACCCGCAGCGGGGCCGTGCGCCCCAGGCGGAGCAACGGTGGCAAGGCGAAGCCCGCCAAGATCCAGAGACCCGTCGCCGCCGCCAACAGGAGACCTTCCGGTCCCGGCGCAAGCAGTTGATGGGGCAGAATCCGCGCGAACAGCCAGGCGAGTCCTTCCTGGGCCAGGTAGCCGAGGAGGACGCCGAGCAGCGCGCCGAACATGCCGGCGCAGAGAAAGACCGTTCCGTAGACGATCCAGGTGTCGCGTCGCCGGGCACCGAGGCATCTCAGCATCGCCGTGGTGTCGAAATGCCGCTCGGTATAGCGCCGCGCGCTCAAGGCGATCGCCACGCCGGCAATCACCACCACCATCACGGTGCTCATGCCGAGGTAGCGCTGTGCACGATTCAGGGCCGTTCCCATTTCCGGGCGATCCTCGTGCACGTCGAGGATGCGCGTCCCGGGCTGCAAGCGCGGTTTGAGCCAAGCCTTGAACCGGCGCACCGCATCCTCGGGACCGGCGAACATGGCATAGTGGTGAATGTGGCTTCCGGGTTGCACGATACCGCTGGCGGCGACGTCTTCCAGGTTCATCAGCACTCGTGGCGACAGGCTGTAGAGATCGCCGCGGCGATCCGGTTCATGGGTGAGAATCCGGGCGATGCGGAGTTTCGTCTGTCCGAGGGTGATTTCGGAGCCGACCGCAAGTCCCAGTGTGCCCAGCACGCGAGCTTCCACCCAGACCGTGCCGGGTTCCGGGGTTCCGCCCGCCGAAGCTTCCGGAGTGCCGTCGCCGAGCGAGGTCTTGACCTGTCCGCGCAAAGGATAGCCGGAACTGACCGCCTTCACCCCGACCAGCAGAATCTCCTCGTTTTCCATGAGGACGCTGGAAAACTCCAGGGCCTGGGTATGCCGAAGCCCCAGTTCCCGGGATTGGGTGATCCAAGTCTCATCCAGGGCGTGGTGGCTGCGGACGGCGAGGTCGCCAGCGATGAACTCGGCGGCCCGCGCGGTGAGGGTACGCGTCACTCGATCCCCCAGCAGGTGGATCGAGGCGCTGCTGGCGACTGCCACGACCAGCGCCGCGAGCAGGATACCGAGTTCGCCGGAGCGCCAATCGCGCCAGGCCAGACGAACACCGAGGCGGAAAGCGCGATACATGGTCAGATCCGTTCCTCCCGAATCCTGCCGTCCTCCAAATGCACGAGGCGTTGGCAACGTCCGGCGAGGTCGGTGTCGTGGGTCACCAACACCAGGGTCGTTTGTCTTTCCTGGTTGAGTTCGAACAAAAGATCGATGATCGTGCGTCCGGTGCGCCGGTCGAGATTGCCGGTCGGTTCGTCGGCGAAGAGAATCGCCGGGGCCGTGACGAAGGCGCGGGCCAGGGCAACGCGCTGTTGTTCGCCGCCGGAAAGCTGGCGGGGATAGTGCCGCAGGCGGTGCCCCAATCCCACCCGGCGCAGCAACTCTACCGCCTGATCGCGCGCCGTCTCGAATGCGCCGGCGAGTTCCAAGGGCAGCATGACGTTTTCCAGGGCGGTGAAACTCGGCAGCAGCTGGAAGGATTGGAACACGAAGCCGACCGCCCGGGCGCGGAGTTCTGCGAGGCCGTCTTCATCCAGGGAGGACAAGCGGATTCCGGACAGTTCGATGTCGCCGGAAGAGGGGCGGTCGAGCCCGGCCAGGAGTCCGAGCAGAGTGGATTTGCCGGAACCCGAGGCGCCCAGGATCGCCACGCTCTCGCCGCGTTTGATCCGCAGATCGACTCCTGTCAAGATATGAATCCGCTCTTCTCTGGTTTCGACCCATTTGCTGACTCGCTCGGCCATGAGCATGGTTGGTTCTGCCGCGATCTCGCGTTTCTCCAGATTCTTCGCTATCGGATGCATCGTTCTCGGATCGATTTTGCCGGACTCCCGGGCCGCCGGGGTGGGGCCGGTGCTGGTGATCGGGGACAGTCTCAGCGCCGGCTATGGTCTCGCCGACATAGACCGGGGTTGGGTCGCTTTGTTGCAAGAAAAACTTCGCTCCTCGGGAGTCCCGGTGATCAATGCCAGCATCTCCGGGGATACCAGCGCCGGAGGTCTGGCCCGGCTGGATGCGGCACTCGCGACCCATCGTCCGAGGATCGTGATCCTGGAACTGGGAGCAAACGACGGGCTGCGCGGGCTGCCCCCGGCACGACTGAAAACGAATCTCGGGACCATGATCGACCGGGCACAGGCTGCCGGAGCGCGGGTGCTGTTGCTGGGAATGAAGATTCCACCCAACTATGGTAGCCGCTACGCGACGGCCTTCGAAAGCGTATATCACGAACTCGCGCGGGAGAAAGGGGTGGACTGGATCCCGTTCTTTTTGGACGGCGTAGGCGGCCGGGATCACCTGTTGCAGACCGATGGCCTCCATCCCAATGCGGACGCCCAGGCGCTGCTTTGCGAGCGGGTCTGGGAAAAACTCGTTTCCATGTTGAACCCTTGATGGAAACCTCGAGGTGCGCAGCCCATGAAAATCGAAGAACTGATTTCCCGTATCCGCAACGGCGAGCGCGTCGCGTTCGAGGACACCGTCCGGGCGATCGACGCAGCCTATCGATATACCCCGACGGGGTTCACCAACGGCCTCGGCGAGGATGCGGTGCAAAACCCGCCCGGCGTCAGCGAAGGTTCCTGCAAAATCTTCAGCTTCGCGCGGCTGCATGAGCTGACCGAGGCGGAGACCTTGGCTCTGTTCGGCGATCACTTTTGGAAAGACGTGCTGGAGAATCCGCAGGGAGATGATCACTGTAACATCCGCACCTTCATGAAACACGGGTGGTCGGGCATCCATTTCGAGGGCCCGGCGCTTGCGCCGCGTATTCCAGAGCGCGATGCGTGATTCCACTGGGATCTTGGTTTCCCGGACCGTTCTAGGATTGATTTAACATAATATACATTATGCGCAATATGGATGCTGCCCGGAGGCGATCCTGGATCAAGCTACGGTTGGAAGAATCAAACATCTTTCCGCAGTTCCAAACGACGCTCGATCCGTTCAAGACGACTGTCAACCAGATCGATGCGGCCATGAATCAGCGCCATGTCGGAATGAATGGAAGCCATCTGACTTTCCAACGAAGTCAAACGTAGCTTGATCAGGTTCAAATCCGACGTGGCTTGGGCTTTGAAATCGCGAAGCTCGTTTCGGAGCGCTTGCAAATGTTCCAAGATCGGGTTTTCTACATTGTCGGTCATCGGTCTTCCTTATTTCGTAACGTAATGTCGACCCCTTTTCGGTGGACAGCGGAAGCTTAGCGAAATAAGCTGGATTTGTTGATGCCGTTGCCCATCTACGACACCGCCAAGAGATCACCGAAGAAGAGAAATGAACGCAAACCTGTATGAAACCGATCGCGCAGCCTGGCTTGCCCAACAAGCTGAATTGATCAAGTCGGGACAATTGGCACTGGTCGATCAAACGCACCTCCTCGAGGAACTGGAAGCCGAGATGGGAAACTACCGACACCAGATCAGAAGCCGACTACGCATTCTGTTGGCGCATCTTCTGAAGTGGAAGTATCAACCCGAGCAACGATCCTCGAGCTGGAGAGGAACGATCCGAAACCAAAGACAAAGCATAGAGGACATCCTCGAGGATAATCCGAGTCTACGCCAAACCATGGCAGAGGCCATAAAGAAAGCCTATGCACCTGCCGTGCGCTTGGCAGCCGACGAAACAGGAATCAAGGAGACTGATTTCCCAACCTCTTGCGAATGGTCGGAAAAAGAGATCCTAGACGAAGATTTCTGGCCTGACTGATCTGATGTCGACCCTTTTCGGTGGACAGCGGAAGCTTAGCGAAATAAGCTGGATTTGTTGATGCCGTTGCCCATCTACGACACCGCCAAGAAATCGCCGAAGGAGAGAAATGAGCGCCAATCTGTATGAGATCGACCGGGCTGCCTGGTTGGAAAAACAGGCTGCCCTGCTCAAGGCCGGCAAGCTTTCCGACATCGATACGACACACTTGATCGAGGAGCTCGAGGCCGAGATGGGAAACTACAAAAGGGAGTTGTACCGCCGCTTCCGGGTATTGATCGCTCACCTGCTGAAATGGAAGTATCAGCCAGACCAAAGGTCACCAAGCTGGAAAGGAACGATTCGAATACAGAGACGGGATATCGAACGGCTATTGAAAGAAAATCCAAGCCTGCGCCGATTCGTGAAAGAGGAAATCGAAAATGCATATCCAGAAGCGGTAGAACTGGCGGCCGACGAAACCGCGCTCCTGGAAGACATCTTCCCGGCTTCTTGCGAATGGGAGGAAGCCGAGATCATGGACCCGAATTTCTGGCCGGAGTAAACCCCGCCCGGAACGTCCCGAACCGCGTGTTCGCATGCACGCTTTTACACCTCTTCACGCAAATCGAGGCGGCGTTCGATGCGGTCGAGGCGTGTGTCAAGACGGTCGAAGCGGCTGTGGACCACGGCAAGATCCGAATGGATGTTCACCACGGCCCGCTCCACCAAAGTCAACCGCTCATCAAAGGACTGCATGCGCAACTTGAAGGTGTCCATGTCATCGGAAAGTTTGTCGATCCGGCCCCGAATGTGGCGGAGATGTTCCAGAATCAGGTTCTCAATGTTTTCGGCCATTTTCGTTTCTCGTTGTGATCACCCCCGCGAGCCTCCGCGCCCGAGACCCGGCACTCCGGGACACCGGGATCCGAAATTCGGATCGCCGATCGTCCAAGAATAACCATCTTTGCCACTATACTTGCTTTCCCATGAACATTGCGAGTCCGGCGACACAGGCGTAGGCCGTGAACCCCATCCGCAAACTGGCGGGTCAGACCGCGATCTATGGCTTCAGCACCATCGTCGGCCGGCTGCTCAATTATCTTTTGGTTCCGCTCTACACCTACCAGTTCGCCGACCCGAGGGATTTTGGCGTCCTCACCGAGTTCTATGCCTACACGTCTTTTCTGAACGTGATCCTGACCTACGGCATGGAAACGGCCCTGTTCAACTTCTCGGCCAAGTCCGACGTCAAGACCCCGGTTTACAGCACCGCCCTGCTGTCCCTGGCGTTCACCGGTGCGCTGTTCCTCGCCGCGACGCTGTGGCAGGCGGAAACCCTCGCCCGCTGGCTCAAGTATCCGGATCACACCGACTACGTCCGCTGGGTCGCCTGGATCCTTGCCCTGGATGCACTGGCGGCCATTCCCTTCGCGCGGCTTCGCGAACTCCAGCGCGCGCAACGCTTCGCCTGGCTCAAGATTCTCAACATCCTGATCAACATCGCCGGCAATCTGTTTTTCATCGGGCTGTGCAAATGGGCCCATGACACAGGCAGCGGTGGTCGGCTCGCCTGGGCCGCCCGGCTCTACGACCCCGACATCGGCATCGGCTATGTATTCGTCGCCAATCTCATCGCCAGCGCCGCGACCGTGCTGTTCCTCACACCGGAACTCCTCGCGGCGCGGCTGCGCTTCGATCTCGGCCTGTGGCGGCGGATGCTGCGCTACGCCCTTCCACTCCTGATCGCGGGATTGGCCGGCATGGTCAACGAGACCCTGGACCGGGTGCTGCTCAAATACCTGCTGCCTGAAACGGTCGCCCTGGAGCAGCTCGGGATTTACGGGGCGTGTTACAAGATCGCGATTCTCATGACGCTTTTCACCCAGGCGTTCCGTTATGCGGCGGAACCGTTTTTCTTTTCCCATTATCGGCAGCGGGACGCGAGCGAGCTTTATGCCAAGGTCATGGACGGTTTCGTCCTCACCGGCTCCTTCATCTTCCTGGGGGTGATGCTCAACCTCGATTGGATCCAGTACTTCATCGGCGCCCGTTACCGGACGGGTCTCGATGTCGTACCCATCCTGCTCATGGCCAATCTTTGTCTGGGCGTGTTCTTCAATCTTTCGATCTGGTACAAGCTCACCGAACAGACCCGCTTCGGCACCTATCTCGCCCTGTGGGGTGCGTTCGTCACGGTGGCGCTCAATCTCTATTGGATTCCGCGCTTCGGCTATCTCGGCGCGGCCTGGGCCACCCTGGCCTGTTACGCGAGCATGGCGCTCCTTTCTTACGCGCTCGGACGGCGCCACTACCCGGTACGGTACGATCTGCGGCGCATCCTCGGCTATCCGGCGCTCGTCACCGCCGTCTGGCAAATGACGCAGGCGATCCCCGCCCTGCCCTCCGCGCCCCGGTTCCTTCTCAACAACGGTCTGCTCCTTTTGCTTTTTGCTTCGGCACTACTCTGGGAGCGGCATCGCCTCAAACCCGCGACTCTTTAAGACACCCTGAAAACCCTTCTCTGGAGAACCATCATGAGCACTTCCTTTCCGGACTGGAACGAACTCCGTCTCGGCATCATCGGCCTGGGATACGTGGGACTGCCGCTTGCCGTCGAATTCGGCAAGCGGTTTCCGACCCTCGGCTACGACCTCAAGCCGGATCGCATCGCCGAACTTCGCGCCGGGCGCGACTCCACCGGGGAAACCACCCGCGAGGACCTGCGCGCCGCCCGCCACCTCCGCTACACCGGCGATCCCGTAGACCTCGCCGACTGCAACGTCTACCTCGTCACCGTGCCGACCCCCATCGACCGCTACAAGCGCCCCGACCTCGGCCCGATCGAGAAGGCCAGCGCCACCGTCGGCCGGCTGCTTCGCCCCGGCAACCTGGTCGTCTACGAATCCACCGTCTATCCCGGCGCCACCGAAGAAGTCTGCGTGCCGATTCTCGAACGCGAATCCGGCCTCACCTTCAACCGCGACTTCTACGTCGGCTACAGCCCCGAACGTATCAATCCCGGCGATCGGGAACACCGGTTGACCACCATCAAGAAAGTGACCGCAGGCTCCACCCCCGAAGCCCTCGACTTCGTCGACACCCTCTACCGGAGCATCATCGAAGCCGGCACCCACCGTGCCCCCAGCATCCGCGTCGCCGAGGCCGCCAAGGTCATCGAAAACACCCAGCGCGACGTCAACATCGCCCTGGTCAACGAACTCGCCATCCTGTTCCACCGCCTCGGCATCGACACCGGCGAAGTACTCGCCGCCGCCGGCAGCAAATGGAACTTCCTGCCGTTCCGCCCCGGACTGGTCGGCGGCCACTGCATCGGCGTCGACCCCTACTACCTCACCCACAAAGCCCAGGAAATCGGCCATCACCCCGAAATCATCCTCGCCGGCCGCCGCATCAACGACCAGATGGGGCATTACGTCGCCGGGCGGCTGTTGCGACTCCTGAGCGAACGCGGCATCCCGATTCCCGGGGCGCGGGTCCTCATTCTCGGCCTCGCCTTCAAGGAAAACTGCCCGGACCTGCGCAACACCCGGGTCGTCGACATCATCGAAGAACTCCGAAGCCACCGCTGTCAGGTCGACGTCCACGACCCCCGGGTCTCGGCCGCCGAAGCGCGGGCCGAATACGGTCTGGAACTGATCGCGGAACCCCGGCCGGGAGCCTACCACGCCCTGCTGCTCGCCGTGGCCCATGACGAATTCCGCCGACTCAGCGCCGCCGACCTCCGCGCCTGGGGTCGGCCCGGCGTCGTGGTCTTCGATGTCAAGCACGTGCTTCCGGCCGGCGAAGTGGACGGGCGACTATAGGGGTTCCCGGCCACCGGATTCCGGTTGCGCCTTTCGGCCAAGAGGCCCGATGTTTCACATTTGGTTCATCTGCGCTAATTTGATGTTTCATGAAGGCCTCCTCACCCCTGTTCAATCGCTGGCTGAGCCGGGTCGGTCCCGATCAGATGATCGAAGTCTTGACCGATTGGCTCGACCGGGGGGCGGTATTCGTCGTCGACGCCGAGGGGAAGCTGCTGTTTTGGAGTCGGGGCGCCGAGAAGCTGTTCGGGTTGCCCGCCGACAAAGTACTCGGTTCCCCCTGCACCAAAGTCCTGCAGTGTACGGAAGGTCATGACCCCTGCGGGCTGGCCGATCAGGGCGCGATCCAGGCCGAGACGGTGACCCTTCGGCGACGGGACGGGACGACCCTCGCCTGCCATCGCACGGCGCGCGCCTTTTTCGACGGCAGCGGACAGTTCCTGGGGGCGCTCGAATGCCTGAGACCGGAAGTTCTGGCCACTCCCCTTCTGCCGCTCCGGAACGACGCCGAAAACTTCCACGGTCTGGTGACGCGCGATCCCGCCATGAAGGAAGCGATCCGCATCATCCGCAACGTCGCCGAAACCGATGCCACGGTCCTGATCCGGGGCGAATCGGGCACCGGCAAGGAGTTGGTCGCGCGCGGTCTGCACCTGGAGAGCCACCGCCGCGAGCGGCCATTCCTCGCCGTCAACTGCGCGGCGCTGAGCCCGAACCTGCTGGAGAGCGAATTGTTCGGGCACGTCAAGGGCGCGTTCACCGGCGCGGTGCGTGACCACGCCGGGCTTTTCCAGAGGGCGCACGGCGGAACCCTGTTCCTGGACGAAGTCGCGGAATTGCCGTTCGAACTCCAGGCCAAGCTGCTGCGCGTGCTACAGGATCGGACCTTCATTCCGGTCGGCAGCGACCAGGCCAGGACCGTGGACGTGCGCATCATCGCCGCCACCCATCGCTCGCTGCGAGCCGAGGTCAAAGCCGGGCGGTTCCGGGAAGACCTGATGTACCGCCTGCGGGTGGTGCCGATCTTTCTGCCGCCTTTGCGGGAACGTCGCCAGGACATCCATTATCTGCTTTGGCACTTCGTTGACGGCTTCAACCGGCATGGGCCGCGCCACATCGAAAGCATCGCCCCCGAGGCCGTGCGGCGGCTCCTGGATTACCCCTGGCCCGGCAACGTCCGGGAACTGAAGAACGTGGTCGAATATGCCTTCGCCGTGGGCCGCGGCAGTGAGCTGACCCTGGCGGATCTGCCTCCGGAATTCCGCGAGACCGCTGCCGCATCGGCCGAAGACATCACCTTCCGCAGCACACGGACGCAACCGGAGGACGAGGAAGCCCGCATCCGCCAGGCCTTGCAACGGGCCGGAGGACGGATGGAGGAAGCCGCACGATTGGTCGGCATGAGCCGGGCCACCTTCTGGCGAAAGCGCAAGAAATACGGCCTGCGTTGACGGATCCGCATTGCCGGCGGGAGCGCGCACCCGATCTCCCGCGGGGCCCGCCCCCTCACCCCTCCGCTTCTTCGGTAAGCCGTATCCCCGTCTTGCGGGCGATCCGTTCGATGGCCGTCGGCGGCCGGGTACGGGGGCGTACCACGAGGTCGATCTTGCGGTCACCGAACAAGCGCTCCAGACGCCTGCGGCATTCCAGGTACCGGTCGAGCTGCGCCGAGTCATCCGCGGTTTCCACGTAGAGATCGATGTCACCGCCCGCGGCCCGGTCGTCCGTCCGCGAACCGAACAGCCAGAGTCCGGCATCCGGGCCATAGATCTCGCGGACGTCCGCTACCAGCTTGGGGACGATCTCCGGATCCAGTCTCATCGTGGTGCTTCCGGCAACTGGCCGACCGGAATTCCGATGTGACCGGTGGCCCGGTCCCGGAGCCGCGCCAGAACGTCCAGTAGTTCCGGGGCCATGGCATGCGCTCTCGTCAGCGCCTCTGCCCGGAGCGGTCCCTCCCCCGGATAGTCGTGCATGAATGTGTTGCGCAATTCCCGCATCGTTTTCCAAGTCTCGAACGCTCTGATGATGCCTCGCTTTTCCATGGCGTTGAGTACGTCGAGCATTGATCCCGCAGACTCCTCCTCCAGTCGGAGCAGCCCCCGGAACAGCTTGTTCGCCAGCATGTCCTGAAGTTGGGCATAACGGACGCGGAACGCATCCAACGATTCCAGCGCGTCATCGTCGAGCTGATCGAGGCTCGCCCCATCCAACGGGAAAAGGGACGCCGTCCGGTCGATCGAGACGCGGAGATTACGTGCAGCCCGGCAAGCACCCCGATAGTTCTCCACAAACAAAGCCGCCAGTTCGGGATCGTATTTTCGAAGATCGGTCATGGTCGTCGGTACCACGGAAAACCTTCCCGTATGGGGTCAAGGCAACTTCAATGCCTCCGGCAGGCGTTCGCCCGGGATTCCCAAGCGTAGCACCGTATCCTCGCGCAAGCGGTTGAAGGTTTCCAGCAGCATGCGGCTGTATTCTTTGGCCAGGGACAGATCTTCCGCGAAGCTCTCGGGGTCGGTCATGTACTCATGCACCAGGCGATTGCGAAGATTGCGCGCCTCGAGCCATCCTTCCGTGCTGGCGATCACCCCGAGGCGCTCGGCCCGGTTCAGGGTTTCGATCTGACTGCCGGGCTGTTCTGCCAGGGCCAGAAGCCAACGCGGAAGCAGTCTCTCGGCCATCGTGTCCTGCATACGGCCAAAGCGGGAAACGAAAGCCTCCAGCCGTTCCGCCATTTCGGGGTCCTGTTCGAGCATGCAGACCCAGTCCGCATCGATGGATTGGGTGAACAGCCGGTTCCAACTGTATGCGAGATGCCGTCCTTCATGGGCAACGATTCCCAGCGTATGCAGGAAGCGCTCGACCGGTAGCAACGTGCTCGGGGTCATAAAGGGATTCCGGTGCGCATCGCGTGTTCGTGGATCGCCTGGCGCGGGGTCGATGGGTCGATCACCAGGACGTCGATCGGTTGATCACCGAGGCGAAGCTGGAGCCTCGCGCAAAGCTGCAAAGTCCTGCGCTGCCGATCCGTGACGGGAGCCGGTAACTCGACGAGCAGATCGATATCCCCGCCCCGCGCTTCGTCATCGGTCCGCGATCCGAACAGGATCACCTTCCCTTCCGGGCCAAAAATCTCACGGACCGTTTCGCGGATGATTTGTCGTGTTTTCGGTGAAAGTCTCATCGCTGTCAAGGGTAGCACGGAGGGCCAGGGATGAAAGAGGGATCCAGCTTGCAGGTTGCGGTGAGCAAAAATCCCCTCCTTCGAAAAGGAGGGGTGGCGCGAAGCGCCGGGGTGGTTGCAGGGGGAGAAAGAATCCACCGCCCGCGCACCGGGGTTCGTCAACCTTCCTGGAGAACGGCCGCCAGGCTTTCGGCATCGAGCACCCGGTCGAGCCAGGCTTCGAGGGTGGGAAGATCGGCCGCATCGATTCTCTCCACCGCCTCCTCCGGCAAAGGGCCGAAGCGACGGGTCAACTCCCGCTTGCAACCGCGCGGCTTCTTCCTGCCTGCCTGGGCTGTGCGAGTCGCATGACTTCACCTCGTTCGTTCAGGTATGTGGCCCGGTAACGGGCCGGTTCGTCGTCACTCACGTCGGCATAATGATCGATGAAGTCGGCCTATTTGGACTGCTTGTCCGGATCCGGTTCCAATTGCACCAATCCGGCCTGGGCGGCGGCGTAAACCGCGAGCCGGGCTTCCGGGGAATAGGCCATGTTGGGCAGGTTGAGACGGACGACCCGGTTGTCACTGTCGAGACGACGAGGGCCGTGACGTCCCAGGCGACCCAAAAGGCGGTGAAACCACTCAGGCTACCCCTAGCTGGCCTCCCTCGCGCACCGGCACCTCGATCGCTCGTACAACACCAGCCCCACCCGCTCGATGTGGCTGCGCAAGGGCGGATGCTCGACTGCCTCCAGCAAACAGAGATCCACCTGATAGGGAATCGAAGACTCCTCGAAGGCGCGCGCAAGCCGCCCCAGGGTATCGACATCCAGCCCGTCGCCCACCAGCGCCAGATCGATATCCGAACCGGGCCGGTGCGTGCCCTTGGCGC
>DATMAX010000045.1:0-26770 GCA_035559395.1 Methylococcus sp. | reverse complement strand
TAACCGCCATAGGTCTCGGCGGCGGTCTTTCTTCCGGTCA
Source organism: Methylococcus sp. (assembly GCA_035559395.1). Classification (GTDB taxonomy): domain Bacteria; phylum Pseudomonadota; class Gammaproteobacteria; order Methylococcales; family Methylococcaceae; genus Methylococcus. The sequence continues at coordinate 26,730 of DATMAX010000045.1, read as the reverse complement.
TGCCGGAATGGGAAGCCGGGCCGCTCTGCGGGAACGCACCTTGTGGGTTCACGAAAACCTCGGTGTCGTCGTCGCTGGGCAGCGGCCCTTCTGCCAATGCGGGGTGAACCACCAGCCGACACAGTTCATCGCGCAACTCCACGGGATCCATATGCTCCCTCCCTTCCTGCCCGGCGATGATGGTGATGCCATGAATTCGCACGGGCCTGCCATCGTCGTACTCGATCCCGACCTGCGTGGTGCAGTCGGGAGAAAGCGAAGCGATCAAGCGGCGCCGGCGCGCCTCGGCGAGTCCCCGCGCCAGGCGGTTGGCGAGCACGATGGGCAAGGGCATGAGTTCGGGGGTCTGGTTGCAGGCGAATCCGAACACCGTAGCCTGATTGTGTACGAACAGATGGTCGAGTTCGGCCTCGGAAAGCTCCCTTTCGTCGGCGTGTGGACGCTGCTCCAACGGCATGTTGATCAGACTGGTCACGACCGTGCAGTCATCGACATTGAAGTCTTCCGGCCGGTAGCCGACTCGTGCGATCACCGAGCGCACTACGTCGGGCAGGTCGACGGAGGCGAGCGAGGCGAGGCGGGCGGCGATGAAGACGATACCTTTGGAGATCGCGCATTCGGCAATCACGCGGGAGCATGGGTCCTGCTGTAGGAAACGGTCCACCAAAGCATCGGCGATCGTGTCGCAGATCCGGTCCGGGTGACCATCGGTGACGGATTCGGAAGTGAAGAGAAACTGCCTTTTCATGACGAGGCTCCGTCCGGTCGGGAGAGATGCGGAAGATGCTTGGCCGCTTCGTTGAGCAAGAACGGCACGGTTGCACCGGCGAGTATGACCGCTACGTCGGCCGGCGCGATCGGCGAGAGACGCAGCAGGCCACGCAAGGGTGGGGCAATCGCCGCCAATACCTGGATCGCCATGGAACCGGCAATGGCCCATCGCAGGGGGGGGTTGGGTGCCCGGTTTCCATCGAATACGGAGGTCTCCTCCGACCGGCAGCTGATGGCATGGAGGAGCTGCGCCAGCGTCAAGGTCATGAAGGTGTTGGTGTTCGTTTGCAGGCCGCTGCCGTGACGCAGTGCGCTGTACCCGTAGACGGCCATCGTGCTCCCGGTGATCAGGCCCGACTCACGCAGAAGCCTGAGGAGGTCCTGTTTGCGGAGGATGGCTTGTCTTGGATCGCGCGGCGGCTGCTTCAGCACATCGCGCTCCGATGGCTCCATGACCAGCGCCAGGGCCGGGAAGACGTCGGTCATCAGATTGATCCACAAGAGCTGCATCGGGTTCAGCACTTCCCCCAGGCCGAGTGCGGTGGCGAGCAGCATGACTTCGATTTCGCTGAGATTGGTCGATACCAGGAAGCGCAGGCTTTTCCGGATGTTGGCGTAGATCGTTCGGCCCTGACCGATGGCGGTGATCATGGTGTGCAGATTGTCGTCCTCGATCACCACGTCGGCTACCGAGCGGGCAACGTCGGTGCCCTGGCCACCCATGGCGACACCGACGTCGGCCGCCTTCAGGGCCGGAGCGTCGTTGATCCCGTCGCCGGTCATGGCCACCACCTTGCCGCTTCTCTGCAGCCCCTGGACGATCTTGAGCTTGTGCGCCGGGCTGACACGGGCAAACACGGAGACATTTTTCACCATTCCCTGGAGGAGTTCCGGTTCCAGTTTGTCCAGACTGGCAGAGTCGAGGATTTCCAAAGTTTGGTTGCGGGCCAGGCCGAGACGCTTACCCACCGAGTAGGCGGTGGCACTCTGATCACCGGTGATCATGACGGTATCGATCCCGGCTTCGTGGAAATGCTGCATGAGTTCGCGCATGCCCGGACGGATCGGATCTTCCATCCCGACCAAGCCCAGCCAGATCAGCTCCGCTTTTCCAGCGTCGGGCTCGGTGGCGCAGGCATAAGCCACGCCAAGGACGCGCAAGGCGTCGCCGGCAAGACGATGGTTGTGGTCCAGGATCACGTCGCGCAAGGTTTCGTCGAGTTCAAGGGGGGCTCCCTGGTGTTGGAAATGGCGACACATCCGCAATACTTCCGCCGGACTGCCCTTGATCGCGAACAGGTATCGTTCGCCGGCCCGGTGTACCGTCATCATGTAAGGTCGATTTTCCGCCCGGTGGAGGGTGTCGAGTAACGGATGCTGTTTACGGAGTGCCTGGACATCCTCGCCGACTTGCATGGCTGCTTCGATCAGGGCCCGTTCCGTCGGGGAGCCGTCGAGCCCGGCCGTTTTTCCACCTTCGAGGCGGACTTCGCTACAGAGGCACGTGATTTGCAACAATCTCCGCAGGTCGGCGTGTTCGCTCGGGGGAATTCGGCTGCCTTGGTATTGGAAGGCCCCGTCGCTGCAGCAATGGAATCGGTCCATGGCGGTTTGTACGACTGCCACCCGCATCTGATTCAGGGTCAGCGTTCCGGTCTTGTCCAGGCAGATCACCTGTACCGCGCCCAGGCTTTCCACGGCGGGTAACTTGCGGATCAATACGTGCCGGCGCTGCATGTTCCGAATGCCGAGGGCGAGTGCCGTGGTCGCCACCGTCGGCAAGCCTTCCGGAACGGCGGCAACGGCCAGGGAGATCGAAGAGGCCAACATTGGCAACCAGCCGTAACCTCGGGCAAGACCTAAGCCGAATACCAGCACACAGACGCCACCGGAAAACGCCGCGAGCTTTAGCCCCAGTTCGTCCAGCTGGCGCTGCATGGGGGTTTCCGGAGGTTCGACCTCCCCGACCAAGGACTGGATCAGCCCGATTTCCGTATCCTTCCCGGTCGCCACCACCACTGCCCGCCCACTTCCTCCGGTGACGATGGTGCTCATGTACACCATGTTCTTCCGCTCGCCCAAAGGCGTGTCGTCGCTCCCCCGAATCCCAGCCTGCTTCTCCACCGGCAGGCTCTCTCCAGTCAGTGCGGATTCGTCGATGCTCAATTGGCTGCCGGATAGGAGCCGTGCATCCGCAGGTACGTAAGAACCGGGCGTGAGCACGAGCAAATCTCCCACCACGACTTCGGTCGCCGGGATTTCCACGTGCTCGCCGTCCCGGATGACCCGGGCGCGGCTCGGTCCGACCTTGCCCAAGGCGTTGATCGTGCGTTCGGCGCTGCTTTCGGTGACGTAACCGATGACCGCGTTGATCAGCACGACGCCGAGGATCACCATCGCATCGGCCACGCTTCCCGTGATTACCGAGACCACGGCGGAGACCCCCAGCAAGGCAACGGGCGCGTTCACCAACTGCCGCATGAAAACCCGCAGCGCCGATCGGGGGGTCCGGTCGGTGAGCACGTTGGGACCGTAACGGAGGAGTCGGGAACGGGCTTCGGCGGAGGAGAGACCCGAAGGGGAGGTGCCGAGCGCGCGGAAAACGTCTTCGATTTCGGTGCCAAACCAGCGGTGCGTCCGGTCCGTCGGTCGTGGGCTTGTCACCGTGGCAGTCGCGTGTCGTCCGACTTCTTGCGGTTGACGGCGGAACCCGCGGGGGGCAGGGGAACGATCCGGTTTGGCGTGGCGGCGAACCCGGCGCTCCACCTCGCCGATGATCCGGCTCCACTCTTCCGCAGCATCGAACAACACGAGAAGGTTGCCGGTCAAGGGATTGGCGCTAGCCGAACGGATATACTCGAGACGCGCCAGCTCGGTCTCCAGCTCGTTCTTCAACCATTCGCTGCGGTAGAGTCCACGAACATGCAAGCGAATCCGTCCCGGAATCGGAGGGTGGACCGGGACCACGAGGGTCGTGGCGGCCAGGCTGGCGTCGGTCATGGCATCCATTTGAAGGCAATCTTATTCCACTCCGACTAATTCTGCTTCCGCGGGAGGTTCTCGTGGCAAGGCCTTCGAACGACGCCAAGAATACGCCGATCATTCCCGATCGGAAACCTTTGGCGTTCCTGGACGGATTCGGCGAGTGGCTACGGGACAGACATACGCACGGTGTTCCAACCCCCCGTATGGGGGAATCAGCGCGGACGTTCGTCGTGGATGGCTACGGTTTTGTCGTTGCCGGTGGCGGAGTCGAGGATATTGACGTACAGGGTGTAAGGATCGGGGCCAAAATACAGGCCGTTGCCGACGGCCCCGTCGTCTTTGAGCGAGGCGAACAGACGCACCTTGGTGCTGAGGCCGCTCTCGTCCGTCTGCGTCGACGCAACCCAGATGTCGCTCGGATGGTTGTCCTCGACGATCCACAGCCTGCCGTCCGGTCCGAGGGCCAAATCCGAGGGCCGGAAAAGACCGGTGACGCCGTTTGCCCTGTCCTCGGCAGGGACGTTCTCGCCAGGCTTCACGAAATAACGGATCTTAGGTTTTGCCCCGAGGGTGAGCGCCATGACCGCACCCGGACCATTGACGTCCGCAATCTTGGGTTCGTATTTCAGCGCCACGTACAACACCTTGCCGATGCGTTGCAGGTCTTCCGGATGTCCGAACGGGGTCGCCCGCGCCGCGCGCGCCGCCTCGATGGCGTCGATTTTCGCCCGTTTCCCGCTGAGCAATACCCATTTGGCCCGTCCGGTGCGGGCATGATTCTCGACGCGCAAGGCGTAGAGCTTGCCGCGGCTCAGATCGCCGCGTTTTTTCGGTACGAATTTGTAGAGATAGCCTTCACCGTAGGAATTGGTGAGGTAGATGTTGCCCTTCGCATCCGTTTCGATCCCTTCGTGCCGCAATGCGCCGAGCGCGGGACGGGCATTGACTTCCGCGACCACGGTGGGATCGTTCGGATCGAGCCTTAGTTCGTAGACGAGCCCCCGCGTTGCCTCCGGGTACTGGGGATCGGGGCGATGCTGGACGTCGGTTTCTTCGGCGAAGAGCAGCGAGCCCCATGGCGTCCGAGCCAAGCCCCCGAGTTCTTCCCAATCCTGTCGCTGGATCAGTTCCCGCGTCTGGCCGGTGGCGAGATCGATCACGCTGAGGGCGCCGCCCACGCGTCCGTCACGAAGAAGGTCGTCCGAGTTGGGGAGATAGCGCCGGTGGATCCGATAAAGGTGAAGGCCGGGTGCATTGCCGGTGGTACGGTAGGGCCGATCGTTGCGGACATAGAGGTCGAGCCGGCTCTCGTCGGAAACGATTTCCTGGCGATAACCTCCGGGGAGGATCCACGGTTCGCTGCTCAGGACCGCCGAATCGGTTGTGCTTTCCTGGTAGGCGGAATGAGGGATGGGTTCGAAATCCATCGGTCCGGCCAGAATCACCTCGGCGTATCCATAGGCTGCGACGGCGAGGGCAAGCAGAGTTCGCATCGGAGCTCTCCCTGATGATGAAGTTGGAAGGCGCAAGCCCGGAACCCGTCGGGAAGGTATCCGGCTTATGGCTGGGAAAGGATTGGAGCGGGTGATGGGAATCGAACCCACGCCTGAGGCTTGGGAAGCCGCCGTTCTACCATTGAACTACACCCGCAGCGAAGGAAGAAAGGGATGTGCTGCTCCAAGGCAGGCTATTTTTGCAAGGTATCATTCCCCGGCTTTTCTGACAAGGTGCCGCCGGCGCGGTTCCGTTCGCTTTGGCGAAATTTGGGGTGGCCTCGCGCCGGTATAATGCTTGATACTCTTGATACTTCGGAAACGACGGTTTACGGGAAGGCGAAAGGGATTTACCTTGCCGGTTCGAAATCACGAGCGGAGACGCCATCATGACGAACGCGAAAGCGGACATCGGTCTGATCGGACTCGGGGTCATGGGTCAGAACCTGGCACTGAACATTGCCGACCATGGTTACGTCATCGCCGTTTATAACCGAACCCCCGAACGGACGCGGGAATTCATCGAGCATTGCGAACGCGGCGAACCTTCGCGCGAGCGTATTCTGGCTCATGGCGATTTGAAAGAATTCGTCCGGGCGGTCAAACGGCCCCGCAAGATCGTTCTTCTGGTCAAGGCTGGTCCCGCGACCGATCAAACCATCGCAAGCCTCTCCCCTCATCTGGAACCGGGAGACATCCTCATCGACGGCGGCAACGCCCACTGGCTCGACACCATCCGCCGGGAACAAGAACTGGCCGCAAAGAGGCTGCTCTTCATCGGTTCCGGGATTTCGGGCGGCGAACTGGGGGCGCGCTTCGGGCCCTCCCTGATGCCAGGGGGGAGCCCGGAGGCATGGGCGGAGTTGGAGCCGATCTGGCGAGCCATCGCCGCCAAGGTCGATCCGGAAACGGGGCAACCGCTGGAAGGGGCCGCACCGGGCAAGCCGGTGGAGGGTGGGGTTCCTTGCACGGCCTGGATCGGGCCGAACGGCGCGGGACATTATGTCAAGATGGTGCACAACGGCATCGAATACATTGACATGCAATTGATCGCGGAAGCCTACTGGTTGCTGAAGCATCTTTTGCAGCTCGATCCCGCTGCGATGGCGGCGGTCTTCCACGAGTGGAACGAGGGCGAACTTTCCAGTTATCTTATCGAGATTACGGCGGACATCCTGCAGCAGAAAGACCCTACGGGCGAGGGATTTCTCGTCGATCACATCCTCGATGCCGCCGGACAGAAGGGAACCGGGCAATGGACCGCGGTCAGCGCCCTGGAGCAGGGGGTACCGGCCAACTCCATCGCCGAAGCGGTGTTCGCCCGTTTTCTTTCGGCCCGCAAAGAGGAGCGGATCGCGGCCAGTGTCGTGTTGCAAGGCCCCGCGGTCCGGACGCCGGGCGCGCCTTCCGATTGCCTCACGGCGATCCGCGATGCGCTCTACTGCTCCAAGATCTGTGCCTATGCGCAAGGGTTTCAACTCCTGGCCGAGGCCCGGAGCACCTACCACTGGGATTTGCACTTCGGCACCATCGCGCAGATCTGGCGCGGGGGCTGCATCATCCGCGCCCGTTTCCTGCAAAAGATCACCGACGCCTATCGCCGCGAGCCCGGGCTGCATAACCTCATGCTCGATCCCTATTTCCGCGACGCCTTGCATGCAGGGCAGGGGCACTGGCGCGAGGTGGTCGCGCTTGCCGTGCAGAGCGGCCTCCCAGTTCCCGCCTTCGGTTCGGCGCTGGCCTATTTCGACGGTTATCGCAGCGCCGGGCTCCCCGCCAACCTGCTCCAGGCGCAACGCGATTATTTCGGCGCCCACACCTATGAACGCATCGACCATCCTCGCGGGCGATCCTTTCACCTCGACTGGCCGTCTCCGGACCGGAAGGAAATCGAGGTCGGAACCTAGCCCCGCGTTCTCCCATGCCGGGCCTCTCGACCTTCGCTTCTTCCCTTGCATGAGGGACACGGGTTGAACTCTTCGTGCCGGTTGGACTCGAAGCGACTGTCGTGCCTTACGGATCCCGTGCGAACCCAGGAACCCCGGAACCGTAGCCTGACCACCAGGCCGGCTCGGAGTCGAATGCGGGTAAAATGCATGTCCGCGCTCGCACCATCGACTTGGGAGCCCGGAAGACGTTAAAGTGTCCGGGATACCATCGGGCCATTGAGTTCCGCCCCTTAAAGAAAAGGAAGCCATGTCCAATTATTTCGAAAACCTTGAACGGCATCTTTCCCAGGAAAACCCGGTACTGCTGGGCGCAGCGAGGAGTTTCGAAGAGCTCGACGAAATCGGCCGCCAACTCGGATTGATCGAACCGGACTATACCAGTGCGAGCCAAATTTCCTGGTGGCCGGTGATTTCCGTCCTCGGCACCTTTTCGGCCGGCAAGTCGACGTTCATCAATCACCTGTTGCAGGCCAAGATCCAGCGTACCGGCAACCAAGCCGTCGACGACAAGTTCACGGTGTTGACTTATTCCGATGATCCGGAACCGAGGACTCTGCCCGGTGTAGCCCTGGATGCCGACCCCCGCTTTCCCTTTTTCCAGATCAGCAAGGAAATCGATCAAGTGCTGCAAGGAGAGGGCGACCGGATCAACGCCTACCTGCAGTTGAAAACCTGCAACAGCCCTTTCCTCAAGGGCAAGATCATCATCGACTCCCCCGGCTTCGACGCCGATCCGCAGCGTGATACCGTTCTCGCCATCACCAAACATATCATCGATATTTCCGATCTCGTTCTTGTGTTCTTCGATGCCCGTCATCCGGAGCCCGGGGCGATGAAGGACACCTTGCGTTATCTGGTGTCGGAGACGATCAAGCGCTACGACTCGAACAAGTTTCTGTATATTCTCAACCAAATGGACACCACCGCCCGCGAGGACAACCCGGAGGAGGTCGTGGCGGCCTGGCACCGTGCCTTGGCGGAATCGGGCCTGGTCACGGGCCGTTTCTACACCATCTTCTCGCCCGACGTCTCCATACCCATCGAAGACGAAATTCTGCGCCAACGCTATGTGCACCGGCGCGACAAAGACTGGGCGGAAATCAATGCGCGCATCCAGCAGCTCGAGATCGAACGTTCCTACCGGATCCTCAGGACCTTGGAGCGCATGGTCGAGGAGTTTCAAAACATAGCCCTGCCGGAGCTGCAGCGGGTCCTGCAAAGCTATCGCAAGCGCCTGATTCGCACGGATCTGGCGACCTTCGTGCCGGCTCTGGGCGCGTCCGGTTATGGCTTGTTTCAGTTCATTCCACCCGAGCCCAACACGGCCGTGGTGTTCGGTGCCAGTGCCCTCATGGCGCTGCTGTTCCTCTGGTCACGGCTACACATCCTCTTCAATGGGATCTTTGCCGCGCTCGGGGCGCGGACACTGCGCAAGCGCCAGAAGGGCCTGAACGTCAAATGGGATTTGGCGCGGGCTTTCCGCAAGAACGCCACCCCCTGGCCCCTGTTCCGCAGGCAGCAGTTGGCCGGCTGGGATGAGAAGCGTGAGGTGCAGCTGTCTTTCATCCGCCAGCGCTGTCAGGAATCGATCCAATCCCTCAACGACCTCTATACCAACCCATCGGGTCGTCACGAGGCGGCGTGACCGGCCCGGAGAAACGCGAGCTAGCGTCAACCGCCGGGGTGATCGTGGCAAATGCCGCAACTCCTTGAGGATTCTCACGACCATTCTCCCCGGTCTCGGGTCACTCCAGCGACTCGGCTTCGATCTCCCCGACCCGAGAGGCTGCCGACATTGCTTGCCTCACCGAAGAGGCCGCAGATTCCGGCAACCCAAATTTCCACCTTCGAGTCGTCTCCGCGCCGTTTCCCCGGATTCGGCGCGTTTTTTGCATTGTGACTCACGGGCCGCCCTCAGGACCGCTCGTCCCGAGGTATGAGGCATTCCCGGCTTGGGGTATCGCTCCGTGCCTCACGAGACCCTGCGGTGTCATTTGCCGAGGCGCCCCTGTTGTCCAAAAGAAAAGGCGGAAAGGTAGGGCAGCATGCAAGCGAACTCGTCATTGGCCCGGGGCGGCCACCCCGGCGAATCTTCTGGCTCGTTTTGTCTGGTCTGCTGTGGGGCGCGATGGAGCCTCTCGCGGCGGCGCCGGTCCTGAGCGGGAAAGCGCAGATCGATGGCGCGCTCGGCAAAGTGCGGGTGAAGGGCGCCGGGCACCGGGAGCCGTTGTATCGCGACCGCATGGCGACGGCGGGCGTGACGTGCTACGACTGCCACGGCGACATGCTGGCGGTGGGCGAGGACTTTCCCAAGAACTTCCTGGCCCACCAGGACAAGCTGGGTTCGACCGAGCGCGACGACTACCGGGTACCCTGGTTCGACGAGCCCGACTGCGGCTCCTGTCACATCGGCGACGGCAACCGAGGCAAGGGGGGAGGCGGTGGCTTCTTCAGCGAGGGCGTGCTGAAAACGGCCTTCGATCCCAACGACTGGTCGGCGACCACCCGGCCCATCGACCGCAACGATTTCAACGCTAAGCATTTTGCCGTGGCGCCGAAGGAAAACTTCAAAGCCAGCTTCCCCACCGATTTTTATTACGACTTGGTACAGGAGACCGATGACTGGCTGGTGAAGACCGTGGATACCAAGATCGATGCCCCGGTCTACCGCTTCGGCAAGGACACCCACGGCAACGTCACCTGCGGCGCCTGTCACGGCGCGGCCCACGGGATCTGGCCCAACCGCGACCCCAGCGCCAACGACAACGTCACTGCCAAGAAGGAAGACCTCGACGGTGGCCAGTACAGCGGCGATCCCAAACCGGGCATCCTGGGGGTCCGCACAACCTGCATCCGGTCAACGACCCCTACTGGTGGAAAGAAGCGCCGGGGGACACGCCCAACCGGGATGGCACTACCTCCGGCGGCTGGCATAACGACTACGCCAAGCTGCCCGGAGCGCAAAGGGAAGACCAGTGCGCGGCCTGCCACGGCCACGACCACAAGGGGACGCGGCTGTCGAAGACGCCGGTGGACCGGGTGTTCGACTTCCGCGGCTTCGATTCCAAGAAGCTCAAACGAGCTGGATTCAAGTCCAAGATCATCCGGGTCGCCGCCGGCACCCCGATCGGCTGCGACACCTGCCACAGCCTGGAGACCAGCTTCCTCGGCGTACCGGGACATTGATGGCGGTGGGGATTCTCCACTGGAGTCGACGCCAGGGAGGGCGTCCTGCCATTTTTAGCGGTGGAATCGGCAAACTGCGGCGGAGAACCGCCCCACTGGTCCCGCGAAAAGCGGCCGGTGTTAGAATCCCGTCGCCGCAAATCGGAGGTACCCATGTCCACTCCCGCCGAACGTTTCGCCACTTACGAAGATCTGTGCCAGGTGCCGGATCACAAACTCGCGCAAATCATCCATGGCCAGTTGATCGTGCTGCCCCGGCCGGCGCCGAAGCACGCGCGGGCCTCCTCGTTCCTGGGTGGAGCGATTTTCCCGAAAATGGATACCGGTGCCCCGGAGGGCCCCGGCGGCTGGTGGATCCTGTTCGAACCGGAACTCCATTTGGGCCGTGACATTCTGGTGCCCGACCTGGCTGGGTGGAGGCGGGAGCGGATGCCGGCGCTCCCGGAAACGGCCTATTTCGAGCTCCCGCCCGACTGGGTCTGCGAGGTGCTGTCCCCTGCCACCGCCCGTCTGGACCGAATCGACAAGCTCCCCATCTACTCCTCTCATAACGTGGGCCACGCCTGGCTGGTGGACCCCGACCTCAGGACCCTGGAGGTATTCGCCCTGCACGAGGGCCATTGGCGGCTGGAGTGTGCCTATAAAGACGCCGACGAGGTCTGCGCACCGCCCTTCGAAGCAGTGCGCTTCGGCTTGGACGGGCTGTGGCCCTGAGAGCAAGGACGTTGACCCGTAGGGAACCCGCCTTGTATCTCGATTCCGCCGTCCCGGCAGCTCAGTGCACATCCAATCCGGGGCGAGGGTGAAATAGGCTTCGTAGGGCAAGGCTGGCATCCGTTCCCGCCGCCACCCAGCCAGGTCGGGCACCAGGATGTGGGGGGCAAGTGCAATTCCGGCTCATCCAATATCCACCAGCTGCCGTGTCCGCTGCGTCCCAGATCATAGGGCGGAGTAAGTTCGCCGCCGAGGATCGAGGCGGCGCGTGCGTGCTTCGGCGCGGGGCGGGGTTGGGTGATGAGTTGGCCGTGCAGGATTTCGCCTCGGACCAGGGGGATCCGCAAGGCACACGGCACGGCGCTTACATGGTCCGTGCGACGCTCAGCGGGGTGGGTGTCGGACCGGTTCGGATTCGGGTTCCGCGAAGCTCCAGTCGATTGCAAGGCCGGGCAGGATGCGGACTTCCGTGGTTCCCGAGATGGCCTCGATGAGCGCGGGCGAGTAATGGCCATCCTCCAGAAAATACCGGGTCAATACCCGGTCGGTCGGGTGTACCAGCCAGTATTCCTGGACGCCATGCCGTTCGTAGAGTTTCTTTTTTATGGTTTGGTCCTTGGAGGAGGTTGCCGGCGACAGCACTTCGATGATGAAGTCGGGGGCTCCACGACAGCCGGCCTCGTCCAGCTTGGATGGGTCACAGATCACCGAAATGTCGGGTTGCACCACGGTTTGGACCGCATCGTCGGCTTCGTTTCCCTCCGGCAAGCGCACGTCGAAAGGAGCGACATAGATGTCGCAGGGCTTGTCGTCGAGAAATTCGGCGATTTGGCGAGCGAGGGCAAGCACCCACTGCTGATGCGTTCGGCTGGGCGCGGGGCTTATGTCGTAGGCTTCCCCGTCGATGAGCTCCCAGCGCTCCTCCTCGGGCCAATGGCGATAGTCGCCGTAGGTAAAGCGTTCACTTGGATTTTTGAGGGTTCTCATGGTGTGCCTTCGGGTCGGTTTGACGTCGGCGTAAGAGCTCGGAAGCACGGCCGGACGATGCCCCGTGTCAGTCGCCGGCGCGATCGCCGAATGCATCCGCGTTGAGCGAGAGGCGGGTGGTACAAGTCTCCGCGCCTTCCGGTTTGACGAAAGCGTAGATGCGGTTCTCCGAGATCGAGAGTGCCCGGTTGACGCCTCCGGGAGCGAAGATCTTGGCCTCGAAATGATATTTCTTTTTCTTGGCCAGCAGTTTCCGTTTGCCCGGTGCGTAACGCGTGATCCTTTGCACGAAGATGGCCCCTCCCGGGTAATGGTTCAGGGCGCTCAGCATCAGCGATTCCGTGTCTGGGCCCAGGGTGACGGTATCGCCGGTTTGCTGATAACTTCCGGCGATCACACCGCCCAGGTCCGCGAACGACATCTCGAAACGTCCGTCCGGTTTGAAAACCAGGGTTCCCGGAAAACCGATCTTGCGTGATTGCAGCGTCTGTTTCCGGGTGCCGCGAACACTCGTGCAGCTCTTGGTATGAATCCAATCTGCGTTCATGCGCAGAGTCCAGGCGGAACCCTGGACTGGTTCCGCATCAGCGGCCCACGTCGGCAGGGAGGCGAGGCCGGCGAAACCGAAAAAAGCGATCCACGGGGCCAGGGTTTTCTCTCTCATCAGCGGTCTCCTTTTTGTTTTTTGACGATGGCCATTGTCAGATCGGTACATGAGCACCCTTGGATTGGCGGTCGGCTCCGGGATTTTGACGTGATTGACGCTGCCGGAGCGCGGTCGCGATCCGTTCCAGCGCCGTGACGATCACCCGTCGCGGCGAGCCGAGGTTGAGGCGCATGAACCCGCTCCCGGCTTCACCGAAGACGATCCCAGGGTTTAGGCCGACCCGCGCTTCGTCCACGAAGAAACTACGGAGTTCGCTGTCGGTCATGCCGAGTTGCCGGCAGTCCAGCCACAAGAGATAGGTGCCTTCGGGCGGAATCACGCCGATTTCCGGAGCACGTCGGCGGAGGAATTCGATGGCAGAGTCACGGGTTTCGGCCAAGTACCGGAGCAGGCGATCCAGCCATTCTTCCCCTTCGCGGTAGGCCGCTTCGAAGGCGACGATACTGAAAGGATTCGACGGGGTTACGTGGAAAAGATCGAAGATCCTGCGAATCGCCCGCCGCCGTTCGGGGTCCGGGACGATCAGGGCGGAGAGTCCGAGCCCCGGAATGTTGAAGGTCTTGCTCGGTGCGACGGCGGTGACGATGCGCCCGGGGCTGTCCGTGAGTGTCGCCAGCGGGTGGTGGCGGTGGCCGGGATAGACGAGATCATGGTGAATCTCGTCCGCCAGCACGGTCATGTCGTGACGATCGGCGAGTCTGAGGACCTCCACCAGTTCCTCGGGGTTCCAGACGCGCCCGACCGGGTTGTGCGGGGTGCACAGCAACAACAGGCGCGCGCCTTCGGCAGCGCAGCGTTCCAAGTGTTCGAAGTCGATGGTATAACGCCCCTGGTGAAGCCGGAGAGGATTCAACGCGAGTCGCCGGCCGGGGAGGGTCACGGCGGTGAAAAATGGATGATAGACCGGGGGCTGGATGATCACCGGTTCCTCCGGCTGGGTCAGCGCCAGGACCACGGCGTGGAGCGAAGGCACCACGCCGGGCGACAGCACGATCCACTCCTTGTGGACTTCCCAACCATGGCGCTTTCGCAGCCATCCGATCAGCGCTTCGAACAGGCTGTCGGGGCAGAAGCTGTAGCCGTAGATTGGATGGGCCGCGCGTTTCTGGAGCGCATGGGTGACCGCCGCGGGGGCGGCGAAGTCCATGTCGGCGACCCAGAGGGGGATCAGGTCTTCACTGCCGAAGTAGGCACCACGACCGTCGTGTTTGACGGACGCCGTTCCCTCGCGCGATATTTCGAAGTCGAAATCCGGATTCACCCGTGTTTCTCCAGAGGCTGGGTTTCACACATCATGGTAATGGACGCGGGGAGTCCGGACCAGGCTCGCTGTGGCGGCACTGCGAACGTCTTTAGGAACCGAAGTGGAAAGGATATTGCGAAAGGGTTGTCACCGTGCAGGGGAAACCCTGCGACAGAGTGATTGGCGGGGCGAAGCCCCATTCGTTAACGACGGGATGAGGGAGGAGAAAACAGTATGATCGGCGGCATCGTCGCGGTCGTGATCGCGATTTGGTATTACCGTTCCGCGGAGGCGAGACATCTGCCGGCAGTCCAGTGGGCTTTCGCGGGCTTGGTAGCCTATTACGTACCCAACTTCATCTGGAGTTTCATGGTGGCCAAGCCCTTGATCGCAGAATTCCATGCCCGGGCTGCAGTCATGCTGGCGGGGCTGACCGGACATTCCTCGGTGCTGGTCGGAGCCGTGGTGGCGATCCTGGTGCGCCATTATTTCCTGCTGCGCGCCCCCTCCGGTCCCTGACCGGGCTGATTGGGGAAACAAGGCGCGAAGGGCATGGGTGCCCTCCGCGCTTTTCGGTGCGCCCGGAGAAGCTCCGGGTTACAGCTTGGCGGCGTTCTTGCTCAGATACGAGGCGACTCCTTCGGGATTCGGGGCCATGCCGGACTGCCCCTTGCTCCAACCCGCCGGGCAGACTTCGCCGTGTTCCTCGAAGAACTGCAAGGCGTCCACCATCCGGATCAGTTCGTCCATGTTCCGGCCCAGCGGCAGGTCGTTGACGACCTGATGGCGGACGATGCCATTCCTGTCGATCAGGAAGGTGCCACGATAGGCGACTGCCGCGCCTTCGACTTCGACGTCATAGGCTTTGGCGATCGCATGGCTCAGGTCCGTGACCATCGTGTACTTGACCGGACCGATTCCGCCCTTGTCGATCGGGGTGTTGCGCCAGGCGTTGTGGGTGAACTGCGAGTCCACCGACACGGCAATCACTTCCACGCCACGGTTTTTCAGTTCTTCCTGACGATGATCGAGGGCGATCAGCTCGGTCGGGCAGACGAAGGTGAAGTCCAAGGGATAGAAAACCAGGGCCACGTATTTCCCCTTGGTTTCCTTGGAAAACCAGTAACGGTCGACGATCGTGCCACAACCCAACACCGCGGGCGCCGTGAAATCGGGAGCCGGTTTGCCTACGAGGACGCTCATGGATACCTCCTTATGATGGTTGACGGAATAGGGCGCTCGCCGCCCGGTATGCCCGCCTCCAGGCGGACCGGACCGGCGAGTGCGGTTTGCGTGGAAACCACGTTTCGACCCCCGGATTGTACACAAATTTACTCGGGATTACCCATTGCTGGAAACTTCACAATGTGGAAACGGTGAAGGAGTCCATGAGGTCTTGCCAGACCGCCCCGACGACAGGCTCGGGTGCGCCACCGATGCGTGCGATCAGCTTGCCGTCGGGACGGCGCAGTTCGACGCTCGTGTGGGTCCTGCCATCCTCGCGCCAGCGTTCGGTCAGGTGGATCTGGTCGATGCCCTGTTCTTTGAGTCGGAGCTCGAATCCGTCCCCTTGGATGAAGACCTGCCCGTTCTCGCGCTCGCAGTGACGAATCGACCCGCGAAAGCAATGTCCGGTAGCCTCGTCTTCCGGATTGGCTACGAACAGCACGCAGGGGAGTCGCATGTGCGCCAATAGCGTGAGGCGTTCACACAGGGCCGCGAGGCTCAATCTTGCAAAGGCGTGCGTTTCCCTCGTGGGGGCGTATTGTTGCCGCCCGTGTTCGTGGGGCCGGGCGAGGGTCAAGGGCTCTGGCATGGTTCGGCTCCGTTTTTCAAGTGCGAAAGGAAAAGGAATTTGACTCCCGGACGGCACCTGTTTCCCCTCGTGGGGGAATGGGGCCACGCCCGTTCCTCTCTAAACGCTCAGCAATATGAATGCCGGCTTAGCCATGGCGGAGGAAGGACCTCGAAGCCGGTATCGACGCCAGGTCAACTTCTCCATGTCCTTTTTGAGGACTGCTCGTTCGTCGTCGGTTGTGTGCTATCGCGCAGGGCGGTGCGGCAAGCGGCGGAGTGGAGACATCGTGCGGGAATAGGGGGCGGAGATCAGGAGGCGCTGGTGAGGAAATCCAGCCACTGACGGGCGATCTTGCGGGCCGACGGAAAGTTCTCGGCCTTGACGAAGGCCTCGCGGGCCTGGTCCTTCGCCTTTTGTTCATAACGCACGATCCCGAGCAGCACGTAGGCGCTTCCCGGATCTTTCAGGCCCCCGTTCTTGAGGGCCTCGTTCAGGGCGCTCTGGGCACTCGACCAGTCGCCCCGGTCGGCGTGAAGCCGTGCGGCGCGCAACCAGAGATCGCCTTGACCGGTTCTGCGTGCATTCTTCTCCAACACCGCCGCCGCGGCGGCGTATTCCCTGGCTTCCAGCCAGGCATCGGCGAGCAACTGCCAGTTTCCGGATTGGTCGCTCACGCGTCCGGAAGTCAGCTCCCTTCGCAATAACTCGGCGCCCTTGTACGGCAATTTGTTGTAACGATAGAGATGGACGAGATCGAGAATCTCCTTTTCCGTGTTCAGCATGCCTTGCTGGTACATCAGATGCTTTACGGCCAAGGCCGCTACGTAGTCTTTGGCGCCGAAGTGGAGGGCCGCGAGTTGTTGCCAGGCCTCCTTGCTGTCGGGGTTGACCCGTTGGATCAGTTGCGCATAGGTCCTCGCGGCGGCGCGGTAATCGCCCTGTCTGGCGTAGAGCGCGGCGAGCAAGCGCAGCGGCTCGGCCTGGGGTTCGCGAGCTTTTTTAAGGACCTCTTCCAAAGTGCGAATTGCCTCGACCGGTCGATTCGCGTGGACGTAGACGTTGGCCAGCAGGAGGAGATCCTCCGGGCTGGAGGAGCCGTGGTGCATCCTCAAGTGCTCGAGCGTCTGAGCGGCACGGCCGTAATTTCCCGCGGCGAGATAGAACTGTGTCAGGGCCTGATGCGCATGATGAGCCTGTTCGTCCCGAAGCGTCTGCAGCGCCAGAGCCTGTTCCATCGTTTCGGCGGCTTTCGCATACTGCTTTTGCTGCCCGAGGGCGAGCGCCAGCGTTTTCAGAACCAGCGCCTTGGCATAAGGGTCTTGCAGCTGCGAAGCCAGTTGCCGGGTCTTGGATTCCGCATCCCGGTATGCCGACTTTGCCATGAGCGCGTCCAGCTCCTGGAGTCGTTCATAAACCTCGGGAGCGACGGCGGGCTTGGACGAGGCCGCGTTTTTCGTGAGCGGCAATGACAGCACGAGGGTGCAGGCGAGAATGCGCAGTTTGGGCACACGCATGGTCACTTGTTGAGCCGGAATTCCAAGGTTTGTACGGCACGCTGTTTGACGGCCTTGCCGTCCACGATGCGCGGCTTGAATTCCCACCGGCTGATGGCGCGGATGGCGGCCTGATCGAAGATCTGCGGCGGACTGGATTCGACCACGCGAATGTCTTCGACGCCGCCTTGTTCGTCGATGGTGAATTCCACTTTGACCCAACCTTCGATGTGGCGGGCCGCGGCATCCATGGGATAACGCGGGGGAACGCGCACGATGGGAACGACCTCGGCATTGTTCGCCCCGCCCCCGGTACCCGATCCGTGCCCCCCCGCCATGCCGCCAGTGTTTGATCCATGATCGCCCCCGTAGAGGGCGGAGCCCGTTGCGGTCGCCGTTTGAAATTCCTGCGCCAGGGACTGCAACGGGATCGATCCCAGATTGACGGCCGGGAGTTGCAAGGCCGGCATTTCCAGATGGACCGGTGCCGCTTGGGTGGAAAGTGGGGGAGGCGCCGCGGAACTCGGGAGAGGCGATGGCGGGGTCTTGACCGGCTCGGGGGGTGGGGGGGGGCGGCGGCGTTCCGGCGCGTCTTCTTCCACAGGTTTCAGGCGCACGAAATCGACGATCCGGTAGGGGGGTGATTGCGGACGGCTCGCCCCTTCCGTTTGCAGGATGGCCTGCATGAACCAGAACAGGGCGATCGTGACCAGAAGGCCCAGGGCGGACGAGGAAGCTATGCGTCTGATCACTGCCGGGTGCTCTCCGCCGCGATGGCGATATTGGGCACGCCGGCGAGGCGGATCTGATCCATGACCTGTACCAGAAGATGGGTCTTGGTATCGCGGTCGGCGGCGATTACCACCGATCCCAGCGGGTTCTCGGCATGCAGGCGGGCGATGTTGGCGCGCACGGCGCGGATGTCGACCACCCGCTTGTCGATCCATACCTCGCCGTTGGGCTTGAGCGCTACGATGATCTGTCCCTGTTCCTGGCGCTCCGCTGTCTGGGCCGTGGGGCGATTGACTTCGACCCCGGACTCCTTGACGAAGGACGCGGTGACGATGAAGAAGATCAACATGATGAAGACGATGTCGAGCATCGGGGTGAGGTCGATGACCGAACCCTCGTGGCTCTCGGAGGTACCGTTGCGGCGGTGGCGGCGCATGGAGAGTCCTATTCGAATTTCAACAGGTCTTGCAGATGACGGGTCTCGTCCGCGATGCGGGTCTCGAGAAGGCGGAAGAAATAAAGCCCGGAGATGGCGACGACCAGACCCGCCATGGTGGTGATGGTGGCGTTGGAAACGCCGGAGGCCATGGCGCGGGCATCGTTGCTGCCGGTGATGCGCATCACCTCGAAAACATCCATCATGCCGAGCACGGTGCCGAGCAGCCCCAGCATCGGACACAGCGCGATCAGAACCCGGATGATCGGCAGGGTGCGGGAGAGTTCGAGGCGCACCTCGGAGACCAGCGTTTCACGAATCCGCTGGGCTTGCCAGGTGTGGCGTTCGGCGCGTGCCTCCCAGAGGTCGATCCGGCGCTGGCGCGCGCTCGGGTAATCCTTGTAAAAGTAGAGAAAACGTTCGATCAAGAGCACCCACAACACTACCGAGACGGCGAGGATGGCCCACATCACGTCGCCTCCGGCGTCCATCAGGGCATCGATCTGATCGACGACGTCCGCCAGGATCATGGCGCGGTGCGTTGCTCCAGCATGCGACTCAGGAGGCCGGCGCTCTGTTCGTCCAGGATCTGGATCAGAGTGCGGCTGCGGGCGGTCATCAGCGTGTACAAAAAGGAAAGCGGAATCGCCACCTGCAGCCCGAGCATGGTGGTCACCAGGGCCTCGGCGATGCCGCCGGCCATCAGTCTGGGGTCCCCGGAGCCATACAAGGTGATCGACTGAAAGACCTGGATCATGCCGGTGACCGTGCCGAGCAGTCCGAGCAGCGGCGCCACGGCGATCAAGAGGCGCACCAAGGCCTGGCCGCGTTCGAGCTGGGGGATTTCGCGCATGACCGCCTCGTCGATGCGGAGTTCCAGGTTTTCCGGATTGTCGGCAGGCCCGTCGCGCGCCACCGCGAGGATCCGTCCCAAGGGGTTGTCGTCGCGACACTCGGTCAGCCGCTCCAGCTGCGTGGCCACGCGCCGGCCGATTTGGTACAACACGACCATGCGGACGGCCACGATGACACCTCCAAGAACCCCGAGGGCGATGATGATGTAGCCGATGACGCCGCCCTGCTTGATCCGCTCGAAGGTATTGGGAACCTGCATCAGCATGCTCAACACGCCACCCCGAGTCGGGTCGATGGCGACTTCCACGAGGCCTTCCCGGGGCTCGGCGTCGAGATCGTCGAGCAAGCCGAGGTATTCGTTGTCGGGCTGGCGGGGCATTTCCAACAGGTGCCCGGTTTCCGGCACATAGCGCAAATACTTGCCGTCGGCGAAGGCACTGAAGGCACCGACGCGGACGACCGCGGTGTCGCGTGTCTCCCCGGCGGAGGTCTTGACCTTACCGTGAAAGCGCGTCACTTTGCCGCTTTCCACCATTTCCTGCAGCAGGGTGAACCACAGCTGCTCCAGTTGCCCGAGCGTAGGCATCTCATGGGCCTTGACCAAGGGTTCCAGGACAGCGTCGCGCCCCGGATACTGTGCCGAGATCAGCGAATTCCGCAAATCGGATTGCACGTCCGCAGCCAGTTCCTTGAGGGTTCCCAGCAGTTCACCGACTACCCCGGCGCGTTCGCGCAACTGCTGATCCATCGCGTCCATCGCCGTTTGCACGGCGGCGAGTTCGGTGCGCAGCTTCCGGCTCGTCTCCTGTTCGCGGGCGAGTTCGGCCCGGGCTTCGGCCAGCAGACGTTGTTGCTGGTCCCGTTCCGTGAGGAAACGTTGTTCGCGTTCCCGGTTGATCTGACTGTCGGCCTGTTGCTCTTCGCGGACGTGCCGCAGCAGTTCATCGAAATCCTGTACCGGTGCCGCGGGGAGCGAGCGAATCAGGGAGAAGAGCCCAAGGCATACGAGGAACCAGGTTCTCATCGAACCACCTCCGGCGGCGGAACCATGACCTTGATGAGGTCGGGGGCACTCTCTTTGCGGGCGATGGCGAGCCCTTTGCGCAGCTCCTTGTTGAACGAGGCGGGCAGGTTCTGCCATTGGTGTGTCTTGGCATTCCACACGCCCGACTCGTGGCCGTCGAGCGTCTGGTAGAACAGGGCCACCCGCCCGACCCTGAGGTAGTCGACGGTGCGCGTCTGATCGCCGATTTTCAGCTCGGCGCGATAAGCCTCGATGGTCTGTCCATATTTGTTCTCGACCTGGAAGGCTTCGAGCAGTCGGCGGAATTTCTCGGCGTCGGTGACGTCGGCGCGAGCCATGATAGTTTTGAGATTGGCGAGGCGCTGTTCCCGTTCCTCGGGCAAGAAGGGCAGGTCCAGGCGCACGAAATCTCCCAAAGACTCCTCCATGCGCAACATCAGGGGGACGAGGCCCCGTGCGGTACTCTCCACTTCCTGGAGCTGCTTTTCCATGGCGGCTTTTTCCTGCTGTTGCGAAGCCAGCAATTGCTTGAGATGGGCGTTGTAGACTTTGAGCGATTCAGTCTCCCGCAGAGCGCTGCGGTATTCCTCCAGCAGTTGCCGGGTCTGATCGCTCCAGGTATCGATTTTTTCCTGACTGAGCGCCCCGGCCTTCTGATTTTCGATCTGGGTGCGGATCGCCTCCTCCAGCGCCTCGGCCGAAATGGCGCTGTTTGCCGCGAGGCACGCGGCCAAGGTCAGTGCGGTAAGGACGCGACCGGGGTGGTTCATGTGAGCATCCATGGTATGGGGAAAGGGGTCGGGGCCCAATTTCGAAAAATGAGACAATATAACAAAAGGTGATTCCAATGTGGCAAGCCGGCCCGCATGGAGCCATTGCCGGTTTTCGCGTCGGACGTGCCCTGCATTCGAAGGCGTTGGTTTCGAAGAGATTTCGACGTGGCCGGAAGGGCCGTTCTAGAACTGCAAAGATGGTGCCATGTCGTGCCTGGACCGGAGCACGCTTTCCCCGGCCTGGGTTTGCTTGGGTGTGGCAAACCACGCAGTGAGCGTGGGATTTCCGGCAGGCATTCGCGGGGTCGGGTCCGACCCGTTTTCGCTGCTATCACACGAACGCACGGCGGCCATCCGACCGCCAGCAGCACATTGGGGAGTTGCCGTAAGCCGGCCGCCAGGGGAAGTCCGGGGAGGTGCCCCGTAAGCGTCCGTTCAGGCGGTCATTCCTTCGCCTTCCATAGGGGATGCTTCACTACCCGTGCTTTTCTCCTCCTGACGTTCGCAGAACGCGCGTGTCGCCGACTCGGCGCCATCGCAAATCCCTTTTCGAATCATACTCTCCTTGGGGAGGAGACTTCCGATCACCAGCCCGCCGAACACCACCCCGTAGGAGATTCCGTAGCAAGTGGTGTAGACGGCTTGGGACAGGGTTTCGCGCAGCATCGGCAGGAATTCCTCCATGGCTTCGCGGGGCTGGCCTATTCCTTCCTTGATGCCTTCCGCCGTCATCGGGCTCGCGGGAGGTTCCTGCATCGCGGTCTCCGCTTCCTGTGTTTCCGTCCGCGCCCGCAGTTCGGGATGCTCCACGTCTTTGCTTGAAGGTGAAGTTTTCTTGGCCATGTTCGTTACCTCTTGCCGGTTTACTTGCCGGGAGTTCCGCGCCGCTCGGCGACGACGCGGGATCGTTGCCCTGCAGAGAAGTGGGGGCTGGAATGCACTATAACAAGAAACTTTTTCGCCTCGTACCATTCGCCGGGGCAAGGACTGTTTCCCCAAGATCCATGCTTTTGCACTCCCCCAGCGTCAGGCGGCAAGGATGATCAACTGCGCTCGGGGGTTCTGGATCAGCGCCGTGGCGTCCGATTCCGCAGGGAGTCTGCCAGGCGCTGGAGCCCCGGAGCGATGCGGCGGGCGGTTCGCAGCCAGAGGATCCGCACCTTTGGTATGTGCTGGTGCCAAAGCCGGGAACATGGTTCCGGCAAAGACATGCGCAAGGTTGGAATGCGCCGCCTGCGCTTGTTCAGCCGGTGAACCCA
Source organism: Methylococcus sp. (assembly GCA_035559395.1). Taxonomy (GTDB): domain Bacteria; phylum Pseudomonadota; class Gammaproteobacteria; order Methylococcales; family Methylococcaceae; genus Methylococcus. Next base: position 4,365 of record DATMAX010000045.1, on the reverse strand, counting down.
GCCGGTCGCATAAAGCCCGAGTGGGGCGAGTCCGGCCAGGAACCAGATGCATCGGCCCGGGAGTCCGAACAGCCGACCGCTGTGGAGCGATGGCAGGGCGTTGAGGAAGCGCTGCCGGCGGTCGAAGTCGGCGGAATTTTCGACATGGCGGATCTGACCGCTGTATCGATCGATCCACACCGAGGTCAAGGCCCGGTCTTCACCCGGCCGGAGGAAATCCACGCGATAGGTTCCACGGCTGCTCGAAGGGACGGTGATGCTGTGCACCTTGGCGCTGGGGAAGAGCCCGCGCGCCATGAGAATGGCCTGGGCGAGATTCAGGGGATCGCCGCTGGGTTGCGCGGAACTCTGAATCTCCCGCCCCGATTGACCTCTGTGGTGATCCACGCCTTCCGCATCCAGAACTGCCTCCAGAATGTCTGGAAAAACCAGATGGAAACCGCTGAGAGCGGCAACGATCAGGATCGCCGCACTGTAAATTCCGAACACCCGGTGCAGGTCGAACACCTTGCGTTTGAACCCGGCATGGGTGTTGAGCGTGAAGGCCTGCCGGATCCGGTGTCGGCTCGGCAGCCACAGGCGGAGCCCGGCAAGCACGGAAGCGAGCAAGGACAGTCCGAGGAGCCCGATGGCATAGCGCCCGGATTCGCCGAGGAGAAGGCGCGAGTGGAGATCGTAGATCCAGGTGGCGGCCGTTTCCCCCCAGTACCGGCTGACGCGCACCTCCGCAGTGTAGGGGTCGATCGCAACCAGAAGGAGGGCAGAGTCGCCGCGGCGGTTTTCGGTGTCTCCGTCGTTCCAGGCCAGGGCGACGTCCTCGGGCGATTGCGGCAGTTGCAGGGTCCAGGCACCGAATCGCCCCGGATGAGCGGATCGAGCCGTCGCCAGGAGTTCATCGGGCGATCGTTGCACGCCGGAGCCGTTTGTCACGGTCAGTTCGGGATGGAACCAGCGCTCGAAGGTGGGCGCGAACACATTGAGGCTTCCGGTGATCCCCATGACTACGAACAGGAATCCGAGTGGCACAGTCAGGCTCGCGTGGATGGCCAGCCACATCCGCCGTAGCCGGCGTTTCCGGCTGCGTTGTCGCAGCGGGGTTTGCTTCCCCCCTCCCAGGGGTTCGCCCCCATCCCTCATCCTACGGTTTTTCTCCCCTTGGGACCAATCCGTCGGGAGCGGATGGGGTCGGGCGCAGCCCGCCCGGAGGGTTGTGGGCAGGATGGCCCGGAAACACCGGGGATCGGGGACCGCTCTGCGGTCCCGGTTCGTTCCCGATGAACGGGTCAGCGGACATGATGGCTATCCCGGCTTTCGGTTTGCCGACGCGGATCGGCGCGGACATCGCGAGCGTAACGACCGGGCAAGCGGGCGAATTCGTGAACTCGCCACGGGGCCGGTTGGATTTCCGCCTCGAGTTCGCGTTCCGCCCGGTCATCGAGCTCGTGAAAAAAATCGAAGCCGGAGAGTGCTTCGATCCGATCGATGCTGCTCAAGAACCGATCGAGGGGTTCGTTGCCTTCCACCTCCTGCGGTACCACGAAGGCCAGGAAGCGAGGGGCGCCGGAGTCACGCGGAGCGGCATAGATACGGAAAAAAGCGTCGGGGATCTCCACGCGCCGGCTGGTCCTGAGATATTCCCGGTGAGCATCGAACAACGGACCGGTGAGGACCCAGACGGCGCCGAAAAGCCGGGTGAACCGGTCCAGCTCGATTTCTTCGAGCCGTTCCCACAGTTTCCGGTTGAGGTTGGGTTTCTGGGGTGTCACGTTAGTCATCAAGAAACTGTCCCATTGCGCCGGCCTGCCGAACAGCAGGTCCATGGCGTGGTTCGGCGCCATATGGCCTCGGTCGTAGTGACTCTGGCTGTAATCCTCGGGTCGGATCCGGGTCAGGTTGCGCCAGTCGGTCTGGAAACCCCGGGGGCGCGGATGGGAAAGAGGGGTCGGCGGCACCGGTCGCAGTGTGAAAGTGACCCAAAGCGGATTCCCGCGCAATTCCGAGTATCCCACCATGAATCCATGGTTGCGCAGGATATGGGTCCAGGTCAGCGGCTGTTTCCAGTCGATCGCCCTGGGTACGCCCAGGAAGGCCATCTGCGGCCGGGCATGGAAGACCTCGTAACCGTACCAAGTCAGCCCCGAAATCAGGACGAGTGCGAGAGCGTGCGGATTCTGGTAGAGAAGTCGGAGCCAGGGACGAATCCGCCGGGAGCGAAATGAGGCTGAGGAAGGCAGGCCAGAAAGACGAACCCCAAGGAGGGAGTAAACAAAGGGCAGAATGAACGTCTTCGACCTGCGGTTACGCCTTCGGGGCATGCGGATCCAGCCTGTACTGCCGAGCGAAAAAGGCAAAAGGTGAGGCGAAGGGAAAGTGGAATGGCGATCGGCCCGGCCGCCGCTGTTCTACCGGCGGCCGGGCCGATCGAGCGGCTGAGACAGAACGGATCAGTGCTGCATCGATGGGGTGCTGGAAGAAGAGGGTGAAGCTGTGCTCTGATCACCGGTGGAGGCTTTGCCATGGCCGGCGTGGCCGCCGCGACCGACACCACCGCCACTCTGTCCCGGTCCGGCTCCGCCACCTCCGGCGGCGGCGCTGGCACCGGAAGTTTGCCGCAGGCCGATGGCGCCGCCGGATGCCTTGGCGATGTTTTCCGGGGTCAAGCCACCGAGCGTGAGGGCGGAATCCACCACGATGGTGGAAACGGCGGTCACGTCCTGACGATCGGCGATCTCACTGGCGACCACGGCCTTGACCGGAGCCGTCGAGACCGCGTCGGCCGGCGGAAATACCGTGATGACTATGGGATAGGCCGTACCGGCCGGAATCGTTACCTCGTAATGGTTGCTGCCTTGTAGTTCCGTCGAAGCCACCACCTTGCCGTTCTTGTCGGTTACTTCCAGGCGCCCATGCGTGATGGGCCCTGCTTCGTTGCTCACATTCCCGCTGATTTTCGCCTCTGTGGTGGACGACACCGACATCGAGCCGGAGCCTCCGCCACTGTCGCAGCCGCCGAGGAGTCCCGCCAGTGCCAGCATGGTGGTCCAGGTGCCAGCTTTCATAAGATTTAGGATCGTTTTCGAATTGTGCTTTGCCATGTTGCTATGACCACTTTCCTCAAAGATTCCGAAATGCAAGGTCTACCGGTCGGGGATGATGCAAAATCAATGGGGTATGATCCTGCGCCGGGCCCGAGGGCCGCCGGCTTTATAGCACAAAGGAGAACCGTGTGTACACTGTGGGACCCGTTCGTCGGGAACGAACCGGGCCCGCAGAGCGGGCCCCCAATCCCCAGTGTTTCCGGGCCATCCTGCCCGCAATCCTCCGGGCGGGCTTCGCCCGACCCCATCCGCTCCCGGCGGATTGGTCCCAAAGGATGAGGGATGGGGTGAGCAAGTGCCTTATTCACGAAATTGCTCATGACCGAAAACCGACAAACCGAATCCCCCATTCCGATGCAGGACGCGCCTCAGATCGGCGTGGGCGCGGTCGTTCTCGATGGTGCTTCCCGAGTGCTGCTGATCCGGCGGGGTCAGCCGCCGGCGCTCGGTCTTTGGTCGCTGCCCGGCGGGCGTCAGGAGTTCGGAGAGCCCCTGCAGGCGGCATGCCGTCGCGAGGTATTCGAAGAGACCGGGATTCGCATCGTGCTGGGGCCGATCGTCGCCTTGGTCGAACGGCGGGTCGAAGGATTCCACTACGTGATCGTGGATTTCCTGGGGCGGCCCGAGAGCACGGATGCGTTACTCCTCCGACCGGGCGGGGATGTCAGCGAGGCGCGCTGGGTGCCGCTGCATCGAATCGGGGAATACCAAACCGTGCCGGGATTGGATGCGGTGATTCGGGCTGCCGCGCGCACGGTTCGCGAGCCTCTGGGATTGGTGGATCAGACCGGCGCGGGTACCGACTTTCTGCCGACATACCGAGCCCGGGGTCGGGAACGGAAATCGGAATGAAGGAGAATGCGGAGCAGAACCGCTGGGTGAGGTGGGGAAAACGCCCATGGGCATCCGATGCGAGTTGGAGGACTGGGGACGAGGAACCATGTGGAGTCGAGTGAAAGAGCCCGATCGGGCTGAAAGCCGGGAGCGAAAACCCTCGTTTCACGGCAGACGACAATCGCGTGTCAGGATCGAAGGATTGCCCTCCGTTGACCATCGGGTGCTCGTTTATCGGCCGGACATCGACGGGCTCCGTGCGCTCGCCGTGATGAGCGTGGTCCTGTACCACGCGAATCCCTTTCTGCTGCCGGGAGGATACATCGGGGTCGATATTTTTTTCGTGATCTCGGGGTATTTGATCACCTCCATTCTGCGCAAGGAGATCGAGGGGAGGCGTTTTTCCCTGGCCCAATTTTATCTGCGGCGGGCG
>DATMAX010000044.1:0-21340 GCA_035559395.1 Methylococcus sp. | reverse complement strand
GATCGAGTGGACTCTGCTGGGCAAGGAAAGTCCGGCCGTGGCTCTTCTCGATCGCCTGCCGGATTGGGAGCGCCGTTTTCAGGATGACCTGGCAGTGATTCACGTGCGGCGGAGCCCGCATTCCCCTTGACGTAGTGACTCTAAAGGGCTACATAATGCAGTGGAGTGGCGGCGTGCTCGCCGTCCGGCTATTGGGGGAGAAAGCGTGTCGCTCGACCGGCGCTTTCGGGGCCCGCGATTCCGTTTCAAACATACCTTAAAAAAAGGAGAACAACATGGGTAAAAAAATCCGCTCCCTGTTCAAAGCACAAGAAGGCGCTGAGACCGTGGAATGGGTGATCGTGGTGGCGATTCTGGTCGTTGCGATCGCTGGTGGTTTGCGTTTTCTGGGATCTACCTCGAACAACGCGCTCACAAACATCGCCCAGCAGGTATCGAACGCCACGGGCTGAAGCTGAAGATCCCTTCCGTCTAGCGGCCGGGAGACGAGTCCCTCTATAACAAAGGCGGTGTCGAACCGCCTTTGTTTTTCCGCAAGTCGCCGATCGTGGGCGATGATCGCCGCCCTACCCGGGATGAAGGAACATGCGGGACGAAATTCCATTGCCGGGGACATGGGTGGCTGACCGCCGCGGGAATGAGATACCACTCCCCTTGCGGACCACGCATCTCCCTTTCCCCCCGGCCCTCCTGGGCAGTGCCGTATGCTCTTGGCCGAGCTTGCGAGATGAACGCATGCCTGTGACCGATGCCGACGCGAATCCGTCGCCCGAGGTTTTGTCGGCACGACCCCAGAACATTTCCGACACCGGGCTAGCGCAGAGTTTCCTGCTCGAACTCGTGGCAAAGCATCTTTACCACGAAGGGGTTCAAACCCTGGCGCAACTGGCGGCAAAGATGGCCCTCACGGGAACGATCGTGGAAACGCTGCTCGACGAACTCCGCTGGCACAGCTTTGTGGAAGTGCTGGCGCCGAGCGAATTGAGCCTGGCACTGCGTTACCGGCTGACCGACGCGGGGCGCACGCTGGCGTCGGACGGTTTCGCCAAGTCCGGCTATCTCGGTCCGGCACCAGTGCCGTTGGAACAATACGTGCGCATGGTGGAGGCACAATCGGTGCGGCGCTTTGCCGTCACCCGCGAGCGCTTCGAAGCGGCGTTCCGGGACGTCGTGCTGCCGGAAGAGATTCGCGACCGGCTGGGGCCGGCCCTCAATTCCGACCGCGCCCTTCTGATCTATGGCGAGCCTGGCACCGGCAAGACTTACATATGCCGGAAGCTGGCCCGACTGTTGGGCGATGCCATTCTCGTACCGCATGCCATCGCGGTGGGAAACAGCGTGATTCGTTTCTTCGATCCAACAGTGCATCGCCCGCTCATGAGCGACGATTCCGCCGTGGGAATCCGCTACGAGGGCCACGATCCGCGCTATGTCCGCTGCCCACGGCCGGTGGTCCTGAGCGGAGGCGAACTGACCCTCGACATGTTGGAATTACGGTATGATCCGGCGACCCGGCTGACCCAGGCACCGGTACACTGCAAGGCCAACAACGGCATGTACATCATCGACGACCTCGGTCGCCAGCGCGTCGCTCCGGTCGACCTGCTGAACCGCTGGATCGTACCGATGGAGGAACGGGTGGACTATCTCACCCTCGAAACCGGGGTGCGGTTCCCGATTCCGTTCGACGTCGTGCTGGTATTTTCGACCAATCTGAACCCGCTCGATCTGAGTGATCCGGCCTTCCTGAGGCGATTGGGCTATAAAATCCGGTTCGAACCGGTGAGCCGCTTGGAGTACCTCGCCATCTGGCGTCAAGAACTCGCCACGCGGGGGCTCGAATTCGAGCAGGAAGTGCTGACGCAGGTGTTCGACCGTTACCGCCAGGAGCGGCGGTCCATGCTTCCCTGCCATCCCCGTGACCTCATCGGCCTGGCCGCGGATCTCAGCCGCTACCGTGATGGTGCCGCGCGGATCGACGCCGAGTCGATCGCAAACGCTTGGCGGACTTATTTCGTGGATTCGGGAGCGGAGGAGGCCCCACCATGAACAGTCGCCACCTCGGGCTGATCCTGTTTGCCCTCCTGCTTGCCTTCGCGGCTGCCTGGTTGGCCAAGCTCTGGATCCAGACCCAGGCGCAGACCGCTGCCTCGGGACCGGCCACGGTCCCGTGTGTGGTCGCGGTGTACGACATCGGTTACGCGGAGAAGATCAAGGCGCAGCAGGTCGCCCTAGAGCAATGCACGCGAACGGCCCTGCCGCGTGGGACGTATGACAAGGTCGAGGACGTGGTGGGCAAGTACGCGCTGCGCTCGTTCATCGCCGGTGACCCGATCGCCCGCGATCGGGTCACCGAAAACTTGAGTGGCAGCCTGCTTTCGGCGATGATCCAAGAGGGCATGCGCGCCATCACCGTGCGTGTGGATGACGTGGCCGGCGGCGCCGGTTTCATCCTCCCCGGTAACCGGGTGGATCTCCTGGTGGTCTGGCCGGACGGCAGGGCACGTACCCTGTTGGGAAACCTCAAGGTCTTGGCGATCGATCAGGAAGCCTCCCCGGAAAAGGCCAACCCCATCGTACCTCGCGCCCTGACCCTGGAAGTCACGCCGCAACAGGCGGAAATGATCGCCGCGGCAGCCCGCACCGGACCTCTGCATTTCACCTTGCGCAATCCACGCGACGAGCGCGAGCCGACGCCCGAACCGGAGATGGAGACGGTAACCCCTCACCGTGACGAAGAACGCAAAGTGAAAGATCCCGTGCCGGCGCCGGTGACGGTATTCCGCTGGACGGCGGACGGTGGACGGATCGAAAAATGCGAGAACAAGGATGAGAACGAGAGCACTTGCCCCGATGTCCTGGAACCGAACTGAGCGACACCGCATCGGCTTCCGCTTCCCGAGGTTCGCCTGGACCACGGCAATGCTCCTCCTGGGTTGGAGCGTCCGGACCGCCACGGCCGCCTCCCTGGAAGCGGAGCTCGTGCACCAGCGCTTCGAAGTCTCCCAGAACAAAGCCATCTACATCGACGTGACCCAGGACGTCGACAAGATCTCCATGGCCAACCCGGAGATCGCCGAAGTCATCCTCGTCCGCCCGCGGAAACTCCTGGTCCATGGCAACAAGCTCGGCACTTCCAACATCCTGCTCTGGAATCGTCAAGGCAAGGTGTTCAACACCATCGACATCACCGTCACCCACGACCTCGAAACGATACGCTTCAAGCTGCATCAGGCCTTGCCCGGCGAAAACATCCGGGTGATCTCTTCCGGCAAGAAACTGGTATTGAGCGGGACGGTTTCCAGTCTGCCAAAGCTGGATGCGGCGGTCCGGCTGGCGCAGGGATTCCTCGACGACGCCACCGGCGGCACGGGCGCCGCGGGAGGAACGACGCCGGGTGCCGATCCGGCCGCCGGTCCCATCGTCAACCTGCTCTCGGTGGGTGGAGCCCAGCAAGTGATGCTGGAAGTCAAGGTGGCCGAAGTGGCGCGGACCCTGTTGAAGCGGCTGGACGTCAAGTTCCGTTATGCCGAACTGGGCGGCGATGTCCGCGGCGGCATCGCCGGTCCCGGTGCCATGGGTGGCAGCATCCCGGGCTTCAATCCGACCATCACCACTCTTCCCACCACGATCACACCGGCGAGCTTGTTTCCCGCCCTGCAGGGCGCGGGAGCGTTTCTGAGCTATTTCAACGGCGAACGGCTGGTGAGTCTCACCATCGACGCGGCGAAAGACAATGGCCTGGTCAAGTTGCTGGCGGAGCCGACGCTGACGACGCAGACCGGGGAAAAGGCTTCCTTCCTTTCCGGAGGGGAGTTCCCGATTCCGGTTGCGCAAGGCGGCGCCGGGGCCTTCGGCGCCATCAGCGTGCAATTCAAGACCTTCGGCGTCGGCGTCGAGTTCCTGCCGGTCGTGCTGGATTCCGGGCGCATCAACCTGAAGACCAACATCTCGGTCAGCGAGCTGTCGAACGAAGCCTCCGCCATCATTCGGGTTCCCGATACCAACCAGTCCTTTGCCGTGCCCTCACTGCGCACGCGCATGACCTCCAGCACCCTGGAAGTGGCGGACGGCCAGACTCTTGCCATCGCCGGACTCATCGACAACAACACGCGCGAGGCTTATAGCCGTTTTCCCGGCCTGGGTGATCTACCGGTGCTGGGCGCCTTGTTCCGCAGCCAGGAGTTCCAAAAGCGGGAAACCGAGTTGGTGATCTTCGCCACACCGCACCTGGCCCGACCGGTCCCCAGAGACGAAATCCGCCTGCCTACGGATGATTTCATCGAGCCGGACGACGTGGATTTCTATCTGATGGGCAAGATGCAGGGCGTGACCCGCAACGTCCGGCCCTATCAGAACATCCGTCCCCTCGAATCCCGCGTTCGCGGAGGACTCGAAGGGAGCTTCGGCCATGACGTGAATTGAGGAGCCGCCCATGAAAACTGCCGAATCGATCTTCGTCCTCGCGGCGGTCACTGCAGGGGTCCTCGCGGCCTGCGCCGGCGATCCGGTGTGGGACCCGGACCCTGTGGCACTGGACCGCCAGCTCGGCTCGACCGTGGCGCTGGTCCTGCCACAGCAGATCCAGGACCCGCAAGCGGCGCTGTATCCCGCCGCCGAACCTCCGAAGGAACTGGACGGACCCCTGGGGCAGCGCGTCCTCCGGGAGTACCGAGCACCAACCCAACAACAGCGTAACCAGATCCAGTCCTTCAGCATCTTCCAGCAACTGCCCAGCCTGACCGGTTCCGGCGCCGGCGGAGGCGGTGGCGGTGGTACTGGCGGCACGGGTGGTTGAACGGTCGGGGAGGTTCGGGCATGGGGCGAGCAGTGGCTCCGCCACCGTGGAATTCGCCTTCACCGTTCCCCTGCTCCTGCTTCTGGTATTGGCGGCGGCCGATTTCGGACGGGTCATGTACTGGGCCATCACCTTGTCGGGGGCGGCGCGTGCCGGCACCGTCTACGGCGCGCAATCGCAGACCACGGCTGCCGATACCAGCGGCATCCGGCAAGCCGCGAGCCAGGAGGGACAGAACATCGGTCTCTCTACGGGCGAGGTCACGGTTGCCGTGAACTGCACCTGTCCAGGGCCATCGGCCGTACCGACCGTGCCGGCCGTGTGTACCTCGAGTTGCACCTGTCCGGGAACCTTGACCTGCTCCGGCGGCTACTCGCCTCCCCGCATGAGCGTGCGGGTAACGGTGACCAAGACATTTGCCGCCTCGTTTCTCCGCATTCCCGGAAGTTCGCCGCTCCCCCTGCAGCGGAATGCGGAGTTGCGCGTGCAATGAGGCACCGGGACTCCCCACGAAAACTGGGCGAATCCCTCCCTCGACCCTCGCCACAGGAGGGCGCGGTACTCGTCGTGCTCGCCTTGAGCCTGCCGGTCTTGATGCTGTTCCTGGCCCTGGCGCTCGACGTGGGCGCGTTCTACGACGCGCGCCAGCGCATGCAGACGGCGGCGGACGCGGGAGCTCTCGCCGGTGCCCTGGAGATCTATCGCGGCAATGCCGGCCTCGCGGTGACGGCCGCGCGCGAGGCCACCACTGCCAACGGCTTCACCCATGGGACTTCCGGCGTCACGGTGACGGTGAACCAACCGCCGACGAGCGGGGACTTTGCGGGAAATGCCCGCTATGCCGAAGTGATTGTCAGCCAACCCCAGCGCCCCCATTTCTGGCTCGGGACAAGTTCGGTGACGGTTTCCGCACGCGCCGTGGCCGGCTCGCGTACCCGGCCCACCTGCATTCACCAGTTGGACCCAACCACGTTGCCGCGGGCGCTTCAAGTGACCTCCAATTCCAGGGTGACGGCTTCGAATTGCGGCATCATGGTCAACTCAGGGGATCCCGAGGCGCTCTATGTCGCCAACAGCTCGAACGTGACCGCACAGGAAATCTCCGTCGTGGGCGGCTACCGCCTGGCAAGCGGCGGCACGGTGAGTCCCACACCGCAGACGGGCGTGCCGGCAGAGCCCGATCCGCTGCAGAGTCTGCAACCGCCGGCCATAGGCGGCTGCGACTTCACCAACATCGCGGCTTGTACTTCCGGGACGCGGACCTACGACCCCGGCGTGTACTGCACCAACCTCGCCAACCGCGGCATCCGGTTGTCGAACAACTGCCGGGCCACCTTCAGGCCAGGGACCTACGTCCTCCGTGGGGGAGGGATGGTGGTGAACAACCCAAGATCGGTTTCCGGGACCGGCGTGACCTTCTACAATACGGGGGACGGCACCTATCCCGTTGGACCGATCGTGATTTCGGTCAATCCCAACCGACCGGTGGTGCTCAGCGCGCCGACCACGGGGACCTTGGCGCATATCTTGTTCTTTCAGGACCGGAGCCTAGGCCCCGCTACCAACCCGATGACCCTCTCCAGCGCGGTGAGTCTCACCGGTATCCTGTACTTTCCGACGCAGGCGCTGCAAATCACCGGCAGCAGCCCGCAAGCGATTACCGGAGCGATCCTTGCGCAGAGCCTGTCGGTCGGGAATTCGAGTCAAGTCACCGTGGCGCTCCCGCAGCCGCTGCCGGGCAACTTTCCGCTCAATCTGCTGCAGCGCCCATCCCTGGCGGAATGAGAGATGCGCATGGGGGGATCCTGGACCAGGAGCGGAAACACTCCCTACCGGCGAAGGGACAACCCGGCCCGGCGCCGGGAACGCGGTGCCCAAGTCGTGGAATTCGCCCTGGTCCTGCCGCTGTTTTTCGCGCTGCTTTTCAGCCTCATCGAGTTCAGCCATGCGATCTGGGTCTACGGCTCCGCCGCGTACGGCGCGCGCGAAGGCACGCGCTTCGCCATGGTACATGGCTCGACCAGCTCCACCCCGGCCACGGACGCCGACGTCCGGGCTCGGGTACGGACCATCGCCGGTCTCCGCTCGGCCGCCGTGACCACCACCTGGCCGGACGGGAACAACGATCCGGGATCGCGGGTGCAGGTGACTGTAGCGGTGCCCTTTACCTTCGTCGTGCCCCTGTTCCGGCTCCCCGTCCTGAATCTCACCGCCACGTCCCGGATGGTGATCGTTTTCTGACACGGACCACCCAGCCGTCCTATCGCCCGCACGGCAATGCTAATATCATGACGACTCATGTGGTTTCGGAACGGAGATACATCGACGTTGATCATTGACGAACGTACGTGCGCCGGGCTCTTGATCGATCAGCGGTGCTTGGCCGACCCCCGGCCCACGCTTGCGCGGTCCTGGTTCATTCCCGACCCACGGGTCGAAACGACTGCCACCCAACGAACGAAGGCGCCGCCCGGATGAGTCCGAACAAAACCCACATCCTGATCGCCGGCCAAAGCCGGCGTGAAGCCGAGGCCGTCGCCGCCATTTTCGAAGGCGTTCTCGGGCTGGAATTCGAGATCCGAGTGATGGCTTCGGCCATGGACAATCCGTTGCTGGGTCTCACGCAGTTTCCGGACGTGATGCTGTATCTCCTCAGTGCGGACAGCAAGGAGGCCGATGCGGAACTGCGGCTGTTGGCGGACCAACCCGCCTCGCTGCGGCCGCCGACCCTGGTGATCGGACCGAAAGACAGCCTGAGCCTGATGCGGCGGGCCATGCAGGCAGGCGCCAGGGACTTCTTCGTGCAGCCGCTGGTACCGAGCGAAATCCTCGCGGCGGTGCGGCAGATCCTGAAAGAACGTGCCGGACACCTCGGCAAGGGCGGCCGGCTGACCGTCCTGATCAATGCCCGGGGCGGGTCGGGGGCGAGTTTTCTCGCCATCAATCTCGCTTGTCTTTTGGTAAAACCCCTGGGTTTCAAGACCGTGCTGATGGATTTCGATTTCCAGTTCGGTTGCCTCGCGATCGACCTGGACGTGGAAGCCAAGTATTCGATCCGGGAGATCATCGACCACATCAACGAGCTCGATGCCCCCGCCCTGGAAGCCTATATGACAAAGCACCCGGAAGGGCTCCATCTCCTCGCCAACCCGGTGCACGAGTTCATCCTCCCCGGTGAAATCCAGACCGCGCGGCTGGAACGTTTGCTGCAGATTGCCCGCCAGTCTTATGCGGAAATCGTCGTCGACGTGCCGCGTTACATCGACGGCGTCTCCAGCCTGGTGCTCGCGGATGCCGACGAAATCCTGATGGTGATGCAGCAGTCGGTCGCTCATGTCCGCGACTGCAAGCGTCTCATCAACATCCTGCGTAACGAGTTGGAGATTCCGCCCAATCGCCTCCGGGTGGTGTTGAACCGCTTCGATGCTAGGAGTCCGATGACGGTGGAAGACATTGCGGAAACCCTGCACCACGAGCGTATCCTGACCATTCCCAACGACTGGAAGAATGCCAGCGCGGCCGCCAATCTCGGCAAGCCGATCAGTGTCTACGCGCCGCAGTCGCCGGTGAGCCGCGCCTTGGAGGATTTCGCGCGGGAATTCACCGGCATGAAGCGGACGGAATCTCGCCGCGGATTCCTGAACCGTCTGTTCGCCTTTGCCCGCTGACCGGAGCACACCCATGACGCTATCGAGCAAGATCCGCGAACGCCTGGAACGGATCGAGAAAGAAGCGATCCCTCCCCATCTCCGCGCCCGCGAAGAAGAGGCGGAGCCGCATCCGTCCCGGAAGCACGAATCTCCCCGCGCGCGGGCGGAAAAATCGCATCCGCCCTTGAAGCTGCCGGTCTTGTCGGACCGGGAGCTCGAATACAAGGAACGGATCCACCGGCGCCTCCTGGAGGTGATGGACCTCTCCCTGCTCGCCAGCCTCGATCCCGCCGAAGCGCGAAGCCAAATCCGGGAGACGGCTTTTACGATCTGCGAAGAGATTTCGAGCCCCCTGACCGCAGAGTCCAAGGAAAAAGTGGTGCATCGGATCGAGGACGAGATCCTCGGGCTCGGCGCGCTGGAACCACTCCTGGCGGAACCCTCGGTGTCGGACATCTTGGTGAATGGTGCCCGTCGGGTCTACGTGGAACGCTTCGGCAGGCTCGAGCTGACGCCGATCCGTTTCCCCAACAACGAAGCGCTGATGAAGATCATCGACCGCATCGTATCTTCGGTCGGACGTCGCGTCGACGAGTCTTCGCCGATGGTGGATGCTCGTCTCAAGGACGGTTCGCGCGTCAACGTCGTCATTCCGCCCCTGGCGATCGACGGTCCGGTGCTTTCCATCCGCCGCTTCATCCGCGATCGGATGAGTCTGGATGACCTGGTGGTACGCAAGGCGCTGAGCAAAGCCATGGCGCAATTTTTGAAGCTGGTGGTGCGGGCCCGCCTGAATGTGCTGATTTCTGGAGGCACCGGTACCGGCAAGACCACCATCCTCAACGCCTTGTCGCAATTCATCCCGCACAGCGAGCGCATCATCACCATCGAGGATGCAGCCGAATTGCAATTGAAACAGGATCACGTGGTGCGCCTGGAAACCCGTCCACCCAACATCGAGGGCAAGGGGGAAGTGACCCAGCGGGACCTGGTGAAGAACGCCCTGCGCATGCGTCCGGACCGCATCGTGTTGGGCGAAGTGCGCGGCGAAGAGGCATTCGACATGCTGCAGGCGATGAATACCGGCCATGACGGATCGTTGACCACAGTACACGCGAACACGCCGCGGGACGCCCTGGCGCGGATCGAAAACATGATCTCCATGACCGGTTTCGATTTGCCGGTGCGAGCGGTCCGCGCCCAGATCGCCTCCGCCATCCACGTGATCCTGCAACTGGAACGGATGGAGGATGGCCGCCGCCGGGTCGTGAGCGTCACCGAAATCGCCGGTCTGGAGGGAGACGTGATCACCATGTCGGAAATTTTTCGTTACGAGCGCAGGGGTCTGGACGAGGATGGCAGCATCCTGGGGGAACACCGGGCCACCGGCATCGTGCCGAAATGCAACGAACGTTTCCTCAAACGTGGATACGAAACCGACCTGCGCTGGTACGATCCAGACTTCCAGGACGAGACCTGAGCAAAGAGGGCGAACGTGGACGCCGGACTTTTTTCCTTCGTACTGCTGGTCTTCCTGGTCGTGTTCGTGGTGCTGCAATTCATCATCGTACCGGCGTTCGGACCGGAAGGTATCGAGCGGCGCAGGCTCCACGACCGGCTGGTGCAGATCGCCCAAGCCAGCGGACAGAGCACCACGTCGCTGGTGCGGCAGGAGGATCTGCGCCGCCTGTCCCCCGTCGAGCAGTGGTTGAACCGTCTGCCGGGAATGTCTTGGCTGGAAGACCGCATCGAACGGGCGGGCTGGGAAATGCCGCCGTATGCCCTGGCGCTGCTCAGCCTCGGTCTCGGGCTCCTCGGTGCCCTTGCCGCGCCATTCTGGTTCCACAAATGGTGGGTGGCTCCGGCAGCGGCCGCAGTCGGAGTTTCGCTGCCGTTCGCGAAACTTAGGCTGGATCGGAGCAAGCGCCTGGACCGGTTCGAGGAACAACTGCCCGACGCCATGGAATTGATGGCCCGCTCCCTCAAGGTGGGACACCCTTTCAACGTCGCCATGGCCCACATCGCCAAGGAAATGCCGGACCCGATCGCGCGTGAGTTCCGCATCACCCTGGAAGAAATCCACTTCGGCCGCGAACTCGGGCAAGCCCTGAATACGCTACTGCTGCGGGTTCCCAGCGTGAGTCTCATGGCCATGGTTACCGCCATCCTGATTCAGCGCGACACCGGCGGTAATCTTTCGGAAATCCTTTTGAAGATCAGCAAGGTGCTCCGGGAGCGCTTCAAGTTTGAACGCCACGTGCGCACGATCACCGCGGAAGGGCGTACCGGCGGCCTGGTATTGAGTCTCATGCCGTTCCTGGTGTTCGGCGGCCTCTACTGGATGAACCCGGATTATTACGGGGCCATGCTGCGGAACCCGATCGGCGTCTATGCGCTGGAAGCGGCGGGGGGACTGGTCACCGTGGGCATCGTCTGGATTCGCTACTTGGTAAAAATCGAGGTGTGAAGGAAGCCGTGGAGTCCTTTTCGCTGCTGCAATCCGAACACGGTGCACTGTGGATCGCGGGATTGGCGGGACTCTCGGTGTTCGTCGTGACGCTTGCGGTGCTCATGGTATGGAGTCGACGCTACGATCCGGTTCGCCGCCGCGTGCTCGGTCTCGCCGACCGGCCGCGGCAAACTCCCCTGCAAAGGCTGGAATCTCGCCTCGTCTTGGTCGGGCAGTATTTCGAGCCGACTCGTCCGGCCGAGCGCACCAAACTGGTGGAGCGGCTGGTTCAGGCCGGCTATCGCTCGCCGCAAGCACTCCCCCTGTTCGTGGCGCTGCGCATGCTCGGCATGGTGGTGGTGGCCTTGACTGCCACCGGAGTGGTGGAGTTGTGGATTGGCAAGACCCTGGAAGACTTCCTGTTGTATGGAGTCCTGGCGGTGGCGGTGGGCTATGTGGCACCGAGCTTCCTCTTGGACCGGAAGGTCCGGGATCGTCAACAGTTATTACGCAATGCCGTGCCCGACCTGTTGGATCTCCTGGTGGTCTGTACCGAGGCGGGACTCAGCCTGGACGCGAGCCTGCAACGCGTGGCGCGGGAAATGGAGATCGGCTATCCGGAAATGGCCTTCGAACTGAAGCTCGTCAACGCGGAAATCCACGCCGGCGTCGACCGCTTCACGGCGCTGGGCAACCTCGCCACCCGCACCGGCGTGGAGGAAATGATGGGGTTCGTGGCGTCGCTCGGACAGAGCGTGCGCTTCGGCACCAGCATCGGCGAGAGCCTGCGCGTCTACGCGGAGGAATTCCGCGACAAACGCCGCCAGCGTGCCGAGGAAGAGGCCGCCAAACTGACGGTGAAGCTCTTGTTTCCACTGGGGCTCTGCCTGTTGCCAGCCTTCATCATCGTCACCGTGGGCGCAGCCATCTTTTCCCTTGCGGAATCTTTCAGCGGCATGTGATGGACGGGGCCGAACCCGCCATGGAGCATTCCTTTTCCAGCCGGATCCGATGGCCGGTTCCGGTCCTCGCCTTCCTCCTCGTCTTGCCTTCCTGCGCGAACTGGGAAAAGAAAGAAGGAAAACCCCCGGAAAGCGATCTTTCCGAGCTCTACCTGGACGGCAAGGCCAAGCTGCTCGGAGAGATGCTCGTCGATGTCGCCAGCGCGGCGGACGCGGAGAATCTCGGCGACCGCGCCTTCCAGCAGGAAAATTTCGACCGTGCCATTCTCTACTACGTGCGGGCCTATTCCCTCGATCCCGGAAACATCGGCGTATTGGAAAAACTCGGCTATCTCTACGAACGCCGCGGCGATCGAAAATTGGCCGATCTCGCTTACAAGACCATCCTGCAGAAGAACCCCCACCACGCCGTCGCCAACGAGCAGCTCGGCTTGATCAGCCTCCATGCCCGGCGCTATGAGGAAGCCAAGCGTTATTTCCGCGAGGCATTGGCCGCCGACCCCAAGCGCCCTGCCTCCTTAAACGGGCTCGGCGTCCTCGCCGATCTTGCAGGCGATCACTACGAAGCGGCCGCCCACTATCAAAAGGCGTTGGCCTTGAACCCGCAGTCGGTTTCCATTCTGAATAACCTGGCCTATTCCAGCTATCTCGCCGGAGATTTGGCGGGTGCGCGGCGGTACCTCAAGGAATCCCTGGCGCTGGATCCGAACTACCGGCGCGGGTTGGAAAATTTCGCCCTGATCGAGGCGCGGGAAGGCCGCTACGAGACCGCATACTATTATTTTGCGCGCCTTATGCCATCCGCCGCGGCTTACAACAACGTCGGCTATATTTGCATGATGAATCAGGATCATGCGTGCGCCGAAAAGTATTTCCGCAAGGCGATCGAGGCATCGGACAGTTATTACGCCAAGGCCGAGGAAAACCTGGAAGCCTTGCGAGCACTGCGCCGCGGCGGAGAGGAAGGAACGGCCTCTCCCCCGGCGGCTGCAGAACTGGAGGGGCAGGCGCGCGGGGGACTCGACACGTTCGCCGGGAGGGAACTTGGGCCCAACTTCACCCGCACAGTAGGCCCCGCGGGAGCGAGTCCCGGGGAGGGGGCAAGCGCAGGGGAAGGTCGGTGAAGGCTCCCCCGCGTTCCCGGCCACCCAAGGAAACGGAAATCGTAACCGAGAAAGTCGCACGCATCGCTGGGCTCCCCGCCGTCGCGGCGGTTTTTGCGAACGATCCGGAGCGGGTGCTGCGGCTGTATTATGACGATTCCCGGAAGACCGAAGCCGGCCCCTTCTGCGCTTTCCTAGCCCGCAAACGCAGACCCTACCGTCTGCTGCCGCCGGACGAGCTGGCACGCGTCGCCGGCACGATTCTCCACGGCGGGATCGTCGCCGTGGTGCGGCCGCAACCGCTCCTGCCCTTCGCTTTCGGCCAGGCGCGACGCTGGGCCCAGGTCGGCACCCCATTGTTGCTGCTCGACGGAGTCGGCAATCCCCACAACCTCGGCGCCATCGCCCGCACGCTGGCGTTCTTCGGCGGCGATCACCTGATCCTCTCCGATCATCCTGCCCAGGCGGGGCTGTCAGATGCCGCTTACCGGGTCGCGGAAGGCGGGCTGGAATACGTGCAGGTGCACACGATCCGAAATTGCGGACCCCTGCTGCAACGGCTGCGCCCGCATTACCGGGTCATCGGCACCGCCCTGACCCCGCGCGGCGTAACGCCCGAAGCGGTGCCAGCGGACGATCGTCCAACTCTGCTCGTGCTCGGCAACGAGGAAGAGGGCTTGCCGGCCGCAACGCTCGCCGCTTGCGAAACCATCGTCACGATCCCGGGTTGCGGCCGGGTACAGTCGCTCAACGTGGCGGCGACCGCGGCGATCCTGATCTACCGTTGGTTTTCCCGGGCGTCTTCGCCCGCGTCACGGGGGACACCCAAGCCATCGTAACTAGGCGAAGGTGGCACTGCCTCGCCTGATCCGTGTAAGGTAACGCGAACCGTTACGCTTCAGGAGGTACCTGTGATGACGACCCCGCCTTTTGCGACACCCGCAAGCTCGGCATTCGGACCTGCCCGCGCCACCGTGACGGGGGCTCCGCTCGCCGCGGACGAGCTCGAGAGAATCCAAGCCTTCTGGCGGGCCTGCAACTACCTCGCGGTGGGCATGATCTACCTGCAGGCAAACCCTTTGCTACGGCAACCGCTCGCCCCCGAGCATATCAAGAACCGGCTGCTTGGCCACTGGGGATCGAGCCCCGGCCTTTCTTTCATCTACACCCACCTCAATCGCCTCATCCGGAACCACGACCTGGACATGATCTTCCTAGCAGGGCCCGGCCACGGTGCGCCCGGCGTACTCGCCCCGGTGTATCTGGACGGGACGTACTCGGAGATCTACCACGACAAGACCCTGGACGAGGAAGGAATGCAGAGGTTCTTCAAGGACTTTTCCTTTCCCGGCGGGGTCGGCAGCCACTGTACGCCGGAAACCCCCGGCTCGATCCACGAAGGGGGCGAACTGGGTTACGTCCTCTCGCACGCCTGCGGCGCGGCCTTCGACAACCCCGACCTGATCGTCGCCGCGGTGGTCGGGGATGGCGAAGCCGAAACCGGCCCCCTGGCGACTTCCTGGCACATCAACAAGTTCCTCAATCCGGCGCGCGATGGGGCGGTGTTGCCGATCCTGCACCTCAACGGCTACAAGATCGACAATCCGACCCTGCTGGCGCGGGTGAGCCACGAGGAGCTGGAGTCCCTGTTCCGGGGGTTGGGGTACACGCCCTACTTCGTGGAAGGTTCGGAACCGGAATCCATGCACCAAGCCATGGCGGCGACCCTGGACCGCTGCCTGGAAGAGATCCGCACCATCTGGCAGCAAGCCCGCGCCGGCGCCTCACCGAGGCGACCGCGCTGGCCCATGATCGTGCTGCGGACGCCCAAGGGCTGGACCGCTCCGGCGCTGGTCGACGGTCACCGCATCGAGGGGTTCTGGCGCGCCCACCAGGTGCCGATCACGGATGTTCGCACCAACCCGGAGCACCTGGCACTTTTGGAATCGTGGTTGCTGAGCTACGGGCCCCGGGAACTGTTCGACGACCACGGCGCTCCGCGCCCCGAGATCCGGGCGGCGGCACCGACCGGAACCCGCCGCATGGGGGCGAATCCGCACGCCAACGGCGGCTTGCTGAAACAGGCCCTGCGCCTGCCCGACTTCCGGCAATACGCCGTCGCCGTGGAAAAACCGGCGCAGACCGAGGCGCCCAACACCCGCAGCCTGGGCCTGTTCCTGCGCGACGTGATGGCCAAGAATCCGCACAACTTCCGGGTGTTCGGGCCGGACGAAACCACCTCCAACAAGCTGGACGCGATCTACGAGGCCAGCCCCAAGTTCTGGATCGAGGACTATCTGCCGGAGGACGCGGACGGCACCCGCATCGACCCTTGGGGTCGGGTCATCGAGATGCTCAGCGAGCATACGATGGAAGGCATGCTGGAAGGGTACCTCCTCACCGGGCGGCATGGCTTCTTCTCGACCTACGAGGCCTTCGTGCATGTCATCGACTCCATGTTCAACCAATATGCGAAATGGCTGTCGATCTGTAACCAGATCCCCTGGCGGGCGAATGTCGCCTCCCTCAATCTATTGATCACCTCGACGGTCTGGCGCCAGGACCACAACGGCTTCACCCACCAAGACCCGGGTTTTCTCGACCTCGTGGTCAACAAGAGTTCGGCCGTCACCCGCATTTATCTGCCGCCGGACGTCAACTGCCTGTTGTCGGTCGCCGACCATTGCCTGCGCAGCGAGAACTACGTCAACGTCATCGTCGCCGACAAGCAACTGCATCTCCAGTATCTCGACATGGAGCGGGCGATCATCCATTGTTCCAAGGGCATCGGCATCTGGGACTGGGCCAGCAACGACCAGGGCGAGGAACCGGACGTGGTGCTGGCGGCGGCGGGCGACATCCCGACCCAGGAAGCACTGGCGGCCACGGCCCTGCTGCGAGCCGAATTTCCGCGGCTCAAGATCCGCTTCATCAACGTCGTCGATCTGTTCAAGCTGCAGCCGCCCAGCGAGCATCCGCACGGGCTGCCGGACCGGGATTTCGACAGCCTGTTCACGCTGGACAAACCGGTCGTGTTTAACTTCCACGGCTATCCCTGGCTGATCCACCGCCTCGCCTACCGGCGCACCAACCACCGCAACATGCACGTGCGGGGATACAAGGAAAAGGGCAATATCAATACCCCGCTGGAACTCGCCATCAACAACCAGATCGACCGCTTCAGCCTGGCCATCGACGTCATCGACCGCGTGCCGAAACTCAGCGTCGCCGGCGCCCACGCCAAGGAAAAATTCCGCAATCTGCAGATCGGTTGCCTCCACTACGCCCATGAACACGGCATCGACCCGCCGGAAATCGTGAATTGGCGCTGGCCCGGTTGAGCTTCAGCGCACTCGGGCGAGCGCCGCCCGTCTGCGCCTGTCTGGGCCACGGCAGACAGACCGGTGACCGGTCACTGGCGAATGGCCAGCGGAAACGTCCCCTTGCGAATGTTAAAAAAAACGAGTTCCGGCAGACTGACGAAGACCCCGCGCAGGCCGGCGCGAAGCGTCCGGCCGGAATCGAAGGGGCCGGTGAAGAATCCGACCAGCGCCTCGACGCTGCCGGCAGCAAGGTTGACCGCGCCGAACAGGGGCCGCGCCCAAACCGGCCGGTCCGTAAAGAACACGAAAAACGAATCCTCCGGGTTCGGGCGGTAAATCGCCGAGGTGAAAGAAGTAAGTTCGGCGAATCGCGCCATGGCATCCAAGCCGGAAAGATAACGGGCACGACGGGAGGGAAGATCGAAGGAATCGAGCAGGCGATATTGCGCTTCCACATTCCGGGCGGAAACGAACGGGATGGCGTTGAACGGGGAACGAGCGACCCGGCCGCCGAGCCGCTCCCGCTCGTGGCCCCCGACTCCATCTTCCAGGGTGCGGAAGATCTCCGTGACGCAATTCTGCGTCAAGAGCCCATAGTGGTAAGTCTGCTCGAGCCGCGTCGCCTCGGCTTCCTGCCGTTGCCGCAGGCGTTCCGCCGCCTGCCGGAAGTCTTCCCGGCTCCGGCGCGGGATCACGACGTGCCGCGGCGGGCAGGCTTGCCGCGGCAGCCATACCTCTGCGGCAAACATCCGGAACGGCACCTTCCACTTCAGCGCCGCACGGGTCACCCCGAGGCGGTTGGCCGCGTTTTCGAGCAGGGCATAAGTGAGTTCCGACGCCGAAGCGGTCTCCGCCAGATCCCGTCGAAGCTCGCGGAACTCGCGGTCGGCGGCGAGGAAGAACGGTGCCGCGCGCTGCCAGGGAAGCTCCTCGGCCGGAGCGCCCGCCAGCGTGTCGAGGAACACGAATCGACCGTATTTCAGGCTCTTGTCCAATACCTGTAGCCGCGCCAGGGCGACGAGTAGGCCGGGGCCCTGCTCCGGACGCGGATTCCCGAGCGCCGTCACGATGCTTTCGCGCAACTGCTCCCGCAGCCGGCTCAGGGCCGCGGACTCGCCCGGATTCAGACCGTTTTCCGGGAACACGCGATAAGCCCCCGGCCGGAGCGGCGCCGCGCGCCGCACCAAGGCGTAGACCTCCAACCAGGCATGGAGGTCGTGGTAGCGATCGGCGAAGGAGTAACGCCAGGAAGCGGAACTGGTTTGCGCGGCAACGGCAGAATCCGGGTCGAGCGCCTCGATGGCGCGGCGGATACTGGTCGCATTCTGCGCCAATCTCTCCACTCCGTAGCGAACCATGGCGAGTTCGCGCAATTCGGCGAGCCCCGGATCCTCGCGCCGTCCCGGATATTCCGGCTCGAACAAGCCCAGACCCGGGATTTCGAGCCTAAGCTCCGCAGGCTGCCGGGCGAGGATTTCGAGCAGCTCGCGATCCCGGCGCAGCCGTTCGAACTCTGCCATCGCCGCCGTCTGGCTTTCGAATCGCTCTGCGAAACGCCTGTGCAAGGCCTCATAGGTTTCGCGGGAGACCGCGACGCGGCTGAGGTGCAGGGTACGGTTTTCGATTTCCGTGTACAGCGCGCGGAACGGTTCGAAGGTTTCCCGGACCGCGCGGAGCAGGCCCCCGTCGACGAACTCGAAATGATAGACCTCGTCGCCGAAACGAATCGCCGCGTGGCCGCCGGCGGCCTGCCCTTCGTTGGCATCGAGATAGAGATAGGCGAACTCAGTCTGGGGATCCCCGGCACTGACCGGGGCCACGCACGCCACCAGGCACAAGAGAACCGCCCACCGGGTCGATCGTAAGCGTCTCACCCTCGCTACACCCGTAGTCGGCGCAGGCCGGATCAGCGGTACCCTTCCTCGATGTACTCCATGCGCCTCGGATCGCCTCCGGACAGCGCATCGCGCAGCGCTTCGTAGCGAGGCCGATCAAGATCGGCGTCGGCTAGTCCCTTGCCGATCGCGACATAGGTCGCCTTGTCCTGGTCCCAAGAGCTGATGCCGTAATCCTGCGCCAGACGGCTGAGGCGCGCGTAAAACGCCACGCTGTCGGTGCTGCCGGAAGCGGCGAATTCCGCCGAGTACTTGCGGACCTCGTTCTGGTAACGTGAATTTCGGCTCTGCGACGACCGCGAGCTGGACGAACTCGACTCGAATACCTGCGAAGACGAGACGAAGGGACTCGCCGAAGCCTTGACCGAACTCTCGGAACTGTAAGAGAACGAGCACCCATACAGGAGAGCTCCGATCAGGGGAGCGCACAACCGCTTGGATAGCGTGAACATGGGGATTTTGCCGGCCAGGACCACACGGAGACGGCGTAGGGCTTTGTACACTAGCTTTTCCCATCTGGCCGCGTCAAGTGACGCGCCCAACTTCCCCCTGCCAGGGGCCGACCCTTCTGCGCATGGAGCCGGGTGCGGATACGGGCAGTGCGATCACGGCGATCGGCCGGCTGGGGTAAACTATGGGACGAATTCCTTGAGAGGAGGCAAGGCGAATGAAACACAAGGCTCTCGGTTTCATCGGTGCGGGCAACATGGCATCGAGTCTGGTGGGCGGCTTACTGGCGGATGGATATGCGGCGCGGGATCTCTGGGTGTCCGACGTGGACCCGGTCAAACTGGAGGTATTGGCAAGCCGCTTCGGCGTCCACGTCAGCCGGGACAATCGGGCCGTCGCCGAAACCGCGGCGGTCCTGATCTTTGCGGTGAAACCGCAGATTCTTCGCACCGTGGCCGAGGAGGTCGCGGATGTGGTCGCTCGGTCCCGGCCGCTCATCTTGTCCGTTGCCGCGGGCGTCAGCGAGGCCGCCATCGACCGCTGGCTGGGTGGTGGCCAGGCCATCGTGCGCTGCATGCCCAACACCCCTGCCCTGGTCAAGTCCGCGGCCACCGCCTTGCACGCCAACGAACGGGTGACCGCTGCGCAACGCAGCACGGCCGAGTCGATCCTGCGCGCGGTCGGCCTTACCGTGTGGGTCGAACGCGAGGAACTCCTCGACGCGGTGACCGCTGTCTCCGGCAGCGGCCCGGCTTATTTCTTCCTGCTCATGGAGGCGCTGGAACAGACCGCGATCGAACTCGGCCTGGAGCCGGACGGCGCCAGGCTCCTGACGCAGCAGACCGCGCTCGGTGCCGCGCGCATCGCCATCGAATCCAGGGACGGTCCGGCGGAACTGCGACGACGCGTGACCTCGCCCCAGGGCACCACGGAGCGGGCCATCGCCGTGCTCGAGGACGGCGGCTTCCGCAGCCTGGTCGCTGAGGCGGTAAAGGCGGCGCATGCGCGGGCGGGTGAACTTTGCCAAGAACTCGGAGGGATGTGATGGATCTCGGCTATCTGATCGAGCCCGCGGTGTTTCTCATCGAAACCCTGTTCGGGCTTTACATCTTCGCGGTCATTCTGCGCTTCCTGTTGCAATGGGTCGGCGCCGATTACTACAACCCGATCTCCCAATTCGTGGTCAAAATCACCCATCCGCCGCTCCGCCTCCTGCGCCGCTTCATCCCGGCCATCGGCCGGGTGGATACCTCCTCCCTGGTGCTGGTGCTGGTGCTACAGACCGTGGCGGGTTATCTCGTCCTCTTGCTGCAGGGCAGCGCCAACCTGCCCATCGCGGCAATGCTGGTGTGGTCGGTCCACGACCTCCTGGACCTGGTGTTGAACATCTTCTTCTTTGCCATCCTCATCCGCGTGGTCCTCAGTTGGTTCGGACGCCTGCCCTTCAGCCCGGCGGTGTCGCTGCTCTACAGCCTCACCGAACCGTTGCTCCGCCAGGGCCGTCGCTTACTGCCGCCGATGGGAGGATTGGACCTCTCCCCCCTCCTGCCCCTGATCGGGATCCAGTTGCTGAAAATGCTCTTGCTGCCGCCACTCCAATACTTGGCCACTGCTCTGGGTTGAGCCGATCCCCATCTTCCCATCGTAGCGCGGTAATCTGGACACCGCCCTACGATGAACCACGACGGGGCGACGACGCGTCAACGGACCACTTGAATCGGCGCCGAATCCCGTCGGCCTGACCTCGTGTCGGGCGATCCAGCGACTGGCGCCGGCGGTACCCCACCCCCCAAAAACCAGCCGCTCGAAGCCGTTGCGACCCATGCCGTCGCAGCCCTATAGCGTGCGCACCGCGCACCTTCTTGGACTTGTTCCCTTGAGAAGAAACCCTAAAATACGTATAAACGACAATACGTATTAATTTACCATGCACAAGAAACTCACCATCACCATCGACGAAGCGGTTTATGAAGGACTGCACCGCATCGTCGGCCGCGGCCATATCAGCCGGTTCCTCGAGGACCTGGCTCGCCCGCTCGTGTGTCCCGAGGACATGGAAGCCGCCTATCGGGAGATGGCGGCCGACGAGGCGCGCGAGGCCGAAGCGCTGGAATGGTCCGAAGGACTGATCGGGGACACGGCGGATGAAGCGCGGTGAGGTCTGGTGGGTCGATTTCGAGCCCTCTTTGGGCGGCGAGATCCGCAAGACCCGCCCGGCCGTCATCGTCAGCAACGACCTGGCCAACCGTTACCTCAACCGGGTGCAGGTCGTCCCCATCACCAGCAAGATTGACCGTCTTTATCCCAGCGAGGCCTACGTGACGCTCAACGGCGAGCAGCGCAGGCGCTGGCCGACCAGATCGCCACGGTCAGCAAGGCGCGCCTGAAGGAACGCCTGGACGCGCTGTCTTCCGACGACCTCAAGCAGGTGGAGCGGGCGATCCGGGTGCAACTCGGGTTGGCTGGATCAGGGTGAGCCATGTAGGGTGCGCAGTGCGCACCTCGTCAGGCTGATCCCATTCATTGATCTCTGCAAATGGTGCGCGATGCACACCTTCGGGAATGCTCATGGTCGCCGCCGCCCGAACCGGCATTGCGCCTCTCCCCGTGGTCGCGCCCCGGGAAGCCGTCGCGGCGGCACGCCGGGAGGGCCTCAGCGACCGCCGCGTGCTCAACGACTATGCCTGGGGCGGATACCTGATCTTCGAAA
>DATMAX010000043.1:0-36720 GCA_035559395.1 Methylococcus sp. | reverse complement strand
CGGCGGGCGAAAAGGATCCTGCCCGCCTTGACCGTCGTTCTCTTCGCTACCCTTGTCGCGGGCGCTTTGTTCCTTCTGCCGGCGGATTTTCGTCTGCTCGGGCGGCATATGCTCTACACCGGTCTATTCCTTTCGAACTTTGTTTTTTGGAAGGAAACCGGTTACTTCGACGAGGCGGCGGAACTCAAGCCCCTGCTTCATACCTGGTCACTAGGGGTCGAGGAACAGTTTTACCTCGCCTGGCCCTTACTCCTGATCCTGGGCCTCCGCAAGCGGACCGTGTTGCGGCCGCTCCTCGGTGTCCTGGTCTTGGCTTCCTTCGCGGTTGCCTGCTGGGCGGTCGTGTACCAACCCGCGGCCGCTTTCTACCTGTTGCCCATGCGGGCCTGGGAGCTGTGGGTGGGCGCCGGTCTGGCGTTGGGGCTCTTTCCGCGAACCCAACACCGCTGGGTGAAGCACGTGTGCTCCCTGGTCGGCATGGGGATGATCCTCGTCGGGGTTTTGGCTCTCGACGAGCACTCCCCTTTCCCGGGATGGAATGCGCTCTTGCCATGCGCCGGTGCCGCCCTGCTCATCGGGGTGGGGGAACAGGCTCTGTGCAACCGCTACCTCCTCGGGGTTCGCCCCGTGGTTTGGGTCGGTCTGATGTCCTATTCCCTGTATCTCTGGCACTGGCCCATTCTTTCCCTATCTCGGCTGATCCTCCCCTACCGGCCGGATTCCGTTCTCTTGCTGGCTTTATTGGCTCTGACGGTGTTTCTTTCGGCGCTGACCTATCGATATGTGGAAACGCCCTTTCGGACCGGGGGATTCCGGGATCGGGTCGATTTACGGCATGCCGCATTTGCGACTCTGGCGACCGCGGCGATCGGCGGGGGAATCTTGCTGGGGAAAGGGATCCCGGGCCGCTTCTCCCCCGACGTCCTGGCGTCGGTGCAACCCGGCACGGATGTGAATCCCTGGAGAGCCACGTGCCTCAAGGATCCGGAGAGCGCTTTTGCAGGTCTGGACGGAAGGACGTGTCAAACTCCCGGTGACAGCCGGAGTTACGTATTGGTCTGGGGCGATTCCCACGCGGACACCTGGGTGCCGGGCGTCACCGCGCTGGCTCGCGAAGAGGGCCGCGGGCTCATCGAGTACACCATGCATGCCTGCCCGCCGCTCGTCGATGTGGATTTCGTTGACGCGGATACGCGAATCGTGACGCGGCAAGGATGTTCGGCCTTCAACCGGGCGGTGTTGCAGGAGGTACTGAATCATCAGGAAATCCAGATCGTTTTCCTGGCCGCGCGCTGGGCCCTCTACGTGGAGAGGACGAGGTTCGGCGCCGAGGACCGGGGACCGCGGCCTCCGTTCCTGGTGGATGCGCGGCATCGACGATTGACCACGGAGGACAGCCGGGCAGTGCTTCGGGAAGCCCTGATTGCGAGTGTGAGAGCGCTCACATCTGCCGGAAAGCGCGTCGTGGTGGTCGGGCAGGTACCCGAGTTCGGTTTCAATGTCCCTCGTTGTTATGCCAAGGAGAAGATATTGTCGGCATGGGGGTTTACGGTGCCGGGTTTGTCTGCCGAAAACGCTCCGCCATGTTCGGTCCCTTCGGGTGTGGTGAGAGATCGGCTCGGTTTGACGAACTCGATGATCTCGCAAGTCGTTACGGAGACCGAGGGAGCGTGTGGCCTCTTTGCCGAAGATGCGGTCTGCGCGGAGGGTTACTGCAGAAGCCGACAGGATGGGGTGACCTTGTACGTCGACGACGATCATCTCTCAAAGTCGGGGGTCGTGTGGCTCCTTGGCAACACGAAGGTCCGCTCCCAGGTCGCACCCTGCCTGTCGCTTCGAAGCGATCGGAGGGACAAGCACCTTGGTCCTCACCCGGCCGGAAAAGGCTGACAGGGCGCGGGGGAGAACCCGAAATCACGCGCCGGCTGCAACCCAGGCCATGGTCCGCTCGAGTTTCTCCGAACATGAGACTTTTCGTGACCACGAACGAGCAAAAAAAAGTGGCGCATTGCGCGCCAAGGCTGCTGGAACCAGCAAGGAGGAGTAGAGAACACCGGAGGAGCAAGATTTCCAGAGGCATGCCCTCTTGCTTGTCTTGCAGCACGAATGGTGCCAAGTCTGACACTTGACGGAAGTTTCTCGCCAATCCTAAGGAGTTATGATCCAGAAAGGGAAAATCGCTGCGGCGGGCAAGATTTTCCGCTGCACCAAGAGCGGATGATGCATTGAAAAATTGCGTCAAAGTCGCTCTCGAGCGACGGGATCGGCTGCAGAATTTCCTCAAGCCGTTTCCTTGAGACCGTACTTCCGGATGCGATAACGAAGCGTTTCCCGCGTGGTGCCCAACGCGCGCGCCGCCGCCGTGACGTTGCCTTTGTAACGTTCCAGGGTGGTACGGATGATGTAGCAGTCCATGTCATCCAAGGCCATGCTGCCATCGAGAGGAAGGAACAGGCCGTCGGATTCGCTTGCGGTCGCAGTGCTCGCCATTGCAGCCGGGGTCTGGCTGGGCATCTGCAGCCATTGGGTCGGCAACACCGGACCTTCGGCGAACAGCACGCAACGTTCGATTACGTTACGCAATTCGCGGACATTGCCGGGCCAGTCGTGGGCCTGAAGCGCCCTCCATGCCTCGTCCGGGATGATCCGGACTTGCTTGCCAGCCTTGGCATTGAATTCGGCGATGAACAAGGGGACGAGTTCGGCGAGATCCTCCTTGACCTGCCGCAGCGGGGGGAGTTGCAGGGTGAAGACGCTCAGTCGGTGATAGAGATCGGCGCGGAAACCCCCTTCCCGCACCATTTCCTTGAGGTCGCGGTTGCTGGCGGCGAGGATCTGGATGTCGACGGGGATTTCCTTCTCCGATCCCAGGCGACGGATTTTCCGGTCCTCGATGGCTTTCAGCAGCTTGGCCTGCAAGTCGAGATGCATCTCCCCGATTTCATCCAGGAACAGGGTACCGTGATCGGCTTGTTCGATCAGCCCGCGGTGACGTCCGGTAGCTCCGGTGAAGGCACCGGCTTCGTGTCCGAACAACTCGGATTCGAGGAGATCGTGCGGTAAGGCGGCACAGTTGAGTTCGACCAGCGGGTAAGGGGCGCGCTTCCCGGAATAATGCAGGATGCGGGCGACGAGTCCCTTGCCGGTTCCGCTTTCGCCGCCGATGATCAAGGCGCTGAACGGTACCCGCGTCAGCCGGGTCAGCATTTCGCGCACCCGCCGCGCGGCTTCGCTGTGGCCCGCATAGGCCTGCGGGGAATAACGCCGGTGCTGTTGCTCGACCTGTTCGAACAGCCGCCGCTGGGCCTGGGCGGAGCGCGCGGCGCTGCTGATGACGAGATCGAGACGCTCCAGTTCGCACGGTTTTTCCAGGAAATCGTAGGCCCCGAGACGCAGGGCCCGCACCGAGTCAGGCACACTGCCGTAACCGGTCAGGAACAGCCACTCCGAACGGTTCCCTTTACCGCGCAGTTCCTCCATCAGGTCCAGTGCATTGCCGTCCGGCAAATTCATATCGGACAGAATCAAAAGAGGGTCCAGCCCTTTTTGCAGGAACAGGTTTCGGGTTTCGGCCAGGCTCTTGACCCAATCGACGTCCCAGCCGGCCTTCTCGTAATGACGAGCGAGTTCGGACCCGAGCAGCTTCTCGTCTTCGATGATCAAAAGACTGTCGGTCATGACGGTTCTTTTCCCCGGGCTTTGATGAGATCCCGCGGGATCAGGAGCCTCACGCAGGCACCCCGCGGTTCACGGTTGGACAGCAGGAGTTGTCCTCCCAGTTCGCGGACGAAACGTTGGACGATGGCGAGACCCAATCCCGTTCCACCCTGACGGTTGGTGCCAAAGGGTCGGATGCCGTGGCGGAGCATGTCGTCGGGAAAGCCGGGGCCGTCGTCGCAAACCTCGATCTCGATCTCGTCCGCTCGCTCCTGCAGTCGAATGCGGATCTCGCCGGGAGCCGTGCCGATAGCATCGGCGGCATTCAGGATCAGGTTGAGCAACGCCTGTCGCAGTTCGCTTTCCGGCAAATGGCAGAGGAGCCGGTCCGGCCCCTGCTGCCGAAGGTTGATGTGCGGCGGGATCTGGTAGCGGGTGATGGCGAGCAATTCCCGCAGAATCCTCACCAAGTCGCAATCCGTGGCGGGAGTCGGGGTATGCCGGCCGTGGGCGAGGAGACCATTGAGTAGGCGTGCCATCCGTTTCAGTTCGCCGATGATCAGATCCAGACGTTTCGCCTGTTCGGCGTCGGCGATTTCCTGTCGCAGGTTGCTACAGCTCATCTGGATTCCCGCCAGCGGATTGCGCAACTCATGGGCGATTCCGGCCGCGAGTTCCCCCAAGGCGGCGAGCCGCTCCGCGCGCGCCAGGCTGAGTTGCTGTTCGAGCAGCGCCTGTGTCGCCGAGCGGACTTCGCCTTCCAGGGACTCGGCGTAACGTCGTTTGGCTTCCTGGAGTTCGGCGAGTCGCCTCACCATTTCGTTGTAACTGGCGAAGACGGGGACCAGAACCGGGTCGAGGTGACGGGTGGCGATGGGGGAAAAATCCTCTCGGGCGATGCGCGACAGCAGTTCACGAAGATCGTGCAGCGGGGCGAGGATGCGCCGTTTCAGGAACAGACCGGTGACGAGCAGGATGGCGGCGAGGGTGATGCTGGCCAAGGTGACCTCGGCGCGGGTGTCCCGGCTGATCTCGCCCAGCAATTCCTCGCGTCGCGCGGTTTCGGCGTCCAGCATCTGGCTCATGACATTGAGTGCCAGCAACAAGCGGCTGCGCCGCGATTCGGTTTCCTGGACGGCCGACATGGGGTCGGCGAGTTCGGCCTCGACGATCTGGAGCTTGTGCGGAGTATCGGCATCGAGATGGCGGTCGAGCAGCCGCAATTGTTTCAGGTCCGTGGCCAGAGCGTCGAGACGGTTGGGGGCGAAGGACTTGGGTTCGCTGCGGAGCGAATCGTTGAGCGCCTTCTGCAGGTCCAGCCCGGTTTGCATGATGCGATGTGCATAGTGCACATGGGCACGGATGGTTTCGAACCGTTCCAGGTTGCGCCAGATCATCACTACCAGCACCGCGAGGATCAGGATCAGCGACCCGATCAATGCCCAGCCGCGAAGCTGGAGTGCGCGGTAGACGAAGGGTTTCACGGGGTGAAGGCGGGGGTTAACGGAGACATCGTCATTATAGCGATGCCCGTCGCCGAACGTAGGGGGCGACAAACGGAAGAAAGATGTGGTGGTGCGGTTACGGACAATGGCCAAGGAGTTCGCCGGCTCGGCTGCAAAGATCGTCGAAAATCGCATGATTCGCCAAGGCAAATTGACCGATGGAGCGGTTTGCCGACGAATCGACTCCTGTTACTGTATCAGTATCGCGTCGATACGACAACGATGGGTGGATTACGGGCGGTACACTGGGGCGGGCGAGGGAACCGTCCTTTTTCCGCATCTCTTCAACGCAGTTCGGGTCTCCACGAATCCCGCCGTCGGGACGACGTCGGCCGTGCGACCGTCCCTCGCCTGGCGCGATCATTTGGCGCTTTTCAGGGGAACCCCGGGCACGGTCCGGCGTTTGCGGGCAGCTAGCGGGTGATCGGAGTAAGGTTCATGGTGATCCAGCCCGTGGATCTCGCAACGCCCCCCGCGTTCGACATAGTCGCGCCGGAAGTGGTCGATGAATTCCATCACGGTGTGATCGATGAGGTAGGTATCGGACAAGTCGAAGAACAGCGTCTTGCCTCCCGGAAGCTCCGCCAGCGCGCTTTTCAGGGCGATGAAGTTCGAAAAGATGGCGGATCCGTCGATCCGGATCACATACGTGTCGGGATCGCGTCTTTCGATCGCGTAGGAAATCTTGAGCAGATTTTTGAGG
The DNA here is from genome assembly GCA_035559395.1 of Methylococcus sp. GTDB lineage: Bacteria > Pseudomonadota > Gammaproteobacteria > Methylococcales > Methylococcaceae > Methylococcus. The sequence goes on along the minus strand of DATMAX010000043.1, from coordinate 30,855 downwards.
TCGACCCCGCGCAGAATATGGATCAATAGCTTGGCGACGATGCCGATGGCGACGCCGATCAGGAGGTCGGTGGCAAGCACACCCAGGATCGTGATGATGAAGAGGGCGAGCTGTTCCCAGCCGATGCCCATGGTTCTGGCGAATTCCTTCGGCGAAGCCAGCCGGAAACCGGTGTAGACCAGGAGCGCGGCCAGCGATGCCAACGGGATCTCATGAATGACGTGGGGGAAGAAAACCACGAACAAAAGGAGAAAAGTGCCATGGAAGAAATTGGCCCAGGAGGTCTTCGCGCCATTGTTGATGTTGGCGGAGCTACGGACGATCTCGGCGATCATCGGCAAGCCGCCGATCATTCCGGAAACGAAGTTTCCGATCCCCACGGCGGTGAGGTCACGGTTCAGATCGGAATAGCGTCGATAGGGGTCGAGCTTGTCGACCGCTACGGCACTGAGGAGACTTTCCAAAGATCCGACCAGACAGATGCTGATCACGGCCTGCCAGAACTCGATGGTGCCGATCCGGGAAAAATCGGGAAAGTAGATGCTCGCGGCCACGTTTTCCGGGATGCTCACCAGAAACCGAGGGCCGACGGTAAACTCGTGATGGGGCAGGAAGGTCTCTTGGGGAAGGAACAGATAGATGTGCTCGTGTTCCAGGTCGAAATATTCCCCGAGCAGCATTCCCGACAACACGACCAGCAAGGGCGCCGGGATCATCTTGAGATAGCGGTTCCGAATCAGCGACCAGACCCCGAGGATGGCGATGCCGACGAGACCGATCAACGCGATTTCCGGATTCGGATCGATGAGGCTGTGGGGAATCTGGGCAATCGTGGACAGCAACCCGCCGTTTTCCACCTTGACCCCCATCATGACGTGGAACTGTTTGGCCATGATGATGATGCCGATCGCGGCGAGCATCCCGTGCACCACGGAGGACGGGAAATAGGCATTCAACCGTCCGGCCTTGAAGAGGCCCAGCAAAATCTGGAAGGCCGCGGCGACTACGATGGCGGCGAGCGTACCGCGGTAACCTGCCATGGCATCGCCTTGACCGAGTGACTGCGTGGCTGCGAGGATGACGACGATCAAGCCTGCTGCGGGACCGTTGATGGTTAGGTAGGAACCATTGATACGGGAGACCAGGATGCCGCCGATCACGGCCGTGATGAGGCCGGCCGTCGGCGGGAACCCGGACGCCATGGCGATGCCCAAGCACAAGGGGAGGGCGATGAGGAATACCAGAAACCCAGAGATCATGTCGGTCCGCCAGTGCGCGCGCAGCCCGGCGAGACCCGTTGCGGGGGAAGCGGTGTTTGTCGTCATGACAATAGTGTCTTTCGTGGGAATTCCCAGCCTCCTTGCTACCGTCATGCCATCCGTTTCAGATTCCATAGGGCATTGATTGGAATGGTGAAAAAGACACTCGCCAAGTACCGCGAGGGGGAGAGGTGAGGGCCGATGGTGTTTCCGAACCGTTGCCGGGCGGTGCAAAGCAACCATCTTCCGGACTGGCGGTCGCGGGCTTCTCCAGTAAACTAACCAATCATCCGGTAACCTTGTGTACCTCAGTCTATGTGTCCCGATCTTGCGACCTTGCGAGAGCTGTTGAGGGATGTCGCGCATGCCGAGTTGCTTCCCCGGTTCGCTCACTGCCGGCGTTCGATCAAGCCGGATGGAAGCATCGTCACGGAGGCCGATGTAGTGGTGCAGGAACGGCTTGCCGAGGGATTGAAGGAGCTGACCCCTACGTTCGATCTGATCGGCGAGGAGATGACCGCGGACGCCCGCCAGGAGATCACGGCGCATGCGACGGAGGGGCTCTGGTATCTGGACCCTCTGGATGGCACCCGTAATTTCGCCACGGGAGTTCCGATCTTCGCGATCTCTTTGGCGTTGGTACGGGCGGGACGGCCGGTCTTGGGGATGGTCTACGACCCGGTCCGCGAAGAGTGTTTTTACGCCGTCGCCGGCAGGGGCGTTTGGCTGAATGGGATCCGATTGGCGTATCGGCCGGCGGGATCCCCGCTGCAACGCGGGATCGCGGTGGTCGATTTCAAACGTCTCTCGACGACTCTGAGGCATCGGCTAGTAGACCGGCCTCCTTATGGCTCACAGCGGAATTTCGGTTCGGTGGCTCTGGAGTGGTGCTGGCTTGCAGCGGGTCGCTACCATGTGTACCTGCATGGATGCCAGAAGCCTTGGGATTATGCCGCCGGGGCGCTGATCCTGAAGGAGGCTGGGGGGCTCGCGGTAACTTTGGAAGGCCGAGAAATCTTCGAGGCGGAGATGACGCCGCATTCGGTGGTCGCGGCGCTTGATCCCGATTTGTTCGCCGAGTGGACTGACTGGTTGGGGATCATGCGAGATGCATCGTGAGTCGACGTTTTGGGAAAGTCGTAGGGAAGAGGTAAAATGCCGCCATAAAATCAGAAGTGGTCGGCCACCACGAATTTATGGCTGCTTTCGAATAGCGTGCCAACAATTGCGCGCGGCCATCGTCAGCAAAAACGACCAGGGCTTGGCGCGAACGGAACGACTTTTAGGATTGCACAAATGACCTTTGTTGTTACTGAAAATTGCATCAAGTGCAAATATACGGACTGTGTCGATGTCTGTCCGGTGGATTGCTTCCATGAAGGGCCGAACTTCCTGGTGATCGATCCGGATGAGTGCATCGATTGCACGCTCTGCGAGCCGGAATGTCCCGCCCATGCCATTTACTCGGAAGACGAATTGCCAGCGGGGCAGGAGCATTTCCTCCAGTTGAATGCCGAGCTCGCCAAGCAATGGCCAAGCATCACGGAGGTCAAGGATGCCTTGCCGGATGCGGATGAATGGAACGGTAAGCCGGACAAACTTCAATACCTCGAACGTTGATTCTTCCTGTTGCCGTGCGTGCGCGGCAACGTCCTCTCGTCTTCCGCAGCGGCTCAGGTCGACGGATGTCGGTACAACGCGCCCACGTCACCGATCCGGCGGCAAATCCGCCCCCTGCCGTGCGCTGCGGGGGGCAGCGTCAGGGTGTATGCTCTTTGCTGCCGGGAATCTTCAGCCCGTAAAGACAGGAGTGAGCCGGTGAAGTTGCAGCAACTTCGCTACATCTGGGAGGTGGCCCAGCACGACCTGAACGTCTCGACTACGGCCGAACGGTTGTTCACCTCGCAACCAGGGATCAGCAAGCAAATCAAGTCCTTCGAAGAAGAACTAGGTATTCCCATTTTCAGCCGCAGTGGTAAGCACTTGACAGAGATCACTCCGGCCGGTCGGCAGATCATCGAGTTGGCCGGCCAGATCCTCAGCAAGGTGCGGGATATCCGCAACATCGCGCAGGACTATCGCGATCAGAAGAGTGGTTCGCTATCGATCGCGACCACCCATACCCAGGCGCGCTATGCCTTGCCGCCGGTGGTGCGGGAATTCATGCGGCGCTATCCTGGAATCAAGCTCAACATGCACCAAGGGACGCCGATACAGATTGCCGAGATGGCCTCGCGGGGTCTGGTCGATCTGGCGATTGCGACGGAGGCGATGGAACTGTTCGAGAATCTCGTGATGTTGCCCTGTTATGCATGGAATCGGGCGGCCCTGGTCCCCCAAGGGCATCCCCTCACCCAGATCGCTCCGTTGACCCTCGAGCAGCTGGCCGAATACCCGATCGTAACTTATGTGTTCGGTTTCACTGGGCGTTCACAACTGGATCAAGCCTTCGAGAGCGCCGGTCTCAAGCCTCGCGTGGCCCTTACCGCGGTCGATGCCGACGTGATCAAGACTTACGTGCGGCTGGGCTTGGGTGTCGGCATCGTCGCCAAGATGGCGTACGATCGCCATGCGGATGCCGATCTGGTGGCCATCGACGCAAGTCACCTGTTCGGCTCCAGCATCACCAAGATCGGCTTGCGACGTGATGTGTTCCTACGGGGCTTCCTGTATGACTTCATGCAATTGTTCGCGCCGCATCTGACCCGCGAAATCGTCGATCAGGCCATGTCCCTGCGCAATCCCAGGGAATTGGAGGCGTTGTTTTCCCGCCTATCCCTTCCGGTCCGCTGAAGGTTCCATTTCCGGCGCCGAATCGCCCACGTGCAGTCCACACTCTTTTCCGGCGGGATCTTCCCACCACCAGCGGCCTTCGCGTTCGTGTTGGTGGGGGCGAACCGGACGCGTGCAGGGTTCGCAGCCGATGCTGATGAACCCTCGTAGGTGGAGAGGATTGAAGGGGATCTCGCAGGCTTCGATGTACCGCCATACCTGGGCGGAGGTCCAATTGGCCAGAGGGTTGAACTTGACCAAAGGCCGTTGCGGGGATGAAAAGGCGGGATCGATCTCCACTTCGCACACGCTCTCACGGGTCGGGCTCTGATCGCGGCGTTGCCCGGTGATCCAGGCGTCGAGCTGTTGCAGTTTGCGGCGGAGCGGAGCCACTTTGCGGATGCTGCAGCATTCTTGGTGACCGTCTCGATAAAAGCTGAACAAACCCTTTTCCCGCACCAAGGGCTCGAGTTGCGCCGGGTCTGGGGAAAGGATGTCGAGCTGGATCGGGAACCGTTCCCGTACCTCTTCGATAAAGCGATAGGTCTCCCCATGCAGGCGACCGGTGTCCAGGGTGAAGACTTGCACTCCCGGTTTCAGGCGTGAAGCCATCTCCACCAGGACCACATCCTCGGCCCCGCTGAAGGAAATCGCAATGTGCTCGAAGCGATCCAACGCCGCTTGCAAGATGGCGCGTGGAGAGGCCCCCTGGAGAACCTCCCGCAGTCGTTCGATTTCGGAAAACGTCATGTTCATGTCACGGGTGGGTTGGCTACAAAGAGCCCCGCTAGGTTCAGGGCATGGCGGCGATGAGGGCGTTGGCGAAGGCCGTGGTACCGACTTCCTGGGCACTTTCCAGTAAGCGGGCAAAGTCGTAGGTTACCACTTTTCGTGCGATCACCGCTCGATAGGACTGCTCAATGCAAGTGGCGGCTTCGTTCCAGCCGATGTGCTTCAGGAGCATGACGCCGCTGAAGATCAGCGATCCCGGGTTGGCCTTGTCGAGTCCGGCGTGTTTCGGGGCGCTGCCATGGGTGGCCTCAAAAACCGCACAGGTATCGCCGATGTTGGCCCCCGGAGCGATGCCGATCCCGCCCACTTCCGCCGCTATCGCATCCGACAGGTAATCGCCATTCAGGTTCAGCGTGGCGATGACGTCGTATTCCCCGGGGCGCAACAGCATCTGTTGGAACATGCTGTCGGCAATGCGATCCTGGATCAGGATCTTGCCTTCGGAAAGTCGACCTTGATGGGAGGTTTGGAGTTCCTCCTCCGTCATGCAGTGATCGCCGAATTCCTGCAGGGCGACTTGGTAGCCCCAGTCGCGGAAAGCTCCTTCGGTGTACTTCATGATGTTCCCTAATTCGTTAAGCGTGCTACCATGAAAAGGATCGAACCAACGTGTTATGTCGTGTTAGCCAGCGTTATGGCTTTGTTTACAGGGTAGTTTGTAAAGGCTGGCGAACCCGGACATCCGCAGCAACCAGGTGTGGCCCCGGCGGAAGCGATTTCCAAGCTCAAAGAGGGCAACTCCCGCTACGCAAGCGGCAACCTTCAGCATCCGGGGCAGACTCCGGAGCGCCGGACGGAATTGGCGAATAGCCAGCATCCTTTCGCCATTATCCTCAGCTGCTCAGATTCGCGGGTGCCGCCCGAAATCGTAGTTGATCAGGGTCTGGGGGATTTGTTCGTGCTTCGGGTGGCAGGCAACGTAATTAACGACGAAAGCCTGGGAAGCATCGAATATGCAGTCGATCAGTTAGGCGCCCGTCTAATCGTCGTGTTAGGACATCAACGTTGTGGCGCAGTGGAAGCCGCGAAGAAAACAATAGCCGCCAAGGCAAAAGCGCCGGGACATATCCAGTCCCTGGTCAAAGCGATCAAGCCTGCGGTGGAAGCCACGGCCAGGGATGATCTTGATGCTACCATCGAAGCCAATATCAAACACGTGGTCAACACGCTGCGTTCGTCCACACCGGTGTTGAAATCGAAAGTGGATTCAGGCGAGCTCCGCGTTGTGGGCGCAAACTACAGCCTCGACACAGGGGCGGTAACCTTCCTCGAATAGCCGGTATCGGCAACTCTGGCTTGCCTTCTTTGCGTGAATGGGCCTGCGCAGCAGGCGCGTAATTGTCTTGATTCTTGGAACCGGCGGCCCGTTTCGCCAGTCGGCCAGGCTCCCTAACACCTTGCGGGCTTATCAGAAAGAGAAGCCGATTCCACCCACGCCCATATGTTCAAACATGTTTCCGTAATGGACATGCCCACCAGCCGGGTTCCCACCATGATCGCTGCCACTTTCAGTGATTCTTTCCGGGGGGACCGGATCGTTTGCATTAGCATCGCGAAGTCCGCCGGTGTTTTGACGATGCCACCAGGTTGCGGATGGCTGCCTCCATGACCCCCCAGGCCGAGGAGGTAGAGACAAACACGGGGCCTTGAGTCTGGAAAAGCTTTTGAAGCCCGGTTTGCACCTCGCGATAGAGGGATTGGAATTCGGGGCTTCGATGTCCGATCATGGGGGAAGCAAAGGCCTGGAGCGTCGACTGGGAAACCTCGACCGGACCTGGAATAAAAAGCTTGATGTGGTTTTTCATGGAAAGAAGTTTGGTAAGAAAAAAGCGGCGAGGCCAAGAACAACTGCGTCTCACTTACAAAGCCGGGATCCAGGTTGAACTCGCCTCCTGCTCCAACCTGCGCATGCGGTGAGCGCTTCGTGCCCTGCGGCGGAATCTCTTCCGAATTAAGAAGAATGAACCGGGAATTGCCGTAGCTGAAGGCGCCGTAGATGGGGGCGCGCTGCGGGAGGCCCATGTTCTTTCGGAACAGCGCTTCCATCTGCGGGCTGCCGATTTCTCTCCTGTGCTTTTGGCCTTCGGCAGGAATTCTGACGTCCATCTCGTGATTGCCAGGGGCAAGGAACACCGGGGCTGCCGCCTTGCGCGCCACTTGGAAAAATGCCGCATACTGTCTCGCGATAACGTTCGGGTCAGCGCTGCTTAGCCCATAGATGGCATTGCCCGTCTAGATGATAAACGCCGGCTTCAAAGCGGCGCGGCGGTAAATACTTGCTCCGCCGTGGGCGGCAACGGGAGCTCCGGTTTATGGGGCCGGCTGTCGCCCGCAACGATGAAGGAAAAACTTTCCGTCTTTACCGGTCGCAGAGGGCCGGTGCCGGGAACCAGCGGCGGATGCGCCTGCTCAACTTTTTGGCCAAGCACGCTGGAACAGAAAACTGCCGGTAGCAGTGCCGCTACCGCTCGAACCGGCCAGCCGCGGGCCAGCTTTTCAGAACGCATAACCGATTCCTCCCACGCCCATGTGCTCGAACATGTCACCGTAATGAACTGACCAGGGCGAAGTGCGCGGGTGAGTGGGAAAGACGGTCGAACCAAACGTGTAATTGGTGGTGCCGATCGTCAGGAATTTGTACTCCACAAAAAAGTACAAATGGCGAGTGATATCAAAACGCAGACCCGCCCGGGCTGTCGCCGCGAATCCCCAATCCGACGCGTCCGGGTTGGAATTAAAATGGTTGATCCCTGGCTCGGGCGGAGCCAGTTGAATTGAGCTGGCTCCCACATTGGAAATAATGGCCGCTCCGACGCCCCCGCCAATGTAAGGATGAACCCGGTAGGGCGTATGCAGCGTTAGAACTAGATTAGGCATCAACACCCCAATGTCCATTGGTGCGCGAAAATCAAAGAGGTGCTCCGGAATTCGCGGGGTAGGGTTATTCAAGAAACCGGTTTGATCTGCGCTCAGGTAATAACCCTCCAACTCCAAAGCCGGGAGCAAAGCCCAGCGCGGATCGCCGCCCAGGCGCCATCCCGGCCATTGATACCCGACGTTCAGACCTACCATGAACCCTGTGTTACTTTTAGCGGCTCCGGTCGCCCGCACATCCAGCGGCGGGATAATAAACGCCGTGCCGCTCTGCACGATCTCATCGTTATCCGACACTGCGCCGCCGGCAAAAATGCCGGTGTAAAAGCCGCGATTGTTTGTATAGACTTCCGTCGGCGCCTTTGTTTCCTTGAAATTGCCAGTCGTGTCACCCGCCCATGCAACCGAAACCAGAGAGGCGACACCCAAAAAAGCAGCCAAATAGCTCAGGACAACCCTCCCTCCTGCCCACTTTTGAAGTGTTAGAGAAGTAAAAGTGTTCATGGTGGGGATTGTTACCGGGAAGCGACAGCGTGTCAAATATTTCTTTGACTCAAGTCGCCACTTATGTACTAGAGTGACGCTCCGCCTGCCTTGCTCGATCGCGTAGCGAATCGCCTTGCGGATCAGCCGCTTGCTCCCTCGTTCGCTGACCGGTTTGAGGCCGAGCGCGGCGTGCTCCGGAACTTCGCTGCCGAACTCGGTGCGGAGAAAGCCGGCGAGTTTCTCGGCCTCGGCGGAAGCGGCGGGAAACTCGATTCCGGCGTAAACGTCCTCGGTATTTTCCCGAAACAGGACGACGTCGATCGACTCGGGGTGTTTCAGTGGCGAAGGTACGCCGGGGATGTATTTGACTGGGCGAATGCAGGCATAGAGGTCGAGGTCCTGGCGTAAGGAGACATTGAGCGAGCGTCTGCCCCGCCCGACCGGTGTGGTGAGTGGCCCCTTGAGGATGATCCCTAACTCGCGGATGCAGCGAAGCGACTCTTCCGGGTAAGGGGTACCGTATCGCGCTACTGCTTTTTCTCCGAGCAGGATCTCGCGCCATTCGATACGGCGCTCGCCGCGATACGTGCGCTCGATCGCGGCATCCAGCACCCGGCGGGCGGCACGCATCACCTCGGGGCCGATGCCGTCACCATCGATGAAGCCGACGGGAAGGCAATCGGGGATCGACCCCGGTACGGTATCCTGGCCCGGTTGCTGGGGTGGCAGTGGGCATTCTCCCATGGTGGAGTTCGACGGAGATGGCATTAGCGGGTCCGCTAGCATAGGGTCGCATGAATTCAGCTCTGGGCAAAGTAACGCGCAAGAAATTCATCGAATGAGATGCGATCTTGCTCCTCGATCTCCCGCTGTCTTGCCAACGACTCCCGGGCCCGACGACGCATCTGTCGGTCGATTTCCTCGGGTAACGGTCGTTCTTGGAAGTACTTCGCATGTTCCATGGACTTTCGCAGCGCGAAGTCGACGAAAGTCTCCCCCTCGCGCCGCATCTCCCGAAGGATTCGCGCCGAGGGCAAATGGGTGTCAGGGTCGGCGAGGGCGGAGCGCTGTTGTGCAAGACTTGCCGAAAACGGGCGGTCGCCAGCATCCCCGTCCAGGACGCGCGCGATGGGCTCCATTGCCGTGCACAACTCCTCGGCCCAAGCACGCAGGGAAATCGCACTGCTCTCCCGGTGTAGACGGAGATCCGTTCGGCGTCCACAACAGGCGGTAAGCAGCAGATTGTCCGCTACGGCCGCTTTCTCTTCCGGTGTCATCGGTGGACTATCCGCCAGCAGGCACAAGAGCATGAATGTTTCCAAGAAGCGCATTTGTTCCAGGCTAACGCCTGCCGGGTGGTAACTATTCAGGTCGAGCGAGCGCAGTTCGAGATAGCGGATTCCTCTTTTCTTCAAGGCCAAGGTCGGTTTTTCACCGGACCGCGTCGGCTGCTTGGGCCGAATGGTGCTGTAAAACTCGTTCTCAATCTGCAAGATGTTGGCGTTGAGTTGGCGGTATTCCCCGTCGACTTTCACTCCGATCCGTTGATAAGGCGGGAAAGGAGTGGTGATGGCCCGGCTGAGGCTGGTCACATAGCCCTCGAGATCATTGACCGAGATGTCGAGACTCGACTGATTGCTATTCTTGTAGCCGATGTCGCTCATGCGGAGCGAAGTGGCATGGGGTCGATACAGGGTATCCTGGTCGAAGGCTACAAATTTCTCCGCCAACGTTTCACGTCCCAGAAAAAAAGATTTGCTTAAAGCCGGGGAGGCACCGAAGAGGTAGAGGATCAACCAGCCGAAGCGTTGCGCGTTGCGGATCATGCCGAAATAACGTTCGGCGATGAATGCGCAAAGCGGCTTGCGGTCGCCGCAAAGCTCTTGCAGAAGCGGCCACAATGCTTCATTGACGGAATAGTTGAAGTGCACCCCGGCGATCGACTGCATGGCGCGCCCGTACCGGTAAGCGAGTCCACGCCGGTAGACGTGTTTCATGCGTCCGATATTGGAGCTTCCATAGACGGCGATGGGGATGCTCTCGTCGCCCTTGATCCGGCAAGGCATGGAGGTCGCGAGCAACCATTCCCCGTTCAGATTGGCGTGAACGAAGCGGTGCAGATCTTCGAGATAATGGAGGGTATCCCGACTGTCACGGAACGGAGGGGTGATCAGCTCGATCAATGCTTCGGAATAATCCGTCGTGATCTCGGGATGGGTGAGCGCCGACCCGAGGGCGCGCGGGTGCGGGCTCGTGGCGATTTCTCCCGCCGGTGTGACGCGCAGGCTTTCCTTCTCCAGCCCTTTCAGCCCATGGCGGAGCGAATCGGCCTGTCCGGCCCGGCTGATCTGTTCGAGCCGCGCTTCGATGATTTTCTTCAACGAGCAGAAATCCTTGTTTTGGGCGATGGTCGTGGCTGCCTAGACCATCGCCGCGATGGCAACCTCACCAACTGAACAACACCCACTGCGGTATTTCCATGCTGCGGGCGAGATCGGTGGTTCTCACGTCCATGTTGCCGTCACCGTCTTTGTCCAGGAGCACATAGGGAAGGCCGATCTTCGGCGTGACTTTGATCATGTAAAGCCTGCCGTTGATCCGGTATTCTTCGTAAACGTCCTCGCCTTTGCGCATGATCGTCACGTCGGGCTGCAGTTCTTCGCCGCTTTCCACCGGCGGTGGGATGTCGGGTGGCTCGGGGATCGGTTCGGGGCTGCCTTGCGTGGGCTCGGCGCTCCAGGCCACCGGCAAGGACAGGAAGAACAACCAGGAAAAACGGTAGGGTGGGCGGGTCATAGCGGGTCGAACCGGATGATCGTCTAGTAGGGTGCTAATCATAGTATAGCTTCGATCCCATCGCCCGGTTCTTCAGCGCAGGGTTTCGTTGCGGGGAAGCATGGTGGACAGGGTCACGACTCCCACCAGTACCGCGATTGCCAGAGTCAGGAGCGCCTCCACAGGGCCAGTGCCGCGAGCGGTGGCGACGGTGTAAAGACCTACCGCTACCAGCATGGCCGCATTCAATAGCAGATTTTGGATGGCGACGGTGATCCCGGCGCCCACGGTACGGTGTCCGATCTCTTGCAATGCCGCATTGAGCGGGACGACGAACAATCCACCTGCGATGCCGATGGCCAACAAGGTGGCGCGCGCGGGCCAGACTTCGGAGACCGCCCCAAGCAAGGCGAGTAGGCCACCGATGGCGTATCCTGCGTAACGGGTGCGGCGTACCGCGGCGAGGGGGATCCAGCGCGGCGCCAATCCTGCTCCGATGATGATTCCGATCGCGAGGTACAGGGTCAGTTCGGCGATGTCGGTGGCGGAGCGGGAGTGCAACACGGCCGGTGCCCACGCTACCAGCAGAACGCGCAAGGTGGCGGCAGCCGCCCAGAACATGGCCAATCCCAGCAGGATCAGACGGGCGCGCTGGGAATGCAGCAGTTCCCGGCCTTGCGCGCTCAGTTGGTGGATGGCGGAGCCTCGGGTCTCTGCGCGCGGCGGGAGTTTGGGAAGCAAGAAGCTGATGAGGACGGAAAGTACGAAGCAGGCATTGATGAGCAATAAGGCCCATGGAATCGAACGATCGGCGACCTTGGCCCCGCCGATGGTGCCGAGTAGGATGGCGGCGATGGTCGCTCCTTCCACCCAACTGTTGGCCTTGACCAGATGATCCGCATCGGCGATTTCGGGGAGAATCCCGTATTTGGCGGGGCTGTAAAGTGCGGCGCCGGCGCCGACCAGCGAATAAGCGATCAAGGGCTCGACTTCGATCAGCAACAGTACCCCACCCGCCAGCTTGATCAAGTTGGCGAAGATCAGGATACGAGGTTTCGGGATTCGGTCGGTCCACACGCCCACCCAGGGCGCCAGGACGACGTAGGCGACGAGAAAAACGCTCTGCAAGGCAGGCACATACCAGTCTCCCTGACGGCCGGCTTGCAGCACGATGGCGATCACCGTGAACAGGATGGCGTTGTCGGCGAACGCCGAGAGAAACTGGGAGATGACGAGCGGAACCAATCCCCGTATCACGTTGGCATGTCCTCGCGAAGTCGTTCCAAGAGGGTGCGGTAATCCATTTTGCCAGTGGCGAGCAAGGGTAATGGTCGTATGACCCGGATTTCCTTGGGCAAGTGAAGCTCAGAAATCCCCTCAATCCTGGCTTGTTCGATCAAGGCACCGCGTTCGGCTCGGGAAAAGTCGGTAATCAGGATGATTCTCTCCCCTGTGCGTGGGTCCGGCAGGCTGAGGGCGGCATGCTGAGCATCCGGCCAGACCCGAGCGGCCAGTTCCTCGACGGCGGCGAGCGACACCATTTCACCGCCGACCTTGGCGAAGCGCTTGGCTCTCCCCTTGACGGTGACGAAGCCATCCGAATCGATTTCCACGATGTCGCCTGTATCATACCAACCTTCGTAGGGCAGCGGTTCGATTCGCCCCGGAGCTTGGACGTCGAGGTAACCCAACATCACATTGGGGCCGCGTACCCATAGTCGGCCCCCAGCGGCAATTCCGGGTACGGGTTCCAGACGGTAGCGGATCCCCGGTAAGAATCGTCCCACCGTACCGGCTCGGTAGTGCATGGGGGTGTTCACGGCCAGGGCCGGGCTGGTCTCGGTGACGCCGTATCCTTCCATGATCCGGATGCCGAACTTCTCCGTCCAGAGCTTGCGCGTCTCCGGCTGGAGCTTCTCGGCCCCGGCGAACACGTAGCGCAAGCTGTAGAAGTCATAGGGGTGGGCGTACTTGCCGTAGCCGGCCAGAAAGGTATTGGTGCCGAACAGGATCGTGGCGTTGATGTCGTAGGCGATTTCGGGAATGATCCGGTAATGCAGCGGCGAAGGGTAGAGAAAAGTGCGCATGCCGGAAAGTAGGGGCAACAGGGTTCCGGCGGTGAGGCCGAAGGAATGAAACAAAGGCAGCGCGTTGAGGAGAATGTCCTGCGGTCCAAAGTCCACCCGGGCCGCCAATTGTTCGCGGTTGGTGAGCAAGTTGGCGTGGGACAGGACCACGCCTTTCGGGGTGCCTTCGGAGCCGGAGGTGAACAGGATCACCGCCGGTGCATCCGGAGATTGCGAAGGCCGGTACCAATAATCGGCGCTGAGGCTGCTCAGCCAGGCCCCGATTTTTTCCGTGGCGGAAAGACCCTGGAGCAAGTCTTCGAGGTAGACGAAGCGGGTTTTGCGTTCCAGCTCGGCGAGTTCCTCCGCCAGGTTCGCTGCTGCGGCGAACCGCCTGGAAGTGACGATGGTCGGCATCGCCGTGCTGTCACGGGCGCTTCGGAGCGCGGCAGGGCCGGCGCTGAAATTGAGCATGGCGGGAATGCATCCCGCCAGTTGCAATCCAAAGAAAGTCGTCACCGCCGCGATCGACGCCGGTAACAGTACCCCGATGATGGCGCCCCGGTCGGTGCAAGTCTGCAAGCGACCGGCAAGGAGCAGGATCTGGGCGACTAGCCGATCGTAGGTCACCGGATTGCGTTCCAAGTCTTCGAGCACGATGCGTCCGCCGCCGTGAACCCGGCGGGCGTCGAGAAGCGCGGCAAAAAGGGTGCGGCGGAAATTGCCGGTGGCGAACACCATTTCGCTCATGAGGTCCGACAGCAGCAGTCCGGCGTGATGGCGTCGGCGTTGCCCTTGAACGTCTGGGGGCGGTCGGATTTCCCGGGCCGGTAGGATGTTCAGGGTGATCCGTGGAAACCACCGCAGGCGGACCACGCCCTTGAGCCGGGAAAACGGCGTATATTGAGCGCCATCGATCCGAATCGGCAAAACCGTGGCTTCTGCCTTGTCGGCCACGAGGCCCGAACCGTCGTAGATCTTCATCAGAGAGCCGGTGACGGTGATTCGCCCTTCGGGGAAGACCACGGCTTTGCGATTCTGCCGGAGATAATGGGTGAGTGCCTTTATGGACAGCGGATTGAGGGGGTCCATGGGAAAGGTATGGACCCAGCGCAACGCCGGTTTCACCCACCACGAGCGAGCGATGTGCGTGTTGATGGCGAAGGTGATGTCCTCGGGCAAGAACGCCCAGAGTAACAAGGGGTCGAGGAAAGAAGTGTGATTCGCGACGATGAGCACGCGTTCACCGGCTTGCCGGAAATGTTCGCAACCCTCGACGCGTACGCGATAGAGCAGGGTCAAGAGGAGCCGCAGGATCCATCTGATCATGGCGTCATCCGGTCGGCCCATGAAACTTGGCCGCGAGGTGCCGGATCCTCATCGGATTTCGCTTTGCGCCGACGTTGAGGGGGACGGCTTGGATGGAACACGACGTGAAGTTTTCGCTGTTCGCCTATGGGACCTTACAGATTCCCGAAGTCATGACTGCGGTGACGGGACGGGTTTTCGAGTCGGTGCCGGCGGTACTCGAGAATTATGCCCGTTACCGCCTCCGGCAGCGCGTCTATCCGGGGCTCTGCCGGAAGAGAGGGGCGGTGACCGAAGGCACCCTTTTCCTCGGCATCGATTCTTTATCCTTGCAGCGCTTGGATCGTTTCGAAGACGATTTCTACACGCGCACCACGGTTTCCGTGGTCACCCCAGAACAAGGCCGGCTGGCGGCGGAGGTGTACGTGATTCCATCGCGGCACAGGAGCTTGCTTCTGCCCCGTCGATGGGAGTTGAACGAATTCCGACGCCGTCACCTGACCGAATATTTGCGCCATTGCCGCGCTCGTTTCCGCTGAAAGTAGATTTCTTACCACAGGGGATTCGCGTTCCCTTCACCGGCCCGGACGATCTCCGGAGTGAGGAGCGCCGATTCGCTCGCCGGGGCTTGCGTCGCTTTCCAGCGCGAACACGGGGCCGTAGCGGGTTTCCGTGTCGAACCGTTGCCAGACGAAGGCGGGCTGGGCGATGGGGCGGGTCGGGAGCGGCAAGGTGAGCAGATCGAGAGCGCCGGCGAGCGTCCTCCCGGTGGTGTGGAGGATCCCCTTGAGGAGTCCGCCGGAGATACCGAATAGCACATTCGTCTGGTTGGTGGTCGCAATCATGCTCTTGGGGATTTCGACCCATCCCAGGGTGAGATTCGCCAAGCCGGTACCCAGTTTGTGCAAGGTGCGGGAAGCGTAATCGTCTCCGCGAGCCACGGGGGGCAGGGTGCAAAGGCTCGCGATCAGGACCAAGATCGGGAAATGCCACTTGTGCCCGCGGTGGTTCGACATGAAGTTCTCCGGGCCAGGTCGGGTGTAGTCACCACGGCAGCTCGCGACCGCGGAAATCCAGGAAACGACCGCTGAGTTCCGGGGTGAACTGATCGATCAGGTGTCGCATGCCGCGGACGCTTTCCTCAGGCAGGATGGGGGCGCGGGGGCCGCCCATATCCGTCCGAACCCAGCCGGGATGGAGGATGAGGACACCGATACCGTGGGGCTTCAAATCGATGGCCAGACTTTTGAGGGCCGCATTCAGGGCGGCTTTGCTGGACCGATAAACGATGGCGCCGCCACTGGAATTGTCGGCGATGCTTCCCATCAGGCTGGTAATGCCCACGATCAACTTTTTCCGGCTGCGCGCGAGATGCGGCAGGAAGGTTTCGGCCATTTTCACCGGCGCCAAGGTGTTGACCCGCAGTACATCTTGCCACAATTCATAATCCAACGAGCCAAATCGGTTGGCGCGCTCGCCTCCATAGACGCCAGCGTTGTTGATCAAGAGATCCAGTCTTGTATCCGTCAAGGCCTTTGCCAGATGCTCGATCTCGGTAAGGGTGCACAAATCCAGGGTGTGGATCGACAGATTGTCGAAACGTTTGGCCAGATCACGCAATTCGGCTGCGGCATGCGGGCGACGGCAGCAGGCGATCACGTGCCAGCCGGCGGCCAGATACTGGCGGGTGAATTCGAGACCCAGACCGCGGTTTGTGCCGGTGACCAAAACCGAGGGGGTGGATGTTTCCGTCTTCATGCCTATACGGTATCCAGTCGACGACGGGCGTGCAATGAGAAGCCCCCGTCCGCGGGGCGGAAGGAGGCTTGCTCCGGCATGACGCCGACCCTCAGACGGCGAAATTGCGCGCGGCAAAATTCCAGTTCACGAGGTTCCAGAAGGCTTCCACGTATTTGGGGCGCGCGTTCCGGTAATCGATGTAATAGGCATGCTCCCAAACGTCACAGGTCAAGAGGGGCGTCCGACCTGCGGTCAGCGGGCAGCCGGCGTTGCTTGTGCTGACGATGCCCAGTGTGCCGTCAGGGTTCTTGACCAACCAGGCCCACCCGGATCCGAAGGTGCCCACGGCGCAGCGGGTGAATTCTTCCTTGAACTTGGCAAGGGAACCGAATGTCCGCGTGATGGCTTCCGCCAATCTACCGGACGGCTGGCCGCCCCCTTTCGGAGAAAGGCTGTTCCAGTAAAACGTGTGGTTCCAGACCTGCGCAGCGTTGTTGAAAATGGCGCCGGTCGGGGCTTTGCGGATGATCTCTTCGAGCGCCAGATGCTCGTACTCGGTCCCCGGAATCAGGTTGTTGAGGTTGGTCACATAGGCCTGCTGATGCTTTCCGTAATGAAAATCGAGCGTCTCGGCGGAAAGGTGAGGTTCCAGAGCATCCTTCG
This sequence comes from Methylococcus sp., assembly GCA_035559395.1. Taxonomy (GTDB): domain Bacteria; phylum Pseudomonadota; class Gammaproteobacteria; order Methylococcales; family Methylococcaceae; genus Methylococcus. The sequence goes on along the minus strand of DATMAX010000043.1, from coordinate 14,120 downwards.
TGTAGGGCAGTGGTGGTAACTCATGAATCATGCTTTTTCGATCTCCTTATGAATGCATCTCCCAAGACAACCAAACAGACGGTTGCCGCGGACGAAAAATCCTAAGCGTAGCGATAGGAAATGATAGCATCGCCGGCCAGGTCGATCGAAGGCCGTCGCTTCGCGCAACGGCGCCGCGAACCAAAACGAACTTCGTGCGAAGCCCGTTCACGGTTGCCGCCCTCGGTATCAGGAAGGGATTTTCCGTACCCTTGCCGGCTCAGCTTCGGGCCTTTTCCGACCAGTGCTGAACCGTGGCCTTCCAAGTGCCGTCGCTTTGCCGTTTCAGTACACTATAAAGCACGCCATCGTAATGATATCGAAGTGGATGGCGTGAATCTTGCAACGTCTTGATATCCGAAAGCGTGGTCGTCGTCACGATGGTGTCGTCCTTCTCGCTCTTCACGTCGATGACGTCGATCTGGAAGGCACCCTGGTCGATCAGCGTTTGCCAGAAGTTGCGGATTTCGTTCCGTTGCCGGGAAATCTTCCCGTCCGGTTGAACCAGGATGGCGTCCTGGGCGTAGAGCGATACGATTTCATCGACTTTCCCTGCCGCAAAGGCCTGGTTCCATTGCGCGGCATTGCTGGCCGCGATGGCGCGGAAGTCGTCCGCTGCACCAGCCGTGACGCTCCACAGAATGGTGGCCAACAACACAAGACGAGTACGCATGACGTTCTCCCGTTTCGCTATGCTTTGATGTGACTATAGGAAACCACATTGTGGTTTACAATATCCAATAAATTTTACGAATTGTTTCTATAAAGAAACACAGCCAGGGTTGGAGCATGGATAAACTCACGAGCATGATCGTATTCACTAAGGTGGCGAAGGCGGGAAGTTTCGCCGCCGCGGCCAAGGAAATGGGCCTGTCCCGCGCCATGGCCACCAAGCACGTGATGCAATTGGAGAACAACTTGGGGGTGCGGCTGCTCAATCGAACGACCCGCCATCTGAGTCTGACCGAGGTGGGAAGGGTCTATTTGGAGCGTTGCCTCCAGATCTTGGACGACCTCGAGGAAACCGAGTTGGCGGTGAGCCGGTTGCAGACCGAACCGCGCGGGACGCTCAAGGTCAACGCCACGCCATTCTTCGGCGCCTATCATCTGGCGCCTGCCATCGCCGCCTATCTGGAGCTTTATCCCGACGTCAATGTGGAACTGGTACTGCAAGCCGGGTATGTCGATCTCGTGGAAGAGGGCTTCGACCTTGCCATCCACCTCGACGAATTGCGCGATTCCAGCCTCATTGCGCGCAAGCTTGGCACTTCGCAGCGCATCGTCTGCGGGGCGCCGAGCTATTTCGCAAAACATGGGGTACCATCCACTCCCGAGGACCTCAAACGCCACAATTGCCTGAGCAATTCGAGTCTCCCGCCGCGCGATCAATGGCAATTCGGAAATACGGAAGGGAAATCCGTCGTCATCAAGGTCACCGGGACCCTGGAGGCGAACTCCGCCGATGCGCTGCGCATGGCGGCCATCAGTGGCCTCGGTCTGGTGCTGTTGCCGACCTACATGGTAGGGCAGGACATCCGCAAGGGGAGGTTGCAGGCGGTGTTGACCGAATACGTTCCGGCGCCTCTGGACATCCATGCGGTCTATCCTCACCGCAAGCATTTGTCGGCCAAAGTCCGAACCTTCGTCGATTTCCTGCACGAGCGTTTTCATCCGACTCCGTACTGGGAGGATTGGATGCGTCAGCAGGACGAGTAAAGGGGTATGGAAGCCTGCTCGGGGGAGAGCTGCAAGGATGGAGGTGGTCTGAGGTGATCGTGAGGTGTTGTGAAGGGAATACGGGCCAAGGGGATGGGTAACGAATCGAGGTTAGGAGCGGGAGTCCATGGGAGTCGAGATCGAGCGTAAGTTTCTCGTGCGCCATGAGGGCTGGCGCGATGGGGTCACGAAGTCCGTGCGCATGCGTCAGGGGTATCTCGATACCGAAAAACAGTGTTCGGTACGGGTGCGAATCAGTGGAGACCGCGCCTGGCTCAACATCAAGAGCGCGACCATCGGAGCATCACGGCAGGAATTCGAATACGAGATTCCGCTCGCCGACGCGGTGGTGATGCTGGAGAGCCTCTGCCGCAAGCCGCTCGTCGAGAAGGTTCGTCATTTCGTGACGGTGGCAAGGGCCGTTTGGGAAGTCGATGTATTCGAAGGGGAAAACGAGGGTCTCGTGGTCGCCGAAATCGAGCTCGACCACCCCGATGAGGACTTCGAAAGACCCGACTGGCTTGGTCTCGAAGTCACCCACGACGAACGGTATTACAATAACTCGTTGTCATCGCGGCCATTCCGTCGGTGGCCGGAGGCGGAACGATGTGCCGTCGGCGGCGGAAAGGTGGAAACGGTCGCGTAGGAGCATCATGATTACTTTGCTGGTTCTCATCGGGATTCCGGTCGTGCTGCTGGTGGTGGCCATCGTGGTCGGGAGGCGTTTGCCGAAGACGCATCAGGCAGCAAGCCGGATCCGGCTTCCGCTGCCGCCGGAGAAGATCTGGGAAATCATCACCGACATCGATGCGTTTCCGAGCTGGAGACCCGGGCTGCGCGGCATCGAGAGAGCCCCGGACATCGAGGGAAAACCGAGTTGGTTCGAGGTTTGCGGGAAAAAGGCCAAGGTTCAGTTCCGGGTCGTGGAGATGCGCCCCCCTCATCGGTTGGTCACGTCTCTCGTGGGCGACCAACTTCCCCTCAAGGGATCGTGGATTTATGAACTTGAGCAGGACGAAGCCGGCCAAACGGTGCTGACCATTACCGAATGCGACCGCATCTTCCACCCCGTTTTCCGCTTCTTCGTGAGGTACGTACTCGCTTATCACGGGGTCATGGACGTTTTCCTCCTGGCTTTGGCGAGAGCGATCGGCAGTCCGGCACGCCCGGAGCACCTCAGTACCCCTTTGCAGTCCGCCGAGATCGACGCGGAGCCCGCATGACGGCCGAGCAGGGACGCCGGCTGCCGGGACCGTCGGGCGCGGACCGTCCCCAGGGCGGGTGCGGATGAAGCCTTTCCCACGGCTGCGCGGCAAGGCTGCCGAGCGTCGCGCCTTCCTCGTCATCGCCACGGTGTTTGAAGGCGCGCTGATCGCGCTGGCTCTCGGCTTTGGCTGGCTGGTTTCCGTCGATCCGCTCCAGGGCTTCCGCTTCACTTGGGAAGGTCTGTGGTATGGCATCGCCGGCACTTTCCCGCTCCATCTGGCGTTTCAGTGGTCCTACCGTTCGCGGGCGCCGGGTATGCGGTCGATCCAGCGATTCCTGATGGAAAACCTGGGGTCTCTCCTCGCAGCCTGCGGACCCCTGCAGCTGATCTACCTCGGCTTCCTGGCGGGAATCAGCGAAGAGATCCTGTTTCGGGGATTTTTCCAGAATTGGTTCGAAGCGAATTGGGGTTGGTTCGGCGGCTTGCTCTTCAGCAATCTGATTTTCGCCCTCGCGCATTGGATCACTCCGTTGTACGCACTGCTTGCCGGCCTGACCGGGGTTTATCTGGGCTTGGCATTCGACCTGACTGGGGAACGGAACCTGTTAATCCCGGTCCTGATCCATTCGCTCTATGACGTGATGGCTTTTTTCGCGATCGCGAACAGCTTTCGGCGCGAGTTCCTTCCCCCGGCTTGAGATTCGCTCAGGAAACGGTGCACCCGCTCAGTTTGCGTTCCCAATCGAGGGAGGTGCGCACGATGAATTCGATGTCGTCGTAACGCGGTTTCCAACCCAAGGTTGCGTGGATCCGCTCCACCGCCGCGACGAGCTGAGGAGGGTCGCCCGGCCGGCGCGGTCGCTCCTCGACCGGAATCTCGCTGCCGTTCATCCGGTTCATCGTGTTGACGATCTCGCGCACGCTGTAACCGTGCCCATAGCCGCAGTTCAGCGTCGTCGATTCACCGCCGGCGCGCAGGTACTCGAGCGCCTTGACGTGGGCATCGGCGAGGTCGGAGACGTGGATGTAATCGCGGATCCCGGTTCCATCCGGAGTCGGATAATCGGTGCCGAAGATGTAAAGACACTTCCGTTTGCCGGTCGCGACCTCGGCGGCGACCTTGATCAGCAGGGTGGCGTTGCGGGTGCTTTGGCCGATGAGCCCGTCCGGGTCCGAACCGGCCACGTTGAAATAACGCAGAATGACGTGGCGTAGCGGCGTAGCCAGCGACAGATCGCGGAGCATCGTCTCGCTCATCAGCTTCGACGTACCGTAGGGATTGATGGGGTTCGGCGGGGAGTTTTCCAGGGCATAGGGCGTCTCTGGGATGCCATAGACCGCAGCGGTCGACGAAAAGATGAAGTGGCGGACCCCGGCATCCTGGCAGCACTCGAGCAAGTTGCGAGTCTTGCAAGTATTGTTGCCATAGTATTTGAGCGGATTTTCCACGGATTCGGGAACGATGGTGTGGGCGGCGAAATGCAGCACCGACTCCACGTCGAAATCACGCAGGATTCGGCTCACCAATTCGCGATCGCCGCTGTCGCCTTCGATGAAGTCCCCGTACAGCACGGCGTCGCGAAAGCCGGTGCAAAGGTTGTCGAGCACGACGATGCGGTCATACCCCGCCTCCCCGAGCGCTTTGACGACATGGCTGCCGATGTAGCCGGCGCCTCCGGTGACGAGTATGCCTTTGGAATTCATGGTTGAGATCATTCCTCGCAGGGATCGTTGCCAGGAGTCAGGCCGTCGATGGCGGCACGACGGGCCATGATTCAGCCGCCTTGGCTTTCTTGACTTGCCTGGACCGGGCCAAGGGGCATTTCCCGCGCGCCTTGGCGCGAAAGCCACGCGCTGATGAAGTCCGCTACCTCAGTGGGATTGTTCAGATCGAGCAAAGGAATGGGGGCGGAGTCAAAGCGTTCCTTTTGATCGGTGGCCAGGGCGATGATGCACTCGTCCCGGGGATACAAAAGGGGCTTACCGAGGGCAGGGCGATACAGCTCGATCTTGGGAATGGGTTCGTTCTTGAATCCCTCGACCAGGATGAGATCCAGATCGGTGTGGTCGAAATGCTGCAACTCCTCGGCGAGCCGAGGTTCGCGCGGAGTTTCGTGTTCCGTGATGATCGCCCGCCGTCGCGAAGAGCTCAGCATGATCGGGGAAGCGCCGGCGCTGCGGAGTTCGAAGCTGTCTTTGCCCGGTTGATCGATCTCGAAGGCGTGGTGGGCATGCTTCACCACCCCGACCCGCAGCCCCCTCCCCCTCAACAAAGGAATCAGGGACTTCAGGAGCGTCGTTTTGCCGGTTCCGCTGTAAGCGGCGAAACCGAGTATGGGGACTTCGCGGACCGGGTTCGGCATGGAGAGTCGCGGCACGATCAGTGGATGCCGTAATAGTCTCTGTACCATTCCACGAAGCGGGCGATCCCGATTTCGATCGGAGTGCTCGGCCGGTACCCCGTATCGCGCATCAGGTCCTCGACGTCGGCGTAAGTGTCCGGCACGTCTCCATCCTGCAGGGGCAATAGATTCATTTCCGCTTTGCGGCCCAGGCAATCTTCCAGGACTTGAATGAAACGGAGCAATTCGACGGGTTCTTGATTACCGATGTTGTAGATCCGGTACGGGGCCCGACTCGTCCCGGGATCGGGATGGTCTCCGCTCCAGTTCGGATTGGGGGTTGCGATGCGATCCAGCGTGCGCACTACACCTTCGACGATGTCGTCGATGTAGGTGAAATCCCGGCGGTGGTTGCCATAGTTGTATACGTCGATGGGTTTGCCGGCGAGGATGTTGCGTGTGAATTTGAACAACGCCATGTCGGGCCGGCCCCATGGCCCATACACGGTGAAGAAGCGCAGTCCGGTGGTGGGAATGCCATAAAGATGGCTGTAAGTGTGCGCCATTAGTTCGTTCGCCTTCTTGGTCGCCGCATACAGGCTGAGCGGATGATCCACGTTGTGGTGGACGGAGAAAGGCATGGCGGTGTTTGCCCCGTATACCGAGCTGGTCGAGGCATACACCAGATGCTCGATGCCATGATGACGACAGGCCTCCAGGATATTGCAAAATCCCGCGAGATTGGCGTCGATGTATGCGTGCGGATTCTCGAGCGAATACCGGACACCGGCTTGAGCGGCGAGGTGGACCACGCGTTGCGGACGGAAATTCACGAAGGTTTCGGCGAGTTTTTCCCGTTCTTCCAGGGCGATCCGCACTTCGCTGAAGCCGCGCCGGTTGTTGAGGCGGGCGAGCCGGGCCTCCTTGAGATTCACGTCGTAATAGTCGTTGACGCAGTCCACACCGATGACTTCGTCGCCTCGATCCAGAAGACTGTGCGCCAGGTGAGAGCCGATGAATCCGGCCGTGCCGGTGACCAGGATCTTCATGCGCCACTCCTCCACTTCTCGCTGCTGGCCGCCCTTGGGATTTCGAGGGGATGTGGCAAGCCGACATCTCCCGCCCCGATCAGGGTGACCCGGATCTTCTGCAATGACGACGCCATGGGTGGAAATCTCTTCGGTTTTGCGTATGCCCCGATGGTTCGAAGGCAATGATCGGCGGGGAGGTCAGGAATCGGTACAGGGCTCTTGCCGAGATTCGCCTTGGGATTCTAAAGGATCGGAGCGTGGAGTTGAATCATTCGCCTTTCACCGCTCCGGGCGAGTTGATAGAATTCCGACGTCTTTCCTAAGAAAACGCGGCGTCCCAGGCCACCGACCATGCCTTCGTTCATCGATCCGGAACATCAGCACCAGCACATCTCCAGGCAATTCGATCATGAGTTGCTGGACATTCGCAGCAGAGTTCTGACTCTGGGCGGCCTGGTCGAGGAGCAGGTGGCCTTGGCCGTCCAATCCCTGCTTGAAGGCAACGTCGAACTCGCCGAACGCGTGATCGCGGACGATTACAAGGTCAATACGCTGGAAGTCGCGATCGACGATGAATGTACCCAGATTCTGGCGCGTCGTCAGCCCACCGCTCGCGATCTCCGGCTGGTCGTCGTAGTGATCAAGACCATCACCGATCTCGAGCGGATTGGCGATGAAGCCAAGCGTATCGCGCGTCACGCACTGGACATGGTGGGGCATTTCCCGCGCAAGAATCAGCTCTCGGAAATCGACCAACTCGCCAAGCACGTGCGCAATCTGTTGCGGGGAGCCTTGGATTCGTTCGCCCGGATCGACGTGGACGCGGCGCTCCGGGTGGTCCAAGACGACCGCCTGGCCGATCGGGAATATGAAACCATTTTGCGCCAGCAGATCACCTACATGATGGAAGATCCACGCACGATCCCCGTCTCCCTCAACATCATGTGGTCGGCGCGGGCGCTCGAACGCGTCGGCGATCGGGCCTGCAACATCTGTGAATACGTCATCTATTATGCAAAGGGGAAGATCATTCGCCACGTCAGCCTCGAACAGCTCGAGGAAGATCTCCGCAAAGAATGACGGCGGCGTGGCCAGCGCGTAGTCCGTGCGTCACCCGTATCGAGTTTGCCCGTGAATCCAAACCGTCACTCCCGTGATTCGGCGGAGCGGCGAAACGGTCCATGGCGGTGGGTCCGAGGTGCGCATACCGCCCTCTGGTGGTTCACCCTCACGTGGTCCTGGATTGCCAGTGCGTTCGAGCCGTTCGTGATCCAAGACATCCGCGTCGAAGGCTTGCAGCGTATATCGGAAGGCACCGTATTCAACTATCTGCCGGTTCGGGAAGGCGATACGCTGGACGAGAAACGCTCGGCGGAGATCATCAAGGCGCTATTCAAGACTGGATTTTTCAAGGATGTTCGCCTGGAACACGACGACGGCCAGTTGGTCGTGCGCGTGGAGGAGCGTCCCTCGATCGCCAGTGTCCAGATCGAGGGGAATCGCGACATCGGCAACGAAGACCTTTTGAAGGCATTGAAAGGGATCGGTTTGTCGGAAGGCAAGGTGTTCGATCGGCAGATTCTCGACAAGGTCGAGCAAGAACTCCGGCGTCAGTATTATGCCCGCGGTAAATACAGCCTGAAGATCGACTCCCAAGTGACCGAGTTGCCGCGCAACCGGGTCGCGGTGAACATCAAGATCGAAGAAGGCCGGGTCGCGCGGATCAAGCAAATCAACATCGTCGGCAATGCGGCATTCAGCGATGACGAGTTGCTTCGGGAGTTCGAGCTGAGTACCTCCAACCTATTGTCCTTCTATACCAAGGACGATCAGTACTCGAAGCAGAAACTGTCGGCCGATCTGGAACGCCTGCGTTCTTATTACCTGGATCGCGGTTACATCAATTTCGAGATCGAGTCCACCCAGGTCTCGATCACGCCGAACAAAAAGGAAATCTACATCACGATCAATGTGAAAGAAGGTGAAGTCTACCGCATCGACCAGGTAAAGCTCACCGGGAAAACCATCGTGCCTCCAGAGCAACTGGTGCCATTGGTGCGGATCGGGCCGGGTGACATCTTTTCCCGGAAACTGGCGACGGAAACTCAGAAGGGGATAGCCGATCGGCTGGGAGACGAAGGGTATATCTTCGCCAACGTCAACATGGTCCCGGACATCGACCCGGAGAAGAAAACGGTGAACATCACCTTTTTCGTCGATCCGGGGAAGCAGGTCTATGTGCGAAGGATCAACTTCCAAGGCAACAACAAGACCCGGGACGAAGTGCTGCGGCGGGAAATGCGGCAGATGGAGGCGGCCTGGGCGTCGACCACCAAGATCGAGCGCTCCAAGACGAGGCTCGAGCGCTTGGGTTATTTCCAGGAAGTCAACGTCGAGACTCCGGCCGTACCGGGCACCACCGACCAGATCGACGTGAACTTCAGCGTCACTGAAAAGGCATCCGGGAATCTGATGGCGGGCGTCGGCTACTCCCAGGCCCAAGGCATCATCTTCAACGCCAGCGTCACCCAGGACAATATCTTCGGCAGCGGCAAACGTATCAACCTCACCTTCAATAATAGTCAGGTGAATACGATCTACCGCTTGGGATACTTCAACCCTTATTCCACCTTGGATGGAATCAGCAGCGGTTTCGATATCAGTTACCGAAACACCGATGCCGGACGGATGAATTTTGTCGCCAACTATATCACCGACGTATTCCAGGTCGGCGGGAATTGGGGGTTACCGATCGGAGAATTCGATAGTCTGCGCGCCAATCTCGACTACAGCAATACCAAAGTCAAGACCACGAACCAAAGTTCGACGCAGATCGTCGACTTCATCGATGAAAATGGTAGCGAGTACACGACCTATGCCGGCTCACTGGGCTGGGCGCACGATACGCTGAACCGGGCCATCTTCGCGACCAGCGGTGGGGCACAGCGGTTCTCGGCCTTGATCGCTCTGCCGATGAGTACGCTGGAATATTACAAAGCCAGTGTGCGGATCGAACACTATTTCCCGCTCACCCAAGACCTCACCCTGGGGGTGAACGGCGATTTCGGCTACGGTGGCGGTTATGGGAACGGGGTCCTGCCGTTCTGGGAGAATTTTTATGCCGGCGGTCCAAATTCGGTGCGGGGTTTCCAGCCCAATACCTTGGGCCCACGGGACAGCCGGGGCTTTGCCTTCGGCGGCAGGAGCAGGCTTACCGGCTCCGCGGAACTATTGTTTCCCGTGCCTTTCGCGGCGGAAAAGCTCAAGAGCGTGCGCTTGGGTGCTTTCGTCGATGCCGGCAATGTGTTTCAGAATTCCCCGGATCTGGGCGAATTGCGCTATTCCACCGGGGTCTCTGCGAAGTGGCTTTCGCCTTTCGGCGCTTTGATGTTCAGCATCGCACAGCCGCTCAACGCGCAAGATGGGGACCGTGTCCAGAATTTTCAGTTCAACTTCGGATCGGGGTTTCAGGGGCTTTGATTCGGCGGCAATGGAAGGTCCCCGGTTTTTTGTATAATGCCTCGGTCTGCGCGGTGGGGGTCAACATTCGGAGTTCCAAGCCGGACCGCTCCAGGCGGGGCATGGGTTCGAAGCGGGGCGCGCGACGTGGTCTCGAACCATTTCCATTATCGGAGAAAAACATGATACGGAAGATTCTGTTTCTTTTGGCTCTGTCGGCTCTCGGTGGCACCGAGACCAGCGCCGCCGACGTCAAGATCGGCTTCGTGAACGTGGCAAGATTGTTGGAAAAGGCGCCGCAAGCCGAGCAGGCCAAGAGGAAACTGGAGCGGGAGTTCTCGGCCAGGGACAAGAAACTTGTTGCCGAGCAAAAGGAAATCAAGGCCATGGAAGAGCGCTTGGCGAAGAGCCCCAACGTCACCGTTGAACAAGAGCGGGAACTCATGAATCGCAAGCGTGAGGCCAAGCGGGCGCAAGACGAATTCCGCGAGGATTTCAACTTGCGGAGAAACGAGGAACTGACGCAGTTGCAAAAAGAGATCTTCGAGGCCATCCAATCGCTCGCCAAAGAAGAGAATTACGACTTGCTGCTTACGGACGGTGTGGTCTATGCCGCGGAGGGCGTCGACGTCACCGACAAGGTGGAGAAAAAACTCATATCGAGTTATCGCCCGTCCGGCAGCAAATAACCCGGCTGCAGGGATGAGTGACTCGGCGCAACGAATCCGTGAAGGACAAGGTATTGGACATTCAAGCCATTAGGGATTTTCTGCCTCATCGCTATCCATTTCTGTTGGTCGATCGAGTGTTGGAATGCGAGCCGGGAAAGCGCCTGCTCGCGATCAAGAACGTCACCTATAACGAACCCTTTTTCCAGGGCCATTTTCCCCACGAGCCCATTATGCCCGGCGTGCTGATCATCGAGGCATTGGCCCAGGCGACCGGCCTGCTCGCATCGGAGACCGCGCCGGACGTGCTCGGAAAAGGTGCGACTTACTATCTGGTCGGATTGGACAAGGTTCGGTTCAAACGTCCGGTCATCCCGGGAGATCAGCTCCGATTGGAGGCCACCTACCTCCGCCATAAGCGGAATATCTGGGCCTTCGCGTGTCGCGCCGAGGTGGATGGCGAATTCGTCGCCAGCGCCGAAATCATGTGCGCCTCCGCGGAGCCGGGACCTTGATTCATCCGACGGCCTTAGTCGATCCAGCGGCAGAATTGGAGGAGGGGGTCGAGATCGGTCCCTATTCGATCATCGGTCCCCACGTCAAAATCGGCGCCGGTACGGTGGTCGGTCCTCACGCCGTGATTCGGGGGCCCGCCCGGATCGGGCGGGACAACCGGATCTTCCAATTCGCTTCCGTCGGCGAGGATCCACAAGACAAGAAATACCGTGGTGAGCATACCTCCCTGGAAATCGGCGACCGCAACGTCATCCGGGAATTCGCGACGTTGCACCGGGGTACGATCCAGGATCAGGGCGTGACTCGCATCGGCAACGACAATCTGTTCATGGCCTATACTCACGTCGCCCACGATTGTGTGGTAGGGAACCGGGTCATCATGGCGAATGCCGCGTCGCTTGCCGGCCATGTACACGTCGACGACGACGCCATCTTGGGCGGTTTTTCTCTGGTCCATCAATTTTGCCGCATCGGCCAGTTCAGTTTTTCCGCGATGGGCAGCGTGATCTCGCGGGACGTACCGCCCTATGTCATGGTGGGAGGACGACCGACCAAACCCCATGGGATCAACACCGTGGGTTTGGAGCGGCACGGGTTTTCCTCCGTGGCGATCCGGCAGATCAAGAAGGCATACAAGATCGTCTACAAGACTGGTTTCAAGCTGGAAGAAGCCATCCGCCTCTTGGAGGAGATGGTCAACGGCGGGGCGGAAGTCGCCTGCCTGGTGGAATTTCTGCGCGCCAAAGGGCGCAGTATCATCCGCTGAGGCGGACTCTGACGTGAGGCGTGACCATGACGTCCTCGTGGCCGGGGTGGACGAAGCCGGACGTGGAAGTCTCGCCGGCCCGGTGATCGCTGCGGCAGTGTTGTTGGCCCCGAACCAGAACCTGGAAGGCATCGTCGACTCCAAGTGCTTGGCGCCGGCGCGGCGGTGGGAGCTGGCCGCGCGGATCCGGAAGGGGGCACTCGCCTGGAGCGTAGGGCGTGCCGAAGTCCGGGAAGTTGAACGGCTCAATGTGCTGCACGCCACTCTGCTGGCGATGCGCCGGGCTTTGCTGGCGCTGCCGGTCCGGCCGAACTGGGTTCGGGTCGATGGGAATCGCTATCCCCCCGTGGAGTGTCCGGGAGAAGCCATCGTGGGAGGGGACGCACAGGTCACCGAGATTTCCGCCGCATCGATTCTCGCCAAGGTATTTCGGGACGCGGAAATGCGGGTACTCGATCGGCTATATCCCGGTTATGGTTTCACGAGCCACAAGGGATACCCCACCCCAGCGCATGTCGAGGCGCTCGGCCGACTGGGGCCGAGCCCGTGCCATCGCCGTACTTTTCGGCCGGTGCGCGATTGTCTTACGGAAGGTGAAAAGCCATGAAGGTGCTGGCGATCAGTATTGGACAAGCGCGTGAGATCGAGCATGAAGGCCGCAAGATCCGCACCGGTATCTTCAAAGATCCGGTCGCGGGTCCAGTGGCGCTGTGCGTGACCGGGATCGTGGGGGACGTGCAAGTCGATCGGAAAAATCATGGTGGGCCCGACAAGGCGGTTTACGTCTATAGCGCCGATAACTATCGGTACTGGCAGCGTGAGCTGGGGGTCGATGCCTTGCCGTATGGGTATTTCGGGGAAAATTTGACGGTGACCGGCTGGCCGGACGATGCAGTGCACATCGGTGACACCTTTCGGGTCGGCGAAGTCATCCTGCAGGTGACGCAACCGCGCGTTCCCTGTTTCAAGCTCGGGATGAAGGTCGGTGATTCCGGCTTTCCGAAACGATTCCTTCCTTCGGGGCGAGTCGGGTTTTACTTACGGATCTTGCGGGCCGGCGAATTGCGCGTCGGGGATGGTTTCGAGCGGATCGCCGAGGATCCTGGCCGGGTCAGTATCCGAGAGGCCATGCTGGCGCTGCTCAAGGGGCCGCGCCAGCAAGAAATCATCGCTCGCCTGTTGCGCGTCGAAGCACTTTCGGCGGCTTGGCGTCAGAGCCTGGTGGAAAAGCTCGAACGCTGAGCGTATTCCCTGCGGTCAGGGCAGGGAAACGGGCTCGGTCGGGGTCCAACCGGGGTGACGGTGTTCGGCGACCACGGTTGTATAGATTCCGCCGCGCACGTTGAAGCGCGCCGTGATCCGCAGGTAGCGGGGCGTGCAGGCCTGCACCAGGTCCTCCAAGATGCGGTTGGTCACCGCCTCGTGAAACGCCCCCTCGTTGCGGAACGACCAGACGTACAGTTTCAGCGATTTCAGCTCGATACAATGCCGGTCGGGAACGTATTCCAGCAGAATCGTCGCGAAATCCGGCTGTCCAGTCTTCGGGCACAGGCAGGTAAATTCCGGGATTTCGATCCGGATGGTGTAATCGCGTTCCGGATAGGGGTTCGCAAAGGTTTCCAGATTTTTGCTCGGCGCAGAAGGCATTTCCTTGGCTGGATTCGGCGGGGTTAGATCATAGGGCTGGTGCGAAGCCTGCCCTATAATACTTCAATACTTTGGTCTTTGACCAACCGGATCGGCGTTTTTCGCCGAGGCCGACAGTCTCGGTTCCCATCCTTTCCTTCGACCCGCATGCGACTGGAAAAGCTCAAGCTCGCCGGTTTCAAGTCTTTCGTCGATCCGACCACAATCCTGTTGCCGGGAAATCTCGTCGGTGTCGTGGGACCGAATGGCTGCGGGAAATCCAATGTCATCGATGCGGTACGCTGGGTCATGGGGGAGAGTTCGGCGCGCCATCTCCGTGGTGAAACCATGGCCGATGTCATCTTCAATGGTTCCAGCACGCGCAAGCCGGTGGGACTCGCCTCGGTCGAGCTGGTGTTCGACAACTCGTCGGGTCTTGCGCCCGGAGCGTACGGCAAGTATCAGCAGATTTCCATCAAGCGCCAGGTGACGCGGGACGGGCAGTCGACGTATTTCCTCAACGGTACGCGCTGCCGCCGCAAGGACATCACCGATCTTTTCCTCGGCACGGGGCTCGGTTCACGGAGTTACGCCATCATCGAACAGGGCACCATTTCCCGCTTGATCGAGGCGAAACCCGAAGAGTTGCGCGAATTGGTCGAGGAGGCGGCTGGTATCTCCAAGTATAAGGAACGGCGGCATGAGACGGAACTCAGGATGCGCCAGACGCGGGAAAACCTGGAGCGGCTC
>DATMAX010000042.1:0-13395 GCA_035559395.1 Methylococcus sp. | reverse complement strand
CGGTGATTGTTTGCCCGCTACCGCCGCTTCCGTCCCGGCTGGCGCCGTGGTGGCCACCGGTCGCCCCTCGGAGGCATCCCGCGACCACAGCAGGATCGCCCCGACCGCGCCGACTGCAAGGAGGAAAAACACCCCCAACAGCCAGTAGTGCGCGCGTTTACGCCGCGGTCTTCGGTAATCCGGAATCCGGTACTTGTAATCCTGCGGCATCGCTACATGGCTTCCGGAGCAGACACACCCAGCAGATCGAGACCGTTGGCGATCACTTGTCGCACGGCATCGACCAGATTCAGGCGGGCATCCCTGAGACCATCGTCCGTGACCAGGAACTGGTGGGAATTGTAATAGGTGTGGAACTCACTGGCGAGGTCCCGGAGATAGTGCACCAGATGGTGGGGGGCATATTGCAGGGCGGCCTGCTCGATCACCTCGGGATAGCGTGCGAGGCTCCCCACCAGGGCCAACTCGTGGGGCTCCCTAAGCCTTTCGAGGTTCTGCATCCCACGTCCGACGTCGCGCGGTAAGCCCTTTTCGTCGAGCTGACGGAACACGCTGCACACCCGTGCATGTGCGTATTGCACGTAGTAGACCGGGTTCTCGTTGCTGCGGGAGGTCGCCAGCTTGAGATCAAAATCCATGTGCTGATCCGACTTGCGCATGACATAGAAGAAACGCGCGGCGTCCTTGCCGACCTCGTTGCGGAGCTGTCGCAAGGTGATGAACTCCCCGGAGCGCGTGGACATCTGCACCCTCTCCTCGCCCCGATACAGCACCGCAAACTGCACCAGCAGCACTTCGAGTTTGCCGGGGTCACCGCCGAGTGCCTCGATGGCAGCCCGGACGCGCGGAACATAGCCATGATGATCGGCTCCCCAGACGTCGACGATGCGGTCGAAACCGCGCTCGAGTTTGCTCCAGTGGTAGGCGACGTCCGAAGCGAAATAGGTCGCCTGCCCGTTCTCCCGCACCAGAACCCGGTCTTTCTCGTCGCCGAAGCGGGTGGACGCAAACCACAGCGCACCCTCCCGCTCGTACACGTAGCCCCGCTCCCGCAACCGTTCGATCCCCCGTTGCACGGCTCCCGACTCCGCCAGTCTGCGTTCGGAGAACCACTCCTCGTAGCGCACGCCGAACTCCGCCAAATCATCCCGGATGTCGTCCAGGATGTTCTCCAGCCCGGCGGTGAACACTTCCCGATACCGCTCCTCTCCGAGCACTTCCTTGGTGCGCTCGATCACCGCGTCGATATAGGCTTCCCGATCGCCGCCGTCCGGCTCGTCCGGCGGCAGGTCCCGCAGCACTTCCGCGATCGGCAGGCGGTAGCGATCCCCGCGCTCGCGATGCAGTTCCCAGGCAATGCCCCGCACGTACTCCCCGCGGTAAGCGTTACTCGGAAAGGGCACGACCTCTCCGCAATGCTCCAGATAGCGCAGCCAGACGCTGACGGCCAGGATGTCCATCTGCCGGCCGGCATCGTTCACGTAATACTCGCGATGCACGTCGAAGCCCACCGCCTCGAGCAGATCGGCGACCACCGCACCATAGGCCGCTCCGCGCCCATGCCCGACGTGCAAGGGCCCGGTCGGATTGGCCGAAACGAACTCCACCTGCACACGCTTGCCGGCCCCGCTGCGGCTGCGGCCGAACTCCGGCCCGAGTTCATGGACCTCGCCGATGACCCGGTATTGCGCCATCGGATCGAGGAAGAAGTTGAGGAAGCCGGGACCGGCGATTTCGCACCGGAGTATCGCCGGTTCCGCCGGCAACGCCGCGCGAATCTTCTCGGCCAACGGGCGGGGATCGCGCCGCGCCGTCTTGGCCAGCACCATCGCCAGATTGGTCGCAAAATCTCCGTGGCGAGAATCGCGGGCGCGATCGACCTGGACAGGAACCTCGATTTCGGAAGGGATCTCGCCCTCCGCCTTGAGTGTTTCCAGAGCACGGCCTAACAGGGCTTCCAGGTGTTTTTTCATGAGCGGAAAAAAGGAAGGGGGGTCACGAGGGATGAGTTCGTTATTATCCTAAAACGCCCGAGAACGGCGCAATGCGCGCCGGGACCATGGCCTTGCGGCGGGGCGCGCCGCCCTGCTCACTCACCCGTGCGAGACACTTCCTATGGATTCGAGACTCCCGACCGCCGGGAATCCGCCTGGAAATCATCGGCGGCATCCCGCTCTGGGAAACCCGACCCGTCTCCATGCACCAGAAAGCCCTCGACCGCATCCGGGAGTCGCGATCGAATCGCAAGGCTGCGGCGTGTCCATGTCTCCGACCAAAATTTGCAAATCAGCTTTCCCTCTGAACATGAACATGCTTCGGCTCACTGCAATCAAAACTATAAAAGAACAAGCGGTAAGGGCCTTGAATATCTTTTATAGTCGGCATTGATATCTCATTACAACCATGATTCAATGGGCCTTGTCGTCCCGTATGGTCTGTTTTATCTCTTGGCAAACGGAGGACTCATAAGTGCAGTCATGGTTGATGCAATTGTCGAGCGCTTACTTATGACCACAGGCTCGGCTTCGTCCACATTTTAGCTTGCAGTACTCTTTAAAGCTCTTGCACCACTCTTCACTGTGCATGATTACGAGCACAACTATTCCAAAGCAAAACAGTACCATTGCGATCCAAAATAACCAGGTAACTCCGCCAATCATGAAATCAACTATTAAAACAACAGCAGATATGATCAGCAGTGCATCTGCAACTCCGACCCAAAACATGAGTTCCTTTAGTTTTTTTCAAGTATTGCGGTGATACTAGGCGAAGCTAACCGTCCAATCGTGAAAGTTCTGATTCCGGCAAGGTAGGCCGAAAGTGCAACAGCCAAAGTCAAAATGTCGCCCTTATCTATCTCATTTATCTCATTCACTTTCCCCTCCTGTATACAGTCCAATAGCAATTGTTGTAAAGAAATCTTGCGGGCCCCTAAGAGGAGCGAGTTGATCGTCATCCCCGGCCGGGAAAAGAGAGCCTCAGAGCTGATTTACCACCTGTCCTCGGTATTGACAAGAGCATAGTTTCGGAGATCGTGTAGCCCTCTTTTTTTCGATCCCCAAGGCGGAGCCGCGATCGGAAAACACGGTGATGTTCGAACTCTAGCGGCGGCGCTTTGCGCCGGCCTCTCATAAAGTCAACCTCAAAAACGAAATCGAATCCGCAATCGGACATTAGTCAATGCATCCCTTGGCGTCAATCTTGAAGGCTGATCGAGAAGACTGAATAATCCACGGCTTGATTTTGCGGCACTTGCGGTTTTGTTGTCGGCGTGGCGCGAGGGCTTTCTGACTGGTGGCCAGGCCAGTCGCAGAATACCCCGGGCGACGCCCGCGGGGGGGAAGCGCAAGGCGTTTTGAGAAAGGCTTCCGATTCGGGTTCGAAGCAGGCACACGAGGCCGGGTATGGATCGAGACGTGAGCACCAAAGAAATCTTTCACCGCCTCCGCGTGGGGCTTTCGCTAATCGTTGGTTTCCTGCTCGGTAAGTTACTCGCCGAACGGTTTCCCCACCACGCCTCGGAGTTCTTTTCCGGCGGCTTCTTGCTCGGGGTGATCCTGACCCAGGCGGTCTACTGGGCAATCGGGGCTCTCACGGGCGATCGCTCCTCCTGAAAAGGTGGCGCAAGTCGAAGGGGCAGGGTGGAGGCGGACGTCCACCGGCTTCGCGCAGACAGCGCCGTATTGCGGTTCCCTACTCAACCCGGTGCTCGACAGGGTACCGGGTCGACCATGCCAACCCAACCCGGCAAGATTTCCTCCCAGTGGGCCGGGGCTTCCGAAACTCCACCTCCGGTCTACGCCGCGGCGGCTTGTGATCGCTTGGGGCGCGGTCCGAACAGGGCCGTGCCGATGCGGACGAGCGTCGACCCTTCGGCGATGGCGGCCTCGAGGTCGTTCGACATGCCCATGGAAAGGGTGTCGAGTTCCGGCAGGGCAAGTCCTTCCAGGGCCTCGCGCAACTGGCGAAAAGCGGCTCGTTGCACGACGGGATCGTCACTCGGCGGGGGGATGGTCATGAGCCCGCGCAGCCGAAGCCGCGGCAACTCCCGCACCGCCGCCGCGAGTTCCGGCAGGGAGGCGGGATCGACCCCGGACTTGCTCTCCTCGGCGCCGATCTTGACCTGCAGGCAGACCTCGAGGGGCGGCAGAGACTCCGGTCGCTGCTCGCTAAGGCGCTCGGCGATTTTCAGGCGGTCGATGCTATGCACCCAGGCGAAGCGAGCGGCGATGTCGCGGGTCTTGTTCGACTGGATCGGCCCGATGAAATGCCAGACGAGGTCGAGGTCGACGAGGGCTTCCTGCTTGCGCAACGCCTCCTGCAGATAGTTTTCGCCGAACTCCCGGAGACCCAGGGCAAAGGCCTCGCGCAGCAACTCCGCCGGCTGTCCCTTGGAAACCGCGAGCAACCGCACCGAACCTTCGGGGCGCCCGGCCGAGCGTTCCGCTTCGCGCATGCGCCGCAGCACCGTCGGCAATCGTTGTTCCAGCCGCATTCTCGTCACTGCCTTCGCTATACTTTCCGAGCCAAGTCATCGAAATTCTACGCAAAAAAGCCCGTGCAGGGCGCTCCCGCGAGGAAATCGCCATGGACATCGCCGAATTGCTCGCCTTCTCGGTCAAGAACAATGCCTCCGACTTACACCTCTCCGCCGGGCTTCCACCGATGATCCGGGTCGACGGCGACATCCGTCGCATCAATCTCCCACCCTTGGAGCACAAGGAAGTCCACGCCCTGATCTACGACATCATGAATGACCGCCAGCGGCGCGACTACGAGGAATTCCTGGAGGTCGACTTCTCCTTTGAACTGCTCGGCGTGGCGCGCTTCCGCGTCAATGCCTTCAACCAGGATCGCGGCGCCGCCGCCGTGTTCCGTACCATTCCCGCTAGGGTGCTGACCCTCGAGGAACTGGGCTGTCCCAAGTTCTTCCAGGAGGTCACGCGCCAGCCGCGCGGCCTGATCCTGGTCACCGGGCCGACCGGTTCCGGCAAGTCGACCACCCTGGCCGCGATGATCGACCACATCAACAGCAACGACTATTCGCACATTCTGACCATCGAGGACCCGATCGAATTCGTCCACGTCAGCAAGCGCAGCCTCATCAACCAGCGTGAGGTCCACCGCAATACCCTGGGTTTCGCCGAAGCCTTACGATCGGCCCTGCGCGAGGATCCGGACGTGATCCTGGTCGGGGAAATGCGCGACCTGGAGACCATCCGCCTGGCGCTGACCGCGGCCGAGACCGGCCACCTGGTCTTCGGCACCTTGCACACCAGTTCCGCCGCCAAGACCATCGACCGCGTCATCGACGTGTTCCCGGCGGCGGAGAAGGACATGATCCGCTCCATGCTGTCGGAATCACTGCAGGCGGTGATCTCCCAGGCCCTGCTCAAGAGAATCGGCGGCGGACGCGCCGCAGCCTTCGAGATCATGGTCGGGACGCCGGCCATCCGCAACCTGATCCGCGAAAACAAGGTCGCCCAGATGTATTCGGCGATCCAGACCGGACGCAAGGACGGCATGCAGACCCTGGACCAGCACCTGCAGGAACTGGTCGAACACGGGATCGTGGCGCGGCAGGCGGCGCGGGAAATCGCCGTCAGCAAGACGCTGTTCTGATCGGAGGACCTCCGATGGAGTTCCAGTCGCTGCTCAAGCTGATGTTGCACAAGAAGGCTTCCGACCTGTTCGTCACCGCCGGCAAGGAGCCCTGTCTCAAGGTCGACGGCGCCATCCAGGCATTGGGCAGCACCCCTTTGACTTCCGAGCAGGCGCGGCAATGGGTCTACAGCGTCATGACGCCGCGGCAGCGCGAGGAATTCGAGCGCAGCAAGGAATGCAACTTTGCCTTGAGCGCTCCCGGAATCGGCCGCTTCCGTGTCAGCGCCTTCGTGCAACGCGACTCCCCCGGCATGGTCCTGCGCCGCATCGAGAGCCGGGTGCCGACCGTGGAGGAACTCCATCTGCCGGCCATCCTCAACGAACTGGCCATGACCAAGCGTGGCCTGATCCTGTTCGTCGGCGCCACCGGCACCGGCAAGTCGACATCGCTCGCGGCGATGATCAAATATCGCAACGAGCACTCCACCGGCCACATCATCACCATCGAGGACCCCCTCGAATACCTCCATCCCCACGCCGGCTGCATCGTCACTCAGCGCGAGGTGGGCATCGACACCGAATCCTACGAAGTGGCGCTGAAGAACACCCTGCGGCAAGCGCCCGACGTCATCCTGATCGGCGAGATCCGCACCCGCGAGACCATGCAGCACGCCATTACCTTCGCCGAAACCGGCCACCTGTGCCTGAGCACCCTGCACGCCAACAACGCCAACCAGGCGCTCGACCGCATCCTGCACTTCTTCCCGGAAGACATGCACGGTCAGTTGTTGATGGATCTTTCCTTGAATCTCCGCGCCATCATCGCCCAGCGGCTGGTCAAACGCTCCGACGGACAGGGGCGCTATCCGGCGGTGGAGATTCTGATCAACACCCCGCTCGCTTCCGACCTGATCCGCAAGGGGGAGATCCATCGTCTCAAGGATCTGATGAGGCAGTCGCGTGAACAGGGGATGCAGAGCTTCGATCAGGCGGTGTTCGATCTCTTCCGCGCCGGCCGCATTTCCGAAGAGGATGCGCTGATCGCGGCCGACTCCAAGAACGAGGTGCGGCTGATGATCAAGCTGAGCGATAGCGGAGGGTTGGAAAAATACGCACCCAAGGAGGGCTCGATTCAGATCGTCGACGACGACCCGCCCTGACCGATCTCTTCTCTGTCATTTTCCACGAAAATGCTCGACCATCATTGCCTGTCTGCTCGCGGCTCCGGTCTGGTATCTTAGTGGGATGCCTTCGCGAGACCACGAACCCGTGACGCAGAGGATTCCATGAACCCATTATGGTATGGATACGGCACCCTGATCGCCTTACTCCTGTGGCTTTTACTATACGTCTACGTCCGCGCGAGGCGGCGCACACGCCCCGTCGGCCCTCCTTGCCAGGCCCATCGAACCCTGTTCGGCCCGGAGGAGCGCTTCCTGTTCTCAGTCCTCAAGCAGGCGGTCGGGGACGAATTCGAAGTGTTCGGCAAAATCCGCGCGAGCGAGATCCTCCGGCCCCGAAAAGGCGCGAGCCGCAACGAAGCGCGCGATCTGCTGCGGGCGATGGCCGGCCGGAGGTTCACTTTCGTCCTCTGTCACAAGGCGGATCTGTCGATCGCCGCGATCGTCGAGATGAACCGGCACGATCATGCGAGGAAATCCCTCGACGCCGGCGATCCGGCCGCGGAACTTTGCCGGGCGGCGGGCCTTCCGCTGATTCCCATCCAAGCCAGCCCTTACTATGACCCGGAGGAGATCCGCGCCGCCATCCTCGAGGAAGTCCGTCGCGAACCGGTGTTTCCGGCCGAACTCGACGGGCACCGTATCGAGCCGAGGATCTCCAGCCTCGACGGGCTGCCGTTCTGATCATGGAGAACGCGATCGTCCTATACGGCATCGGCACCTGCGCCACCTGCCGCAAGACGCTGGAGGAGTTGCGCCGGCAGGGGGTTCCCTGCCGCCTGCACGACTTTCGCGAGGACGACCTCGATCCCGCGCTCTTGCGACGTCTCGAAGTCGCGTTCGGCTGGGAAGCTCTCCTCAACCGTCGCGGCACCACCTGGCGCACTCTTGCCGCGAACGAAAAAGAGAACCTCGATCGCAAGCGCGCCCTGCGCCTCCTGCGCGAGCATCCCACGCTGATCAAGCGTCCCATCCTCGACGACGGTAAGGCACTGTTTCTCGACCTTCCTTCTTATCTTGCATCGCGATCGTGAACCCCACCCTGCATTTGGCCCTGGAACTGATCCGCCGCCCCTCCGTCACCCCTGCAGACGAGGGCTGCATGGACCTCGTCGTCGAACGCCTGCAACGATTGGGTTTCCACCCCGAATGGATGGATTTCGGCGCCACCCGCAACCTCTGGCTGCGGCGCGGCCAGGCCGAGCCCTTGTTCGTCTTCCTCGGACACACCGACGTGGTGCCGCCGGGTCCACCGGAGGAATGGACCTCCCCGCCTTTCGAGCCGCAGATTCGGGACGGCCGTCTGTACGGCCGGGGGGCGGCCGACATGAAAGGCGGCATCGCGGCGATGACCACGGCACTGGAGCGGTTCGTCACCCGCCATCCCCACCACCGCGGCTCGATCGCCGTGCTCCTAACCAGCGACGAGGAAGGCGCCGCCACCGACGGCGTGGTGCGCGTGGTCGAAGTCCTGAAAGAGCGAGCCGTCCGCATCGAATGGTGCCTGGTCGGCGAACCTTCGAGCTTCGAACAGCTCGGGGACGTGATCCGGATCGGCCGGCGCGGTTCCCTGTGCGGTGAGTTACAAGTGTTCGGTGTACAGGGGCATGTCGCCTATCCGGACCAGGCCGAGAATCCGATCCACCGCTTCGCCCCGGCGCTGGACGAACTGGTCCGCGAAGTCTGGGACGAAGGCAATGAGTTCTTTCCCCCCACCAGCTTCCAGATCTCCAACCTTCGCGCGGGCACCGGCGCGGAAAACGTGATTCCCGGGCGGCTCGAGGCACAGTTCAATTTCCGCTTCTCCACGGCTCTCACCGCCGACGAGATCCGCCGCCGCGTCGAGGCCATCCTCGATCGCCATGACCTTCGCTATGAGCTCAAGTGGCGGCTGTCCGGCATGCCGTTCCTGACCCGCCGGCCCGAACTGGTGACGGCGACACGGGAAGCCATCACCGCCGTTACCGGCCGGACCGCCCGCGCAGACACCGGCGGCGGCACCTCCGACGGCCGCTTCATCGCCCCCACCGGTGCCCAGGTGGTCGAACTCGGACCCGTGAACTGGAGCATCCACAAGATCGACGAACACATCGACGTCGCCGACCTCGACACGCTCTCTCTGATCTACGAGCAAATCCTGCAAAACCTCCTGAGCCCGGCTCGGGTAGCGCAGTAACCCCCGGGGCCGGTGGCCTGCCTGCAACAGGCAGGCCACCCATCCCCATTCGCTTCCCACGGACCTCTTCATTCGGTCGCCCATCCCGTTCAAGATAGATCCAGCCAAAGATTTCCCCTGAAGACCCGAACGGCGTGTGACCGATCAGCACCATCAAACACCCGAAATCCAGGCGCGCAAGACCATCGACACATTGCTGGCTCGCGCCGGATGGCAGGCCGTCGATGTCGACCAAGCGAATATCCATGCGACGCGTGGTGTTGCGATCCGCGAATTTCCGCTCAGGTCAGGCTATGGCTTTGCAGATTACCTCTTGTACGTGGACGGCAAAGCTGCCGGCATCGTCGAGGCGAAGAAGGAAGGCATCACGCTCAGCGGGGTGGAGCGCCAGGCCGAGCGGTATACCTTGGGGCTCCCTGAAGGACTGCCGGCCTGGCGCAAGCCCCTGCCTTTCGCTTACCAGTCCACGGGAATCGAAACACGTTTCACCAATGGCCTCGATGCCGAACCTCGCTCTCGTGGCGTGTTCGCCTTCCACCGCCCGGAAACCCTGGCGGCCTGGCTGGAGGACTGCGATGCGACCGCCGTCGGCGTAAAAGAACCGCCGGGCGATTACCGGACTCGCGGTCAAACCTTCCTCGCCCGCCTGCAATCCATGCCTGCACTCAAGGAAGAAGGCCTCTGGCCCGCCCAAATCCAGGCCATCCAGAACCTCGAACAATCGCTGAAGGAAAACCGCCCCCGCGCCCTGATCCAAATGGCCACCGGCTCGGGCAAGACCTTCACCGCCATCTCGTTCATCTACCGGCTGATCAAATTCGCCGGCACCCGGCGCGTGCTGTTCCTGGTCGATCGCGGCAACCTCGGCGACCAGACGCTCAAGGAATTCCAGCAATACGCCTCGCCCTACAACAACTTCAAGTTCACCGAGGAATACATCGTCCAGCGCCTGTACTCCATGCTCAAGGGCAAGGACCTACCCGAAGACCTGGAAGAGGTTTCTGTAGGAGCGGCTTTAGCCGCGATCAACGCCCGCCCCGAGCCCATCGAATACAACCCCAGCATCCCCATCGAGAGTTTCGACATCATCGTCACCGACGAATGTCACCGCTCCATCTACAACCTCTGGGAGCAGGTGCTGGAGTATTTCGACGCCTACCTCATCGGTCTCACCGCCACCCCCAGCAAGCAGACCTTCGGCTTCTTCAACCAGAACCTGGTGATGGAATACAACCACGAAATGGCCGTGGCCGACGGCGTCAACGTCAACTACGACGTCTACCGCATCCGCACCCAGATCACCGAGGCCGGCTCCAGGGTAGAGGCCGGCTACTCGGTGCAGATTCAGGAGCGCGATACTCGCAAGAAGCGCTGGGAGGAGCTCGACGACGACTTCAGCTACGACCCCAACCAGCTCGACCGCGACGTGGTCGCCCCGGACCAGATCCGCACCATCATCCGCGCCTTCCGCGACAAGCTGTTCACCGAAATCTTCCCCGGCCGCGAGTGGGTGTCCAAGACCCTCATCTTCGCCAAGGACGACGCCCACGCCGAAAACATCGTCGAGATCGTGCGCGAGGAAATTCGGCAAGGGCAACGACTTCGCCCAGAAGATCACCTACCGCACCACCGGCGCCAAGCCCAAAGACCTCATCAACGAGTTCCGCACCAGCCCCATGCCGCGCATCGCCGTCACGGTGGACATGATCGCCACCGGCACCGACATCAAGGCGGTGGAAGTCGTCATGTTCATGCGCGCCGTCAAATCCCGCGCCTTCTTCGAGCAGATGAAAGGCCGCGGCGTGCGCGTCGTCAAACCCGACGATCTGCAAAGCGTCACCCCCGACGCCAAGGCCAAGGACCACTTCGTCATCGTCGACGCCGTCGGCGTCTGCGAGCAGGACAAAACCGACTCCCGCCCCATGGAGCAAAAGCCCACCGTCAGCTTCGAAAAGCTCATGCAAGCCGTCGCCTTCGGCAACACCGAAGACGACGTGCTCACCTCCCTCGCCGGGCGGCTGGCGAGGATGGAACACCGCATCAGCGCCGAAGACGACGCCAAAATCCGCGCCGCCAGCGGCGGCCTGGGCCTGAAAGACCTCGCCCACCAACTCGTCGCCTCCCTAAGCCCCGACCTCGAATTTCTCCCCTCTCCCTCGGGGAGAGGGGCCGGGGGTGAGGGCGCCGTCTCTCCCTCTCCCCTCGCGGGAGAGGGCGGGGATGAGGGGGCCACGCTGCAAGCACGGATTGCCGCCGCCAAACCGCTAGCCGACCCGACCCTGCGCCAGCTCATCCTCGAAATCAAAACCAAGAACGATGTCGTCATCGACATCATCAGCGCCGACGAAGTCCTCGAAGCCACCTTCTCGCAAGACGCCCTCGACCGCGCCAAAGGCATGGTCCAATCCTTCGAGCAATTCATCGCCGAGCACAAAGACGAAATCACCGCCCTGCAAGTGCTCTACAGCAAACCCTACAAACACCGCCTCACCTTCGAGGCCGTGAAAGAACTCGCAGACAGAATAGAAAAGCCGCCCTACCTGTGGAACGAATCCCAGCTCTGGAACGCCTACGCCGCCCTGGAAAAATCCAAGGTCAAAGGCGCTGCTGGCCGCCGCATCCTCACCGACCTCGTGTCGCTCGTGCGCTTCGCCATCCACCAGGACAACGAACTCATCCCCTTCCCCGAGCGCGTCAACGCCAACTTCAAGGCGTGGCTGGCGAGTCAAGAATCATCCGTTCGCCCTGAGCCTGTCGAAGGGCAACGGATGACTTCGCGTTTCACCCCCGAACAACTGAAATGGCTCGAAATGATCCGCGACTTCATAACTATGAATCTGGGCATCGAGCCGGATGACTTCGAGTATGCGCCGTTCTCGCAACACGGCGGACTCGGCAAAGTGCATCAGCTACTTGGCGACAAGTTGAATAGCGACAAGTTGAATACAATCATCGAAGAACTCAACGAAACCCTGGCCGCATGACCCGAAGCGATCCCCAAATTGGCGGAGAAGTGGCGCTGTTCCAGACACCGGATGGCCAAATCCACCTGGACGTGCGTCTGGAGCAGGAAACGGTCTGGCTGACCCAAGCGCAGATGGCCGAGCTGTTTGGTCGGGAGCGCTCGGTCATCACCAAGCACATCAATAACGTATTCCAGGAAGGCGAGCTTGATCGAGATTCAGTATGTGCAAATTTTGCACATACTGCGGAGGACGGGAAAACCTATTCTGTTCAGCACTTTAATCTCGACGTCGTCATTTCCGTGGGCTACCGCGTCAAGTCGCAACGCGGCACTCAATTCCGCATCTGGGCCACGCGCACCCTCCGGGACCATTTGGTCCAGGGCTACACCCTCAACGAACGCCGCCTGCGGGAAAAAGGACTCACCGAAATGGAACAGGCCGTGCGCCTGCTGGCGCGCACGCTGTCAACGCATGAACTGGTCAACGACCAGGGCCGGGCGGTGCTGGACGTGGTTACGCGCTATGCCCGCTCCTGGCGCCTGCTGCTCCAGTACGACGAAAACCGCCTGCCCGAATCGCCAACGCACCCGACTCGCCCCGTTACCGGGCTGTCGCCGGATGACGGCCGCCGCGCCATATCGGGACTCAAGCAAGCCTTGATGGAGAAGGGCGAGGCCGCAGCGCTGTTCGGGCAGGAACGAAGCACCGCGCTGAATGGCATCCTGGGCTCAATCGAACAGACTTTCGGCGGCAAAGCGCTCTACCCAAGCGTCGAAGCCCGCGCTGCGCATTTGCTCTATTTCACCATCAAGGACCATCCGTTTGCCGATGGCAACAAGCGCATTGGCAGCTTTTGTTCCTGCTGTACCTCGATCGCAACGGCCTCTTGAACAAACCCGACGGCTCGCCACGCTTTGCCGACAATGCGTTGGTCGCCGTCGCCCTGCTGGTCGCCGAAAGCGACCCCGCGCACAAAGAACTGTTGATCCGGTTGATCCTGAATCTGCTCCAGGATGGTGGCGAATGACTGTGTATCAAACCAATGTAGGGTGGGTTAGCCCGAAGGGCGTAACCCACCGATCCAACTAAACGAGACGCTAGCCCGGATATTTCACCACGAGGCGGGTCGGCCCAGCGTTGAAGCCCGGATAAGATCAGGTTGTGAAACAGATTTTGTGGGGAGCTGTGCCGATGCCAAATGGTACCGCTGATGAGATGATGTTTGGACGCCTGGGACGGCGGGGAATCGAAGCCAATTTCCGGGGCGGAGCGATCAGTTCCGATGGTGGCGTGATGTTGTTGCGGCAGCTGGATCGGCGTCTTGGTATATCGAAGGCGGTGGCGAAGGCGCTAAGCGATCCCCGCGATCCGGACCGCATCACGCACACGTTGCAGGACCTGATTGCCCAGCGGCTTTCGGGTCTGTGTTGCGGCTACGAGGATCTCAACGATCATGACCGCCTGCGGC
>DATMAX010000041.1:0-43914 GCA_035559395.1 Methylococcus sp. | reverse complement strand
TGGGATCAGCTGTTTCCTGCGGAGCAGAGCCGAATCGTCCGGCTGCTGGTCGAGAAAGTGATCGTGTCGCCCAACGACCTCGAGGTGCGGTTGCGCGCCAACGGCATCGAGCGTCTGGTGCTGGAGCTGCGTCCCGAGCCCACCCCGGAAACCCTTGAGGAGGCCGTGGCATGACAAATTCGTCGGGAACGAATTTGGACAGCCGCAAGGCTGGTCCCGAAGGGACGGGCTCCAGGGATGGAGCCCGCAGCGAAATCCTGATCGACAAGACCGGCCAGGCCGAGGTGATCACCGCGAGCGACGGCAGCCTCACCGTCACCGTGCCGATCCGGATCAAGCGCCGTGGCAGCCGCAAGTCCGTGGCCCTGCCGGACGGCAGCGCCGTCCAGCCCCGTCCCTGGGACGACACGCCGACGCCGATCCAGCTCGCGCTCGCCCGCGGTCACCGTTGGCTGGCGATGGTGGAGTCCGGCGAGGCCCGCACGCTATCCGAGGTGGCCGAGCGTGAGGGGATGGATCGGGCCTACGTGAGTCGGATGGTAAACCTCACCACTCTGGCGCCGGACATCGTCGCCGCCATCCTTGACGAGACCCTGCCGCCGGAAGTGACCCTGTTCGATCTGGCGTCGGGAACGCCGTTGTCGTGGGAGGAGCAACGGAAGCGGGCGATGCTGGTGTCGGCGTAACCCAACTGATAAGTGGTCAAATGAGCTTCGCCAGTTCTACGAGTGCCCGTTCCATGCGCGAGTCCCAGACACGTGCGCTGGATAGGCGAATGAAATTACCGAACTTGCCGCTCGCGGAAAAGAGCGTGCCGGGGGCGATGCTCACCCCTTTGCGTAGCGCCCGGCGTGCCAGGGTGAAGCTGTCCACGCCTTCCGGTAGTTCCAGCCAGAGAACGAATCCGCCTTGCGGTTGAGAAATGCGAGTTTTTTCCGAAAAGGTCTTCATAACGGCGTCGCTCATGCGCGCCACGGCGCTGGCGTAGCGCCCGCGCACTTCGCGCAGGTAACGTTCATAACGACCCGTTGCCAGCAGATCCGCCACTGCGAGCTGCGGTACGGTTGGGCTCGCGACGCTGGTCACATACTTCAGGTACTCAATGCGCTCACGCCGCTCCCCGGTTGCGGCGATCCATCCGATGCGTAAACCTGGCGCCAGCGTCTTGGAAAATGAACTGCAATACAAGATGTCAGCATGCGGCGCCAGTCCCTTGCAGGTCGATGGCCGTTGCGGGGCGAATCCCAAATCGCCATAGACATCGTCTTCGATGAGCGGAACCCGGTGCTTGTCCAGCAGGCGCACCAGCGCGCGCTTATTCTCATCAGGCATACAGGAGCCGAGCGGATTGCTGTAGTTCGGGGAAACGACGCAGGCCGCGACCTTCCAGCGTTCCAGGGCGAAGGCCAGGGCGTCGAGCGCCAAGCCGTCGCGCGGATGGGTGGGAATTTCCAGAGCCTCCAACCCAAGTGATTCCATGACGTGCAGCAGTCCGTAGAACGCTGGGGATTCAACCGCCACGATGTCGCCCGGTACCGTCACCGCGCGCAGAGCCAGACTCAGCGCCTCCTGGCAACCGGTGGTGATGACGATGTCGTCGGCGGACACCGCACCGCCCGTTTCGCTCATGCGCCGGGCGATCTGGCGGCGTAGCTCCCGTGCGCCCGGCGGCATCATGTAGCCGGCAGTCTCGGTGCGTCGGGTGCGTACAACCTGCGCCAACGCACGGCTGATTGCCTGAGTGGGAAGAAAGGTCGAATCGGGCACGGCGGCGCCGAGCTGCACGATGCCGGGATCGTTCGCCGCCTTGATCAAAGCCATCGCCATGGACTGGCCGGTCACGAGCCGCGGCGGGGTTGCCTTGGCTGCGGGTTCGGCCTCGAGGACTTGAATGGGCTGGCGCGCCCGCACGTAAAAGCCGGAACGCGGCCTTGCCTCGATGTAGCCCCGATCCGCGAGCGCCTGATAGGCGGCAACCACCGTGGCCACGCTCACCTTGCGGTTTTGCGCATGGCTGCGCACGCCAGGCAGACGCTCGCCCGGAACATACTGGCCTGCCGCAATGCCCTGCGCGATCTCTTGGGCAACCTGTTGGTACAGCAGACTCATGATCGATTCCCTCCGGTACAGTTTGACCGCACTGGAGCGGTACAGATTCTATTAAAGCTCAAACTGAACCGGTGTAAAAAACATTTACTGAAACTGTAATGGTCGCAGGTTCCTCCATAAACTGTCTCGTGTCAAGCGCAGAAAAGGAGACAACCCAATGACCGACACCCAATTTCCCGCCCTGCATGCGGCTGAAGCGCCGCTGCGTGCCAAGCCCACGGTCCTTCCGCCGATGCTGGCGACGAGGGTGAAGGGGCGCGAAAAACGCCCGCTGGGTGATGTGTTCGGGCTGACCCATTTCGGCGTCAACCTGACGCGCTTGCCGCCCGGCGCGGCCTCGTCGCTGCGGCATGCGCACACCAAACAGGACGAGTTCATTTATGTCCTCGAGGGGTGCCCGACGCTGCATACCGACGAGGGCAAACAACGGCTCTCGCCCGGCATGTGCGCGGGGTTCAAGGCCGGTAGTGGAAACGCCCATTCCTTGATCAACGAGACCACCGAGGACGTCGTCTATCTGGAAGTCGGTGATCGAACGGATGGCGACGAAGTGACTTATCCGGATGATGACCTCTGTGCCCGTTTCGTCGGCGGTGCCTGGGTGTTCACACACAAAGATGGCACGTCGTACTGAGAGCCGACTTATACCCGATTCCGCAGCGCACGCGTTCCCACCGACCACGGCACCGGAAGCCGACAAGTCGACTTGGCCGGAAATCCGTCGAGTCGGCAACGGCGCCATCGATATCGAGTACTACGAACAACGCGCGCGCCTGTTGCGCTCTCGGTTCATTCACCTTTGGCTGCGCATTCTGATTCGTCGACTTGCACGATTTTGGTGGGGTTTTCTATGAAACCAGACGTAAGTGTCACACAACACCCTCGGCACTTCGCCGAGAGCTGGATCAGCGCCTGGAATCGCCATGATCTCGATGCCGTGCTTGCGCACTACAGCGACGACTTCGAATTCTCATCGCCGCTGATTCGCCAGTTCGCTGGTGAAGCCTCCGGCCGGCTCGTGGGCAAGGAGGCCGTGCGCGCGTATTGGAGCGCCGCGCTCGCGCGTCTGCCGGATTTACGCTTCGAACTCGTCGAGGTGTTGGCCGGCATCGATAGTCTGCTCATCCTGTACCGTGGGCATCGCGGCCTAGCGGCGGAGGTCTTCGAATTCGATGCGAACGGTCAAGTGCGGCGCGGCCAGGCGCTGTACGCGAGCTGAGCGGGCGACAAGCGGTTATGGAAACAGGTTCGTACCAATCCTGGCTGAGTGTGGTGGCGGTCATCCTCACCTGCATTGCCTTCCTGCCATACATCCTGTCGATCTTTCGCGGCCAGACACGGCCGCATGTCTTCTCCTGGGTGATCTGGGGCATGAACACCAGCGTGGCCTTTCTCGCGACCCTGCACGCAGGCGGGGGGCTGTTCGGGGCCGGGGTGATCGGCTTTTCCGCGGGCGTGACGGTGTTCATTGCCGTACTGGCCTACATGAAGCGCGCGGACGTGAGCGTCACGACCTCCGATCGGCTGTTTTTCATCATGGCGCTGGCCGCCATGCCGCTGTGGCATTGGGCAGACGATCCGCTCTGGGCGGTCTGGCTGATCACGGTCATCGAGTTGTTGGGCTTCGCGCCGACCTTCCGCAAGACCTGGGCGCAGCCGTTCTCAGAGTCGATGGGATTTCTGGTGTTGCTGGTAATACGTAACGCCCTGGTCATTGCAGTGCTAGACCGCCATACGACCGTCACCGTGCTGTTCCCGGCCGCGATGGCGGCGGCCTGTCTCGCGCTCATCGCCGTAATGGCGTGGCGCAGACCGCGGGTGGCCCTGATCACCCCGGATCGTTGAGGATGCATACATGTTGTCACTGTCGCTGGAAATGCTGTTATCGCTGGCAGCCTATGCCTTCGTGATGACGATCACGCCGGGGCCGAACAATGTCTTGTTGTTGGCTTCGGGGCTCGCTTTCGGGCTACGTCGCACCGGATGGCATCTGGCCGGTGTGCTGGCGGGCACCTGGCTGATGATCTGTCTGGTGGGCGCCGGACTGGGGACCCTGTTCATTGCCGTCCCCACGGCCCAGACGGTTTTGAAACTCGCGGGCAGTGCCTACATGCTGTGGCTCGCGCGCCAGCTCTGGAACGCGGACGCGCTGCCGACTGCCAACGCGCAACGGCCGATCCGGTTCTTTGAGGCGGCCGTGTTCCAGATCGTGAACCCCAAGGTTTGGATGATGGCCACGACCGTGATCGCCGCCTTCGTGCCCGCCGGTGATCAGTATGCGCAGCGTGTCGTCACAGCCGCACTGCTGTTTATCGCCGTGGCCGTCCCCTGCATCACGCTGTGGGCGGCCAGCGGCAGTCTGATACGAAGCTGGATACACAACTCCGTCACCCTGCGGCGAATCAATCGCGTCATGGCGCTGCTTGCCGCTGCCACCGTGGTGCTGTTCTGGTCATGAGGGTGAATGGGGAAGCGTTCCCAAACCAAAGAGAGGTGTTCCCGATGTGCGAAAAGCCCATGCTAAGCCTGATGGCCGACCACAACCGCTGGATGAACGAAAGGCTCTACGCGGTCTGCGCCGGTATACCGGACGAAGCGCGTAAACGCGACCTCGGCGCCTTTTTCCGCTCCATCCACGGCACGCTCAATCATCTCCTGCTCGTGGACCGGCTCTGGCTTGGTCGCATCACCGGCAAACCCTTTCCGATTCGGTCGCTCAATCAGGAGTTGTATGCGGACTTCGACACGCTCCAACGTGAACGTGCGGACACCGATGCCATGATTGCAGGATTCATTGCCGGGCTACAACCGGCGCGCCTCGCCGAGCCGGTGACGTACATCTCCTTCGTGAAGCAGGAGTCGGTGACGCTTCCCCTTGGTCTGATCCTGACCCATCTGTTTCATCACCAGACCCACCACCGCGGCCAGATCACGACACTGATCTCGCAGCTCGGCTACGACTTCGGCGAAACGGACATGATCTACATGCCCGGCGCGAAGACAGCGTACTTCCGTACTCAGACCCCGGCGGATGCATGATGACCGTTGAACTGACTGTTTTGGAATACCTGCAACGGCAGATCGACGGCACGCTTCCTCCGTATGCGACTTGTCGCATGAACTACCCGACCGCCATTTCACGACTGCTTGGATTCCGAGTGGTCAGCATTGGCAAGGCACATGCCTGTCTGGAAATGGAGGCCGACGCAGAGATCCACGGCAACCAACAGGGCACGGTCCATGGCGGGTTGCTGAGTGAGTTGGCTGACGCAGCCATTGGCACCGCGCATTCGACCGTTGTCGAAGGGGATGAAAGTTTCACAAGCATCGACCTTCGCATCAACTTCTTCCGCCCCGTCTGGAGAGGCACGCTCATGGCGAAGGCCAGTCCTGTCAGGCTGGGACGCACTGTTTCGCACTACCAATGCGAAATCATTCGAGAAGACGGCAAGCAGGTCGCCCTAGCGGCAGGTACGATCATGTCGCTGCGTGGCCCGGCAGCGCACGGAAGGTAAGGAAGCGGATCGGAAACATTCCCTCAGGCGGCGCACGGTATCCGACTACTCCGACTCGTCTGTCATTCGACGATCTTCATAAGATGGCCGCGTCAGAACCGATGAAGCATAAAACATTCGGTTAAGCGATACCGAAATCCAACCGTTTGATTCGTCAGCGCGTAACCTATTGATTTATATGGGTCCGCGTTGCGGACTCTGCGGACTTCGGCCCTTAGCCGGGAAGCGAGGCCGGAGAGAATAACGGCGCGGAGAGAGCGAAATGGGTCCGAGATGGGCGAGACGACCGGAGGAAGGAAGTCCGCAGGAATCCGCAGGAGTCCCCGCGAACACGCGGGAGTGCGCAAAGAAAAAGGCCAACAGCGAACTGTTGACCTTTATATATTTATATATTGGTGGCCAGGGACGGAATCGAACCGCCGACACGAGGATTTTCAGTCCTCTGCTCTACCAACTGAGCTACCTGGCCGGGCCGAAAGAGCGCGTATTAAATCGGGAACGAGGGGGTGAAGTCAAGCGCGGCGCGTTTCGCGGTCGATCGCGCGGTGGCCGATGTCGGTCCGGTAATAGACGCCGGGCCAATGAATTTTTCGGACCAGGTGATAGGCGTTGCGCTGCGCCTCGGCTATGGTCGAACCCAGGGCGGTGACGCAAAGCACCCGGCCGCTGGCAGTCAACACCTCCTGACCCTTGAGCGCGGTTCCGGCATGGAACACCTTCGCGCCTGGGGCATGGGCGCGGTCGAGTCCTTCGATGAGATCCCCTTTGCGGTAATCGAAGGGATAGCCTCCCGCGGCCATGACCACTCCCAGCGCCGCGCGGGGATCCCACTCGGCATCCACCTGATCCAGTCGCCCCTGGAGCGCCGCCAGGCAAAGCTCGACGAGGTCGGAGCGCAGTCGCAGCAGGATCGGCTGCGTTTCCGGATCGCCGAGGCGACAATTGAATTCCAGGACCTTGAGCGTTCCATCCGGCAGGATCATCAGCCCGGCATAGAGGAAACCGGTGTAGGGCGTGCCGTCTTCGGCCATGCCGCGCAGGGTCGGCAGGATGATTTCGTCCATCACTCGGCCGTGGATTTCCGGTGTGATCACGGGTGCGGGCGAATAGGCGCCCATGCCCCCGGTGTTGGGGCCCCGGTCGCCGTCGTCGCGTGCCTTGTGATCCTGGGAAGTCGCCAGCGGCAGGGCGTGAGTCCCATCGGCCAGGACGATGAAGCTGGCTTCCTCGCCTTGCAGGAATTCTTCCACCACGACGCGATGCCCGGCGCTGCCGAACACATTCCCGGACAGCATGTCGCGTACTGCCGCGATCGCTTCTTCTTCGTGGCGGGCCACCACGACTCCTTTGCCGGCAGCGAGTCCGTCGGCCTTGACGACGATGGGCGCGCCTTTCTGTCGGATATACTCTTCGGCCGGTTTGGCCTCGGTGAACATGCGATATTCGGCGGTGGGGATGCCGTGTCGCACCAGGAAGTCCTTGCAGAAGGATTTCGACCCTTCCAGTCGTGCCGCCCCCCGAGTCGGGCCGAAGCAGGGAAGACCGGCTTCGCGGAAGGAGTCGACGATGCCCGCCACCAAAGGCGCCTCGGGACCGACTAGGGTAAGACCGATGGCATTTTGGCGGGCGAACTCCAAAAGTTTCCCGATATCGTCGGCGGCGATGGGAATGTTCCGGACGCCGGGCTCCAGGGCCGTGCCGGCGTTGCCGGGGGCCACGTAGACCCGGTCGACCCGGGGCGACTGGGCCGCTTTCCAGGCCAGCGCGTGTTCGCGCCCGCCGCTTCCGATGATCAGGACCTGCATGGTCGATTTCGTCTCCGTCTTGGGATTTTCAAAACGCGTGATTATACGCGCTTGCGAAGTAAAGCCCGTATTCATTGCCCGCCCGCACGATGTGGCGTACTGTATGGGATGTTGCTATTTGCCGTAGCCCGAACCCTGGCTCCCCTGTCGTTCCAGGGGAAAGGGGAAAAAGGAAGCGAATGAGATTTTGTAGCCAATGCGGTGCGCTCCTGCGTCTCGGTGTGCCGGCGGGAGACGATCGGGAGCGTTACCTCTGCGACGCGTGCGGTACGGTTCACTACGAGAATCCCAAGATGATCGCGGGCTGCATCCCGGTGTGGGGGGAGCGGATCCTGCTGTGTCGGCGGGCGATCGAACCGCGCTATGGCTATTGGACCCTGCCGGCGGGTTTCATGGAGGTGGGCGAGACGCTCGAGGAGGCGGCCCGCCGCGAGACCTACGAGGAGGCGCGGGCGCACGTGCGCATCCAGGGAATCCACGCCCTGTTCAGCCTGCCGCACATCTCCCAGGTGTATGCGTTCTTTCGCGCCGAGCTTCTGAGCCCGGAAACCGCGGCGGGAGTGGAAAGTCTCGAAACGCGGCTGTTTTCGGAAGGGGAGATTCCCTGGGGACGGCTCTCGTTCGAGACCGTGCACCGCTCGTTGCAACTGTTCTTCGAGGATCGTCGAGCCGGCCGCTTCGGTTTCCACCTAGAGACGCTGTGCCCCGACGGCCGATGCAAGCATGACGTGTCGCGTCCAGCCTGGCGCAGTAAGGATGCAACGCTCCCGATCGGTTCGTCGGGAACGAACTTGGACCGCCAAGCGGGCCTCGCCGGGGCGAGTTCCAGGGAAGAGACGGGCAACGGTCGCTGAGTCTTGCCCCCTGCTCGCGGCTGCCACGCCGTTCCGACAGATGTACGATCTGCATTTGCATTCCACCGCCTCCGACGGCACCTTGACCCCCGGTGAGTTGGTACGCCAAGCCGCAGCCGCCGGGATCGGGACCCTGGCCTTGACCGACCACGATACGGTGGCCGGTTTGGGCGAAGCGGGTCGGGTCGCCTCCGAACTCGGCGTGCGGTTGATTCCCGGCGTCGAGCTCTCGGTGACCTGGAAAGAAACGACGGTGCATATCGTCGGTCTCGGCGTGGATGCCGCCAATCCGGAGCTGTGTCGTGGCTTGCGAGAGCTTCAGCAGCGACGGCAGGCGCGTGCGGAAGAGATCGGCCGCTGTCTCTCACGGTATGGGATACCGGACGCCTTCCCGGGGGCCTGCGCCTTGGCCGGCGCGGGTCAGCTCACCCGCAGCCACTTCGCACGCTATCTCGTGGAGCGGGGGTACGCGCCCAGCATGCGGGAGGTTTTTGAGCGTTTCTTGACCCGTGGCAAACCGGGTTATGTCGCCGGCGACTGGGTGCCTATCGCAACCGGGGTGGCCTGGATCAAAGCAGCCGGTGGAATAGCCGTACTCGCCCATCCGCAGCACTACCGGCGGGCGGGGATGGCGGTCCGGCGCTTGGTCGCGGAGTTCAAAGAGGCCGGTGGGGAGGCCATCGAGGTCGTTTCCGGCAACGGTGCCGACCTCGCGAGCAACGCCGCGCTGGCCCGCAGGTTCGGACTCCTTGCCTCGGTCGGATCGGATTATCACGGCCCCGAGCAGAGTTGGCTCAAGCTCGGCCGACTACCCGCCTTGCCGGAAGACTTGATCCCGGTGTGGAGTACCTGGTGATGCAAGAGCCGTGGCGATGCCCGTGGGCGCTCCGCAGCCGGGAGGAGAAGGACTATCACGACGGCGAATGGGGCGTGCCCCTGCACGATGACCGGCGTCTGTTCGAGTTCCTGATCCTGGAAGGGGCGCAAGCCGGTTTGAGCTGGAGGACCATCCTCAAAAAGCGCGACGCCTATCGGCGGGCCTTCGCCGGGTTCGATCCCGAACGGGTGGCGCGCTACGATCGGCAACGGATCGAGGAGCTCGTGCGCGATCCGGGTCTCGTGCGCAACCGCCTGAAGATCGAAGCGGCAGTCGGCAACGCTCGATCCTACCTTACCGTGCAAGAGCGTTTCGGCAGCTTCGACGCCTACCTGTGGCGCTTCGTCGACGGGGTTCCGATTCAGAACGCCTGGCGCGAACCGGGAGAGCTACCGGCCCGGACCCCGCTGTCCGAACTCGTCAGCCGCGATCTCCAGCAGCGGGGCTTCCGCTTCGTCGGCCCGACGATCTGTTACGCCTTCCTGCAGGCGGTGGGTCTCGTCAACGACCATCTGGTCGATTGCTTCCGCTGGCATGAGCTTCGAGCCTGAACCCCGAATCAGGTGAGTTCGCGGACGCCGCTCGTCGAGCCGAGTAGGACGATGTCCGCGGGACGCAGGGCGAAGATGCCGTTCGCGACCACGCCGGCGATGTCGTTGATCCGACTTTCGAGCTCGGGCGGGTTGAGGATGCTCAAGTTGTGCACGTCGAGGATGAGGTTGCCGTTGTCGGTCACGAAGTTTTCCCTTAGCACCGGCTGACCGCCCAGTTTGACCAACTGGCGGGCGACGTAGCTGCGCGCCATCGGGATCACTTCCACCGGCAGGGGGAACCGGCCCAGAACGTCGACGTACTTGGATTCGTCGACGATGCAGACGAATTTCCGGCTGGCGGCGGCCACGATCTTCTCGCGCGTGAGCGCCCCGCCGCCGCCCTTGATCATCTGTTTGTGGGCATTGACTTCGTCGGCGCCGTCGACATAGACATCCAGGGTCCCCACGCTGTTGAGGTCGAGCACGGGAATGCCGATCCGCTTCAGGCGCTCGCTGGTCATCGCCGAGCTGGACACGGCGCCCTCGATCTCGCCTTTGCGACTGGCAAGCAAATCAATAAAATGGTTGACCGTCGAGCCGGTACCCACCCCCAGCACCGACACTCCTTGGATATAGTCCAGTGCCGCCGCGGCGACCCGGATCTTGAGTTCGTCTTGCGTCATGGCCTGTGCTCCCTCGCTGTTGTCGGATTGGCGCGCGATGATACTGCGAAAACCGCCGCGCTACCATGATTTCCCCGTGCCCCGGAATTCCGTCGAGACATGTTGCAGAAATACATCGAAAAGATCTTGCGCGCCCGCGTCTATGACGTGGCGCAAGAAAGTCCTCTGGACCATGCGCCCGGTCTGTCGCGACGGCTGGGCAACACGGTCTTGATCAAGCGCGAGGACTTGCAGCCGGTCTTCTCCTTCAAGCTGCGCGGAGCCTACAACAAGATCGCTTCGCTCGATCCCGCCGCGCGGGATGCAGGGGTGATCGCCGCCTCCGCCGGCAATCATGCCCAAGGGGTCGCTCTCGCGGCGCAGCAGTTGGGGATCCAGGCCCTCATCGTGATGCCCTGCACGACGCCCCCGATCAAGATCGAAGCGGTCCGGCTGCGCGGCGCGGAGACCGTGCTGTACGGCGATTCCTATGACGAGGCTTACGAGCATGCCCTGGAACTGGCGCGCGAACGCAAGCTCACTTTCGTGCATCCGTATGACGACCTGGAAGTCATCGCCGGCCAGGGGACGATCGGCATGGAGATTCTGCGGCAACGCCAGGAAGATCTTCACGCCATTTTCGTGCCGGTGGGGGGAGGGGGGCTCATCGCCGGGATCGCCGCCTACGTCAAGTTCGTGCGCCCGGAAATCCGCGTGATCGGGGTGGAGCCGGAGGATGCCGATTGCCTCGCCCGTGCGTTGAAAGCCCGGCGCCGCGTGGTGCTGCGGCAGGTCGGGCTGTTCGCCGATGGCGTCGCGGTGAAGCAGGTCGGCAAACTGCCTTTCCACATCGCCCACCACTACGTGGACGGGGTCATCACCGTCAATACCGACGAAATCTGCGCCGCCATCAAGGACATCTTCGACGACACCCGCTCCATCGCCGAGCCGGCTGGGGCTCTGGGGGTGGCGGGACTCAAGAAGTACGTGGCGACGACCGGCCTTCGTGACCAATGCCTGGTGGCGCTCGAGAGCGGGGCGAACGTCAATTTCGACCGCCTCCGCCATGTGGCCGAGCGCGCCGAGATCGGCGAAGAGCGGGAAATCCTGCTGGCCGTCACCATCCCCGAACGTCCCGGCAGTTTCCTGGAATTTTGCCGCACGCTGGGACGGCGCAGCATCACCGAATTCAACTACCGCTTCTTCGACGAGGAAGCCGCCCACGTCTTCGTCGGGATCCAGGTGGAACAGGCCATCCAGGACCGGCAAGCCCTGATCCGGGAATTCGAGCGTCACGGCTTTTCCGTGCTCGATCTCACCGGTAACGAGCTGGCGGTGGAACACATCCGCTACATGGTGGGGGGGCATGCCCCGCGTCTCCTCGATGAAGTCGTCTACGGCTTCGAGTTCCCGGAGCGGCCGGGGGCTTTGTTGCGGTTCCTGTCGATCCTGGGGGGGAGATGGAATATCAGCCTGTTCCATTACCGCAATCACGGTGCCGCCTTTGGCCGGGTGCTGATGGGCATCCAGGTGCCGAAGGCGGAACGCAAGGCGTTTCGGGAGTTCCTCGACGCCATCGGCTACGCCTTCAAGGAAGAAACCCACAATCCCGCCTATCGCCTGTTCGCGGGCGGCAACGAGCGTGCCTGACGGAGCGGCCTCTCGGTGGCCGGACTTCGCCGCGCCAAAACTCTGCGAGATCCGGATTCGGTATTCCCGTGGGGCGCCGGCGCGCATCATTCCAGGGAAAGGATGAACGCCCATTGCTCGGGCGTCACCGGCATGACCGACAGCCGGTTGCCCTTGCGCACCAACGGCAACCCTGCCAGCTCGGGCCGATGCTTCAGCTCGTCGAGCGCGATCGTGCGCCGGAGCTTGCGCACGAAACGCACGTCCACTAAGAACCAGCGGGGCTTGTCTGGCGTGCTGGCCGGGTCGTAATGCTTGTGCATGGGATCGAAGGCGGTGGGATCGGGGTAGGCCTCCCGCGCCACTTCGGCGATGCCGACGATCCCCGGCACCGCACAGTTGGAGTGGTAGATCAGCACCCCGTCGTTCACCTTCATCCCGTCCCGGATCCAGTTCCGCGCCTGGTAGTTCCGCACTCCATCCCAAGGCTCGGTCTGGTTCGGCCGACGCTCCAGGTCATCGATACTGAACTCGGTCGGCTCGGTTTTCATCAACCAATAGCCCATCACTTTTCCCAAAAGCCCATTTTTCCGAATCTTCGAACGCTCTCGGCGCTTGGGTGCACAACGCCTCGCTTCATTCTCTTCCACCGGTGGAATGTTATGGAGCCGTAGCGTCCGAAGCAATGAGAAACATCCAAATTCGCCGAGAATGAATTTGGGTGCCGCAAGGCGTGCGCAGGGGCTGCGCTCTTCCAGAGTTGGGCTTCCCTCGCAAGGGCACAAACTCATGCAAGAGGGAAATACGCTGACGGAAGGCGGTACAGGTACACAATCCTGGTCTACTATTATTCTATTCCCGGGATTGGCTATCACCAGGGCAAAGCCAAAGGGAGAACGCCAAGAATTCACGCGTCGAGGTCAGGAGGGAAGGTGTGAGCGAAGGGGAACACGGATTCAGGCTCTTTTTTACTGCATACTGCTGTTAAGCATGGACAGTCGACAAGGAACTTGGTTACTGTCTGTGCCTGGAATCAGCGAAATCAAAGGGGGAAGAGATGAATACGCCAAAGGTTTCCATCATTGACGACATCATCAGAAACTGGTTTCCGATCGTGGGCATTCTCTTTGTGGTCGCGGGAATGTCTTACCTGTTCTATGAGGGAATCTGGCAAAAACTGAACGAGACAGGACGTCTCACTCTCGGGTTTCTCAGTGGGGTGGCGCTCATTTCGGGATCGTATCCGCTGGAGAAAACTTCGAAGATCATCGCGGATTCCGTTCTGGCCGGCGGGCTGCTCATGCTCTATGTGAGTTTGATTTTTGGGTCACGCTTTGGTGTCGCAGAGCAACAGGCGCTCATTCCAGAGGCATGGGCTTTGGTCATCGCTACCCTGTTCACCGTTGGCGTTGCTTTCTTTTCGTATACCCGTCATTCTCAATACGTCTTGCTGATTGGCATTTTTGGTGGTTATCTAACACCTTTTTTCATAGGCCCTGGCGAGCAATTCGTCAATTTCATAAAAGAAATATCGGTTTTTCGCTATGATACGCCTTTGATGGCATTCCTGATCTATTTTCTCGCCATCAACATTGCCATTCTGTGGACTGCCAATAAGTTTTTTCTCAAAGGAATCGGCCTGCTCAATACCCTCGGATTATTTGTTGGAACCGCTGCGTTGGCCTATTTCATGGGCGGACAATTTCCGGATAACGCCTCCCATTTGGCGCTTTTCTCCATCACCGTTTTCGGTTTGCATATTGCCGCGACTTCCGTGAACGCCAAGAAATTCGAGAAGGAAACCGATCCGTACCTGATCGCCGGCTATCTGCTTCCGCTCGTCTGGTACACCGCGATGCTCGATACTTTCATCGAGCCCTATCTCGAACGGCCGACCGTCGCGGGATTGCTGTTCGGTGCTGCAGCCATTTATTTCGCCGGCTGGCACTATCTCCGACAAGCAATCGATCGACAACAACACACCGCCCTCTACTTGGGCGGCGTTCTGTCCCTGGCCATGGCCATCATCAAGCTGCAGCCTTATGTCAGGCACTACGAGGGGTTGATTTTTGCCCTGGCGGCCTTCGTTTTTGGCCTGCTTTATATCTTGCGTCCCGTTCTCCAGCGCGAGATGGCGTTTTTCTTTTTCGCCGGTTTCGGTGTTTTGATGACGTTATGGCATCTT
The DNA here is from genome assembly GCA_035559395.1 of Methylococcus sp. Taxonomy (GTDB): domain Bacteria; phylum Pseudomonadota; class Gammaproteobacteria; order Methylococcales; family Methylococcaceae; genus Methylococcus. The sequence continues at coordinate 29,745 of DATMAX010000041.1, read as the reverse complement.
TACGCTATCAATATTCCATCACTGTGGTTTTTGAGCGGGAAAACCATCGGCGTGTGTCTCGCCGTTTCGCCATTTCTGCTGGGACGCAAGTTTCCGCAACGGGAGGACGAGGGCGAGAATCTCAAATCGCTCCGGGAGGTGGGCTGCTATCTGGCGACTGGAGTCATCGCTGTCCTGGTGTTTCTCGATCTCCTCCGCATGGAGGGCGTGCCTAGGTCCCTGCTGTTCCTCACGATCCCGGCCGCCATCACGGCTTATGCTAGCTACACGGCAGATAGCGGGGCGACCAGGATCATGCTGATCAAGCTTTCGTTGTCTCTTGCTGTGGCGGGTTTCTTTTCCAGTCTGTTGACGATCATTGGACGATTCTATCCTTTCCCCGCAAATGTCTATCCGTTGGTTACGCCTGAAAGTTTTATGGGTGCGGTGACGTTGGTATTGATCCTCTTTTTGAGGAGAAACCTTCAGGAGCTTTCCAAAGTGAATGAGGAAGAGACGAATCAGGCGTTCGATTCTGTGTGGCGGTTCCTTATGGTTTTTTCCTTTTATACCGTATTATGGGCAACGCTGACTCATGAAATCATGGCGTTATTCAATTCTCTAGATGTCGATCTGGAAAGCGAAAAAATTCGCGGAATCCGAGGTTTTGCGACGACGATCTGGTGGATCGCTTTGGCAGGGTGGATGATCTTCCTAGGAGTTAGGGACAACGCCATGGAAAACCAAAAAAATATCGGCTTTGGCCTGCTCGCCTTGACGATCTTCAAAATACTTTTCATCGATCTATATTACATCAATACCAATTTGAAGGTTTTTGTTTTTTTGGCCGTGGGTGGACTGATGCTGACCATCTCCTTCATCGCCAACAAACGGATGTCGGCAGGATAGCAAAAACGGAGGTCTCCTTGGGATCATTGGGCTTAGGCGAAAGTCGGCAAGAGATACCACGAGTCGTTTCGGCATCCCGACAGGTGATGAACGATGGTCCACTTCTGGGTCGGGAATGATGGTCAACTCGCCCGATTACAGGGCGTGTACGCTTGGTTCTGGGGCTTGCAAGGGTCGATGAGATGAGATTCCTCCCTGCCAGTGCCGGCGATACGTATCTTAAGAAAATAAAGGAGTTTCTTGCCTTTGTAAGCACTTTGTGGGGTGTCCTGGGCGGGATATCCACCCTCTTTCCGCTTTCTCATTTTTTGATGAAAGGTGGAATTCCACTGAAGATGTGGATGACAAAGGCGGTCTCGCATTCCTGCATCCCGATTTGGTCATCACCGTCGCAACGTTCGTGGCCATCTTCACCATGTTTTGGATCTATGGGCAACGCGACGGCTTGGCAAGGAAGACAGTCAGAACCCGTCGCGCCGCGGGATTTTGTTTTGCATTCGGATTGATTACGCTTTTCCTTTATATAGTCGTGTATACCTTGATGGCGAACGATTTCCACTACGTGGTCATGGGATGGACCAGCGATGATTCGCGAAGAGTGCTATTTGACCTGATCTTGCTCGCCTTATACAGTGCATTTTTTGGGTTGATGACCAAGGCATTCATGCTGCTCGCGGCGGCCGAATACTTCGGGGGAGAAATGAGTCCGAGGAAGTGAGGGCAGAAACCGCCCTCAAGCCGACTCCCGGGGTTGCCGCTGATGTCTCGACGGCAACGGGCCGGTTTGAAGCGGGCGGTTTTTACCATGGGCGTCAACTTGGATCGGTCAAACCGGTTTTCCTTCGGCAGAGGAAAGTCCCAGTGCCTTCCAGATCGCAAGACAAGCGTCGGCCCGATTCAGGGTGTAGAAATGCAGCCCCGGGGCCCCTTGTTCCAGCAAGCGGCGGCAAAGATCGGTCACGACCTCAATGCCAAAAGTACGGATGGCTTGCCGGTTGTCGCCATAGCCCTCCAGTCGTTTGCGGATCCAGCGCGGGATCTCGGCCCCGCAGAGTTCGGAAAAGCGCGCCAACTGGGTGTAATTGGTGATCGGCATGATGCCCGGCACGATGGGGATGTCGATGCCGAGCCGCTCGCAGTCATCCACGAAGCGGAAGTAGGCATCCGCGTTGTAAAAGTATTGCGTGATCGCGCCGTCTGCGCCCGCTTCGACCTTGCGCTTGAAATTGCGGAGATCGGCTTCGGCGTTGGGAGCCTGGGGGTGGACTTCCGGGTAGCAGGCCACTTCGATGTGGAAATGATCGCCGGTCTCGGCGCGGATGAATTCGACCAGTTCGTTGGCGTAGCGGAACTCCCCGGCCGACAACATCCCCGAAGGCATGTCGCCGCGTAGGGCGACGAGGTGCCGGATGCCATGGGCCCGGTAGGTTTCCAGGATCTCGCGGATGCCGGCCCGCGTGGAGGCGATGCAGGAGAGATGCGGCGCACATTCGATACGGGTGGTGCGCTGGATCGTCAAGGCCGTTTCGAACGTTTTCTCGCGCGTCGATCCGCCGGCGCCGAAGGTGACCGAACAGAAACGCGGGCGCAACGGCGCCAGTTTGGCGACGGTCCGGTACAGATTCTCCTCCGCCTCCGGGTTCTTGGGCGGGAAGAATTCGAAGCTGAATACCTTGGGATATTTCTTTTGCGATTCCATCGTCGAAGGAGAGTCTCCAGGCAGCAAGGACACGTGAAGGTTGGACCGGACCATTTCGCCGGCAGCGAAATGAGACATCCGAAAGATGCGCGCCAAGGAAGGCGGGCATCCATCGTGACGACGCTCACATCTGCCGGCAGGCAGGTCGTAAGCGGTGGCTCGGTCCGGCGCTTTTTGCCCATTGTACGAGAATGGGGCCGCCAAGGGATGCGGTTCCTTCCGGCCTTCCGCAACTGGCTTCCGGCGAAGAACAGCGCCGCACAATTTGTCTGCTTCCCCGAAGGCATCGTCCTGGGGCGCGCAGGTGGTGGCGAAACGAGCCTGGCCGAATGAGTGGGATCAAGCTTGCCGGGCTGGAGGGACCAATGGGTTGATGCTTCTAGACATCCGCCCGAATCGCCTCCAACGACCTCGCTTCTACGCCCAGATCCCGCCACCTCACCGGATGGCAGGTGAATAGCAAAATCTGATGCCGAGTTGCCGCGTCGCGCAAGAGCCCTGCATAGGCGAGTCGGGTGATGATGGCCATTTGCTCGCGCGACCCAAAGCTCAAGTGTTCGAACCCCCCAGTTCGGATCCATTCGAGCCGGGGCGTGTCGGTGGGTCGGGCGAGAGATTTTCATCGATGTCGAGGCAGGCGCCGGGGAACAAGAGCTGGAGATGGCGGTTGAGGTGTTTCTGTAACGTGGCCTGAAGCCTTCGGGTCAAGGCGCGGCGCTTGTCTCGCAGCAGTCTCAAGAGGTAGTCCAGAGCCGCGGCGCGCCCAATGGCGATCGGGTTCGGTCAATCGATGTCTTCCGCCAGGATGCCTTGGGCGAGTCCGATTCGCAGCATGCCCCTAGGGCGTCTCGGCCACCGCGAACCATTCGGTCGAGTCGGTATGGGTATGGCGTTGGGTCAGCGCCTCGGGTAGCATGGCGTTGAGTTCACGGAGGAACTCGCAGCGGCTCACGTGGGTGCAAAGGTGCGTGTGATGTACGAACACCTCGAAACGGCAGAGAATCCGGAAGGGCTCCGGCGGGTAGTGATCGACCCGGTGACGCGGGTGGAGGGGCATGGCAAGGTGACCTTGCTCCTCGACGAGGAGCATCGTGTCCGCCAGGCGCGTCTCCACATCGTGGAGTTTCGCGGCTTCGAGCGCTTCATCCAAGGCCGGCCGTATTGGGAGTTGCCGGTATTGGTGCAGCGGCTGTGCGGCATCTGCCCGGTGAGCCATCACTTGGCTGCGGGCAAGGCGATCGATCAGATCGCCGGGGTCGACCGGCTCACCCCGACCGCGGAAAAGCTGCGCCGGCTGATGCACTTCGGCCAAGTGTTGCAGTCGCATGCGCTGCATTTTTTCCATCTGGCGACCCCCGATCTCTTGTTCGGGTTCGACAGCGAAGCTGATCGACGCAACATCTTCGGAGTGCTCGAGGCGTATCCCGACGTCGGCCTCGAAGGGATCCGGATGCGGAAATACGGCCAGGAGGTGATCCGGGCCGTTTCCGGCAAGCGTATCCATGGCAGCGCCTGCATTCCGGGGGGCATGAACAAGGCGTTGACCGTGGCGGAAAGGGACGAGTTGGCGCAAGGCATCGATCCGGTGATCGGCTGGTGCCGTAACGCACTCGCGCTGGTCCGCAAGCTCTATCTGGCGAACCGCGCCTACCACGAACGCTTTGCCTACATCCGCTCGAATTTCCTGAGCCTGATCGGGGAAGGCGGTGCGCTGGAACTGTATCACGGCGGGCTCCGCGCCAAGGACGAACACGGCCGGATCCTGTTCGACCGGGTCGATGATCGCTCCTACACGGACCTGATGCGCGAGGAAGTGCGCTCGTGGTCCTACATGAAGTTCCCCTATCTCGTCTCGCTCGGCAAGGAGAAAGGTTGGTATCGGGTGGGACCGTTGGCACGGATCAACAACTGTGACTTCATCCCGACCCCGCTGGCGGAGGAGGCCCGCCGGGAGTTTCTGGCGACGCTGGGGGGAGGAGAGCCGGTGCACGGCTCTCTTGCGTTCCACTGGGCCCGGATGATCGAAGCCCTGCACTGTGCCGAGGCGATCCGCGAGCTGTTGCAGGATGCGGACTTGCTCGGCGCCGAACTGGTCCTCCGGGGCGAACGGCGTTTGGAAGGCATCGGGGTAATCGAGGCGCCGCGCGGCACCTTGATCCACCACTATCGCGTGAACGAGGAGGATCTGGTGGTCCGGGCCAATCTAATCGTCTCCACGACCCACAACAATCAGGCGATGAACGAATCGATCCGGCAGGTGGCCGCGGAATATCTCGACGGCCGCGATCTGACCGAGGGGCTCCTGAATCGGATCGAGGTGGCCGTGCGCGCCTATGACCCCTGCCTTTCCTGCGCCACGCACGCGCTCGGCAAGATGCCCCTGGTCTTGGAACTGCGGGATTGCCGGGGTGCCTTGGTGGACGTCATCGCCCGGCACGGCGACGGTTCGATCGAGGCAGGACGGCGGTCGGTCGCCGGTGGGTAGGCTCCTGGTCTTCGGCTACGGCAACCCGAGCCGCGGCGACGACGCCCTCGGTCCGCTACTCGTCGAGGCGCTGCGCAAGGAAAACCTCCCGCAAGACGCGATCGAGTTCCAATGCGATTACCAGTTGCAGGTCGAGCATGCCCTGGATCTCGTGGACAAGGCCGCCGTGTTGTTCGTCGACGCTCACGCACGATGCGAGGGGCCGTTTCGGCTCGAACCGGTCGCGCCCCGACGCGATGCGAGCTACACGACCCACGCCATGACCCCGCAGGCCGTGCTGGAGGCATTCCGGACCGTCTTGCGAGGGGAGCCGCCGCCGTGCTTCCTGCTGAGTATCCGCGGCGAGCGTTTCGGCCTCGGCGAGCCTGTGAGCGAGGTGGCGCGGGCTTCCTTGCAAAAGGCCCTGGAGGCTGCCGCGGCTTGGTGTTGGCGGTGGCTTGGGAGATCGGTCCGGGGTCAGGCGCCGTGAGCGGGCGGCGCGATGCGGACGACGAGGCGATCGCCGAGGGCGGCGGGCCTTCGCGAGCGGATTGACACCGTGTGGCCCCGGCGTTCGCTGGTGTAGTCGTCGCTCTCGAGGATCGAGAGGCGGGTGTGGAGGACGATGCGGTCCTCCGGCTGGGTCCGCCGGAACGTGAAGGCCCCTGGCTCGATCCCGAGGATCTCCGCGGTGGAGGATTCGATGTGGACCCCGTGGTAGCTCACCCCAAGCGGCAGCAACATCCCTTCGCGCGCGGGCAACTCGAGAGTCTCGCCCCCGAACAGGGGTTTTCCGTCCCGGAACAGGTGAAAACGCTTGCCGAAGCCATCCAGGTTCAGGAGGTGAAGGAAGCGCTCGCCGTCCGCGTTGGCGGTGGAGGTCAGGAAGATGCCGTGTTCCGGGCAATCGTGGTGAAGGCCCGGGCAGGCTCCGAGCCGTTCCAGAGCGGTTCGGAACAGGGCGATGTCGCAGGGACAGGCGGCCGCAAGCACGATCGCCCGCCCTTGCCCCACCTGCGTTTCGAGACCGCAGACCTCACGGGTGTCGTAGATCCGCAGCAAGGCCATGGACTGTGGGGCGGAGAGTGCCTGGGCCCGGTAAGTGCGGACTTCCGGCCGCGGCGCTGTCCAGCCTTCGTGAACCAGGGACAGGAAATAGCGGGGGCCGGCCTCGCGGCAGCCCTCGATCCTCACCCCCAGGGCATCGGCCAACAGGGTGCAGGGCCGTCCCTCCATGTCGTACTGGGGCACCTCCCCGTACAGCAACAATCCACCACCGGCGCGAAGCCAATCGGCGAGTTTGCGCTGGATCGCCGCCTCCAGGTACCGGGCGGTGCCGAGGACCAGCACCGGAGTCGTCCCGGGATCGAGCGGCCCGTTCTGGATGTCGAGGGCGCCGAAACGATAGCCGGCCAGCAACATGGCGCGGATCGGGATTTCCCAAAAACCCGCCCCGCGATGCTCCTCCAGATTGCGCACGAAATCCGTCATGACCGGGTTTTCCGGATGGACCGATTCGGTCATGAAATAGTCGGGAACGAACGCCAGCGCGACCCGGTCGTGCTCCTCCTCCATCGAGGCCAGCTTGTCGGCCACGGCGAGGAGGGTCCGGGTGACCCGCACCAGGCGCGGGAAGGTGTAGTTCAATTCGCCTTCGGGGCTCACCGGGGCAGCGAATCCGTGGCGCTCCCCGGTGAAGGCGATGCGGTCGTTGCCGTCGTGAGGCGGCGGATCGAGTCGGTAATTGCGGCCGCCGGCGAAGAGATAGTAGTTCACGAGGCGGGCACCCTGGGCGATGCACATGCGCAGTTTGAAATCGAAGGCCGAAGGATCCAGCCGGTTGCCGAAAGTCTGGCCGTAATTGCCGTCGCCGCACTCGAACTCCACCGAAGTCAGCGGCTGATCCGGGAGTTGGGAGGCTTGCAGGAAGGCGTTGCAGAGGTAGAGGTCCTGGAAGTTTTCCAGGGTCAGATTGCCGAAGTAATAGTCGGAGCCGGCGAGATAGCCGGGAGCCTGGGTGTAGGCGGGATAAAGCTGGCTGATGCCGATCGGAAAAGTCGGGCCGCGCCCGCCGGCGGTGCCGTGCACGTTGACCACGAACGGAATGTCGCGAACGCCGAATTCCTCCGCCCAGCCGCGCAGCGTCGCCACGTAGCGGGCGAAGCGCTGCCGCATGTAGTGGCCGAGGTCGCGCAGCAGGGAGAGCGAATAGCCGGGCGCCGGGGAGCGGATGCCGTGCGCACGGGCCAAGGGATCGTCCAGATCGAACGGATAACGGCGGGCGAGATCCATGGCGGGATAGTGCTCGCGGAGCCAGATACGGAAGTCGGCGAGGACATTCTCGGTCAGGTCGGGGCTGCGACTGCCCCAGGAAAGCATGCCGATTTCGTTGTCGAGCTGGAGCGCGATGACGTTGCCGCCGCGCGGTTGGAGTCGTGGGGCGAGGATCGCGCAGACCGCGGCATACCACCGTCTCGCCTCATGCAAAAAGCCCGGCGCCAGGTAATCCACGGTGCGGGTGGTGACCGGTTTGCCGTCCCAGCTCACCGGCAGGATTTCCGGATGTTTCTCGTAGAGCCAAAAAGGGAGGCCCTCGTTCTTGAGCTCCGCCATCACGAAAGGGCCGGGTCGGGCGAAGAACCCGAGGCCGTTCCGGGCGCAGAGATCGATGAAGGCGCCGAGGTCGAGTTCGGGGCGGGTCAGCCCCTGGAGGTCGATTTGGCCTTCCACCGGTTCATGGCAGAGCCAGGGAATGTAGCTAGCGACGGCGTTGCAGCCGGCGGCCTTGAGCTTGTCCAACCGGTCCTGCCAATCCTCCCGGCGTAACCGGAAATAATGTATCTCCCCGCTCAGGATCAGACAGGGGCGGCCGTCGACGTGGATCTGGCGATTGTGGATTTCGATCATGCGAGGTTCCGGTCCAAAGTTACAAGTGCAGCACCAGACCTTCATTGGGACGCACGGCCAATTCCCGCAAAGAAACGGGGCCCTCCCGATCCAACCGCGTGCTCAAAAGAATGTTGGCCTCATCGCCCAAGGAGCGGAAATCCAAAGCATGTGCACGAGGGCCGAAATTGAGCACGACGAGACGGGTCTCCCCAGGCCACTTGCGGGTATAAGCGAATATGTCATCGGCTTCGGTGAGGACCGAAGCATATTCCCCGAGCATCAGGGCAGAGCTGTGTTGGCGCAGGGCGGTCAGCTTGAGGACGAACTGCAGCAGGGAACCGGGTTCCGCGATCTGGCGCGAGACGTTGCGGATGCGGTGGTCGGCGGCCACCGGCAACCATGGCGTAGCCTCCGGCGGGGCAAAACCCGCGTTGGGAGAGTCGTCCCATTGCATCGGCGTGCGTGCCTCGTCGCGATTGAACACTTCCGCCTCCGGTTGGTTGGCCGCTTGCGGATCCCGCACCGCGGCACGCGGAATCGGGACGTTTTCCATGCCAATCTCATCGCCATAGTACCAGGTGGGAGTGCCGCGGAGCGTCAACAACAACATTGCCGCGACCCGGACTTGGGCCGTCCCCAAACGGCTGGCAAGACGCGGTTGATCGTGATTGCCGAGCACCCAGTTCGGCCAGGCGCCTATCGGTAAGGCTGCCTCGTAACGCTCGACGAAGGAGCGTACCGCCTGCGCTTGCCAGGGGAGAGAAAGAAGCCCGAAATTGAAGGGCAGGTGGCATTCGTCGAGATTCCGCCCGTAGTAGGAGACCAGGTCTTCCACCGGAACATGGGTTTCCCCGATCAGCACGCGGTTCTCGTAGGCATCCACCACCGCGCGCATGGCGCGAGCCAGACGATGGACTTCGGGCAGATTGCCGGTATGGATGTGGCGTAGGCGCTCATGCGGGTTTCGGCCATCCCAGTCCGGGTTTTCCGGTTCGTCGCGGAATTCCGGATCCTTCATCAGGAGCCACAGCACATCGACGCGGAACCCGTCCACACCGCGCCGCAACCAAAAGTGCATGCAGTCCAGGATGGCTTGCAATACTTCGGGATTGCGGTAATTGAGTTCCGGTTGCCAACGGGTGAACTGATGCAGATAGTATTGCCCGGTCTTCTCGTCCAGGGTCCAGGCCGGCCCGCCGAAAAAACTCAGCCAATTGTTGGGGGGGCCGCCGTCGGGCGCGGGGTCGCGCCAGATGTACCAATCGCGTTTGGGATGGTGGCGGGAGCCGCGGCTTTCCTGGAACCAAGGATGCTGATCGGAAGTGTGGTTGGCGACGAAATCCAGGATCAGCTTCATTCCCTGGGCATGCAAGGCAGCGAGCAGCCGGTCGAAGTCTTCGAAGGTGCCGAATCGGGGATGGATGGCAGTGTAATCCGCCACGTCGTAACCGAAATCCCGCAAAGGGGAGGGATAGAACGGCGTCAGCCAAATTCCGGTGGCGTTGAATCTCCGGAGGTGGTCGAGGCGCCGCAAGATGCCCGGAAGGTCTCCGAAACCGTCACCATCCTGGTCCTGATAGGAGAGGGTATAAATTTCGTAAAAGATCCCGGTCTTCCACCAGGGTGCTTCGCTTCCGGTCGTCATAAAGGCATCGGTGTCACGTCGGGAGAATCCATTCCGGCACGTCGACGCTTGGGCATCGCGCGCCTAGGAGCAGGAAAACGCCTGCCCCGCGCGTTTGATCTTTCCAGGGGCCGCTGGTATCATTCGGCGGCATTTGCGCGGGGATGCCGGGATGCGTTTCCTGCATGGGTTCGCGGGAGTGGGGCGGGTCCTGCTGTGGCAGCTGGGGGTGGTGGTTGCCTGCGGGATGGCCGCCTTTGTCGTGGGCGGTTGGGGAGCTGCGACCTCGGCGGCGATCGGGGGGTTAATCGCGTTCATACCGAATGCCTTCTTTGCGCTCTTTTGGAGTTGCTTCCATGAATCCAAGGGCGCCCGCCACGTCCTGCACGCGTTCTACGTCGGCGAGGCGCTGAAGCTGGCTCTGACCGGCGTGCTGTTCTTCCTGGCGTTTCAATTCCGTGAGATCGAGCATTTGCCACTCTTTGTCGGCTTTGTGGTGACGCTTGGGGTTTTCTGGTTTGCCCTGTTGCAACGAACTTTGAACGATTGAGCTAGGCTTGACAATGGCTACAGAAGCACATGGATCCGGCGGCGCGACCGGCTATATCGTCCATCACCTGACCCCGCTTTCCGCGGGCGAGGGGTTCTGGACCTTTCATCTGGACACCCTGTTTTTCTCCGTCGTTCTCGGCGCTTCGTTCGTGCTCCTGTTTCGCAAGATCGCCGAGAAAGCGACATCGGGCGTCCCCGGGCCGTTGCAGAATTTCGTCGAATTGCTCGTCGAATTCGTCGATACCCAGGTCAAGGACAGTTTCCACGGTCGCAGCGGGTTGATCGCGCCGCTGGCGCTGACCATCTTCGTGTGGGTGTTCCTGATGAATGCGATGGACCTCGTGCCGGTGGATCTCCTTCCCATGGTCGGCGCGGCGATCGGTCTCGAGTACCTCCGCGTGGTTCCGAGCACCGATCTCAACGCCACCTTCGCCATGTCGATTTCCGTATTCTTCCTGATCCTCTTTTATAGCGTCAAAGTCAAGGGCGGGGTGGGTTTTGCCAAGGAGATGCTGCTCCAGCCGTTCGGGCCTTGGATGATCCCTTTCAATTTGTTGTTGAAGTTGGTCGAGGAGTTGGCGAAGCCCGTGTCGCTCGGCTTGCGACTTTTCGGCAACATGTACGCCGGCGAGTTGATCTTCATCCTGATCGCGCTCTTGCCTTGGTGGGCGCAGCCCCTGCTCAGCTTCCCCTGGGCGGTGTTCCACATCCTGATCATCACGCTGCAAGCGTTCATCTTCATGGTGTTGACCATCGTCTACCTCAGCCTGGCGCACGAGGACCACTAGGTCATCGATTTTTTCGGTAAATCAACATTCAACCTACGTTCGGAGGAAACATGGAAACTGTATATGGCATGACCGCGATTGCTGTCGGAATCATTCTCGGCCTGGGCGCCATGGGGACCGCGATCGGTTTTGGCTTGCTCGGAGGCAAGTTTCTCGAGGGTGCGGCTCGCCAGCCGGAGATGGTTCCGATGTTGCAAGTCAAGATGTTCATCGTCGCCGGTTTGCTCGATGCGGTGACCATGATCGGTGTGGGTCTGGCCTTGTTCTTTACGTTTGCCAACCCATTCGTGAAATGAGGCCAAGGCTCGCGTCCGGTTTCGAGCCATGTTAAGCCCAAGCAAATGAGGACAGCGCCGTGAACATCAATGCCACGCTCATCGGGCAAATGATCACTTTCGCGCTTCTGGTGTGGTTCACCATGAAGTACGTGTGGCCGCCATTGATCCAGGCTCTGGAAGAGCGGAAGAAGAAGATCGCCGACGGTCTCGCCGCCGCGGAGAAAGGCAGGCACGAGATGGAGTTGGCCGAGAAACGGGCCACGGCCGTGCTCAGGGAGGCCAAGGAACATGCCGCCGAAATCGTCAATCTGGCGCAGAAGCGCGCCAACGAGTTGGTGGACGAGTCGAAGGAGGCTGCCAAGTTGGAGGGTGAGCGCATCGTCACGGCGGCGCGGGCCGAGATCGACCGGCAGGTGGAACAGGTGAAAGAGGAGTTGCGTCAACAAGTCTCGGCGCTGGCCATCAGCGCGGCAGAGAAGATCCTGCAGCAAGAGGTCGACCAGAACAAGCACCGCGAAATCCTCGACAATCTCGGCAAGCAACTGGGCTAGGCGTCCATGAGCGAACGAACCACTTTGGCGCGGCCGTATGCCGTAGCCGCTTACAAGAGAGCCAAGGAGTCGGGAGAGGTCGGGCAATGGGCCGAGATGCTCGGTTTCCTGAAGGTCGTCGTGGCCGATCCGGTGGTCGCGCGGGCCGTTGCCAACCCGCGGGTGGACAAAGAACGCTTTCGCGCGAGTTTCCTGGATCTCTGCCGGGGTCACCTGAGCGGCGAGGGCGAGAACTTCGTACGTGTTTTGGTGAAGAACGGGCGCCTCGGGCTGGTCGGCACCATTTCCGAGTTGTTTGACGAGTTCCGGGCGGCGGATGAGGGATACGTCGACGTCGACGTCACGACCGCGTATCCGTTGGAAAGCGAAGAAGAAGCCAATCTCGCCGCACTGGTCGAGAAATGGGTGGCGCGTCGCGGGCGTCTTCGCGTCACCGTGGATCGTTCCCTGATCGCCGGGGTCGTCCTGCGCGCCGGGGACCGGGTGATGGATGCCTCCGTGCGCGGCCAACTCCAGCGCTTGGCGAAGCGACTCTCCCATTAGAACGAGACAGAAATCCATGCAATTGAACGCGTCTGAAATCAGCGAACTCATCAAGCAAAAGATCGCGGCCTTCGACCTGGGTGTCGAGTCGCGCAGCGAAGGAACGATCGTCAGCCTGACGGACGGCATCGTCCGCATTCATGGTCTTGCCGACGTGATGCAGGGCGAAATGGTGGAATTTCCTGGCAACACCTATGGGATGGCGCTCAATCTCGAGCGTGATTCGGTCGGTGCGGTCGTGTTGGGTTCCTATGAGCATCTGTCGGAGGGCGATACCGTCAAGTGCACCGGCCGCATCCTCGAGGTGCCGGTCGGCGAGGCTTTGCTCGGTCGCGTCGTCGACGCATTGGGGAATCCGGTCGATGGCAAGGGGCCGATCGACACCCCGCACCGTTCGCCGATCGAGAAGATCGCCCCGGGCGTGATCTCCCGGCAATCGGTAGGCCAGCCCCTGCAGACCGGCCTCAAGGCGATCGACTCGATGATCCCGATCGGCCGGGGGCAGCGCGAACTCATCATCGGGGATCGTCAAACCGGCAAGAGTGCCATCGCCGTCGATACGATCATCAATCAGAAGGGCACCGGCGTGAAGTGCATCTACGTCGCCGTCGGTCAGAAGCAATCGTCGATCGCGAACGTGGTGCGGAAGCTCCAGGAGCACGGCGCAATGGAGCACACCATCGTCGTTTCCGCCTCGGCTTCCGAATCGGCCGCCCTGCAGTTCATCGCGCCCTATGCCGGTTGTTCCATGGGGGAATATTTCCGCGATCGGGGCGAGGACGCGTTGATCATTTACGACGACCTGACCAAGCAGGCCTGGGCGTACCGGCAGATTTCCCTGTTGTTGCGCCGTCCACCGGGCCGTGAAGCCTATCCGGGAGATATTTTCTACCTGCACTCGCGCTTGCTCGAGCGCGCATCGCGCATCAACGCGGCGGAAGTCGAGCGTCTCACCCGTGGTGAGGTCAAGGGAAGGACCGGTTCGCTGACGGCGCTGCCGATCATCGAAACCCAGGCGGGGGACGTGTCGGCGTTCGTGCCGACCAACGTGATTTCCATCACCGACGGACAGATCTTCCTGGAAACCAACCTGTTCAATGCCGGCATCCGCCCGGCGGTGAACGCGGGTCTGTCGGTATCGCGCGTCGGTGGCGCCGCCCAGACCAAGATCATCAAGAAACTCGGCGGTGGCATCCGTCTGGATCTGGCGCAGTACCGCGAACTCGCGGCTTTCGCCCAATTCGCCTCGGATCTGGACGAGGCAACGCGGAAGCAGATCGAACGCGGTCAACGCGTCACCGAACTGATGAAGCAGAATCAGTATGCGCCGATGAGCGTCGCGCAGATGGCGGTCTCGCTGTTCGCGGTCAACGAGGGCTATCTGGACGATGTCGAGGTCAACAAGGTGCGGGATTTCGAAGACGCCTTGCAGGATTACATGAAGTCGCACCATGGCGACCTGCTGCGCACGATCGATCAGAGCGGCGATTACAACGACGAAATCCAGGCGGCTCTGCACGAAGCAGTGAAAAAGTTCAAAACCACACACGCCTGGTAAGCGAGGAGCCATGGCCGTCGGAAAAGAAATCCGTCTCAAGATCGCGAGCATTCGCAACACGCAGAAGATCACCCGCGCCATGGAGATGGTCGCGGCGAGCAAGATGCGTCGTACCCAGGAGCGAATGCAGGCGACGCGCCCCTACTCGCAGAAAATCGCCCGCATCATCCGGCACCTCGCTCATGCCAACCCGGAATACAAAAACGTGTTCATGATCGAACGTCCGGTGAAACGGGTGGGTATAGTCGTGGTGTCGTCCGATCGCGGGCTCTGCGGTGGCCTCAACTCCAACCTGTTTCGGGTGGTGTTGCGCCGGATGAGGGCGTGGAACGATGCCGAGGTCGGCGTGCGCCTGGCTGCCATCGGCCAAAAGGGGGCTGCTTTCTTCGGGTCGATCGGCGCGGACGTGATCGCCCAGGCGGTGCGTCTCGGCGATACCCCGCACATCGAGCGCATCATCGGCGTGCTGAAAGTGATGCTGGATGCTTTCAGCGACGGCGAGATCGACGAGTTGTACGTGGCGTACAACGAATTCGTCAACACCATGACCCAGAGGCCCAAGCTGGAGCGGTTGTTGCCGATCAAGGCAGAAGAGATCGGTGAAGAACTCAGAGGTCACTGGGACTATCTGTATGAGCCGGACGCCAAGGTGGTGCTGGATGCGCTCCTGACGCGCTATGTCGAATCGCTGGTATTCCAGGGCCTGGTCGAAAACAACGCCTGCGAGCAGGCGGCGCGCATGGTCGCCATGAAGAGCGCCTCGGACAATGCCGGCAAGCTGATCAAGGAACTGCAGCTCATTTATAACAAGGCGCGCCAGGCAGCCATCACCCAGGAAATCGCCGAAATCGTCGGCGGCGCGGCCGCGGTCTAGTGTGGGATAGCTATTCAAATTCAGATCCGAAGAGGGCAGAAATGAGTTCTGGGAATATCGTTCAGATCATCGGCGCGGTCGTCGACGTGGAGTTTCCCCGCGAGGCGCTACCGAAGGTTTATGACGCCCTGCGCGTGGATGAGGTCGGTCTCGTCCTGGAAGTCCAGCAGCAATTGGGTGACGGTGTGGTACGCACCATCGCCATGGGGTCCACCGATGGGCTCAGGCGCGGCTTGACGGTGACCAATACCGGGTCCCCGATCTCCGTTCCGGTGGGGAAGGAAACCCTCGGTCGCATCATGAACGTGCTCGGCGAGCCGATCGATGAGAAGGGTCCGATCGGCGAGAAAGAACGTTGGGCGATTCATCGCAAGGCCCCTTCTTACCAGGATCAGGCGGCGACCAACGAGTTGCTGGAGACCGGCATCAAGGTGATCGACCTCATTTGCCCTTTCGCCAAGGGCGGCAAGGTCGGGTTGTTCGGCGGCGCCGGCGTGGGCAAGACCGTCAACATGATGGAGCTCATTCGCAACATCGCCATCGAGCACGCCGGCTACTCGGTGTTCGCCGGGGTCGGCGAGCGCACCCGGGAGGGCAACGATTTCTATCACGAAATGAAGGAGTCGAACGTCCTCGACAAGGTGTCGCTGGTCTACGGGCAGATGAACGAGCCGCCGGGCAACCGGCTGCGCGTGGGGCTTACCGGCCTCACCATCGCCGAGAAATTCCGCGACGAGGGGCGTGACGTACTCCTGTTCATCGACAACATCTATCGTTACACGCTGGCGGGGACCGAAGTGTCCGCCCTGCTCGGCCGTATGCCTTCGGCCGTCGGTTACCAGCCGAACCTGGCGGAGGAAATGGGTATCCTGCAGGAGCGCATCACTTCGACCAAGACCGGTTCCATCACGTCGATCCAGGCCGTGTACGTTCCCGCGGACGACCTGACCGACCCGTCCCCGGCCACGACTTTCGCTCATTTGGACGCGACCGTGGTGTTGTCGCGCCAGATCGCCGAACTCGGGATCTACCCGGCCGTCGATCCGCTCGATTCCACCAGCCGGCAGCTCGATCCCCTGATCATCGGCCATGAGCATTACGAAACCACCCGCAGAGTACAGAGCACGCTGCAGCGTTACAAGGAATTGCGCGACATCATCGCGATCTTGGGGATGGACGAACTCTCGGAAGAGGACAAGCTGATCGTTTCGCGGGCGCGCAAGATTCAGCGCTTCCTGTCGCAGCCGTTCTTCGTCGCGGAAGTGTTCACCGGCTCGCCGGGCAAATACGTACCGCTCAAGGAGACGATCGCCGGGTTCAAAGGGATCGTCGATGGCGAGTTCGACGACATTCCGGAGCCGGCGTTCTACATGGTGGGGACCATCGACGAAGCACTGGAGAAAGCCAAACGCCTGGCTGCATAATGGCGCCGGAGGGAGTTTGAGAGATGGCGATGACAATCCATGTCGACATCGTGAGCGCCGAAGGGGAGATTTTTTCAGGACTTGCGGAGATGGTCGTGGCACCGGCCCTGGAGGGCGAGGTCGGTATCGCCGCGCGCCACGCGCCATTCCTCTCCCAGCTGAAGCCGGGCGAGGTGCGGGTGAAGATCGACGCGAACGAAACGCTGCCGTTCTATGTCTCCGGCGGTATGATCGAGGTGCAGCCGCATGTGGTGACCATCTTGGCCGATACCGCGATTCGCGCCAGGGACATCGACGAGGCCGCGGCGCTGCAAGCAAAGAAGGCCGCCGAGGAGGCGCTCGCCGACAAATCCGGCCGCATCGACTATGCCAAGGCGCAGGCACAGTTGGCCGAGGCGATTGCGCAATTGCGCACTCTGGAGAAATATCGCAAAGGGCGGGCCTGATCCGGCCGGCCGTTCGCGTGAGGACCCGGTAAAGGTGACGTCAGGATTCGCCTTTACCGGGTTTTTCTTTCCTATAATTTCCCCGCGAGAGTCTCCGAAAGAGGCTGAAAAAGCATGGACTTCCAAGCAATCATTTTGGCCGCCGGCCAGGGTACACGCATGCACTCGGGCTTGCCGAAGGTGTTGCATCGCATCGGCGGGCGCTCTTTGCTCGAGCATGTGCACGCCATCGCGAGCGAACTGGGGGCGCGGGAAATCGTGATCGTTTACGGGCATGGCGCCGACCGGATCTTGACGACCCTGGGGTCTCTGCCGGCGACCTGGATCGAGCAGAGAGAACAGAAGGGCACCGGCCATGCGGTGATGCAGGCGGTCGACTGCATCGAAGACGACGGCACCGTGCTCGTTCTTTACGGCGACGTCCCTCTGTTGCGCCCGGAAACCGTGGCGACGCTTCTGCACCATGCGATCACCAGCAGCATCGGTCTGCTCACCGTGGAGCTCGACAATCCGGCCGGCTATGGGCGGGTGATCCGCGATGCCTCCGGCAGGGTCGTGCGGATCGTCGAAGAAAAAGACGCCACGGCGGAAGAGCGGGCCGTGAAAGAGATCAACACCGGCATCCTCGCCGTTCGCGGCGGGCCATTGAAGGGCTGGTTGAGGCGCCTGCGAAACGACAATGCCCAAGGCGAATTCTACCTCACCGACATCATCGCCATGGCGGTGGCGGACGGCTATTTCGTGGACACCAGTCATCCCGCCAGCGTCGAGGAGGTCCTCGGGGTGAACGATCGGCGGCAGCTGGCTGAACTCGAACGGATCTATCAGAAACGGCAAGCCTATGCATTGCTGGAACGAGGCGTCACCCTGCGTGATCCGGCCCGTTTCGATCTGCGCGGCGACATCATCGCACTGGGGCGTGACGTCGAGATCGACGTCAACGTGATCCTCGAGGGCCGTATCGAATTGGGTGACGGTGTCCGCATCGGTCCCAACGTATATCTGAAGGATGCCGTCATCGGCGACCACGTGGAAATCCTGGCCAACAGCGTGATCGAGGGGGCGACCGTCGGCGCGGGGAGCCGGATCGGCCCGTTCGCTCGCATCCGCCCGGAGACGATGCTCGCGGAACACGTTCACATCGGCAACTTCGTCGAAGTCAAGCAGGCGGACATCGCTCGAGGATCGAAGATCAATCACCTGAGTTATATCGGTGATGCCACCATCGGCAGTGACGTAAACGTGGGCGCGGGTACCATCACCTGCAATTACGACGGTGCCCGTAAACACCGCACGGTCATCGAGGATGGTGCTTTCATCGGTTCCGATACCCAGCTGGTCGCCCCCGTGCGGGTGGGCCGGAACGCCACGATCGGGGCCGGTTCGACGATCACGCGCGATGCACCGGCCGAGAGTCTGACCCTGAGTCGTTGCCGGCAGGCGAGCGTCGAGGGATGGCAGCGTCCCAAGAAAGCGGGGGAATAGCTTATGTGTGGAATCGTGGGCGCAGTCGCGCACCGTAATGTGACTTCCGTCTTGCTCGAAGGTCTTCGCAGGTTGGAATACCGCGGCTATGACTCGGCGGGCATCGCCGTGATCGACGACAGCGGCCGTCTCCTGCGGGCGCGCAAGGTCGGCAAGATCCGGGAGTTGGAGCGCTTTCTCGATGCCCTCACGCTGGAGGGCGAGATCGGCATCGCGCATACTCGCTGGGCCACCCACGGCGCCCCGTCGGAGCGCAATGCCCACCCGCATGTCTGCCAGGATCGGGTGGCGGTCGTGCACAACGGGATCATCGAAAACCACGAACAGCTCCGGCGTCGACTGCTCGAAAAGGGTTATGAGTTCCATTCCGAGACCGATACCGAGGTCATCGCCCATCAGGTGCATGAGTTTCTGCAACAGGGTCATTCCCTTTTGCAGGCGGTACGGGCCACCACCGCGCTCCTCGAAGGAGCCTATGCCATCGGTGTGATCGAAAAGGATCAACCCGACCGTCTGATCGCGGCTCGCCATGGCAGTCCGCTGGTGATCGGCCTGGGCGATGGCGAAAACTTCATCGCCTCGGATATCTTCGCGCTGGTGGGGGAGACGCAGCGTTTTTTGTTCATGGAGGACGGGGATGTCGCCGAGCTTACCGCGGAGTCGGTCGCCCTTTACGACCGGGATGGCAATCCGGCGGAACGCAGGGTGCACGAGACCAAGCTCGCGGCCGATGCGGTCGAGCGCGGCGAGTATCGCCACTACATGCAGAAGGAGATCCACGAGCAACCGCTGGCCATCGAGAAAACCCTGAGTGGCCGCATCCACCGTGGCAAAGTTCTCGAAGCCTCCTTTGGTCCCCTGGCGGAGCGTGCTTTCGGCGAGGTCCGCGGCGTCCAGATCGTGGCTTGCGGGACCAGCTACCACGCCGGGTTGGTGGCGCGCTACTGGTTCGAAGAGATCGCCGGCCTGCCGTGCAACGTCGAGGTCGCCAGCGAGTTCCGCTATCGCAAGCACGTCGTGCAACCCGGGACCTTGTTCGTGACGATTTCCCAGTCCGGGGAGACCGCGGATACGCTCGCGGCGCTGAAGACCGCCAAGACCCTGGGTTACGTCCATACGCTGGCCATCTGCAACGTACCCGAGAGTTCGATCGTGCGCGAGTCCGATTCCACCCTCATGACCCGGGCCGGTCCGGAAATCGGTGTCGCCTCGACCAAGGCCTTTACCACGCAATTGGTCGCTTTGTTGCTGCTCGTGCTCGCCTTGGGCCGCCGCAACGGTCTTTCGGCCGAGCGGGAAGCGCAAATCGCCGGTGAGCTGGAAAGCCTTCCGGATCAAATGGAGTACGTACTGGGTATGGAGGCGGAAATCGCCCGCTGGGCCGAGCGCTTCGGTGAGAAGCAACACGCGCTCTATCTCGGTCGCGGTGCGCACTATCCCATAGCCATGGAAGGCGCACTCAAACTCAAGGAGATTTCTTATATCCACGCCGAAGCCTACCCGGCCGGTGAACTCAAGCATGGGCCGCTGGCCCTGATCGACAACGAAATGCCGGTCATCGCGGTCGCTCCCAACAACGAGTTGCTGGAAAAGCTCAAGTCCAATCTTCAGGAGGTCCAGGCGCGCGGCGGCGAGCTTTATGTGTTCGCGGATGTGAATGCGCCATTGGAGAGTGTGCCGGGGGTCGAGATCCTGCGCGTGGCGGAAACCGACGAGGCCGTCGCGCCCATCGTCTATACGGTGCCATTGCAGCTCCTCGCCTATCACGTCGCCTTGATCAAAGGTACCGACGTCGACCAGCCGCGCAACCTCGCCAAGTCCGTGACGGTGGAGTGACCCGACTCCGTGATTGACGGGTTACCGGTCGTGCCCCGATCGGGCCGGTTGCGATCGTCGGAAGTGGCGGGGTCAAGGCATGGTTCGCAAGCTGCCCAGCCAGGAATCGAGTTCCCTCATCCCGTCTTGGACCGCCTCGGCAAAAGCCGCGACGGCCCCGGCAGCGTCGGCGGTAGGAGTCGGTACGGAAAGACGGAACACGCCCTCATGGGGGATACCACTTTTGCCGCCCTCCCATGCTTTGGCCCGAAAATCGACGATCACGGAGGAGTGGCCGGGACGGTCGAACGCTTGTTCGAAACTCTGTAACTCGATAAGCAGCCGGTATCCATCCCGCCCCGCCGCCGCGCGCAGACGTTGCGCCAGCAGGACCGGCGCGGGAGCCACCCAGCGATCCTGGGTATAGAAGCGGACCGCGGTGGGGTTCGCATACAGAAGGCGGTAACGGATGCGCTCCTCCTGCAGCCAATCGGGCGCGGTGATCTCCACGGTCGACCAATGGGCCCGGGTCTCGTCGCCTTGCCACGGACCGAAGTCGTGGACGGTCGCTTGCGGCGGTCTCTCGGGGAGCACAGTGCAAGCCGGAACAACCATGACCCATAGCGAAAGCCACGCGCTCGTATACGAAAGTCGTTTCATTTGGGTTCCTGATAGCCGGGTTCACCGGGGCCGGGGGGACCGCGTCGTAGCCCGAGCAAGAGGGCCTGTGGATCCTCTTCCAGGATCTTCGAGAGCTTGCGGAAGTTCGCCGCCGTCCGGCGCAGATCGTCGAGCATGGCGTCCCACTCCGCCAACCGCTCCCCGATCAGGGACTCCCCAGCGGTTCGACCCAGGGAAGCCAGCCTTCCGACGTCGTCGGCGAGTGCCCGGATGCGGCGGGAGGTCTCTCGGACATCGTGGGCCATGCCGGAATGGGCTTGGAGCGCCTCATGGAGGTTTTCCTCGATCACGGGAATTCGCTCCAGCATCGAACCGGCGCGCCGCTCCAGGTTGACCAGTTCCCGAGCCGCGATCTCCAATGCCTCCAAGGTGTGTTGCAGCCGTATCTGATTGTCGTCTCCCAGCAGGGTATTGAGGCGGTTGGTGATTTGGGCGGCTTGGGTCAGGAGGTCGGTCCCAGAGCCCGTGAGTTGATCGAGCAGCGAAGGGCGCAGAGGGATGAGGGCGGGTCGTTCCGGGCTGGTCCGCAAGGGTTCGGGATTTTCCCCGGAATCGTTCAGTTCGATCTGCGCGAGGCCGGTCAATGGCTGAACCCGGAGCGTGGCGTAGGTACCATGGGTGATCGGGAGTCCCTTGTCGAGTTCGATCCGTACCAGGATGTTGCGCGAATCCTTGGGGTCGAATTGGATCGAGACGACCTTCCCGGCGCGGACGCCACGGTAGATGACCATCGACTCCGGATTGAGACCGGACACGGCGCCTTGCGTAGACACGATGTACACGTCGCGTTCGTTGCCATAATCGCCCAGAAACAAGGCCACGGCGATCATTGCGGCGCCCAGCACCACCACGAACAGGCCGGTCAGTAAGGCGTAGGTTTCCCGAACCATGTCATCAGGACACCTTGCTGGTTTGAAACCTCCCCCCTTCAGGGGAGGTTCTGAACTGGACGACGATGCAGGGCATCGTTACCCTTCCGGTAATCTCCCCATTCACGGGGAGGGTTGATCCGCCGGCCTCCATCCGCCAGCGGGTTCTCGTCCGGGGAATGAGGCCGGGCGTGGATTGAAACATCCTTTTAGGTGAAACACTTTTTGGGCACGTTTGCCGTGGAAGAAATCGCGCGCAAAGGGATGATCGCAGGCCAAGGCGTCTTGCAACGTACCGTAGGCGACCAGCCGTTGGTCGGCGAGCACTGCCACGCGCGTGCACAGATCGCTGAGGGTATCCAGGTCGTGCGTGATCATGACCACGGTGAACCCGAGTTCCCGGTGCAATTCGCGCAGGAGGTTCACGAATTCCTCGCTCAACACCGGGTCGAGACCCGAGGTCGGCTCGTCCAGGAACAGAACCTCAGGTTCCATGATCAGTGCCCGCGCCAGGGCCGCACGCTTCACCATGCCGCCGGAAAGCTCCGCCGGCATCAGCAAGGCGTCGCCGGCACCGAGGCCGACCATCGCCAGTTTCATGTAGACCAGATGGCCGATCAAGTCCGCATCCAGGACGCGCAGTTCGCGCAGCGGAAAGGCGATGTTGTCGAAAACGCTCAAGGCGCTGAACAGCGCTCCTCCCTGGAACAGCACGCCGCAGCGGTTGCGCAACTGCTGCTGGAGCCGCACATCCGCGGTTTCGAGTGGGACTCCGAACAGCTCGACGCGGCCCCGGCTGGGTCTCTGCAGCCCGATCATCTCGCGCATCAGGACGGTCTTGCCGCAGCCCGAAGCGCCCACCACTCCCAGGATCTCGCCGGGTCCGAGGGCGAGGCTGATGTCTTGGTGTACGACATTGTCGCCGAATGCGGTCCAGACGTTCTCCATGCGGATCACTGGGTTTCCCGTCATCGCAGACCCACGCCCCGGAACAGGATCGCGAACACGGCGTCGGCCAGGATCACCACCGTGATGGCCACCACAACCGAGTTCGTGGTTTCGTTGCCCAGGCTCTCGGTATTGGGTTCAATCCTGAGCCCGAAATGGCAGGCGATCAGGGCGATGGCCAGGCCAAACACTACACCTTTGCCCAGGCCGATGGCGAAATTGGCCAAGGGCACCGCCGTCGGTAGTTTCTGGAAAAACTGATGATAGCCGATCTCCAGTTCCAGATGGGCGGAAACCGCGCCTCCCACGAGCGCAATGATGTCGGTCCAGACTATCAGCAAAGGCAGGGCAACGGCGAGGGCGACGACCTTGGGCAGGATGAGCCGCAGGGAATGGGAGATGCCCATCGCGGCAAGGGCGTCCAGTTCCTGGGTGACCCGCATCACCCCGATTCGCGCCGTCATCGAGGAACCGGAGCGTCCCGCCACCAGGATGGCAGCGAGCAACGGACCGAGTTCGCGGATGATGCTGAGGCCGAGGATGTTGACGATATAGATCTGCGCCCCAAAGGTTTGCAACTGGAGAGAGGATAGGTAGCTCACCACGACGCCGATGAGAAATCCCACCAGCGCCGTGATTCCCAAAGCGCGTCCCCCGGTCTCGTGGATCGTGGCCGAGATTTCCCGCCAGGGAATGTCCCTGGGATGACGAGCCAGGTGGAAGAGATCCAGGAGCAACTGGCCCAGCAAGGCCACGACCGATAACAAATGGTCGCCCAGCACCTCGATCGCCCGCAGGAAGCGGACCCGGATCGGCCCGGGCGGACGTCTGGTTTCGCTCGGAGGAGGGACTTTCCGGTCTCGCCAGCGCCGGAACGCGGACTCGTGTTCCGGACGCATCCGCACCCGTTCCGGCAGCTTTTCGCCCCAAGCCTGCCAGAGCAGGAAGGCACCGGCGCTATCGAGTGCCTCGATCTCGCGCAGATCCCATTCGATGCGTGCGTCCCGGGCGTGTTCCTGCAGCCGCCGGTGCAGATCCGGCTCCGCCAGCACCAGTCCCCGCAGGTTCCAACAACCTTGCACCGCCACCCGCTCGCGTCCCGATTTTTGACGCAATACCACGGTGGGCGGCGCCACCGCCTCCTCGGTCTTGCCCTGGAGAGGTGGCGGGCGAGTGTCGCTCATGGCTCGTTCCGTGCACGGGTCGCCGTACCATTCCCCTGCGGCCGCTCAGAGCGTCCTCGCTCCGGGATTCTGGCTCCGATGGCCGAGTCCACGCCGATGGTCCATGGAGGGTCAGCTGCCCGGAACTCTTCCCGCCGAGCCGCAATTCGCCGATCATGGCGCCGCATCGTTTCGACCGGACTCTCGACCATGAACGCCACTCAATGGAAATGCATCTTGGTGTTGATCCTCTTGACTTTGCTCGGGCTCGGGCCGTTGCCCATCACCAGTGTGGTCGGTTTGTACATCGTGGTGGCGCGGCCACGCTGGTTCCGGGAGGTCGTGCGCAAGATCTATGAAGAGTGATGGCAGGGGCGCGCCCGTCACCCTTGTGATTCGGAAGTCCAGTACGCCAGCCATCGCTCGCGCGGCAGCCACATCTGTGCCAACGAGGTAAAGATCATCACGGTCGAGGCCAAGCTGTAGCCGATCCCCCCGATCATGGTCAACCAGGCGAAGATCGGGAAAAACTTGGTCATCCACCACGACACTACGTCGATGAGGAGGAAGGCGAACGGGGTGGCGATCAGGATCAGTTTCCAACGCTTCGGGAACTCGGCCAGGGCGAAGATCCAGCCGACGAACATGAAAATGAAGGCGATGCCGAATAGATGGATGTGCGACACCCGCGTCAACGCCGTGATGCTGGCGCCCTGATCCACTTGGGCGACCTTCTGCACGTTTTCGACCTTGGTGAAATCGGGCAGACTCGATTCGGCGTTGTGACAGCTCACGCAATATTGCTGAAACAAAGGCTGGATCTCGCTGGACCATCCGGTCATCGGTGCTCCGTCCCGGGCCCATTGAATCATTTTGAAGCGGACGTTGTCCGGTGCCATCGGCTTCATCGGGCCGTTCAACATGCTTTCCAACTTGGAGCCGCTGCGGTTGCCGTAATAGCTGTAGATGATGTCGTTGATCGACAAACCGGGCTTACCGTCCGCCAGTCCGTGCGTCAACATGATCTGCGCGCCGGCCATCAGAAGACCCACACCGATGACCAACAGGAATCCGGTGAACAGAACCTTGAAAGTTTCCGGGAGCTTGGCGAGCGTGGTGACGTCATTCATCGAAGGTCCTTGCAAGATGGATTGAGAAGGTTTGGGGACGCGTTAAGCCTGCTCGCAATTAGACCGTGCCCTCCCTCACGGTTCAAGCGTTGGAGAATCCTCTGTGGAAACACACCGTTCCCACCCGCGGCAGGGTGGGGTGCCCTCGTGGCTTCGATGCATCCAGTGCGGGACTAGGTTTCGGGGGCTGCGGGCTCCTCCATTCCGCCACCTTCCCGTCGGCCGCCGAGATCGCCCGTCAAGGGAACGAAAGCCACCCCGAGCACACAGCGGGTGTCAATCCCGCCGCCTTCCCGTTTTTTCACCACCATCAATTCCTGATAGCCGTAGGGAGGACCCACCGGAATCACCAGGTGGGCACCGGGTTTCAACTGTTCGATCAAGGGATCCGGAATGAACGGGGCCGCGGCAGTGACGATGATGCCGTCGTAAGGGGCATGTTCCGGCCAACCGTAATAGCCATCCCCGGTGCGTACCTCGATGTTGGTGAAGCCGAGCCGTTGTATCCGCTTGCGCGCTTGTTCCGCGAGTTCCGGGATGATCTCCATCGAATAGACTTGTTTTACCAGCAAGGCGAGGATTGCGGCCTGATAGCAGGAACCCGTACCGACCTCGAGTACGACATCGTCCGGTTCCGGTTCCAACAGGTCCGTCATCAGAGCGACGATATATGGTTGCGAGATGGTCTGGCCGTGCCCGATCGGCACCGGCCCGTTGCTGAAAGCATAAGATTTGGACTCCTCGGGCACGAATTCGTCCCGGCGCACCCGACGCATGGCATCCATCACTCTCGGAGCGAAAGCGTCCTTGCCGATGAGGTGTCGGGTGAGTTCCACTTCTCGCTCGATGTCGCGGATCATGCGGGAGATGTCTTCGGTCGGATATCTCGATTCGGTCATCGGCAGGATCCTGGATTCGGAGGGGGCAAAAATGGCTCAAGGCGAGGCTGCACGGTAACTGATCCGGTAGATCGCACCGGCGAAATCATCGGAAACGTAAATGGCTCCATCGGGACCTTCGGCCACATCGACCGGTCTGCCGACGACATTTTCGTTCCGTTCGAACCCGGTGGCGAAGGGCCGCTCGATGATGCGACCCCCGGGCCCGAAATGCAAGGACACCACCTCGTATCCCTGTTTCTCGGTTCGGTTCCAGGAGCCGTGCAACGCCACCAGCGCCGATCCGCGATAGTCCGGGGGCAGTCGCTCCCCTTTGAGGAAGACCATGCCCAGCGGGGCGGAGTGTGCGCGAAACTCATGCACCGGAGGGATGCTGCGCCGGATCTCCGCCTCGTGTCCCTTACCGTAATCGGGGTCGGGCACCCGGTTGCCGTTGGCGTAAGGCCAGCCGTAAAAACCACCACGCTCGATGCGGTTCAGTTCGCACGGTGGAAAATCGTCGCCAAGGAAATCACGGCCGTTGTCCACGCCATAGAACTCCTGGGTGCCCGGCCGCCAGTCGAACCCGACCGTATTGCGGAGCCCGGTGGCGAAGATGCCCCCGGCGCTGCCATCGGCTTTGTAGCGCAGTATCGCTGCGCGGCGCGGATCATCCTCGATGCACACGTTGCAACTCGATCCCACGGAGACATACATCCAATCATCGGGGCCGAACTTCACGGTTCGACTCCAGTGATCGCCACCGCCGGGGATGCCGCTGACGACCGTTTCCAGCGTGCCTCGGATGCGTCGCCACTCGGCATCGTAGCGGATCCGCACCACCCCGTAGGTTTCCGCCACGTACAACCAACCGTTGTGAAAATCCATTCCGTGAGGTCGGGCCAGTCCGGTGAGAAGGATGCGGCGGCCATCGGGATGCCCGTCCCCATCGGCGTCGCGTTCCAGCAGCACGATGTTTCCGAGCTTCGGCTGGCTCACCAAGAGATCCCCGGTCGACGTGAAACGTAACATGCGTGCGTTCGGCAATTGATCCGCGTAGATCGCGAGGGTGAATCCGCGGGGCAGGCTGACGCGCTGGCGCAGCGTCTCCGGGTCCGGAGGGCTCGCGCCGCCGAACAGACTGCCCAAAGGAACATTGACGGTATGCCAGCTTACCGGCAATACCAGGACGAGAACCAGCAGCGTCGCCAGCGAGAGATACAACCAGCCCTTTTTCATGATCCCCTCCCAAAGGCCGGCGCACCCTGCCGCCGATGTGTTCGGAACACTCGACGAGAAGCAGTGGGGCACCCACGTTGTCGTGATCAACGCCAAGATAACCCAAGTCGAGGAACTTCAGGAAATCATCCCCCTATCCCATGCGACCGGACCCCCGTCCTGCGATGGGAGCGAGAGATGACAGGGGAATCGCGCGCGGGAGGAACGAGTGACGTGGCGGTCGTCCCCCCGCACGGCGTGATCACTCGCAGTGGTGTGGATTCCGACTTTCCTCGCCACGCATGTCGTGATTTCGGGGCAGGCCGGCTACTCCCGACTATCAAGCCGGGAGATACTCGGGTCGGCTGGGAGGTCCTTTTCAATCAGTTTGTTTCAATCCACTCCCGGCGATTAAGCCGGGAGATACTGCCCAGATTGCCGATGAGTATCACCTTGTTAATCAGTTTCAATCCACTCCCGGCGATTAAGCCGGGAGATACCGTCAAGTAGATACCATGTACCTGGCGCGCGTTCGGGTTTCAATCCACTCCCGGCGATTCAGCCGGGAGATACTCCCGGCAATGCCGGAGCCTGTTGCTGGCAGGCTGGTGTTTCAATCCACTCCCGGCGATTAAGCCGGGAGATACCTTGAGCGGGACGAGTCCGGCCTTTGGGTCGGATTCGTTTCAATCCACTCCCGGCGATTAAGCCGGGAGATACGGCCGAGACGATCGCTTCCTGGGCCGCACGCACCGCCGTTTCAATCCACTCCCGGCGATTAAGCCGGGAGATACGGCGTCGGTATGGGGACGCGTGCCGTTGCTGGTGATGTTTCAATCCACTCCCGGCGATTAAGCCGGGAGATACACCTGGATCGTCGGCAGCCGGACCTGCCCCACCGAGTTTCAATCCACTCCCGGCGATTAAGCCGGGAGATACACCCCGTACCGTGACGCGCGCGCGGATTCAAGCAAAGTTTCAATCCACTCCCGGCGATTAAGCCGGGAGATACGGGCAAGCTCGCTTTGGCGGACAAACATATTGCGGCGTTTCAATCCACTCCCGGCGATTAAGCCGGGAGATACGGAATTACCCGCTGCGCGACGCCGATGCAGAGCGCCGGTTTCAATCCACTCCCGGCGATTAAGCCGGGAGATACGTTGAAGACGCATTCATGGATTTCTATGACAGCATAGTTTCAATCCACTCCCGGCGATTAAGCCGGGAGATACCTACCGCGTACGACGATCACGAATACGGCTTGGCAGTTTCAATCCACTCCCGGCGATTAAGCCGGGAGATACCCATCGCTCGCGATGTGGCTTGCCGGGTCTCCATGTGGTTTCAATCCACTCCCGGCGATTAAGCCGGGAGATACGTACCCTAACACGGAGCTCCGCCAATTGGACCGCATGTTTCAATCCACTCCCGGCGATTAAGCCGGGAGATACCCGGATGGCAGTTGGGCCCCTACGGTTTTGTCTTTGTTTCAATCCACTCCCGGCGATTAAGCCGGGAGATACCAAACTCCTTACGGTATGGGGTGGACGGCTCGAAAGTTTCAATCCACTCCCGGCGATTAAGCCGGGAGATACCGGAAAATCCTACAAGCAAAAAGTCAGTAATCGGCTGTTTCAATCCACTCCCGGCGATTAAGCCGGGAGATACCAGCAAAACGCGATGATGCGGCAGCTGCTATTGAGTTTCAATCCACTCCCGGCGATTAAGCCGGGAGATACATCACCGTAACTATTCCGACAGAAAATATTCAGCTTGTTTCAATCCACTCCCGGCGATTAAGCCGGGAGATACTACTTTTGCAAAGAGCCTGGTGATCAGCCCGACATTGTTTCAATCCACTCCCGGCGATTAAGCCGGGAGATACGCGGCTAGGGAGGACAATATGAATCCGCTAAACTGGGTTCCAATCCACTCCCGGCGATTAAGCCGGGAGATACGATCTTTTTTGAGCACTTGTTCATGGGGATGGAATGTTTCAATCCACTCCCGGCGATTAAGCCGGGAGATACCCGGGATCCCGCCGCGGATGCCACCTTCTGGCATGGGTTTCAATCCACTCCCGGCGATTAAGCCGGAAGATACAGACGTAATGGGTCTTTCGCCTCATCTTGCGGGACGAGGTTTCAATCCACTCCCGGCGATTAAGCCGGGAGATACCCCCAGATTAAGTCATTGGTGGTCGGCAATATCCCGCGGTTTCAATCCACTCCCGGCGATTAAGCCGGGAGATACAGCCAAGCGCTTGCTGCCGCTCCTGGGCCGTACCAGGTTTCAATCCACTCCCGGCGATTAAGCCGGGAGATACCAGGATGGCGCTGGCGATCTCGGCCAGGAGATAAGGTTTCAATCCACTCCCGGCGATTAAGCCGGGAGATACCACGCCTCGTTTCCCGGCACGTTATGCCGGAAGGGTTTCAATCCACTCCCGGCGATTAAGCCGGGAGATACAAAGCCAGCGTCGCTTTTTGCCTTGAAGTTCACGGATGGTTTCAATCCACTCCCGGCGATTAAGCCGGGAGATACCCTCGACCAGCTTCGCAAGCTGATCCCCATGCCGGTTTCAATCCACTCCCGGCGATTAAGCCGGGAGATACCCATGGTTGTCCCCAGTCATCCACCCAGTAGACCGGGTTTCAATCCACTCCCGGCGATTAAGCCGGGAGATACCGCATTGTTTGTGCTTGATGCCACGGCTGCAGGCGGTTTCAATCCACTCCCGGCGATTAAGCCGGGAGATACCCGCCGTCGCCGCGACCAACGCCGTACCGGATTTCTTGTTTCAATCCACTCCCGGCGATTAAGCCGGGAGATACAGCTTTTCAGATCGTGCGAAGCACGGCGGGTAGCGTGTTTCAATCCACTCCCGGCGATTAAGCCGGGAGATACAAAGGGGCGGCGGAGTATCTCAAGGAGTTATACGAGTTTCAATCCACTCCCGGCGATTAAGCCGGGAGATACC
>DATMAX010000040.1:0-113980 GCA_035559395.1 Methylococcus sp. | reverse complement strand
TACCTGCCGTAAGGATCGGTCTTGAGGTGGAGGCTGCCGTATTGCCGGTTGCGGATCTCGTATTTATAAAGAGTGCCCGGCTGCAATTCGGGAATGAACAGCTCCCAAACCCCGCTGCTTCCACGCACCCGCATGAGGTGTTGGCGGCCATCCCAATGATTGAAATCGCCTACTACGCTAACCCGCTCGGCGTTGGGTGCCCAAGTGGCGAAAAGGATGCCGTCGATCCCGTCGACGGTGTGTGGGCGCGCGCCCAGGACATGATAAATATGCCAGTGACGACCTTCCCCGAACAGGTAGAGATCAAAATCGGCCAATTGTGGCGGGAAGGTATACGGATCGATGTGACTGTGGGTTTCGCCCGCTTTGTCCGTCCAGTAGAGTCGGTAATGGGGTTCCACGGAATCGGCCGCGACGGTGCACTCGAACAGATCGGTCCCCGGAATCCGTTCCATGACGGGACCGTTTCGGCCGACCCGGACTTCCTCGGCACGCGGCAGAAACGCCCGGATGATGTCATGGCCATGACTGCGGTGCCGACCGAGGACGGCGAAAGGATCGTGATGACGGCCTTCGACAAGAGGGCGGAGATCCTGGCAAAGTGCCTCAGGCGCCGGCCGATCCTCCAAGGTGCGTTCGTCTTCAGTCAGGTTCACTTTCCAAGACCTCTGGCCAGGGGGTAATTTTTGGGACGAGTGCCGGAAATTCGCGCGAACTCGGTTAAAATGGTATCAGATTGCGTCGTGTCTGTCTGGGCGAGAGAGGAGTTCCGTCATGTCCGAGTCGATTCACACGTCCCGTTTCGTTAGCAGGCTGACCCGTCGCACTATGGCCTTGATTCTGGCCGGTGGGCGTGGGACCCGCTTGCAGAAATTGACGGAATGGCGCGCGAAGCCTGCGGTGCCGTTCGGCGGCAAGTTTCGGATCATCGACTTTCCGTTGTCGAACTGCATCAACTCGGGAATCCGTCAGGTCGGCGTATTGACGCAGTACAAAGCCGATTCGCTCATCCGCCACATTCGCCAGGGATGGGGCTTTTTGCGGGCGGAGCTCGGGGAATTCGTGGACATCCTGCCGGCGCAACAGCGTCTGCACGAGAGTTGGTATGCCGGGACCGCGGACGCCGTCTACCAGAATCTGGACATCCTCCGGGTGCGGGATCCGGAATACATCGTGATCCTGGCCGGCGATCATGTGTACAAAATGGACTATGGACTGATGTTGGCCTATCACGTCGAAATGCAGGCCGACCTCACCATCGCCTGCCTGGAGGTGCCGATCGCCGAGGCGCGGGCATTCGGTGTCATGCAAGTCGACGCGGATCGGAGGATCCGCAGTTTCGTCGAAAAGCCGGCCAATCCGCCGGCCATGCCGGAACGGCCGGACCACGCGCTCGCTTCGATGGGGATCTACGTGTTCAATACGGGATTCCTCTTCGAGCAACTGATCAAAGATGCCGACATGCCCGGATCGAATCACGACTTCGGCATGGACATCATCCCGCGCGTGATCGACAAGTACCGAGTCTTCGCGTATCCGTTCCGGGACTTGCAAAGCGGGGTGCAGGCGTATTGGCGCGACGTAGGCACGGTAGATTCGTATTGGGTGGCCAATATGGAGTTGATCGGCGTGAACCCGGAACTCAACCTCTATGACAAGGATTGGCCGATCTGGACCTATCAAGTGCAGGCCCCGCCGGCGAAGTTCGTGTTCGACGACGAGGATCGTCGGGGAATGGCGGTGGATTCGATGGTTTCCGGCGGCTGTATCATTTCCGGGGCGGAAGTTCGGCATTCTCTCCTGTTTTCGAACGTGCGGGTGAACTCGTTTTCGAAGGTGCGCGACTCCGTCGTGCTGCCGGAGGTGAACATCGGCCGGCACTGTCGGATCACCAAAGCGGTCATCGATCGGGGCTGTATCATTCCGCCCAATACCGTGATCGGCGAGGATCTCGACGAGGACCGCAAGCGTTTTTACGTGAGTCCGGAGGGCGTGGTTCTGGTTACCCCGGACGCCTTCGGGCAGAGATTGCATTTCCATCGCTGATGGGTGGAATCCACCGCGATAGCTTCGGTTTCGCGGGCAAGACCCGATTCCGCCGCAGACCTCTCCTCGATGCAGCCAACCTCCCCGGTGTCGGTCGGTTTGGGCAGTCGCTGGATCGTGGATTTTCGCAGGACTCGGTTTTTCGCTTTTCGTCCGCCGTTTCCGGCGCACATTCCCTCTCCCTTCTGACGACCACTCATGGAACCGCACAGCATTCTCAACCGGCGCCGCGCCGGTGTCCTGTTGCACCCCACCTCGTTGCCGGGGGGATTGGGGAACGGTGATCTCGGGCCGGATGCCTATCGCTTTCTCGATTTTCTTGGCGCCTGTGGAGCTACCGCCTGGCAGACCCTGCCGGTCAATCCCACCCACGAGGACGGTTCCCCTTATCAGTGCACCTCGGTCCATGCCGGCAACCCCCTGCTGATCAATCTGGGCTGGTTGGTCGAACGCGGCTGGCTCGACCAGGCCGCAATCGACGATTCTTCGGAGGATCCCAGAGCGATGCGGCGGGATTGCCTTCGTCTCGCCTTCGAGGCGTTCCGGCGACTTGGGCAGAACGATTCCCTGTACTCGGCTTTCGGAGATTTCGTGCGCAGCAACGATTGGTGGCTGGATGACTACGCTCTTTACGCCGCTCTCAGGGAGGTCCATCGGGATGAGCCTTGGCAGGCCTGGCCCGCGCCGTTGCGCGACCGCCACCCGGAAGCGTTGGCGTCCGCGCGGACCTTGTATGCGGATTCCGTGGCTCGGGTGCGTTTCGAACAGTTCGTGTTCTTCGAGCAATGGCGACAACTGCGCGATGCCGCACATGGGAAGGGGATCCTGCTGTTCGGAGACATGCCCATCTTCGTTGCCGCCGACAGCGCGGACGTATGGGCCGGACGGGAATTCTTCCTCTTGGACGAGAGGGGATATCCGCGGGTGGTGGCAGGCGTACCGCCGGATTATTTTTCCGCGACCGGACAGCGCTGGGGAAATCCGCATTACGACTGGAATCGGATGGAGAGCACCGGTTTTTCCTGGTGGCTGGATCGGTTGCGGACGCAACTGAAGCTTTATGATTGGATCCGCATCGATCACTTCCGGGGTTTCGAGGCCTATTGGGAGATTCCGGCGGACTCTGCGACCGCGATCGAAGGACGCTGGGTCAAGGCCCCGGGCGAAGCACTGCTGGAGCGGTGTTTCGAGGTCTTCGGAGGGGATGCCTTGCCCCTGGTCGCCGAGGACCTCGGCGTGATCACACCGGAGGTGGAGGCGTTGCGCCGCCGGTTTCACATCCCGGGCATGCTGATCCTGCAGTTCGCCTTCGAAGGTGGGCCGGTGAATCCCTATCTGCCCCACAATCACTTGCCGAACAGCGTCGTCTATACCGGCACGCACGACAACGACACCACCTTGTCCTGGTTCGAGGGATTGTCGATCGAGCAGCAGCGACACATCTACGATTATCTCGGGCAATCTGGATTGCCGATGCCGGCGGCGCTGGTGCAGTCCGCCCTGGCTTCCGTCGCGCGTCTGGCGGTGTTGCCGATGCAGGATGTCCTGGGACTCGGTCGCGGGCATCGCATGAATACCCCGGGCACCGTCGGCGACAACTGGAAGTGGCGTTTCGCATGGTGGCAATTGCGCGATGAGCACGTGGCGAGGTTGGCCCACCAAATCCGGATGTATGGCCGCGCCGTCTAGCCGACGTTACGGGAAGTGCAGGGGCGTGAGGGGCGTGAATCCGTGGATCTTGGCTCGTGGTACGAACTGCGGGGGTGTCCAGGGCCCGCCGCTCCCCATGGAGAGAAGCTGCGCAAGCCAGAAGGCTTGGGAACGAATCGGCGGTATGTACGCGTAGACCAGTCCGCCGGGAAGTTCGGCGACATCGCCAATGGCATGGATCGCCGGGTCCGTGGTGGAAAGGAAGGCGTCGACGCGAATGCCGCGCCCGCATTCGATGCCGGCTGCGGCGGCCAAGTCCGTGCGGGGTTTGAAACCGCAGGCGGCGATGACGGCATGGTAATCGCCGAACGACTGCCCGCCCACGCGAATCTCGATCCGTGAGCCGTGCTTGCCGATGTGATCGACGGCGGCGGTGAGTACGACTTCGACGCCACGGTCCCGGAAGTGGGTCAGCAAACGCTCGGAGTCCGCGGCGGTTAGCTGCCGCTCCATCAAGCGGTCCAGCGCATGGAAAAGCGTCACTTGATCTCCGGCCAGCGCCAGGTCCGATGCCACCTCGCACCCGATCAGCCCGCCGCCGATGATGGCCCAGCGTGGTGTCTCGCCGCGCGCCTGGACCTCGGAACGCAGGCGCCGAAGTGTGATCAAGTCGTCGAAACTGTTGACGACATGGAGTGGTACCGCGAGCTTTTGCAGGGGCGGCGGGATGAAGGCATCGGAACCCAACGCCAGCACCAGGCGATCGTAGGGAAGCGAGGCTTCGTCTGCGCCCTGCCGATAAACGACCTGTCGCCGCTCGCGCTCGATCCGGGTGACCCATACCCCGTCGATCAGCTCGATGCCTTCGGCGCGGAGCGCCTGCGGTGTCCGCACGACGATTTTTTGCTCCACGTCAGCCTTGGAAAAACCATGCGAAAGCATGGGTCTGGCGTAATAGCCGTGGGTTTCGTGAGTCAGGACCCGAACCCGGAAGGAGGGGGCCAGTTTGCGCAGTTCCTCGGCCAGGGTGATGCCGGCGATGCCGGAGCCGACGATGACGATTTCCATGCAGGACTCCCCCTCCTCGTCAGGGAAATGCCAGGTGATGCCGCAGTATAGGGGTGATGTTTACGTTACAATAAGATGTTTTTCAATCCCGACGGAGAGGTGAGGTCGCCATGTTCAGCAAGGGTATGGAAATCGCCGGGTTCGATGACGAACTCTGGGCGGCGATCCAAAACGAAGAACGAAGGCAAGAAGACCACATCGAGCTGATCGCTTCGGAAAACTATGCCAGCCCGCGGGTGTTGCAGGCGCAAGGGACGGTACTGACCAACAAGTATGCCGAAGGCTACCCCGGCAAACGCTATTACGGTGGCTGCGAGTACGTGGATGTGGTGGAGACCCTCGCCATCGAGCGGGCAAAGCAATTGTTCGGGGCCGCTTATGCCAATGTCCAGCCCCACTCCGGTTCACAGGCCAACGCGGCCGTCTACATGGCGTTGTTGGAACCCGGAGATACCATACTGGGCATGAGTCTCGCCCATGGCGGCCATCTCACCCACGGTGCCAAGGTCAACTTCTCCGGAAAGATCTATCACGCGGTGCAGTACGGCCTGGACCCCTCGACCGGACAGATCGATTACGATCAAGTCGAATCCCTGGCGAAAGAATACCGGCCGAAAATGATCGTCGCCGGCTTTTCCGCCTACTCGCAGATCGTCGACTGGCAGCGCTTCCGAGTCATCGCCGACGAAGTCGGGGCGTGGCTGATGGTGGACATGGCACACGTGGCCGGCCTGGTCGCTGCGGACATCTATCCCAACCCGGTGCCGATCGCCGACGTCACGACCTCGACCACGCACAAAACCCTGCGCGGTCCGCGCGGCGGGTTGATCCTGGCCAAGGCCAATCCCGACCTCGAAAGGAAACTGAATGCCATCGTGTTTCCGGGCATCCAGGGCGGGCCGCTGATGCATGTCATCGCGGCCAAGGCCGTAGCGTTCAAAGAGGCCTTGCAGCCCGATTTCCGCCATTATCAGGCTGCCGTGGTGGAGAATGCCCAGGCCATGGCGAACGCTTTCCTTGACCGCGGTTACAAGATCGTCTCGGGCGGCACGAGGAATCATCTGTTCCTGGTGGACCTCATCGAGAAAGGGATCACCGGCAAGATGGCGGAGGAGGCGCTGGGTCGTGCCCACATCACCGTCAACAAGAACGCGGTTCCCAACGATCCGCAGTCGCCTTTCGTCACCAGCGGCATCCGGCTCGGGACTCCTGCGGTGACGACGCGCGGCTTCGGGGTGGAGGAATGCATCACCCTGGTCGGTTGGATGTGCGACGTGTTGGACGATCCGGAAAATCTGTCGGTGACGGCGCGGGTGCGGGAGGCGGTTTCCCAGTTGTGCCGTCGTTTTCCGGTATACGCGGTATAGTTCCGGTCGCATCGCCGCGGCTCGGAGTGGAGGGGGCAGGCCGGATCGTGCGGTGTCCGTTTTGCGGGGCGCAAGATACCCGCGTCGTCGATTCCCGACTCTCCCAGGAAGGGGATCAGGTGCGCCGCCGCCGCGAATGCGGCGAGTGTAAGGAGCGATTCACCACCTATGAGGTTGCCGAGCTCAACCTGCCGAGGGTGGTCAAGTCGGATGGCAGCCGGCAACCGTTTCGCGAGGAAAAGCTGCGCGCCGGAATGCTGCGAGCTCTGGAGAAACGGCCCGTATCGAGCGAGAAAGTGGAAGCAGCGATCGCCCGGATCAAAAAACGCCTCCTGGCCAGCGGCGAACGGGAAGTACCTTCGCGCGTGCTCGGAGACTACGTGATGAACGAACTGAGTCAGCTGGATGACGTCGCCTATGTCCGTTTCGCTTCCGTGTATCGGCGCTTCGAAGACGTCAACCAGTTTCGCGAGGTGATCGATAAGATGGAAACCGAGCCGGACCGGGAAACACAAGACAAGCAACCGGATCTGTTCGGTACTTGAGCTTTTTTCGAAATTTCCGTGCCAGGCCGGGATGACCCAGCAAGCGACCTTCGATTCCGACGATTACCGTTTCATGGTACGCGCCCTGCGGTTGGCCGAAAACGGGCTTTATACCTGCGATCCCAATCCGCGCGTGGGTTGCGTGCTGGTGCGGGGCGGCGAGATCGTCGGGGAGGGCTGGCACCAACGGGCAGGTGGTCCCCACGCCGAAATCGTGGCCTTGACCGCGGCCGGAAAGCATGCCCGTGGAGCGACGGCGTATGTGACGCTGGAGCCATGCTGCCATCACGGTCGCACCCCCCCGTGTGCGGAGGCACTGGTGCGGGCGGGAGTGGCGCGGGTCGTCACCGCGATGCTGGATCCGAATCCCCGTGTTTCCGGGAAGGGCTTGGAAATGCTGCGTCATGACGGCATCCGAACGGAATGTGGACTGCTTGCGGAACAAGCCGCGGCGCTCAATCCCGGTTTCGTCAAACGCATGCGGACGGGTCTTCCGTTCGTACGCAGCAAGCTCGCGATGAGTCTGGATGGGCGGACGGCGCTCGCTTCCGGGGAAAGCCAATGGATCACCAGCCAAGCGGCGCGCAAAGACGTGCATCGGCTGCGTGCACGGAGTTCCGCCATCCTCACCGGAATCGGGACCGTGTTGGCGGACGACCCCGCCTTGACGGCGCGTCTTGAAGGCGATGTCGAGGTCCTTCAGCCGACACGGGTGATTCTCGACAGCCGACCGCGCTTGCCTCCCACCGCCAAGGTGTTACGACAGCCTGGCTCGACCCTGGTGTTCACCTTGGGCACGGATCGGGATGCAATCCGCCGATTGGAAGACGCGGGGGCCGAGGTCGTTATGGTAGCGGCGGATGCGGACGGCAAGCCGGAGCTTTCGGCCGTGTTGTCCGAGTGCGGCAAACGGGGATGCAACGAGCTCTTGTTCGAGGCGGGTGCGCAACTCAACGGCGCACTGCTGCGTGCCGGAGTGGTGGATGAATGGGTGATTTACCTGGCTCCCTGCGTGCTCGGGGACGAGGCGCGGGGATCGTTCCGTCTGCCCGGTCTGACACGCATGACGGACCGCCCGGAATTCGAGGTTCGCGACGTCCGCCGGGTCGGTCGTGACCTGCGTCTGCTCCTCGGTCCGGTGTCCCGGGACGTCGAGCGGGGGGCGTGATGTTTACCGGGATCGTGCAAGCGAAGGGAAGAATCTTGCGGCTGGAACCGCGCGGCGGTGACTGTCGCCTGACCGTGGCGACTGGGAAATTGCCGCTGGCGGAGGTTGCCCTGGGCGATAGCATCGCCGTGAATGGGGTGTGCCTCACCGCGGTGGAGGTCGGAGGTGACCGCTTCGTGGCCGATGTTTCGCGGGAAACGCTTGCACGCACCACCTTCGGTGAACTCGGCGTCGGCTCTCCGGTCAATCTGGAACTTGCCCTCACGCCTACGAGCCGATTGGGCGGTCACATCGTCAGCGGTCATGTCGACGGCGTCGGCGAAGTCCGGAGCCTCCGACACGAGGGCCGCTCCCTGCGCATGACCGTGGAGGTTCCGCCTCCGTTGGCACGATATATCGCGGAAAAAGGCTCGATCTGTGTCGACGGGGTCAGTCTCACGGTGAATGCCGTAAAGGGGTGCCGGTTCGAGGTGAACCTCGTTCCGCACACCCTCGCCGAGACCACGCTCGGTGACGCTCGGCCCGGCCAGCGCGTGAACCTGGAAGTGGACCTCCTGGCACGCTATCTCGAGCGGCTTTTGCTGGGCGATGCCGCAGCCGGTATGGAAGGTGCGGGATTGACGCCGGACTTGCTGCGCAAGTACGGCTTTTTGCCGGATTCGTCATGAATACCATCGAAGAGATCATCGAAGACATTCGCCAAGGCAAGATGGTGGTCGTCATGGACGACGAGGATCGGGAAAACGAGGGTGACCTGATCATGGCCGCCGCCCACGTTCGACCCGAGGACATCAATTTCATGGCCCGTTATGGCCGCGGACTGATCTGCCTGACCCTGACCCGCGAGCGCTGTCAGCAACTGCGCCTTCCGTTGATGGTGAACGAGAACCGAACGCCGCACTCGACCAATTTCACGGTTTCGATCGAGGCCGCCAGCGGCGTCACCACTGGCATCTCGGCGGCCGATCGCGCCCACACCATCCGCTGTGCCGTGGCCAAGGACGCGAAACCGGAAGATCTGATCCAGCCTGGTCACGTTTTTCCACTCATGGCCCAGCCTGGCGGCGTCCTCAACCGAGCCGGACATACCGAGGCGGGTTGCGATCTCGCCCGGCTGGCGGGGTTGGAGCCGGCGGCGGTGATCGTCGAGATCCTCAACGAGGAAGGCTCCATGGCGCGGCGCCCGGAGTTGGAGCGGTTCGCCGCGGAGCATGGACTCAAGATCGGCACCATCGCCGACCTGATCCATTACCGCATGCAGAACGAAAAGACGGTCGAAAGGATTTGCGAATGCGATTTCCCCACGGAATTCGGGCGGTTCCGCCTGTATGCCTATCAGGACCGGATCGATAACAAACTGCATCTCGCCCTGACCATGGGCAAGATCCACGGGGATCGACCCGTCCTCGTGCGGGTCCACGGACGCAACTTGTTGACGGATCTGTTCTGCGCTCGGCGCGGCGACGCCGGCCTGCCGCTGCGCAAGGCGATGAGGCGCATCGCCGAGGAAGGCTCGGGGGTCTTGGTGGTGATTCGCAACGAGGAAGACGACAAGCGCCTGGTGGAGCGGATCCATCAATACCAGATGGAAGACCACGGCGTGGAAATCGGCCACCGGGAAGACCCGGGAGAGGATTGGCGAACCACCGGGACCGGCGCACAGATACTCGCCGACCTAGGGGTGCACAAGCTCCGGGTGTTGGGGGCGCCGAAGAAGTATCCGGGGCTTTCCGGTTATGAGTTGGAAGTGGTGGAGTACGTCGCACCGGAATAAACGGGAAGACAAATGAGCGGACTCAAGACTTTCGAAGGTCAAATGACGGCGCAGGGTCTGCGTTTTTGCATCATCGCCTCGCGCTTCAACAGCTTCATCGTCGACCACCTGATCGGCGGCGCGGTCGACACGCTGTTGCGCCATGGCGCCGGGCAGGAAGACATCCACCTCGTCAAGACACCGGGGGCGTATGAGCTTCCCCTGGCGGCGAAGAAAGTGGCTGCCTGCGGTCGCTACGATGCGATCATCGCCCTCGGCGCGGTCATTCGCGGAGCGACGCCTCATTTCGACTATGTCGCGGGGGAATGCGTCAAAGGCTTGGCCAGCATTTCCCTGCAGCAAGGGCTGCCAGTGGCTTTCGGGGTTCTCACCGTGGACACGATCGAACAGGCCGTGGAACGGGCCGGCACCAAGGCCGGCAACAAAGGTGCGGAAGCCGCTTTGTCCGCCATCGAGATGGCGAACCTGCTGCGGCAGTTGGCGACCGAATGAGCCTGGCGCGGACATTGGCGCGGCGGGCTGCGATGCAGGCCCTATATCAGTGGCAACTGGCGCGCGGCAGCCTGGCCGACCTCGAGACCCAGTTCGTGGAGGAATTGCGGCTGACCAAGTCCCTGTACCAGCGGTATCGGGCCGGGGTCGAACTGAGTGCCGCGGAACGGGAATTACTCGGTGAACTGCTGGAAAAGTACGGCCGCACCCGCGAAACCGAGGCGGAAGTGACGTCCGAACAGGAAACTTTGGAACGACGGGCGGAAAGATGCCAGGTTCCGGAGGTTCAGGTCAGTTATTTCAAGAGCTTGCTCTACGGAGTGGTGGACAACCTTGGCGCTATCGACGAGGTGCTGAAGCCGTTTCTCGATCGGTCGATCGAGGACGTGGACCCCGTGGAGAGGGCGATCCTGCGGATCGCTTGTTACGAGCTTCTCTACTGCCCGGATGTTCCCTGCCGGGTCGTTCTCAATGAGGCCATCAATCTGGCGAAGGAGTTCGGTGCCAGTCAAAGCTATCGTTACGTGAACGGCGTCCTGGACCGCGTGACCCGGGTTCATCGTGCGGCTGAACTGACCTCCGGGCGGCGCTGAAGAGCGGTTGCCGATGGCCAACGGCGAATTCGCGATCATCGAGCGGTTTTTCACACGCCAGCCGATTGCCCATCCTGCTACCGAGATCGGCATCGGGGATGACTGCGCGGTGTTGCATCTCCCGGAATCCAGCCGCATCGCACTCACCACCGATACTTTGGTTTCCGAAGTTCATTTTTTGCCCGACGTCGATCCCTGTCGACTCGGCCACAAAAGTCTCGCCGTGAACCTCAGCGATCTCGCTGCGATGGGTGCCACGCCCCGCTGGGCCCTGCTGTCCTTGACCCTGCCGGAAGTGGACGCGAACTGGCTCGAAGGTTTTGCCACGGGTTTTTTTCGGCTCGCCGAGCGCTACCGGGTGCAACTGATCGGTGGAGATACCACGCGCGGGCCGCTCGCGATCACGGTACAGGCTCTGGGTGTGCTCGCTTCCGCCCCGCCAATGAGGCGTTCCGGGGCGCGTCCCGGCGAGGGGATCTATGTCACTGGTCATCTCGGTTCTGCCGGCCTGGGGTTGAAGATCCGCCGGGGTGAGTTCGTCTGTCCCGACCCCGAGCCGGTCGATCGTCTGGAAGTTCCCGAGCCACGGGTCGGGTTCGGCGCCGCGTTGTCGCGTTTCGCCAGCGCCTGTATCGACATTTCGGACGGCCTGGCTGCCGATCTCGGGCACATCCTCCAGCACAGCGGCGTAGGCGCGGAAGTCCATTGGGAACGGCTGCCGCTCTCCCCAGCGGTTCGCCATTATGTGGAAGTCTCCGGCGATGCGGCACTACCCTTGACGGCCGGTGATGACTACGAATTGTGTTTCACGATGCCGCGGCAACACGAGGAATCCTTGCGGCGAGCGGTGGGTGGCGGCGTGCCGTTCACCCGGATCGGGTCAGTCGAGGCTCGACCGGGCCTGCGTCTGAGTCGCGCGGGAAAATGCGAGGATTTCCCGATGCGTGGATACGACCACTTCGGTCCGCAACCATGAACGCCGCCCACCCCAGAAGCGCAGCGAAATACAAGCGATGTCTCCGGGATCCGCTTGGTATGCTTGCCTTGGGCTTCGGGGTTGGGCTCTCGCCGTGGGCGCCGGGTACCTTCGGGACCTTGTTGGCGGTCCCGCTTTATCTTGCTCTCGCGCTTTCCGGGCCGGCTGTTTATGCAACGGCTGTGGTGGCATTCTTCCTGCTCGGGGTGGTGGCCTGCGGCCGGTGCGGAGCCGTGTTGGGGCGAGCAGACGACCCCGCCATCGTGTGGGACGAGATCGTCGGTTTCCTCATTGCCCTTTGGGGTGTTCCGGCATCCGTGGCTAGTGTATTACTCGGTTTTGTCTTCTTCCGCTTTTTCGATATCCTCAAGCCATGGCCGATTCGCGCCATAGACCAGCGCACGAGTGGGGGACTGGGAGTGATGCTCGACGACGTGCTTGCAGGTTTGTTTGCTGCGGCGATCCTGCACGGAATCGGCGTGTCGTTACCGGGTTTTTCGCTCTTGCAATTTTCGTGACTGTCCTTATAATATGAATATCAATCGCGGGGTGGAGCAGTCCGGTAGCTCGTCGGGCTCATAACCCGAAGGTCGTAGGTTCAAATCCTGCCCCCGCTACCAGATTAGATACACACCGGAGGCCATGAGAATTTGGTCTCCGGTGTTTTTTTTGCATAAATACCATCGCCTTCCCGAATGATGCGGATCGGTCCGAGCAGTGGGGTTCCCCATGCACGGGGATTTACCGGGGTGCATGCCACGGCTATGCTTGACTCAGCCAACGAACCGGGGAGGTTTGTCCGTGAGTACCAACGCCGCTGCGCTTCCCAGGCGCCATCGCATCACCGTCGATGAATACCACCGCATGGGGGAGGCGGGGATCTTCTCCGAGGACCACCGGGTGGAACTCATCGAGGGAGAAATCATCGACATGGCGCCGATCGGAAGCAGACACGCCGAAGCCGTCAGCCGCCTGGCTCGGCTTTTCATCCGCGAGACCGCATTGGTGGTGAGGGTCCAGGATCCGATCTGCCTTCCGGGAGAGTCGGAGCCGCAGCCGGACCTCGCGGTCGTGGCGAACCGAAGCTATGCCGATGCCCATCCCGGTCCGGACGACGTCCTGCTCCTGATCGAAGTGGCTGACGCATCGATCGACTACGACCGCCGGGTGAAGATCCCCCTCTATGCCCGCCACGGCATCCCGGAGGTCTGGCTGGTCGATCTCGGCGAAGGAGCCTTCGAAGTTTTCCTGGAACCCGCCGAGACGGGCTATCGCGAGGTGAGACGCTACAATCCGGGAGAAACGGTCCAACCCATATTCGTGCCCGACGTCGCTGTCGATCCGGGCACGGTGGTTGCGCCCTGAGCATCCGGTTTCGAGTCTCTCGTAGCACTGGAGATTAGAGATGAAGGAAAAATCCGTGCTGCCGGTTCTGGCATTGTTTCTGTTGTCGGCCTGTTCGACCACCAAGGTCCCCCTCAACTACGCACCCGACGGGGCGCAAACCAAGGCCCCGGAAAACGCCAAGCCGGTTGCGGTCGGCTCTTTCGCCGACGACCGCGGTGAACCCCCGACTTGGCTGGGAGCCATCCGCGGCGGCTTCGGCAACCCGCTCAAGAACCTCGAAGCGGAAAAACCGGTATCCGATCTGGTGAAGGAAGCGGTCACCGAAGGGCTGAAGGCGCGCGGCTATCCGGTCGCGGCGTCAGGTGCCCTGCGGGAGATCAATGGCCGGATCAAGCAATTGGACTGTAATCAGATTGTGAGACGCGAAGCCAACACCGAGATCGAAATCGAGATCTTCGACGCTCAGAACGGGCAACAACGCACAGCGCGTACCTTCTCGGCATCGAACGTCGACGGGTCCCTGTTGTCTCCAAGTACAGGGATCTTCGCATCGGTGGAAGACCTGCGATCCATCACGGAAAAGACTCTGCGCGAGGTCGTGGACAAGGCCCTGGACGATCCGGCCGTCCGCAACGCTCTGAAATGACCGAAAATCACGCCCCGCCCGATGGTCCATTTCGCCTTGATCATCGAAGCACTCAGATTGTGTTGACAGGCCCTAAAAAACCGCCGTTGCACGGCGCTCATCCGTCCTTGCGGGCACACCCATAATTCAAGGCAGCCGGAGCCTTCGGAGCGGGGGGATGGATTCCAGGGTGCAAGGCATGCGCGAGGATTTCCAGGCTGTCCACCAGCCGCGGTCCGGGACGGTTGAAATACTGATTGCCGTCGATGATATAGACCCGCCCGGTGCGCACCGCGGGAAGATCGCTCCAGCCGGGTTGCGCTTCGAGGAAGCGCATGTCTTGTAAGGTTCGTTCGATGCCGAACCCGCACAAGGCCACCGTCAACACGTCAGGTTGCGCCTCCACGACGGCAGACCAGGGAATGCTGCGGGAAGGCCGTCCGCGGTTCCCCAAGCAGTCGCGGCCGCCGGCATATTCGATCAACTCCGGTGTCCAGTGGCCGGCGTTGAACAGCGGATCGATCCACTCCAGATGAACCACGCGCGGACGGACGCGAACCTGCCGTGCGGTGCGTGCAACGACCGCCTGGACTCGCGCCTCGAGTCCTGCCACGACGGCTTCCGCCTGGGCTACGCGGTCGGTTGCCCGGCCCACGGCTCGCAATGTATCGAATACGTCGGAGAGCGAAGTCGGACCGAGATGGATGACCCGCGGTCGGCCGGGCAGCGCGCTCGCCGCGGCCTGTACCTCGGTTTCAGGCACCGCGCATACGTCGCACAAGCTTTGAGTCACGATGAGATCGGGTTGCAATCGGGCGAGCGTCTCCATATCGAGCGTGTAAAGC
Source organism: Methylococcus sp. (assembly GCA_035559395.1). GTDB lineage: Bacteria > Pseudomonadota > Gammaproteobacteria > Methylococcales > Methylococcaceae > Methylococcus. The sequence goes on along the minus strand of DATMAX010000040.1, from coordinate 99,484 downwards.
GCCTTTTGGGTGTGCAAGCGTTCGCGGACCAGCGCATCGATGTCGCGGCTTGCGGCGTCATGCCGGATCGAAGTGCGCGTCACCTTCGGCAGGTCTTGCACCGACGTCGGATAATCGCATTCGTGCGTGACGCCCACGAGCTCTTCGCGCAGCCCCAAGGCGCAGACAATCTCGGTGGCGCTGGGCAGGAGGGAAACGATGCGCATGTGATTTCACCTGTCCGGCATTCTAAGGAAGAAACAGATCGGCGAATACGAAGCCGTCGCGCGGCACGACTTCCCCCACTTGGATGGGAATCGGCTGCGAAAACATGGGTCCTTCCCAAGCGAAGCTGTGGAACTCGCCATGTTCACCGCAAGGATCCACCTCCCTGGGCAGATCGTCCAGGAAGTCCTCATCGAAATCTCGGCCGACGAACGACGGATCGAGTCGCGAGGGATCGACGCAAGTGATCCGGGCCTTCAGTCCAGCACGCATCATGTCGCGCGCCAGTTCCGGGGTAGGCGGTCCCCACAGGGGGAACAGCGGCGTCAAGCCCGTATCGCGTAAGTGGCTTTCGCGGTAACGACGCACATCCTCGAGGAACAGATCACCGAAAGCGACGTGGGAGATGGCATACCGGGCACGCGCCATCTCCACGGCCGCCGACATGGCGGCCTCGTATTCGCCGTTGCTGCACGGCCATGGCAACGGCACGTCGACCAGCGGCAAGTCGGCTGCTTGCGCCTGGGCCTCGACCAATTCGCGCCGCACCGCATGCATGGCCACGCGATCGAACTCGCGATTGAACGTCGTCAGCAGTGCTACGACCTCCACGTTCCCCGCCTGCCGCAGTACATGCAGCGTCCACGCCGAATCCTTGCCACTACTCCAAGCCAGTAACGCGCGCGGGCGCAGTGCACGCGGCATGCGCGAATCCCGGTGCAGAGACGCGATCGGTCGGCAGCCGAAGCGTCCATTCGGCCTGCCGGTTGGCTAACAGTCTCAGGCGATGGGTCGCCATCATGGGAGAAAGCAAGGTCTGTCGCACCATCGGGCTGGACCGCCTCGTGGACTTCCTCCCGCATGGTTCCAGCGGGCGAAGTCCTCCGAACGCGACTCGTTGCGATACCATTTGACCGGGGTGGAAGCGTAGAGGTAAGTCATCGATTGATCCCGCTCAAACACAATCCAGCCGCTGACTTCCTCTCGAGTATGGAGGGTTTGCGTATCATCGTGTCATTGTGCGACGCCAGCCGCCATCGTAACACCGATCGGCAGGATCGGTGGAAGGGCAGAAAGCTTGAGAAAGGGCAGGGGAGATCTTGGGTCGTGCCTTGGTCGGGGAGTTCCGCGAAGGTCCGTTGCGGCGGCAGAGATTCGACGTGGAATCCGACGCATGGCTGTCTCGAAAGGTAGATGGGACGATTTTGCCAATGGCTCAAACCGCCTCACCCTCTGATTGCAAACGTTCATGAGAACCCAGGTTCCCTGGAAGATGTTTGACTTGCGCTCCCTTTCCGGCCGATTCAGGGGCTTCGGGCAGGGACCGCACTATTACGTGTACCTGCTGGTTACGCTGTTCGGGTTGCTGGTCGTCAGCGCAGTCACCGGATGGTTTGTGATCGGTGTCGTCGAGCAACTGATCACCATCGGTGTCCTCGTTACCGGCACGCTCGCTACCGGCAGAACGCGGGCACAGATCGTGGTGACCGTCGGGGCTGCGGCGGTCATGGTGGTCTCCGGATGGACCCGTCTGTTCTGGCACGATCTTTACTGGTTCACGGTCGCGGGACCGGCTGCGGGGCTGCTGTTTTTCTCCCGGGTGACATTGGCTTTGGCGCGCGCCATTTTTTCCAGCCGTGAGCGGATTTCGGCCAGCTTGCTGTATGGCGCAGTCAGCATTTACCTGCTCATGGGATTCTCTTTCGCCAACGCCCACTTGCTGCTGGAAACCCTGGTGCCGGGTTCCTACCAATGCAATTCCCCGCAGTGCCGTTTGGAGCCGAAGGCGCCGGTCTACCTATACTTCAGCCTGATTACGCTGGCCACCGTGGGCTACGGGGACATCGTCCCGTCGAGCCGGATTGCGGGCATGCTGGCTTATCTGGAGGCGATCACGGGTCAGATGTATGTCGCCATCCTGGTGGCGCGACTGGTCGGCATGCAGATCAACCAGTCCCGCCGGGAGTGACCGAGTGGCGGATCGCGCATGAAATGCACTCCGATCGAGCGCGTCCACCGTGTCGCTAATGGGGTAGGCAAGATGCTCTTCTCAAGAAGCCATTCCCGCAAGGTGGACGAAAGCAGGAAACTCTGCTCCGGAGGGTGAGGAAGGTAACTAGTAGGCATCCGTCCTCAAGCCTTCTTGCTTGGCTCCGAGACTCTAACATGCTTCCCCCGCCCAAAGACTCCTAGGTTCGACCCTTTCCGGCCCTGCCTTGCGTAAGAACTGGGTAACCCAACGATGGAAACCATTCGCTATGTCCTCGCGCTGCTGCTGGTGGTGACACTGCCGCCGCTGTTGTGGTTCTGGTACTTGGTTCACCCATTCATCAAAGTGTGGCGCCGGCTCGGCCCGTCGTGGACATATACTGTCCTGGGCGCTCTTCATCTCGTCGGGATGGCCTTGCTTGCCTCCATCAGCGATTGTCTCCTGACGGTGAATTTCGGCACGCAATGGCCCTTGGTCGCGCTGGGAACCTCATGCCTGGTCGTCTCGGCCTGGCTGCGTTTCTATAATTCAGCAGCAGGCAAGCAACCGGTGCTTTGGCGGCTTGCCCGAACTGGCTCCAGCCCGATATCCGCAGCGGCTGCTCACCGAAGGCCCCTATGCAAGGATTCGCCACCCGCGCTATGTGCAGTTCATGCTGGCTTTGCTGGGTTACGCCCTGATCGCCAATTACCTGACGGTATATGCGGTGGTACTGGTCTGGCTGGCAGGACTGTATGGCATCGTGGTCCTGGAAGAAAAGGAGCTGCGCGCCCGCTTCGGCGAGGAGTACATCGAATACGCCCGCCGGGTGCCTCGATTCATTCCGCGAATCCGTCGTGAACCAGCGATCGAAAAACGGCGCCTCCAGTGACGGTCTTTCCGGAACATCTCATAGTCCAACACTGTCGGCGGCAATTGGCTTCGGACGGCTACCGGACCGAGATCGTGAAGGTGCCCTACGAGTTACAGAAGGGCGGCAACAAAATGCTGGTCCTGGGTCGATAGAAAGCGGTTTGTGGAAAAGCTAAAAGGTCGCTTCGTCCCTCGGGTCACCGAGGCAACCGGACGGCGATATCGGCCACGCGGGTACGCGTCGAGAAATGGTCAAATGTTGTGTACGAAGATTTGATCAGGCGGCGATTTTCTCGATGTCTTCCCGTACTCCATCCTGGAAAACGACTCCCTCGATGACCTGAGCCAAGCGGGGAATTCCGTTCCGTTTTCGCCAGTGCCGCTCGGCGCGGATGGCGGCGTCGAACACGTCGTCCGCGCCCACCAGCGCGCCGGTGTGCGAGAGCGCCGCCCGGGAGCCGGCCTCGTGGCGGCCGACCTTGATCAGGAATACCGGCTTGGTGCAGGCGGCGGCGCGCAGCGCGTTCATGAAGCTGCGCGCTGGGCGGAAAGGCTCTCCAAGGTGGTCGAGATCATTGGCGAGTCTGAGACACTGATCGGCGAGCTCGAAGCCCACTTCCGAGGTCCACCAGTGAGAGTCGCATCCGGCTCGAATCCTGATTCGTAACGACTGGCTGACTACCCGGGGCGTTAGCCTGGGGGGTTTAGGACTTGCCATCTTTCGCTCAGTCCAGCATCGAGTATCCACCTATGCGAAAAAACTGCAGGAGGATACCGCCCACAAGTGACGAAATGACGATGATATTACGCCTGCGAGCGCAGGCACGCGCGTGTTGGTACCGCTCATGTGCCATCAAATGCGTATCACCGTTGCCCAAGGATTGGGGGGATGCCGTATTTACCTGGAGTAACGAAAAACGCCTTTTATCTATAGGATCGTCAGAAATGCGACATTTACCTTGCCGGGGCGCCTACATCCATCTACATTTATTTTTTGGGAGCATGCTTCCCTTGAATGGTGCGCTTCATTTTTTGCGCACATCACGCTGGCTAAGAAGGAGCAACAGCATGCACAATATGAACCATTTCCTGGCAATCGTCTGGCTTTCTTTGATATACAGCTTTACCGCGCATGCGCATGACACCATCGACATCACGTTCGTCAACTACACCAATTCGACCCAGACGGCGTTGATCCAGTTGGGCGATACTCACTCGACGTCGCAAACCGTCACGATCTACCCTAATCAAACCCAAGGCGCAAGCTGCACTATAGATGATTCCGGTCCCGAGAATTGTGTGATATCAGTGAATGGCTCGACCGTTTCTCTTTTGGATCCGTACATAGGGTCAGTATGTTGGGTTAATGGTCCGGGCGTCTACCCGGAAGGCGATCCTTGGGGTATAAGCGGGAACAATTGGCTACAAGGAACCACAGATCCGTATAAAGTCACCATTAATATTGGCGTCACTTATGGTGGCTCAAGTAATATTCGCGGATGTGATGTTGGTGATACTTCCAATAGTCGCAGATGAAGTTTCATGGTAATACAATATTCATGTCGACAATGGAGCAAAGGTGAATAAGGTGAAAACATATAGTCTGCTTGGTTCGACAGCTTTGCTTTCCACGCTCCTGGAGTTTTCAGCGCACGCGACAGATACTATCGGTATTCAGATCAACAATCAGTCCAATTCTTTCATCGGTTGTACATTCCAGAGCGTATCCGGGGAGTCAATTATAGGGTATTTATACGAAGGCTACAGCGATTGGAGCGATTACAACGATCTATGGGATCTCTGGAAAGGAGAGGATCTTATCGAAATCCTGCCTTTTTTGGCAGGATCCGAGAAAGGAAAGATGCCGCCTAAGTTATTCTCATCCTTGCCGTATTCCAATCAGTCCGCAAGCATTAGTACATCGAACGGTAGTCCATCGGCCGAACAAGAAATCAAAACTACAGACACGCCAGAAATTCAATCCGGAATCGTGATATCTCCATCCAATGGCCAATATTCGATCTATAGTGGAACATTCCAAATTACGGCAGGGGCCACCACTGACGCTTATATTGCCATTAACTGCGCCGCTACCGACAGCATTACATCACCAACAGATCCCGTCCCCAATTTGGCCGGCGATCAAACGATGTTCTCCGGAGCGGTCAAAGATCCTTCCGTAGGCAAAGTCACAATGGTTCAGGTGAACGAGCTTTCCGGAAACACCTTCGTTTTCAGCAACCCAAGCAGCAGTAATTATTCCTTGGTGATCACAATTCAAAATGCAGGCTCTCCCTCGTTTCCCCGGATTCCATGGGACAAAGCGAAATAGAGTCCGCCGAAGTGATGCAAACGGACAGGAGAGATAGGAGGCCGGTGGGAACTCCGGTGAACAAAACCACTCTCGCTTTTGCCCCCATCCTGATGCTTGCCGCGGCTACGAATGCTCAGGCCGGCTGGACGTTGCCGCCGTTTCCGGGTCCGGTGCCGACCCCCACCGTGGAGCACAAGTACAACGCGTGGCTCAAGACCAAGACCGGCAAGAATTACTTCGATGGAACCTCGACGAATACAACCAACGCGGCCACGGATGGGAGCGGCAAGCAGTATTCCCATTTCGAAGCGGACTACCGTGTCCCGCTGCCACTTCCCGAAATCGACCTGACCTACAACAATCTTTACAACTACATATTCGGCGCCTGGGTCTACGACGCTAAGGGCAATCTGATCGCCGACTGTCGCATGAAGACGGATTCCGTGTACAAGGACAAGAACGGCGTGCCCCTCTTCGTGAGTACCGTGCTGGACGTCGAGAAGGTATTCGATGGCAGCGTCTATTCGAACAAGGGTTACTGCAACGTGACGCCGGGATCGAGCACCGTCAAGGCGGGCGCGCCCGCGGTCCAGGAGAGTTACCGGATCGAAGCGTACTATCTGCCGGAGAATGGAATCCCAAAACCGATCCTCGATCTCGAAGGCAACTACGTGAAGGAATACTGATCTCCATGCCTACCGCAGGCCGACAGACCGACGGTGTGCCGGCCTTGACTTTGTCATGAACCTCAGGCTCTAGACCACGATCGCGCGATTGCGGCCCGATTCCTTGGCGAGGTAGAGGGCTCGGTCGGCATGTTCCACCAGTACCGTTTCGTTTTCGACGTCGACTTCCGGATAAGCGCTGCCGCCGATACTCACGGTGATGCGGATGGCACGTCCGTCATCGACGATGGAAGTATCCTCCACGAGACGTCGGAGCCGTTCGCCGACCTGTTGCAGGTCGTGACGCGCAGCCCCGGGAAGGATGGCGAGGAATTCCTCGCCGCCATAACGTACCAGCACATCCCCCTCGCGCAGGACCGAGCGCGCCAGCCGGGCAATGCGAGCCAGCACCCGATCTCCGGCCAGGTGGCCATAGGTATCGTTGACTTGCTTGAAATGGTCTAGATCGAACATCAGGATTCCGAGCGGTGAACCGCTTCGCACGGCGCGCGCGAACTCATCGTGCAGCCGTGCCAGCCCGAAGCGACGGTTGTAGGTTTCGGTGAGCGGATCGAGTGCCGCGAGCCGTTGCATCCGGTCATAGAGGAGAGCGTTTTGCAGAGCCAATGCCAGCTCTCTTTGTAACAGTCCCAGGCGATTTTGTTCGCTGTGGCCAAACCCGGTGCCGTGCGCCAAGACCAGGGCGGCTAGGATCACGTCCTTATAGAGAAGAGGCTCGATGAGGATTTCGCGGGGGCGGAAATCGGTCAGCGCCCCGTCCAGCATCACTCCTTCCGGCAGGACGACGGAATGCCGCCGCTCCGTGCGTAGGGCATGGCGTACGTGATCGCTGGTGGCCAGCATGTGAGGGGAGCGGATTCCGAAGGAAGCGGCAAGCTTGAGTTCGCCTTCCGTTTCGATGAGGATTGCGCCTGCCGCGGCGCCGGTATGGCGCAGCATTTGCTGTAGCGCCTGTTGGCACAGGGTTTCGATTTCCAGGTGGGCGGCCAGGGTTTGGTGGAAAATGCGCATGGCCGCCTCGGTCTGGAGCGATTGTGCGAGGGCCGTGATCAGTTGATTGAAGGCGCGTGCACTGTCGCCGAGTTCGTCGTCGGAGTCCACGACAATGGAACAGTACGACGGTACGCAGCCCTCCGGATTCCCGCCGAGACTGATTTCCTCGAGTTTGGAGGCGACGAGATTCATTCGTTCGGAGAGGAGGCGAAGGCGTTGGCCGACCACCGACTTCGCCAGCAGGATGTTCGTGGCCCCGACCAGAAAACCGGCGGCAATGCAGGTGAGGAAAAACCAAGGCGTCAACACGAATTCGGCGGGGATCCCAAGCGCGGCGACGAACCATGGAAAGACCAGGCCCACGCAGAGGCCAAAGCCGATCATCCACAGCGAGAGATCGGAAAAAACCTTGCGGGTCAGCCGAATCATGGCGGTTTCACAAGTCGGGATTCTAGGTATCGTTGCAGGGCGACGGCGTTGTTGTAGCGTGGCTCTTGAGCCGCGAACAGCAGCGTGACGGTGCCGGAGCGGGCGTGGGTCAGCAAGGTTTCGATGTGTTCCGGTTTGCCCGCATCCAGTTCCGCGAAGTAGCGCCGTTGGAATTCGGCCCATTTGGCGGGTTCGTGGCCGAACCATTTCCGCAGCGGGGTGGAGGGAGCAAGGTCCCGAAGCCAAAGATCGATCCGCGCCGACTGCTTCTTCAACCCGCGTGGCCAGAGCCGATCGACCAGTACCCGCAGGCCGTCTGCTTCCTCCGGGGGCTCATAGACGCGTCGGATTCGGATGCTCATGTCCGACTCGCCGCCGAGTGGCGAGTCAATCTCGCGTCAAGGTTCCAAGCCGAGGGCGATGCGTTCCTCGGCGCGGAACAGGCGCGAGCGTGTCAGAAAGCGCAAGCCTTCCGCCCCCTCCAGAGAGAACATCCCGCCACGCCCGGGAACGACATCGATGATGAGTTGCATATGCTTCCAGTTTTCGTATTGGGCTTTGCCGATGTAAAACGGGCAACCGCCGATTTCACCGAGGCACAAGTCCTGCTCACCGAGGAGGAATTCGCCTTGCGGGAAGCACATCGGCGAGCTGCCGTCGCAACAGCCGCCGGACTGGTGAAACAGGAGGGGGCCATGTTTTTTCCTGAGCCGCTCGATCAACTCCAGCGCCGCTTCGGTGGCGACGACCCGGGCGATCTTCTCCATCGGAGCGATACCGCCAGGATCAGAAAAAGCCCAATGCTTTCGGGCTGTAGCTCACCAAAAGGTTCTTGGTCTGCTGGTAATGCGTGAGCATCATCTTGTGGGTTTCCCGCCCGATGCCCGAGTGTTTGTAACCCCCGAACGCCGCGTGTGCGGGATACAGATGGTAACAATTCACCCACACCCGGCCGGCCTGGATGCCGCGGCCCATGCGGTAGGCCAGGGTGCCATCACGGGTCCAGACTCCAGCGCCGAGGCCATACAAGGTGTCATTGGCGATGGCCAGTGCTTCTTCGGGGTCGCGGAAGGTAGTGACCGCCACCACCGGGCCGAAGATTTCCTCCTGGAAGATCCGCATGCGGTTGTGTCCCCGGAACACGGTCGGTTTGACGTAATAGCCTCCAGCCAGCTCGCCTTCGAGCATATTGCGTTCCCCTCCGATCAGACACTCGGCCCCTTCCTGCCGGCCCACATCGATGTAGGAGAGGATCTTTTCCAGTTGCTCGGCGGAGGCTTGCGCGCCGATCTTGGTCCCGGGGTCGAGCGGGTTGCCCTGGCGGGCGCTGGCGACGCGATCGAGCGCACGTTCCAGGAATCGATCGTAGATCGATTCCTGGATCAGGGCGCGCGAAGGGCAGGTGCACACTTCTCCCTGGTTGAGGGCGAACATCACGAAGCCTTCGATGGCTTTGTCGAAAAATTCGTCGTCACGCTCACAGACATCGGCGAAGAAGATGTTGGGCGACTTGCCGCCCAGTTCGAGCGTCACGGGGATGAGGTTCTGCGAAGCGTATTGCATGATGAGTCGGCCGGTGGTGGTCTCCCCAGTGAAGGCGATCTTCGCGATCCGGTTGGAGGTGGCCAGGGGCTTCCCCGCTTCCAGGCCGAAGCCATTCACCACGTTCACCACTCCTGCCGGTAACAGGTCTTCGACGAGTTCCAGTAACACCAGGATCGAGGCCGGGGTCTGTTCGGCGGGTTTCAGCACCACCGTATTGCCCGCCGCCAGCGCCGGCGCGAGTTTCCAGGCCGCCATCAGGATGGGGAAATTCCAGGGGATGATCTGGCCGACGACGCCAAGGGGTTCGTGAAAATGGTAGGCGACGGTATCCCGATCGATTTCGCAAACCGTGCCTTCCTGGGCGCGGATGCAACCGGCGAAGTAACGAAAATGATCGATCGCCAGCGGAATGTCCGCCGCCCGCGTCTCGCGGATCGGCTTGCCGTTGTCCCAGGTTTCCGCGGTGGCGAGACGTTCCAGGTGGGTCTCCATGCGGTCGGCGATGCGCTGCAAGAGGTTGGCGCGCTCGGTGGCGGAGGTCCCGGCCCACGCGGGTGCCGCGGCGTGAGCCGCATCCAGCGCGAGTTCGATGTCTTCGGCGGTGGAGCGGGCGACTTCGCACAGGGGTTTGCCGGTGACCGGGGTGGGATTCTCGAAGTACTGTCCTTTGACCGGTGGAATCCACCGCCCACCGATGAAATTGTCATAACGATGCCTGAACAAGTTTTCCTCGATCATCGGATGCTCCTCTTCGAAGCTGCAGGGGTCCGGTTCCGTCGGCGGGGTTCGGTTCTCCGGTTCTCTTTCCGGCATTACGCTCCCTGGGCCGGTGAATGCCAAGGGCAGGGGCGTCTCCGGTTATTTTCGCGGGGATATAAGGTCGACGCAAGGCGCTCATACCCGATTGGGTTTCGTCCGAACTCCATGATAAGGTTACCGAAACTCTTTGGCCGGGGACTTGTCTCGGTCGTCACGACGGCGCTCCGGCCCCGGTGTCTTTTGGCGTTGCCATGTTTCCGTAAAGTCTGAATCGAGAATCCGAGGATCATACCGATGAACGAGCCTATTCAACCGGGCGAACCCCTTCGTCTGTCCGTACAGGGCATGCGCTGTGCCGGCTGTGTCGAGGCGGTGGAAACGGCGTTGCGAGGCGTTCCCGGGGTGGAATGGGTGAGCGTGAATTTCGCCGACCACTCCGCCCTGGTGCGCGGAAAAGCGGACCCGGAAGCTCTGAAGGCCGCGGTGCGGGAAGCCGGCTATGAGGCTGCACTCCTGGAGACCCTGGAAGATCCCGAGGAGCAGGAACGCCTGGAACAGGAGCGTTATCGCGAACTATTGCGGAAGGCTGCGGTTGCCGCGGCTCTCGGTGTGCCGCTCATGCTAGCAGGGCAATCGGGTCTCGTTCCGGAAATCGGAACGGCGTCGGGAACCCATTTCTGGACCCTGGTGTCCATCCTCACCCTGGCGGTTCTGTGGTATTCCGGTGGGCAGTTTTTTCGCGGCGCCATCCGGTCGTTTCAGCACGGTCAAGCCAACATGGACACCTTGATCGCGCTCGGGACCGGTGCCGCCTGGTTCTACTCCACCGTGGCCATCGACGGCGGCGAGCTGTTGCCGCCCGAGGGCAAGCAGGCCTATTTCGAGGCGGCTGCGATCATCCTCGCCTTCATCGATTTCGGCTCCGCACTGGAAACGCGGGCCCGCGGCAAGACCTCTTCTGCGATCCGGGCCCTGATCGGGTTGCAACCCCGCACGGCCCGCGTGATCCGCAACGGCCAGGAAGTGGACGTGGCGATCGCCGAGGTGGGTCTCGGCGAGACGGTTCGGGTGCGGCCGGGAGAAAAAATCCCGGTCGACGGTGTGGTCATCGAAGGGCATTCCACGGTGGACGAATCCATGCTGACCGGGGAGCCCATGCCGGTGGTGAAGAGCGAGGGTGCCACCGTGGTGGCCGGGACCCTGAACCAGTCGGGAACCTTTCTGTTTCGGGCCACCCGCATCGGTCGTGACACCGTGCTGGCCCAGATCATCGCCAGCGTGCGCCAGGCCCAAGCCAGCAAACCGGCGATCGCGCGCCTGGTCGACCGGATATCGGCGGTGTTCGTGCCGGCCGTGGTCGCGATCGCGCTGTTGACCTTTTTCATCTGGTGGATCTTCGGGCCCGAACCGGCCTTCGGCTATGCCTTCGTCACGGCGATGACGGTGCTGGTGATCGCCTGTCCCTGCGCGCTGGGCTTGGCGACGCCGATCTCGATCATGGTGGCGGTAGGGCGGGCGGCCCAGCAAGGCATCCTCATCCGCCGCGGTGAAGCGCTGCAACAGGCGGGACGCCTCACTTGTGTGGTATTGGACAAGACCGGTACGATCACGGAAGGCCACCCCAGCGTGGTGGGAATCGACACTCTTCCGGGTTGGACGGAAGAACGGGTCTTGCAATTGGCTGCAAGCCTGGAAGCGGGATCCGAGCATCCGTTGGCGGCTGCGGTGTTACGTGCCGCCACGGAGCGGAACCTCGAACCTTTGCCATGCGAGGACTTTTCCGCCGATCCCGGCCACGGAGTGGCGGGCAAGGTGGAGGGCGACCGGCTTCTCCTGGGAAACACCGTGCTGATGGAAAAACACCGCATCGGTCTGGCTTCCTTCGGCGAATCCTTGCGTCGGTGCACGGAAGATGCGCTAACGCCCTTGTTGTTGGCGATGAATGGCGAGCTGATCGGACTCCTGTGCGTGGCCGATCCGATCAAGCCCGACGCACATGAAGCGGTGGATCGCCTGAAAAAACTGGGGATGCGCGTACTCATGGTGACCGGGGATCATGCGGCGACGGCGCGAGCGATCGCGCGCCTGGCGGGGATCGACGAGGTCCGCGCTCATGTGCTGCCGCAGGACAAGGCGCTGGTCGTCCAAGAGTTGCAGGCCCAGGGCGAAATCGTCGGGATGGTGGGCGACGGCATCAACGACGCGCCGGCACTGGCACAGGCCGATGTCGGATTCGCGATCGGTACCGGCACGGACATCGCCATCGAGAGCGCCGATATCGTCATCATGGCGGGCTCCCCGCTGAAGGTGGCCGAGGCGGTGCAGCTGTCGCGTCTCACCGTGCGCAACATCAAGCAGAATCTGTTCGGCGCGTTTCTCTACAACACGCTCAGCATCCCGATCGCGGCGGGGGTGCTCTATCCATTTGCCGGCATTCTGCTCAACCCGATGATTGCCGGTGCCGCCATGGCCCTGTCCTCGGTCACCGTGGTCAGTAACGCCAACCGCCTGCGCTGGCAGGAGGCGGTACCGGCGCATCGCGCCGGGTAAGGCGGCTCGAAATTTCCGCACGAGCGAGTCGGGATCCTTTCGTGCTGCCAAAAGGGCCCCTCACGCTCCCGCGCGGTCACATCTGCGCCTGCAGATAATTCTGGATTCCGACCTTGCCGATCAGCTCGAACTGGGTTTCGATCCAGTCGATATGGTCTTCTTCGCTTTCCAGGATGTCCTCGAAAAGCTCGCGGGTGACGTAATCACCGCTTTTTTCGCAGTAGGCGATCGCATCTTTCAACACCTGCAAGGACTGCAGCTCGAGTTGGAGGTCGCACTGCAGCATTTCTTCGGGATGCTCGCCGATTTTCAGCTTGCCCAAGTCCTGGAGATTCGGCAGCCCTTCCAGGAAAAGAATTCGCTCGATCAGCCGGTCGGCGTGTTTCATCTCGTCGATCGACTGCTTGTACTCGTATTCATTGAGCTTTCCGAATCCCCAGTTCTTGAACATACGGGCGTGAAGGAAATACTGGTTGATCGCCGTCAGCTCGTTGTAAAGAACTTTATTGAGATGTTCGATGACCTGGCTGTCGCCTTTCATGACGGGTGTACTCCTGTTTGCGGGGTTTTTAGTGTACCCGCTCGGGGCTCAGAGCAGGTAGTGCGAATTCGGAAGCACATCCCAAGTCGCCCCATCGATAACCCCCTGACCACCATCTTTGGGTCTCGCTAGGGAGGATGGAAGCGCATTACCGCCCCCACCTGGCGCTGCTTGGTCAGACTGTTCGGTAAAGTCCGTCCAGCACCAGTGCGTTCGGGCTGATGGTGCCGACCAGGTTACGCCCGTCCACCACGGGGGCCCGTACCAGGTTGTAAGTGGCGAAGAGGCGGGAACAGTAGCGGATGTCCATGTCCGGGTGCACGGAGACCACCGGTTTGGTCATGATTTCGTATACGTTGACGCGATCCGGCGCGCGGTCACGGGCGAGCACGTGCCGGGCGATGTCCCCTGCGGTCACGAGTCCGTACTCGTCGTCCTCATGTCGCTTGTTGACCACCAGCACGGAGGTCTTCATTGCCTTCATCTTCTTCAAGGCATCGCTCACGGTGGCAATGCCGTCGATCGTGCCGAAATCGGTTTTCATGACGTCGCGAACGCGCACGATGGGTTTCTTGTCCGTCATATCTCTTCCTCGACGATAGGGGCAAGTTTCTGGACCTGATGCCTGACGCCCAGGGCATCCTCGACGTCGATCTGAAAGGCGATCCCCGTTCCCGGTGTCTCGTCGAAGCAGCCTTCCCGCGCGATGGCTTCCAGGATTGAGCGAGACATATGCTCTTCGACGAGAAGCAGGACGACGTCGCGCTGGACTTCGAGATTCAATCCGAAGAAGGTCTTCGATCTTTTGATCCCTTCGCCACGCGCGTTGCTGATGACCGTGGCGCCCATGGCTCCGTGTTCGCGGGCGGTATTGAGGATGAGATCGGTTTTGTCGTCCTCGACGAAAGCGATGATCAATTTGAAACGCATAAATTTACCCCTCAGTCCGGGTGTTCGTCGCGAGGAGCGCGTCGCGCCCACCATTGAGCGACCTGGGCGTAGGCGAGAACCGCGATTATAGGAAACAGGCAGGTGAAAGCAATGAGGCCGAAGCCATCCAGCAACGGGTTGCGTCCCGGAATGGTGGAGGCGAGCCCGAGCCCGAGCGCGGTCACGATGGGCACCGTGACCGTCGAGGTGGTCACACCGCCGGAATCATAGGCCAGCCCGACGATCATTTTCGGGGCGAAAGCGGTCTGGATGAGGACGATCAGGTAGCCGGCGAGGATGTACCAGGAGAGATCTCCCCCGGTGACGATGCGGAAGGTCCCGATGGCGAGACCCGAAGCGGCACCGCCGGCGACCGCAAGACGCAGGCCCCAGGGATTGATTGCGCCGGCGGAAATCTCCGCGGCCTTGATCGCCACGGCGATGAGAGCCGGTTCGGCCATGGTCGTGGCGAATCCGGTGGCGGCAGCGAAGGCGTATACCCAGAAATAAGAATCCCATCCGGCGCCTTCCGGGTCCTGCGCGCCGATGAACTCAGGCGCCGTCAACTGCTTTGCCATCCATTCCCCCAAGGGGAACAGCGCCATTTCCAGCCCTTCGAGAAACAGGGTGATGCCCAGGATCACGTAAAAAAAACCCGCCATGAGCCGGGTCGGATTGGGCAGTGGTCTGCGGATCACCAGCAGTTGGAAGATCAGGATCATCCCGACGACCGGAGCGACGTGACGCAGCGTTTCCGCCATCGCGGCTGCGAAGGTATTCAGCTCCGTAGTCATATCCAAAGTCCATAGGCCATCACGAAGATCATCGGCATCAGGGACGCGAAAGCGATGAGCCCGAAGCCATCCACCAGCGGATTGCGGCCGCGAATGGAAGAGGAGAGACCGACACCCAAGGCCGTGACCAGGGGGACGGTGATCGTCGAAGTGGTAACGCCACCGGAGTCGTAGGCAATCCCGACGATTTCCGGCGGTGCGAATGGGGTCATCAGCAACACTCCGGCGTAACCTGCGATGATCAAATAAGGCAGGGGCCATCCCTTGAGAATGCGGATGACCCCGACCACGAGGGCGCACCCGACTGCGAGCGCGACGCTGATCCGAAGCCCCCAGGCATAGGAATTCCGGGCTTCCAGCGAGGCTGGGATGATCTGGTTCTCGGCGGCGATCCGTGCTCCTTCGTTGGCGACGGCGATCAGCGCGGGTTCTGCGATGGTCGTTCCGAACCCCAGAAAGAACGCAAACGTCATGAGCCAAAAGACACTTCCCTTGCGCGCCAGAGCATGGGCCAGCGTCTCGCCCACCGGGAAGAGCCCGAGTTGCAAGCCCTGGACGAAGAACGTCAGCCCCAAGACGACCAACAGCATGCCCTTGATGAGACGACCGACGTCGGGAATGGGCTGTCCGATGACGAGGATCTGAAAGATGAGGATCACCGTTAGCACCGGCAACAGGTCCAGCACGCTGCCGAGAAGCTGGCGTAACAGACGGATGCGCAGGAATTGGTCGAGGAGTGGGGACAATGGTAGCCGAATCATCCACATCACCTTGGTTTTCCCGGACTGTACCACATCCCCAGCGATCGTTGCGGAACGGCACCGCCTCCCCGGCGAATCATCAGGAACGGCATCGCGGGTTCGCTCGGGGAAGAGCTGAATTTTTCCCCGGTTGCATAGTCAGATTTGTTTATAGTACTTTCGAATCCGTTGCGAGGATGCCAGGGAAAAAGGGGATTGACGGTGGCATTTCTTCCGTTTTACGTTCCGAAGGAAAAATCCATCCGGGTCGTCATCCTGGGCGGTGGCTATGCCGGGCTCGCGGCCCTGATTTCACTCCATCGCTATTGCCCCACCGCGCAAGTCACTCTGGTGGATGGGCGATCGCATCATGTGAAGATCACCCATCTTCAAGAGACCCTGCGTCGACCGGTGCAGGATTTCACCGTGCCATTTCCCCAGATCGCAAGGCGTTTCGCTTGTCGCTACGTACAAGGGAATGTCGCTTTGGATGACGCAGAGTTACTGCGGGCGGCATCCGATTCCTGTCTCATCGCCGGCGGCGAGGCGTTGGAGTTCGATTACCTGGTGATCGCCGTCGGTTCGGCGCCGCGAACCTTCGAGCGTACGGAGAACGTTTTCGATCTCACCGATTTCATGCACGAATCCGGCTCGGTGATTCTGAGCCGCTTGCTCGAACGGTGCACCCTTCCTTGCGTGTGGAGCCTCGTCGGTGGTGGCGCCACGGGGATACAGTTCGTGTTCGAAATGGCGCATTGGCTGCGTCGCCAAGGAGTGGCGGATTCAGTCCGACTGCGCCTGATCGACGGGGATGACACAGTGCTCAAACAGTTCACGCAGGATTTCGCGCGTTATGCGGAGGCGCGCATGGCGGACCTCGGCATCGACTTTTACCGCAATGGGTTTTATGTCGAACAGACCGCGGACACCATCCGGATCGACGCGCGCGACTCCGGAGAAGTCGTGGAGTTGCCCTCCGCCGCGGTTTTCCTGTTTCCGGGGAAACGGATCGATTGGACGATCGCGACGAACGCCTTTGGGCAAGTGGTGGTGGGGAGCCAATTGCTGGAGCGTGTTTTCGCCGCCGGCGACTGCGCCAGTTTTCGGTCCATCGGGACCAATGCCCTCACGGCTCAGGCTGCGGTGCGGAAAGGCAAGCTGGTGGCGCGCAATCTGCTGCGGCATTCCGGTCGATTGCCACTGCTCGAGCCCTATCTGCATCAGGATCTGGGCTACGTGGTGAGCCTCGGTCCGGAGGATGCCGTGGGATGGATCGGCCTGGAAGGGAATATCGTCGCCGGTTTCCCCGCCGTGGTGGTAAAGGAACTGGTGGAGGCACAGTATGATCTATTGTTGGCGGGCGTCGATACGTATCTCATCTGAGCAGGAGCTGGCGGGGCCTGCCACGGGTACGGAAGTCTGGATACCGGGGTGTTGACCGAACGCGGTGGAGAAATGCCGGTGCTTCGGATTCCGTAAAAGGAGGTTGTTATGTTTACTCTTTCGTCGGACGGTGCTCCTTTGATGGCGAAATCGAGCTCGATCATAAAGCGTCCCCCGGAGGACGTATTCCGCTTCGTGGGCGAGAGGTTCTTCGAAAATTACCCACGCTGGTCCCCGGAGGTGGTCGAACTGACGCCCCTGAGCGATGGTCCCGTGGGCGTGGGTACGATGGCTCGACAAGTGAGAGTGGACCAAGGACGTCGCTCCGAGTCGATTTTCAGGGTGAGCGTTACCAGCCACACCGCCGGATTTGTTTCGAAGGCGTGTCTCATCCTTACCGCTGCGATTATTCCATCGAGGGTTTGCACACCAACCGGGAATCCCGCCTCACGTTCGAGTTCGTTCTCCTCCAATTGGAGTTGTATATGCGGCCGTTCGAGAAGTTGATCCGAGTAGTGATTCAGGATGGGGCAGAACGAACGGTACGGAATCTGAAACGATTGATCGAAATCGAGGCGGCCGAATGCATCGGTGGCGGTTGAACAAGGGGACGAGGTGTCCCCGGCAAGGTACACTCGAACCAGGAGATTGATCATGGCATTCATAGCAGAAAAGGACCCGGGGCTGATCCCAAAAATCCTCTCGAAAATTTTGGATTCCAGTGTCAACGGAATCACGCTGGCCGATCCTGATCAAGAAGATATGCCGATCGTTTACGCCAATCGTTCCTTCGAGCAAATGACGGGATATTCCCAAGAGGAAATCATCGGCAGAAACTGTCGCTTTCTCCAGGGGGACGATAGGGATCAGGAGGGGCGTTTCATCCTGCGTCGCGCCATCGAGAACTGTGAACCGGCAGAAGTCACCTTGCGTAATTATCGTAAGAACGGGGAAATGTTCTTCAATCGATTGATGATCACTCCTTTGTTCGATAGCAACGGCAAACTGATTTATTATCTTGGGGTGCAGTACGATGTCACCGGACAGGTCAGGGCCCAGGAGGAGATCAAGCGTTTGAGCGTAGACCTAGAGATGGCTCTGGACCGCCGGCAAAAGGAGAAGATTACCGGTTCATGATGCGCTCGTCTGCGGGATTGGGGAAGAGTGATGCCGACCATAGCGACCAGTGTCTGTGTGGAGTACACGCAAGATCAGATGTATGCCCTCGTGAATGACATCGCCGCGTATCCACGGTATTTGCCCATGTGCAAGAGCGTGCAGGTTCATTCCGAGACTGCACGCCAGATCCAGGCGACGATCACTTTGGCGAAGGGGAACATCAAGCTTCATTTCACCACCGCCAATACGATGGAGCCGGGAAAGTACATTCACATGAACCTGGTGGAAGGGCCATTCAAGTTTCTCCGTGGTTTCTGGCGATTCGATCCCAATGTGCGTGGAGGTTGCGACGTCTCCTTCCAATTGGACTTCGAGTTCTCCAATCCATTGCTGCGACTGGCCTTGGGCGGATTCTTCAAGGAGGTCGTGGAATCGCTCATTGATGCCTTCTGCAAGCAGGCCGTCGAGCGTTATGGCAAACCCAGTGGCACCACTGCCTTGCAACCGATGGAACAAACCGGGCCGGCGTGAAATCCGCTCTCGGAACCGGCTCGCCGCGGTGCAGGGCGCCGGCGACGTAGTGGTTACGTCGATGGGGGAGGGGGGGCGAGCACCTGCCGGCTGCCGTTAGCATCGGCGGGCGTGATGATCCCGGCGCGTTCCATGTCTTCGATCATCCGCGCAGCCCGATTGTAACCGACTTTGAACCGCCGCTGTACGCTTGAGATCGACGCCTTGCGCGTTTCGGTCACGAAACGCACCGCTTCGTTATAAAGAGGATCGGCCTCATCGCCGACGTCGCCGTTGCCACGAAATCCGGTCGCGTCGCCATTGTCCTCGCTGAAGCGAGTGATGTCTTCGATGTAGTCCGGTATCCCAGTGGCTTTGAGGAAGTCGACGACGTTGTGCACCTCCTGATCGGACACGAAGGCACCATGGGCGCGGATGGGAAAACCGGTTCCCGGCGGGAGATACAGCATGTCGCCGTTGCCGAGCAGGGCTTCGGCGCCGCCCTGATCGATGATGGTGCGGGAATCGATCTTCGACGATACCTGGAAGGCGATCCGGGTCGGGATGTTGGCCTTGATGAGACCGGTGATGACGTCGACCGAGGGGCGCTGCGTGGCAAGGATCAGGTGCAAACCGGCGGCCCGCGCTTTTTGCGCCAGGCGGGCGATCAACTCTTCCACCTTCTTGCCCACGATCATCATCATATCGGCCAATTCGTCGATGACGATGACGACATAGGGAAGAGGAGCGAGGACGGCTGGCTCTTCGTCTTCGAGGGCGAGACTCGGGTTCCATAGCGGATCGCGCAGCGGCATCCCGGCCTCGGCGGCTTCGCGCACGCGCTGGTTGAAACCGTCCAGGTTGCGCACCCCGATCAAGGACATGAGTTTGTAGCGGCGTTCCATCTCCGCGACGCACCAGCGTAAGGCATTGGCGGCCTCTTTCATGTCGGTGACGACTGGGGTCAGGAGGTGGGGTATGCCCTCGTAGACCGAGAGTTCCAACATCTTGGGATCGATCAGGATGAGACGCACCGCATCCGTGCGTGCTTTGAACAGGAGACTCAGGATCATCACGTTGATCGCCACCGATTTCCCCGAGCCGGTGGTCCCGGCCACCAACAAATGGGGCATCCGCGCCAGATTCGCCACCACCGGCTGTCCCCCGATGTCCTTGCCAAGTACCAGCGTCAGAGGCGAGCTCGCCTGTTGATAGGTCTCGGATGCCAGTACCGATCGCAGCAATACGATCTCGCGTTCCTGATTCGGGATTTCCAGCCCTACCACGGACTTGCCGGGAATCACCTCGACCACTCGCACGCTGGTGACCGAAAGGGCTCTCGCCAGATCCTTCGCGAGCCCGCTGATGCGGCTGACTTTGACCCCGGCCGCGGGTTGCAACTCGAAGCGGGTGATCACCGGACCGGGGTGAACCGAGACGACCTCGACGTCGACGCCGAAGTCGCCCAAGATTGCCTCCACCCGTTCGGACATTTCCTGGAGCGCGGTGGCCGAATAAGAACGAACTCGGGGCGCGTTGGCGTTCAGGAGATCGAGCGGCGGTAGAGTCTCGCTTGCGCTCCTCGTGCCGCGCGGTGACTCGGTCGGGGCCTTGCCCATCCGTGCCGGTCGGATGCGGGCAGGGAGCGGCGAATCGGCGAGAATGCCAGACTCGCGGACCGTCGCGGACTCCGTCGTGGTCTCGGCAGCCACCGGCTCGCCCGCTTTGCGCGAACGTACCTCGGTCTTGCGCCCTTTTCGCTGCGGAGATCCGACGGCGGGGACCGGCGATTCCACGGCCCTGGCGGTGCGGGTGCGAAGCCATTGCGCCGGCACCATGACGATCCCCCGGAGCAATGCAAGGCCTACTTTTCCCACGACATCGATGAGGCCCAGCCAGGAGACATTGGTAAACAGGGATACCCCGGCGAGAAAAACGCCACCGAGCAATACCGACGCACCGGTGTCGCCAAACGATCCGACCAAGCGGTCCGCCAGTTCGCGTCCCAGGATTCCGCCGGTACTCTCCGGCAAGGCCAGGGGTACGTGGATCAGTTGCAGGTCAGCCAGCGCGGCCCCGCTCGCAATGCCCGTGATCAAGCCGGTCCAGCGGAGGACCGAATCCAATGGCGAAAAGGATCGCCCGACGCTGTGCCACCGATAGATCCGATAACCGTACCCGGCCAACAGAAATGGGAACAAGTAGGCAACGATCCCGACCAGGGAAAATGCGAAGTCGGACAGCCATGCGCCCACGGCTCCGGCGGCGTTGGCGACGGGCCGATCCATGCCGGTGTGGGTCCATCCGGCATCTTCCCGATCGAAGGTCGCGAGAGCGATGAGAAAGTAAATCGCAAGTGCCAGATGACCAAGGAACACACCTTCCCGCAAGGTTCGCATGAGCGAGGTGCGAAGATCATCGGGCTGTGCCAACTTTTTTTCTACCTGCGCCAAAAGGACTCTCCACGCAAAAAGATTAAATTATAGATTTTCGATCGACTTGGCCACTATCGTGACGGATCCGCGTGCCGTAAGTCGGCGGTCGAAGGGTGTTGAAGCCGCCCGCGGCCGAAGGGGATCATCGTGCCGGCCTTGGGTTGAACCATTGCTTCCTTGACTGACCCCGAACCCTGGATGCTCCTTCCGCCTGCTGATGGTATGGTGTTCTGCAAACTGCAGGCGTGCCGAGTTTCCATCGGCCGGCCCCTGCGGGTTTCTCGGTGGACGGCATCGTATAATTGAACCGCATGACGAAAAACGGAAAGAGGATTGCATGAACGACTCCAAGCATTGCAGGCTCCTGATCCTGGGTTCCGGCCCTGCCGGTTACACCGCCGCCGTGTATGCGGCGCGTGCCAATCTCAGACCGGTGTTGGTGACGGGAATCCAAATGGGTGGCCAGCTCACTACGACCACCGAGGTCGATAACTGGCCGGGAGACCCCGACGGAGTATTGGGGCCGGAGTTGATGGAGCGAATGCGTCGCCATGCCGAGCGTTTCGAGACGGAAATCGTGTTCGACCACATCCACACCGCCGATCTTTCCCAGCGCCCGTTCCGATTGGTGGGGGATTCTGCCACGTATACGTGCGAGGCATTGATCATCGCCACGGGGGCGTCGGCCAGATATCTGGGCCTACCGTCAGAAGAAAAGTTCAAAGGAAGGGGGGTCTCGGCGTGTGCGACTTGTGACGGTTTTTTCTACAAGAACAAGCCGGTAGCCGTCATCGGCGGAGGCAGCACCGCGGTGGAGGAGGCGCTTTACTTGTCCAACATCGCTTCTGAAGTGACCATCGTGCATCGTCGGGACAAGTTCCGGGCCGAAAAAATCCTCTCCGAGAAGCTCATCGAGCGTTCCCGCACGGGCAATATTTCGATCCAGTGGAATCATGTGTTGGATGAGGTGCTCGGCGACGAGCACGGCGTGACGGGTATACGCATCCGCAACGTGCAGGACGGTTCGACCAAGGAGTTGGCGGTGGAGGGCGTGTTTATCGCCATCGGCCACAGCCCGAACACGGAAATCTTCCAAGGCCAATTGGAAATGCGAAACGGCTACATCCTGGTACGGAGCGGGTTGGAGGGCAATGCCACCGCCACCAGCGTGGCGGGGGTGTTCGCCGCCGGGGACGTGGCCGATTCGGTGTACCGTCAGGCCGTCACCTCGGCGGGATCGGGTTGCATGGCGGCGCTCGATGCGGAGAAGTTCCTCGAAGGTCTTGGAGGCTGATCCGGAAATCGCTTCGTGATTCAACCGGGAGCGAGACACGGACCGGGAGGAGCGGCCACGCCGTGTGCCGCTACAAGGGGGTGTTCATGAAAAAGGCAATCACAAAATGGAAGGCATGGTTCGCTCCGATGTGCCTGGTGCTGGTGGTGTTCTCGTTGACGGCCTGTCAGCCCCGGTTCGACCCCAACGCCGCCCCGCTTCGCAGCGGTTTCACCTGTTGCAATCTGCATTACGAGGGTGACTGGATCAGCGACGGGAACTATGGGGAAAATCCGTTCATCCCGGCAGGAACCCCGGCCAAGGTCTTCGATTACGGGAGCGACCGGGCTTATGCGGAAATCGGCGGCAGGAGGATGCGCCTGGGGCACGATTACGGACGCGCGGAAGAAAGCCTACAACAGTGGGTCACAAAGATCATCGTCGTCGCGGACCCGAAGAAACGACTGGCCTCGTACCCCGCCGAGGTACGGGAGGCGATCCGAATCGGCAAGGTCATGGAAGGCATGACCAAGGATCAGGTCATCATGGCCGTGGGATACCCCATGACCAGTGAGACTCTTTCCCTGGATGCGCCAGTCTGGAACTACTGGTTGTCCAGTTTCGATCAGTATCAGGTGATCTGGGACAAACAGGGCAGAGCGAAAGTCTCGGCTGAGGGTCAAGGCGCGGGCGGTATACCTGCCGGAGTGATGAATCACCCGCGCGGCCGATTCCCATCCAATCCGCCCAGGCAGAGGTATTTAATCTCGAGAAATTCCTCGATTCCGTGCCGCGAACCTTCGCGGCCGATGCCGGATTGTTTGACCCCTCCAAAGGGAGCCACCTCGTTCGAGAGCATCCCGGTATTGATCCCGACCATCCCGTATTCCAACGCCTCGCTGACCCGCACCGAACGCGCCAAGTCGCGTGTGTATACGTAGGCGGCGAGGCCAAACTCCGTGGCGTTGGCAAGCTGTACGGCTTCTTCCTCGGTCCGGAAGCGAAGGATCGCCGCGACCGGCCCGAATGTTTCCTCCCGCGCACACAACATCTCGGGCGTCGCCTCGACTAGGACGGTCGGTTCGAAGAAATTCCCGCCGAGGCGGTGACGCCGCCCACCGAGGACGAGGCGCGCTCCTCGCGCCAAGGCGTCGGCGATGTGCCGCTCCACTTTGAGCACTGCCTCCTCGTTGATCAGAGGACCTTGGGTGACATCCGCTTCTAGGCCGTTTCCGACCTTGAGCTTGCGGACCCGCTGGGTGAGCGCGGCGACGAATGCATCGTAGACCGAATCCTGCACCAAAAAACGATTGGCGCAGACGCAGGTTTGCCCCGAGTTGCGGAATTTCGATGCGATCGCGCCGTCTGCCGCAGCCTCCAGATCGGCATCCGCGAACACCAGAAACGGCGCATTGCCGCCCAGTTCCAGCGAAAGCTTCTTGATCGTCGGCGCACAGCGCGCCATGAGCAATCGCCCCACCGCGGTCGAGCCGGTAAACGAGACCTTGCGTACCGTCGGATTGGAAGTGAGTTCCATGCCGATGGTCTCCGCATCTCCGGTGACCACGTTGAGCACCCCGGCTGGGGTTCCCGCACGGGTGGCGAGTTCCGCCATGGCGAGTGCCGTGAGCGGGGTCTGTTCGGCCGGCTTGACGACCACGGTGCAGCCGGCCGCCAGGGCCGGAGCCACCTTACGGGTGATCATGGCAGCCGGGAAATTCCACGGCGTGATGGCGGCGCATACGCCCACCGATTGGCGGATGACGAGCAGACGTTTGTCGGGCCACGGTGAGGGAATCACCTCGCCATAGGTGCGTTTGGCTTCCTCGGCGAACCATTCGACAAAGCTGGCCGCGTAAGCGATCTCGCTTTTCGCTTCCGCAAGCGGTTTGCCTTGCTCCAGGGTCATCAGGCGGGAGAGATCTTCGGTGGCGTTTACCAGAAGTTCGAACCAACGCCGGAGAATCGCGCCACGAGCGCGGGCGGTAAGGCTCCGCCAGCCGCTCCATGCTTTCTCTGCGGCAGCGATCGCGCGACGCGTTTCGGTTGTCCCCAGATTGGGGACATGCGCCAGGATTTGCCCATTCGCAGGGTTGAGGACGGAAAAAGTCTCACCGCTTTCGGCCGAAATCCAGCCCCCACCGACGAGGCATCGGTCACGGAATAAGCCGCTGTCCTTCAGTTCCATTTCTGGCCTCCAGGATACGATCGGCAACACCAGCAAACGATAACAGAAATCACTCCAAGTCGTATGACCCGGTCGGCGTTTTCCACGTTCGCGGCGGTGGAAAGCAGAGTCCGGCGTCGGTTACACTCAAGATTCGAAAGCAGCGACTTTTGAAACCGGAGAGCCGATCCGTGGCTCGGGCTTGTGACGAGGAAAACCATAGTGGGCGGTCCGTTCCATCCACGGTCCACCATCCACTACGTGTACCCGATTTTTGAACGAAAAACGTTAACAGAGGGTTCCCCGATGAGACCTAAAGGACTCGCACTATGGGCGGTAGCCGTGCAGTTGGTCGCCTGTGCATCGCTGGAAGAAAGGGTGCAAGACACCGAGCAACTGCTTGCGGCGGCCGGCTTCAAGATCAACTATGCCCAGACACCGGAACAAATCGCGAATCTCAAGGCTATGACCCAGCAGAAGTTGGTGGCGCACCCCAAGGATGACAAGGTGATGTATGTTTACGCCGACGCTACCTTCTGCCAGTGCATCTACGTCGGGGACGCGGATGCTTACGCCCGTTTCCAGAAGCTGGCGGTAGAAAAAGAGATCGCAGACGAAGAACGCCAAGCCGCGGAAACGAATCTCGATGCTGCGATGAACTGGGGCATGTGGGGCCCCGGACTCTGGTGGCCCTGAGTCAGGGCTTCTGAAGCCGGCCTCCGAGGTTGATTGCGGATCGCGGCGAGAAGGGATCGTTGTCTTGTCGACGCAGCAAGCGGCGGCACTCTTGCTCGACGGCATCCCGGCCATACGGAATCGGCCCGGACCGTCCCCAAACCCTACTGGCACGAGCTTCAATTCCTTACATCGCGCCCATAGATCCGCGTGACCCATCGCGTCATGATGGGTATCCCTGCGACCAGGAACGGATAATAGGCGATCAGCCGCCACAGTACGGCGATGGTCAGTGCAGTCCCGCCCGGCGTCAGGTCACGGAACAACCAGGAAAAACCAAGTTCGGCCACGCCGGCGCTGCCGGGGGTCGGGGAAACCACCATCAACACCCATAATACGGCTTGGCGACCCAGGACGAGCAGATGATCGTACAACCCCATCTCTCGCTCTGAGAATGCCGCGATTACGCAATTCAAGACGAGGTAACGACCCATCCAGGCCACGGATGTGGCGAGCCATACCTTGAGCCAGAATCCGGTCGAGCGGTTGCGCAGGTCGCGGGAGGCCAGCATCAGGTCGTTGGCCATAGCACGTCCGTGATCTCGCCAATGCTTCAGGAGCGGCAAGCTCAACAGCTTGCGCAACCACCAGTTAATCCATCCTGGCGCAATGAACAAGGCCGCGATGAGGAACAGAACGTAAACGAGAAGTGTGCTCCATGCACTCCAGAATGCTGCGAGCATGCTGGTGCCGATCCATTCCGAGCGAATTTGCTGTAGCGGTGCGAAGACGTCATGCTGGGGAATGAAATAACTGACCACGAACGGGGTTGCGGTGTAAAAGGCCTGATCCAAGAAAATGGTAGTGAACACGATGGCCGTGCTGTGTCCGACACTGAGCCGCTCTTTGACGAGCATGAACAGTCCGATCGCGGTTCCACCTACCATGGAGGGGGAAACTGCTGCGAAAAAATCCCACAGTAGCACGATTTCGAAACAGGATCGCCAGGGCAAGCGGTTTCCGGTAAGAATGCGAAGTTGCCAGATGTATCCGAACTCTCGAATGGCGAGCATGGCGATCCCGGTGAAAAACCAGAGCAAGGTTCGCGGGTTCCACTCGATCCGATCGAAGATTTCCGGAAACCTCAGTCCTTCCCGTATCCATTCGCTGTATAGCATCCAAACTACGATGCCGAGTCCGAAACATACGGGTAACAGGATCCGGGTCGGGTTGAACTGTTTGAGCAGGGGGGAAGGTTTCATGAAGGGGGTCGTGTAGTTGGCTCGTTGTCGGAGCGTTCACCCGACCTTGCGAGTCACGAACATTGCGTCGCCATAGCTGAAAAAACGATAGCGGTTGGCAACCGCATGACGGTAAGCGTGCAAGGTCTCGTCACGACCTGCGAAGGCGCAGACCAAGGCGAGTAAGGTGGACTGCGGTAGGTGGAAGTTGGTGATGAGAGCGTCGGTGCACCGGAAGTGAAATCCGGGTTTGATGAACAACCGGGTTTCGCCGCGAAAAGGCTGAAGCTCGCCTGAAAGCGCCGCCGTCTCGAGGGTTCGAAGGGTCGTCGTGCCGACTGCTATAACCCGTCCGCCGTTCCGCCGGGCACGGGCTACCGCGTCGACGACTTTCTCGTCGAGTTCGCAATGTTCACTATGCATCCGATGTTGCTCCAGCTCTTCCACCCGGATGGGTTGAAAGGTTCCGGAGCCGACGTGCAGCGTCACCCATGCCATGGACACACCTGCGGCCTGCAGACGTTCCAGCATCGCTTCATCGAAGTGTAGCCCGGCCGTAGGGGCGGCCACCGCCCCAGATTTTGCCGCATATACGGTCTGATACCGTTGGCGATCGGCTGGGATATCCGCACGAGCGATGTAAGGAGGAAGAGGTATGTGTCCGATGCGGAACAAAAGATCCTCGACGCAAACATCTGGAGGAAATTCCAACAGGAACAACTCGCCCTCACGCTCGATCACGCGACAAGGGGTGCCATCTTCGAGATGAACTGCGACTCCAGGCTTGGGTACCTTGCTAGCGCGGACATGGGCAAGCAAGCGTGACCCTCCGAGAAGCCGTTCCACCAGCAATTCGACCCTTCCGCCAGTCTCTTTCTGGCCAAACAGTCGCGCCGGCAAGACGCGCGTATCGTTGAAAACCAAGAGATCGTCCGGGCGTAGCAGTGATCCAAGTTCGCGGAAAAAGCAATCCTCGATCCGCCCGGTGTTTCCGTCGAGGCAGAGCAAGCGACTGGCGGTCCTTTCCGGCAGGGGAACCTGGGCGATCAACTCCTCCGGAAGATCGTAATGAAAGTCGCTCTTACGCATGGTGAGGATGGTACCAACTTACGGGTCACCATCAAATCATGAGGGAACGAAGCTGGCATTGCGATGCGTGTTTTTGTATATTGTTAGCTCTTTCGGCCGGGGTGGCGAAACTGGTAGACGCGTCAGACTCAAAATCTGGTAGTGGAAACACTGTGTCGGTTCGATTCCGACCCCCGGCACCACATAGGTCTCAGAAACCCGCAAGACATTGCGAGATATCGTAACATGCTGTGTAACGGGGTTCTTGTTATTCGATCCAGTAACAAGTTAACTTACCGATCCGGAAAGTAACCCGGTCTTTTCCTCATCCCGCCAGGGTATGTGGGAATGACGCTGCTTTCGATAAGCCCCGCACTGAAACTCCTTCATCCTTAGTGCTCTCGGCGACAACTTGTGTCGCCGTTACGAGCAAATGCGTGGCAAGCCGCCCGGAGCCGGGGAAGGCTTGTCTCGCCGAAATGTGCGTGTCCTTCCTGCCCGGTCGACACTCAGGCCGAGATCCGAACCCGAGTGACGCAAGTCGGAGCGGAAAGATTTGTGAACCCTGACTTCGCCTGCTTTACACTTGCGGGCCGTGAAGACGACGCACTCACTCGTCACGGTGCTTCGCCCTGAGTTCCTGGGTACCGTTCCGCCTCTTCTCCGAATTCTTGCTGTCCCTGATCTTCCCGTTGCCCATCTTGGACAGGTGCCGGAAGAATCGGACGGCCATCACTGAACGGCTCAGAACGGCTCAAACAGGGGGGGTTCTCTTTCATGACATTCCGCTTGCAGTCGAGAAATCAGCCGTTCAGACTAGTTACGACCCTGCCGTTTGCCTTCCGTTTCCGGAAGACGGCGGGGCGGCAAATAGGGTCGACTTGGCGTTCGGTCTCTTTACGGCCCGACAAGCTCGACAAGCTCAGGAAGGTCTCCAGTCCCTCGCCGCGAATGACTTTGGGCAATGGCGGTGATGGCAGTGAGGGATAAGTAGACCCTGAGACCGAGCGGTTGCCGCATTTCCCGTGGCGTCACTAAATACAACAATATTTTTTGCGGGGGTATGGTTGCTATGAAAGAGTTTGAGCTTGGAGATTTTTTGCAGTATTTGGCGCAGTATGAATTTAAGCTCGGACCAGGTTTCATCATTGCGGTCGCCGTTTTCTTGCTTCTGGTTCTCGCCTATGTGTTTCGAAAAAGGGCAGTACATCCCGTCAGTGTGGATGAGACCCCCTTGAGTTCTCAGAAAACACCAGCGACGGAAACGTATTATCTGAACCTTCCACAAGATTCAGTGCTGCGCCGTCATTATTTGTCCCATGTCAGATATATGATCGAATCGGTAACTTTTCCCCGCCCAGTCGATAGTGTCTTGCGCCGCCATTATGAGCAACTGATTGCTGGTGAAATGGATGCTTGTTTGGGGGATGAAGCGCAAATGAAGAAGCTGATTCGTCGTTATGAAGAGCACAGGAGAAATGCGATGAGGTCATGAATTGAGCACGATCCAGGCTGTGTTCAAGCTTCATGTCGGCGGATTGAATGATGCCTTCATGGCGCGGGCACCAGATCATGGGAAGCTTGCGGTACTCCAGCCCGGAGATGAAGCCCGAGGGGTGTAAGCTACTTGAAACTTCGATCCTTCCAGGAGGATTCATGACTACCAAAGAGAGCCTTGCAGACTGGTGGAGAAGAAAAAACCCGCCGCCAGAAGAGCCTGCGGACAGCGGCGGTGTCGACGACAGCGTCGAAGCACTTTACGCCAAGTTGGGCACGCAGCCCGCAGTGGAGGCTTCCATAGAGGTCATCAGAAAAGAGATGGGAGCTGTATACCGCGATATGCGCACCGGCCGCATAGACTATGACGATGGAACCCGATTGGCCTATGTTCTGGATCTACTCAGGAAATCACATGAATCCACGATGGTGAGAGACAAGCTGGGGGCGATGGAAAAAGCGATCGGCGTCCGCCCCGACAGCAGTCCCGACTGGCTGGGTTTGCCATCCGACGAAGAGAGGTCCTAGTTTTCGTTGCATGGGGCGCGGCCTTGGGAGTTGGCTCTAACCCGAGTGTCCGTTGAGGACGCGGTAGACGTGTTCGGGTCGGTAGCCGTGCTCCCGGGCCCACGTGGTGAAAGTCTTGCCCTGTCTTCGGAAGCTTTCTTTGATCTGATCAGGGGTCATCTATGGTGGTACTAAATGGTCAAGTTATGCGCATTGTTGAGACGTTGGGGCGCAGTGTCAAGACGTCCGAATTAAATTTTTGCGTGACCCTCTGTTTTACGACATAACTTATTGAAAATAAAAGAGATTATGACGTCCGAATTAGATAAACGACGTCCGAATTGAATTCGGACGTATGGCTATCGGCTACAGAGCTGGCAAAAATGCAGTTGCCCGGGCTTCCGCGTAGTGATAGGCGAATGCGTGATCTGGCGGAACGCCAGAATTGGCCGTTTCGAGATGTTCTAGGCCGTGGTGGAAGGAGAGGGTTGCGACGCGAATACCAACCGCCACCAGAAGTCCTGCGACTAATCGAGGAAAAACGACGCGGCGAGTTGCCGGAATCTCCGGTGTCAGAGATGGCGTCGGCGATGACTCAGGGTGCGATCAGAGAAAAGGCGCCGCAAGCTTTTGGAGCCTTGTTGACGCAAGAAACCGGGGAAATCGATGATGCTCTGATGGTGGAAATCGTGGAGGCTCTGGAGTCGGCGTTCCTGGCATCAGGCGCACTTTGGCGTGGTGTTTCGGCGTTCGTGGAGGAGCATCGAGATGCGCTGGAACGCTTCGGGGAGAGCATGGAATCGATGGAGCGAGTCGAAGATATCGACTGGCAGGCATTGCTCGCTCCAATCGCGCGCAAATGGCGCATCTATGCCACTACGGAGGC
This sequence comes from Methylococcus sp., assembly GCA_035559395.1. Classification (GTDB taxonomy): domain Bacteria; phylum Pseudomonadota; class Gammaproteobacteria; order Methylococcales; family Methylococcaceae; genus Methylococcus. Next base: position 69,396 of record DATMAX010000040.1, on the reverse strand, counting down.
CGCGATCGCCGTGCGGATCTATAATAAGGTGCGCGCGATCCACGATACCGAGGCGCGTCGGCAAGTGATCGAACGGGAAGTAGCGTTCTTTACCCAGGTCAAAAACTTGATGAACGACGCATGATTTTGTGCCAACTCTCGTGAAAATTTTGACCAAAAATTAGCCAAAAATCGTGATTTTTCGCGATTTTTGTGCCAAATCCGTTCACCCATAAATTTAGTCTATCTTGTTGATTGTCCTGATATATCCTGATTTGTCCAGCTTAGTCCGTTTGTGCCAACTCTCGTGCAAATGCACACCGAGCCGCGACTTCTGCGGTTTTCAGGGGGAGGCATGTTCAGAAGTGCGTGACCTGTTGGGTCACAGCACGGTAGAAATGAGGGAACGCTATGCCCATTTGTGCCCGGATAACCTCCGGGCTGCGGTGAGTCAACTGGACCGGATGTCACGATCCGGTCACGCGGGCATAAAAAAAGCGGCCGAAGAAATATCATAACCGCTTGTTTTTATTGGTCGGGGCGAGAGGATTTGAACCTCCGACCACCTGCACCCCATACAGGTGCGCTACCAGGCTGCGCTACGCCCCGACGTTCGTTTTCGGATGGAAGGGGTACCCACGAGGGGGATCTACTGCGGGTGGGCAATGGTGCCACCGGACATCACGAACCTCGTTCGGAAGGCACCTGTATAAATTTATCATGGTCTGAACCTCATCTCAAACATCACCCGACTCTTTGCACGGCTGCGCGCAAAAGGACAGAAGGTGGCATGGAATGCGTCTCCACCCTGGGTCAGGGATCCGCTCCCGGTCCGAGAGCCGGTTGTACGGGGCGGGAGCGAGTTCCTTTCACCCGATTCACCCTCGGCGTGGAAGTCGCGCGAGTGGCCCGGATCGTATTCGCTCAAATGTGCTTCAGCTTGATGTTCAGGGTTTGGACGCGGTAGGCGATCTGCCGTGGGGTCATGTTCAACAGGCGCGCAGCCTTGGCCTGTACCCATCCGGCCTGCTCCAGCGCTGCGATGATGCGTTCCCGTTCGTCCAGACTTTCGTCATCCAGATCCACGGGGGGTGCCGGGGTAGGTTTGGCAAGGCTCAGTTCTTCCTCGAAACCGGACTGGCACAGTACCTCCCGATCGATCACGCCATCCGGGCTCAAGATCGCCGCGCGTTCGATCCGGTTCTCCAACTCCCTCACGTTGCCGGGCCAGTGGTGACGCATCAGCAGCCGAATGGCGCTTTCCTTGAGCGTGAGCGGTCTGCCGCCCTGTTGTTTGGCGATGCGGGCAAGCAGAAAACGGGCAAGTTCCGGGATGTCCTCGAGCCGCTCCCGCAAAGGTGGCAGATGGATCGGCATCACATTGAGGCGGTAATACAAATCCTCGCGGAAATTGCCGGCGTCGACGTCTGCCTCTAGATCACGGTTGGTCGCCGCGATGATTCGGACGTTCACCCGCAGGGTTTGCGTGCCGCCCACCCGTTCGAATTCCCCTTCCTGAAGGACCCGGAGCAGTTTGGCCTGGAAGGCCGGCGAAATTTCCCCGATCTCGTCGAGAAACAAGGTGCCGTGATTGGCCAGTTCGAATCGTCCCTTACGCTGGCTGATGGCGCCGCTGAATGCGCCCTTCTCGTGGCCAAACAACTCGGATTCGAGGAGATTGTCCGGCAGGGCCGTGCAGTTCAGTTTGACGAACGGTCCATTGGCGCAGGCCGAGTTGTAATGGATGGCATTGGCAATCACTTCCTTGCCGGTTCCCGATTCCCCCCGGAGCAATACCGTAGTATTCCATTTGGCGACCTGACGCACCAATTCGAGTACCCGCATCATCGGAGCGGAATGCCCGACGATGTTTTCGAAGCGGTAATTCTTGCGCAAGGTTTGCTTGAGCTGGTCGCGCTCGAAAGCGAGATCACGCTGTTTTTCCTCCATGGTGCGCAGTAGGCTGGCACTCTGGGCAATCAGATTGGCGACCATCTCGAGGAACCGGGCCCGTTCGCCCAGCCAGTCCGTATCCGTGGGTTGGGCCGCCAATACGCCGATAAGCTCGTCCGCCCCCAGGCGAATCGGTGAGCCGACGAACGGCAAGCTCGGGTCGTAGAGTTTGAGCTTTCCGAGAAATCGCGGCTCGTCGGCAAGTCGCTCGACGATGAGGCTGTCACCCAGATCCAGTATGGCCCCGATCAGTCCTTCGCCGGCTTGGTAACGGACCGGATCCTCCACCGTCTTCCCGCCTTCCCGATGCACCGCGCAAACGACCATCGTGTCGCTTTCCGCCTCGCGCAGAGCGATCAGCCCGGCCCGCATCCCCGCCCGGTGGTGCAACACGTTCAGCACTTCCTTCAGTTTTTCCCTGAGGCTCAACGTGTGGTTCAACACTTGACTCACATGATACAAGGCGTCCAATTCATGCTCGATGAGCATTTGGCGGCGCTCGATCATCCCCATCACCCAATGTCTTGGAAGTCAAAAAGGGTCCATCTACGAGATTCCGGGCGGCCTGCCGGCCGGATCATCGAGGACTTACAGCAGTCGTGGAATCCCTGGGCATTGCGCTGCCATCGTCCTCTCCGGGAGTCGTCGGTCATATGCATGGAAAAAATGTGGAAATTCGGCCAAGCCGAACCGACCGCGATTCATCCCTCAGGCCCCCGGCCCGGACCGGTCGAACTTGAGGCGAAACCGGCAGCCTTCCGAATAATCCGGATCGATCAGGATCATTCCCGCGTGCTGATTGACCACGTCCTGAACCATGGCGAGTCCCATCCCCGCCTGGCGACCGGATGCGCCCTTGGTGGTGAAGAACGGCTCGAACACCTTGGTGTGGAGCTCCTTGGGGATGCCTGGGCCGGTGTCCTCGATGGTGACGAGGATCGAATCGGCCTCCACCCGGGTAGCGAGCCGTAGTTCCCGCGGTTTCCTCCCTTGAATGCCCGCCGTCCCTGGCTCCCCCCCCGCGGGCGCACCGCGTCCAAACCGGCTCCCCTGCCGATGGGTCCTGCTCATGGCGTCGATGGCGTTCTCGATGAGCTGCTTGAACATCGCGCGTAGGCGGTTCTCCATCGCCATGATGGTGGGGAGGACCGGGGTGGGTTGCCAGTCGACCACCACGCCGTTGGCTAGGAGGCGCGGGGTCAGCAGCATCAGCACCTCGTGCAGGATCTGGTTGAGGTTGACCGAAGCCATGGCCACCGCTTCGGGTTCCGGCATGCAACGCTGCAACATCAACACTGTTTCCCGACCCGACTCGAGCACTTGTTTCAGAAGCTGGAGCACCGCTTCGTTGTCCTCCTTGCCTCGGCGCTCCAGGGTGTTTACCGCGGCGGAAAGCAAGTTCACGGGCGCCTGGATCTGATGGATGACCCCACACAGGGTCTCGCGCAGACCCTGGATGCGCTCTTCTTCCGCCATGAGGGCCTTGAGCGCGCTGGTCCGGATTTCTTCCTGCTGGCGCTTTTGCTGGGTGATGTCGGTCAGGGTGAGAAGCAGGTAGGTTTGCTCCCGTTGCTGGAAATAGGCCTCGACGCCGATGTCGCGCTCGGTGAACCAGGTGCCGGCGCAGGAAAACCAACGCGGTGCCCGGTTGCCGCTCAAATCGACGCGCAACTCCCGGTTGCGGAAGCTCTTTTGCCTGTCGCGGAGTTCCGCCCATCCCGGATCCATCTCTTTCTTGAGGATGTCGAGGAAAATCTCGACGGGTTCGCTGACCCCCAATTCGCTGGTGAGCCCCTTGTAGACCTGGTTGTCGAACACGACTTCGTCGTTCTCGTCGAGCAATACCGCCGCCACCGGAATCGAATCGACCACGGTCTCGATGAGCCTTTTCTGGTTCTTCACCTTTTGCTCGAGCCCATACAATCCCGTCACGTCGCGGTGGATGCCGATGAAATGGCTTATCTCTCCCTGGGAATTCAGCATGGGGGCGATGGTCAGGTCGGCAAGATAGGGACCCTTGGTTTTGTGCCGGTTGACGAGAACCCCGTTCCACGACTCCTTCCGATTCAAGCGGCCCCACATCTCCTCATAGACCTGCCGCGGCGTGGTCTTGTGCGAGAGCATGGATTCATTGTTGCCGATCGCCTCCTCGCGGCTGTATCCGGTGATCTGCGTGAACGCCCGGTTGACATAAATAATGTTGGCCCGTTCGTCGGTGATGGAAATGGCGACCGGCGACTGTTCCACGGCTTCCAGAAACAAGCGCAACGAGAGTGACGTTCGCTCTTCGAGCGACTCGCGAAACCCGGCCGATTCCCCGCCGGTTGCGTTCTTGGGGAGAAGTGCGATGAGCGCCTTTTCGTATGGATTCGCCATTGTTTCGGCCCCGCATTGGCTCCGGGTGATGACTAGCAAATCCCATGCCCATGCTGGCGGTGATTGTTCGGGATTCTCCCGATCCACCGGATTGTGCGATTTCCGACAATTGGGATGGCCGTGGATCGGACCTGTGGGATTCGATACACGGGCCCAGACCATGCGGGAGACGGCCAGATTGGTGCGGAATGGGCGATGCCGAAGCGAGATGCTGGTTCGTGCGGCTTGGCACATCGGATGCTTGGGTAATGCCAAAACCCGATCGTAAGCCATGAACGAATATCTGATGCTGTTATTGGGAACGGCGCTGGTCAACAATGTCGTCCTCGTCAAATTCTTGGGTTTGTGCCCGTTCATGGGCGTGTCCAACAAGCTGGAAAGCGCCCTCGGCATGGGACTCGCGACGACCTTCGTCCTCACCCTGGCCGCTTGCGCCGGCTGGATCCTCGAACATTGGGTGCTGGCGCCTTTGGGCATCGGTTTCCTGCGGATCCTCGCTTTCATCCTGGTCATTGCCGCGGTCGTTCAGTTCACCGAAATGATGGTGCGAAAGAGCAGTCCCGTGCTGTACCAGGTGCTCGGCATCTTCCTGCCGCTCATCACCACCAATTGCGCGGTGCTCGGCGTCGCCCTCCTCAATGTCCAACAAGGCTCGGGTTTCCTGGAAAGCGCACTGTTCGGGTTCGGCTCCGCTCTGGGGTTCACCCTGGTCCTGGTGCTTTTCGCCGGCATGCGCGAGCGCCTCGGCTTGGTGGCGGTGCCCGAAACCTTCGCCGGAGCGCCGATCGCATTCATCAGCGCTGGGATCCTGTCGCTGGCATTCATGGGGTTCAGCGGGCTTTACGTGAAGTGAGCGTGACCGGCAATCGAGGGGATTCGTCATGTACATCGTGCTTGCGATCTTCAGTCTGACCGCTCTCGGTCTGACCTTGGGTTTAGTGCTCGCCGCCGCGGCGCGTGTTCTCAAAGTGGAAAGCGATCCCTTGGTCGACGAACTCGAAGTGATGCTGCCCGGCTTCCAATGTGGACAATGCGGGCATCCGGGTTGCCGGCCCGCCGTCGAAGCGCTCGCGGCGGGGCGTGCGACCGTGACGCTGTGCCCTCCGGGAGGACCCGCGCTGGCGCAGCGGCTTGCCGACAAGCTCGGCGTCGTCGTGGACGGCGACTCCTTGGCGGATCCGGATGATCGGGTGGCATGGGTGCGCGAGGAAAACTGCATCGGGTGCACGCGCTGTTTCAAGGTCTGTCCGACCGATGCGATCGTCGGAGCGCCCAAACAGATCCACACGGTGCTCGCCGAGGCTTGCATCGCCTGCGGCAAATGTCTGGAGGCTTGTCCCACCGAATGCCTGCAGTTGCAAAGGCCGAAGACCACTCTCCATACCTGGCGCTGGCCCAAGCCTCGGCTACACTGGGAGGGCGCGCGGGCATGCTAGTTCAAAGCCTCGCCGAGACCGTCCGCAAGCTCGGGCGGGAACTCCGAATCCGCGGCGGGGTGCATGCCGAAGGACGCAAGACCGCCACGGCGGGACAACCCATCGCCATGGCGCTCCCCCTGCCGGAGAGATTCTACATTCCGCTGCAGCAGCACATCGGCCAGCCGGCCGAGCCCGTCGTGGGAATCGGTCAGCGGGTCCGCAAGGGCGATCTTCTCGCCCACAGCCAGGGGATGCTCTCCGCCCCGGTGCACGCCCCAACTTCCGGCACGGTGATCGACATCACGGACCATCCGGCGCCGCATCCCTCGGTCCTGCCGATCCGCACCATCATCATCGAAGCGGACGGGCTGGACGAGGCACCGAAGCCAGGCGTTCCCATCGACCCGATGCGGCTGGATCCCGGGGAGATCTGTGCTCGTATCGGGGCGGCCGGCATCGTCGGCATGGGCGGGGCCGCCTTTCCTTCGGCGGTGAAGCTGGAATCGGCGCGGCAGCGTCGTGTCCATACCCTGCTCATCAACGGCGGTGAATGCGAGCCCTATCTCACTTGCGACGATCGTCTCATGCGCGAGCGCGGGGCCGAAATCGTCGACGGGATCCGCCTCATGCTGCACGGAATGCAGGCACCGCGGGCCGTGGTGGTGATTGAGGACAACAAGCCCGAGGCGCTCCGGGCCATGGCGGATGCCGCTTCGCCTTTCCCCCAGATCGGAGTGGTCGAGGTCCCGACCCGCTATCCCATGGGCTGGGAGCGCCAATTGATCCGCTACGTCATCGGCAAAGAGGTTCCGGCCGACAAGCTTGCCGCCGACGTTGGCGTGCTCATCCACAACGTAGCCACCGCCTACGCCGTGCATCGCGCGATCCGCCACGGTGAACCACTGATCCGCCGGGTCGTGACGGTGAGCGGTGGCGCCGTCGCGCAGCCCGTGAACGTGGAAGCGCCCCTCGGCACACTCCTCTCGGAGCTGTTGCGCTTCTGTGGCTGGGATCCGGCAAGGACCGCCCGCCTGGTCATCGGCGGCCCGATGATGGGGGAGGCGATCCCGCACGCCGATGTTCCCCTGGTCAAGGGGGTCAACGGCCTTCTGGCCCTGAGTCCCGAGGAGGTGGCGTCGGCAGAGGCCCAGCCCTGCATCCGCTGCGGCCGCTGTGTCACCGCCTGTCCGGTGGGGCTCTTGCCGTTGGAGATGGCGTCCCGCATCCGCGCCGGCCGTTTCGACGGAGCCGTGGACTACGGTTTGAGAGACTGTATCCAATGTGGTTCCTGTGCCTACGTGTGCCCCTCGAATCTGCCTTTGGTGCACTACTTCAAGTACGGCAAAGGGATCCTGGCGGCACGCCAGAAGCTCCAGGAAAAGACCGAGAAGACGCGGAAGCTGGCGGAAGCCAGACAATCCCGGATCGAGCGGGAGAAAAGGGAACGGAAGGGAGCCGCGGTATGAGCCCCCTGCACCCCGTGAGCGGCCCCCATACCCGCGCCGAAGTTCGCGTCTCCTATCTGATGAGCCGGGTCATGCTGGCCCTCGTTCCGGCCACGCTGTTCGGCATCCTGGCGTTTGGGTGGCCGGCTTGCTATCTCCTCGTCACGACCATCACGGCGGCGGTCCTCTGGGAGGCCGCTTGCCTCCTCATGGCGGGAAAATCCCCCACCCGCACCGTGCTCGACGGCTCGGCGGCCCTCACCGGCTGGCTGCTGGCGTTGACCCTGCCACCCTGGGCGCCCTGGTGGATCGGCGTGGTGGGAGCGGGACTCGCCATCGTGCTCGGCAAACAGGTGTACGGGGGGCTCGGGCAGAACCTGTTCAATCCGGCGATGCTGGCCCGTGTGACCCTGTTGGTATCGTTCCCGGTGGAGATGACCACCTGGATCACCCCCCAAGGGCTCTTCGGCGCCGGGAGTCCCGGGCCGGTCGAGGCTCTCGCCATCACCTTCGGCGGCGCTCCCCCAGCCGATGGTATTACCGGGGCGACCTTCATCGGCGCCGTCAAGACCGGCTTTTCCGAGGGACAGCCTCTGTCCGCGACCCTGGTCCGCGAGGACTTCGACTTTCTCCGGGCGACGCTCGGATGGACCCGTGGCAGCTTTGGCGAAACTTCCTCGCTGCTGGTTCTGGTGGGCGGTGTTTATCTCCTCAGGAAGCGCGTGATTTCCTGGCACATTCCGGTGTCCATACTGGTCACCGTCGCCCTGCTCGCCACCCTGTCTCACGCCTTGCATGCCGAGCGCTTCGCCGACGCCGGTTTTCATCTCGCGAGCGGTGCGCTGCTGTTCGCCGCCTTCTTCATCGCCACCGATTATGTCACCTCGCCCTCGAGCCCGGCCGGACAATTGGTTTACGGCGCGGGGATCGGGCTGATCACCTTCGTCATCCGCACCTTCGGGGTTTACCCCGAGGGTGCGGGTTTTGCCGTGTTGCTCATGAACGCGGCGACACCCCTCATCGATCATTATCTCCGCCCCCGCATCTACGGTCGTGACCGGCGCGGCAAGCCCTTGGAATTCCGCCGATGAAAGGCAGTCGCCCGGTCATGACATCTGAGGCTGCGCTGGGGCGATCGCCCGGGAAAGGCTTTCTCCTTCAGGTCTCCGCCAGGGTGGCCGCCGCGCTCGGGGCATTTTGGCGGAAAGCGCCGGAACTCCGCCATCGGCTCGATTACCAGGCCGGCCTGCTGGCGGGCTTTGCCCTTCTCACCACTCTGTTGCTGGGCCTCGGCGATCTCGCCACCCGTCATGCGATCGAAGCCCGGCTGGATGAAGACATGACGTCTTCCCTGCGGCAGGTCTTGCCGAGCGAGGTCTACGACAACGATCCGCTGCGCGATACGGTGACGATCCCGGATACCTTGGGCGATACCGGGCAAGCCGAGACGCGGATTCACATCGCGAGGAAAGCGGGGAGGGTGTCGGCCGTGGCGTTCAAAACCATTGCCCCCGACGGTTACGCCGGGCCGATCACGCTGATCGTCGGCATCGATCGGAACGGCACCCTGTTGGGGGTGCGGGTCGTCGCCCACACGGAAACACCCGGCCTGGGCGACAAGATCGAGCTCGGCAAGTCCAACTGGATCCTGAGCTTCGCCGGCAAATCCAGGGACAAGCCCGGAGCCGCCCGCTTCAAGGTGAAGAAGGATGGCGGCGACTTCGACCAGTTCGCAGGCGCCACGATCACGCCGCGCAAGGTCGTCAAGGCGGTCTGGAATGCGCTCGGCTTCTTCGAACGCCATCAAGCGGAGTGGCTGGGGGCAGGGGAGGTCGCCCATGGATCGGGGCGACCGGCGGGCGCAGTGGAATGATGGCGAAATCGAGGAGGCGGTAGCGATATGACCGGTGACAAGTTCAAGATGGTGCGCGAGGGGCTTTGGGACAACAACGTCATCTTCGTCCAGAACCTCGCCCTGTGTCCGCTCCTGGCCGTGACCGGCAGCGCCACCAACGGTCTCGGCATGGGCCTGGCCACCACGGCGGTGCTGATCGCTTCCAATGCGCTGGTTTCCGGCACCCGCCGCCTCGTCCCGGGCGAAATCCGGATCCCGGTGTTCGTGCTCCTCATCGCCTCGGTGGTGACGCTGGTCGACATGGTCATGAACGCCTGGCTGCACGAGATGTACAAGGTACTGGGCCTGTTCATCCCCCTGATCGTGACCAACTGCGCGATTCTCGGGCGGGCGGAGTCCTTCGCCTTTCGTCAGCCGGTGCGATCGTCGCTGCTGGACGGGCTCATGATGGGCTTGGGATTCACTTTCGGACTGGTCCTCCTCGGCGCCGTGCGGGAAGCCGTCGGGGCCGGCACCCTGTTCGCCAACGCGCGCCTGCTGCTCGGGGAAGGGTTCCGGGGGCTGGAGATGACCCTGATCGAACCGTACCGCGGCTTTTTGATCATGGCCCTGCCACCCGGCGGGTTCCTGGTCCTCGGTTTCCTGATCGCCGGAAAGAGGATCGTGGATCGGCGTCTCGCGGTCCGGCCGGCGGTCGAAGCAGCGGTGGCCGAGCGGGCGTGAGCGAGCCGCAAAGTGCAAGAGGGCAAGAGGTATCGACGATGAAGATCGGTGTTTGCTACGCGGAGCCCGACCGTCAGCTTTGGATCCGTCTCGAGGTCCATCCCGGCTGTTCGGTGCGGGAAGCGATCGAGCAGTCCGGAATCCTGAAGCGGTTTCCCGAGTTCGATCTCACCAAACAGAAAGTCGGCATCTTCGGCAAGATCGTGAGCCTCGACAGCCCGGTGCGGGACGGCGACCGCATCGAGCTCTATCGACCCATCGTCGCCGATCCCAAGACCGTAAGACGGCGGTGGGCCAAGGCGGAAGAAACGGATCCTTGACAGGGACCCGGGGCTTTTCCTGGCTCTGATTTTGGATCGGGAAGGGAACTCCCGGATGTGGCATGGCGAAGGCATCTTGAGCGGCAGGGAGCCGCTTTTTTTTGCCGAGGCCGGAAAAATCCCCTGCTGCGGTAGATCGGACCGCCGTCCGGCATGCCGGCAGCGGCGCCCTCTTGTTTCAAGATGGGGGAAATGCCGCCGGCGACTGCGGCATAGGTCATAAAGGTTCACCTCCTTCTTTCCGGACAACTCCTTGATTCCCCGTTATCCAACACCTTGGCATCGGTCTTGCGTTTTCCGCTGCGATTTGGTCACCACCATTCCAATCCGAACGAAATACGATGAAAACGAGAACCTTTCTTTTTGGAGTGACGCTCTTGCTCGGGGGTACGATGGCCTCCGCCCACGCCATGGGCGGCTGCATGATGGGGTGCGGAGGTGGCACCGTGGTCATCGATCCACCCCGCGGTGGCGCCTTCCAAGATCCGGTAGTCATGCTCAATCGCTCGACCACTCCGGGGGTCGTCGAGGTCGATCTGGAAGCCAAGATCGCGCCGATCAATGTCAACGGAACGATGGCCAACCTGCAAACCTACAACGGCTATTATCCCGCCCCCACCATCAAGGTAAAAAAGGGTGACCGCCTGCGAGTGCATTTCACGAACTCCCTGCCTTTCATGGGCTACAACATGCACGGTCATCCGCGCGACGAGACCAATCTGCACACGCACGGCTTGCATGTCTCGCCCTTGGGCAATGCCGACAATGTCTTGCAGACCTTCACCTCCGGGCAGAGCTTCGATTACGAATACGACCTGAGTTGGCACCCGGCCGGCAATCTGAACTTGTACCACCCGCACGCCCACGGCAATGCCGCCGAACAAGTCTGGGCGGGTCTGGCAGGGGCCTTGGAAGTGGCGGACGAAACTCCGGCGTTGTCCGGCTATGAAACGCACATTCTGGTACTGAAGGACTTAAGCCTCAGCAACGGTGCGCCGGCACCGCACAGCGATGCCGATTTCATGAATGGCAAGGAAGGCAACATCATCATGGTCAATGGCCAGGTGAACCCGGTGTTGACGCTGCGACCGGGACAGGTGCAGCGCTGGAAGATCGTCAACGCCAGCAATGCCCGATTCTACAAATTGAGCCTGGCGAACCATAACCTCCATGTGATCGGCACCGACGGCGGTCTGCTGGACAAGCCCTATGCTCAGAGCACCGTTCTCCTTTCGCCGGGCGAGCGAGTGGACTTACTCGTAAGAGCTTCGACCAGCAAGGGTTATTACAAGCTGAAGGCCTTGCCCTATAACCGGGGTGCAGGAGCTTCGGCGAACCAGGAGATCACTCTCCTGACCGCCTATGTCAGCGGCAGCGAGCTCCGCCAGAGCCTTCCCGCCAGCGTCAATCCCAATGCCGTGCGCCTTGCCGTTCCGGCCGATGCGCCCACACGCCAGCTCACTCTCAGCATGGGGATGATGGGCGGCATGATGGGCGGGACGATGACGGCGAGCATCAACGGCATCGCCTATTCGGACAGCAGCGCGTTCACCCTGACTTCCTCGCTGAACAGCTACGAAGTCTGGGAGATCTACAACCAAAGCAGCATGGATCATCCGTTCCATCAGCATGTTAATCCGGCCCAGGTGATCTCGATCAGCGGAGGCGATTCCGCTTACAAAACCCTGCTCACCACGGCCCCGGCGTGGAAGGACACCGTCATCGTGCCGGCCATGGGCAGCGTGAAACTGCTGGTGCCGGTCAAGGACTTCGCCGGCACGACGGTATTCCACTGCCATATCCTGGAACACGAGGATTTGGGGATGATGGGGGTATGGGAGATTCGCTAGTATCAACCCCATACCGCCGCGGGTGCCAGAAGGCGCTGGACCGGCGTGCCCCGGCCGAGGTGCTCGGAAACGATCTCGTCGACGTCCGCGGGGTGGACCCTGGCGTACAGTACGCCCTCCGGGTAGACGAGCACGGTCGGGCCAAGGTCGCAGGCGCCGAGGCAGGAAGTCGAGCTCAGCGCAAAACGGCCGAAGAGCTGATCCCGTTCGAACCGTTGCGCGAAGGCTTGGAGCACCGCCGCGCAGCCTTGTTGTCCGCAGGAACCCCGCGGATGTCCGGGCGGTCGGGTTTGGGTGCATACGAATACATGTCGGGTGGGTTTGGGCATAGCTACTCGCTTTGTGGGAACAAAAAGGGGGATCGCTGCAATGCGCCCTTACGTCTGTGATCTCCGCGCCGAAAGGCTGGTCTTCAGATGGTCGAGGGGAATGGTTTTTCCTTCCTGGTCCTGGAATACCTTGAACACCTTTTCCCGCGCCGCCGTGGACTCCACGAAATCCGCATAGGCACGGGTCAGAAGCTCCTTCAGCTTGGTGAAGGCCGAGGCCTCGTCCAGATCGTCCGGAATCGGCTCTCGGGAAAGATACTGGTTGAATCGCTTCAGGATGTGCAGGCGGTTGACGTGGACGACCTGGGGCCGGTACTCGATGCCGAAGAACTCGAGAAATTCCTCTGCTGCGGAGAAATCCTGAATGCGCTTGAGGACAGGATTCATCGGCACTGCTCGCTCCGTGGGGTTGGCGCGCCCCTCCGCTCCGGCGCCGGGCCGGGATCGGCATTCCCGATCCACTCCCAGTAAAACCTTCTGAGTTCGGTAACGCCAGGCGACTTCTTGCTCTGGTTCGCGTACTCGCGGATCCGCCGGAGGAGGCGCGCCGCCTCCTCGTCGCTCAACTCGATCCCGAGTTCCCGGTAACTCGCCATGACGGCGCGCGACCCCGAATGTTTGCCCAGGACCAGCCGGTGTTCCCGACCCAGATCCCTGGGATCGACCCCCTGATAATTGAGCACGTTTTTGAGCAGTCCATCGACATGGATCCCGGATTCGTGGGTGAAAACGGCCTCGCCCACGATGCTCTTGTTGGGGGCCACCGGGCGTCCTGAAGCCCGTGCCACCAGTTCGGAGATCGCCGGGAAGCGGCCCACGTCGATGCCGGTGGTGAAGCCGTAAAGCTGATGCAGGGCCATGACCGTTTCCTCCAGGGCGGCATTACCCGCCCGCTCGCCGAGGCCGTTGACCGTCGTGTTGACATGGCTCGCCCCGGCCAGCACCGCCATCAGAGTGTTGGCGGTCGCCAGGCCGAAATCGTTGTGGGCGTGCATCTCGATTTCGAGATCCACGGCCTTGACCAGGTGCCCGATCCGCTCGAAGGTGGAAACCGGTTCCAGGACGCCCAGGGTATCCGCGAAACGGAGCCGGCGGGCGCCGGCGCGCTGGGCAGCCTCCGCCACCCGCAACAGGAAATCCGGATCCGCCCGGGATGCATCCTCGGCCCCCACGCAGATCGAAAGTCCGCAATCGAGCGCACGCCGCACGAAACGGTCCACGGTTGCGAGCACCCACTCCCGCGATCGGCCCAGCTTGTGGCGCAGGTGAATGTCCGACACCGGGATCGAAAGATTGATGAGATGGGCCCCGCATCCGAGCGCGGCCTCGAGATCGGTCTCGCACATCCGACCCCAGGCCATCAGGCGGGCTGGCAGGCCGAGGCCGGCGATGGCGGCGATGACTTCGCGTTCCTCCGGCCCCATCACCGGGATGCCGACTTCCATCTCGGGGATCCCGGCATCGGCCAGAACGCGGGCGATGGCGAGCTTTTCCCCGGTGTTGAAGGCGACGCCGGCCGTCTGCTCGCCGTCCCGCAAGGTGGTATCGTTGATGATGATCCGGCGCATGATGCTAGGCCCTTTCCGGCTCGCTCCTTCGGGCATCGCCGCGCGGGTCGGGCTCCCTCCCGACGGCCTTCTCCCGCGCGAGGTTCCGGCTATAGCGGGGGATCTCGATGGTGAGATCGGCGCCGGCGAGGAAGACCTGGCAGGCCAGCCGGGAATGTTGCTCCACGCCCCAGGCTCGGTCCAGCATGTCTTCCTCGTCCTCGCCTGCCGGGTCGAGGGAAGCGAACCCCGCGCGTACGATCACGTGGCAGGTGGAGCAGGCGCAAGCTTGTTCGCAGGCGTGCTCGATTTCGATACCGGCTCCGAGCAGGGCTTCACACAGGGTTTGCCCGCGCCGGGCGGTGATCACGGCGCCTTCCGGGCACAGCTCGGCATGGGGCAAGACGGTGATGTGTGGCATGTTGCTACGTTTCACTCGAATGATCTTATTCGGCGACTTTTTCCGTCAATCACGGCGAATGGCGAGAACCGCCTGCCGGAAACGGTCGACCCCCGCTCATATTCGCAAGGTTTCCACCTTCTGGCCGGACAGTGCGCTGCGAATACTCGAATCCATGCGCCGGGCCGCGAACTCCAGAGAGGCGGCGTTGAGCGCATCGATAGCGCGTCGGATCGCCTCCCAATCCGAGCCTTCCAGGACCTGGCGCAGGGATTCCATGCCCGCCGTGATGGCGCGCAGTTCCTCCTTGTCGAGGAGCCGTTGATCTTCGGCGAGCGCCGATTCGGTGGCTTCGAGGAGGCGCATGCCTTCGACTCTTTGCTCGTTCAACCGGCGGGCTTCGAGGTCGGCCTGGGCGTTTTCGTAGGAGTCCCGGATCATCCGGGCGATCTCGCCTTCGCTCAGACCATAGGATGGCTTGACCTCGATCCGCGCCTCGATGCCGCTAATCGTCTCCCGCGCCGAGACGCTCAGGAGCCCGTCCGCGTCCACCTGGAAGGTCACCCGGATGCGGGGGGCGCCGGCCACCATGGGCGGGATGCCGCGCAGCTCGAAGCGGGCGAGCGACCGGCATTCGCCTGCGAGCTCACGCTCGCCCTGGACCACGTGAATGCTCATGGCGGTCTGGCCGTCCTTCCAGGTGGTGAATTCCTGGGCACGGGCGACCGGGATGGTCGAATTCCGGGGGATGATCTTCTCGGCGAGACCACCCAGGGTCTCGATCCCCAGCGAAAGCGGAATGACGTCGAGCAACAGCCAATCCTCGTCAGACCGATTGCCGGCCAGGAGATTGGCCTGCAGGGCGGCGCCGATGGCCACCACCTGGTCGGGATCGTGATCGGTGAGCGGCGGTTTCTGGAAGAATTCCGCCACCGCCCGACGGATGCAGGGCATCCGGGTGGCGCCGCCGACCAGTACCACCCCCTGGACGTCCCGGATGGAAAGCCCGGCGTCGCGCAAGGCTTTCCGTACCGGCGACAGGGTCCTCCAGACTAGATCCCGGGTCAGGGTTTCGAAGGTCTCCCGGGTGACAAGGCACTGCACCCTCGAGCCGCCGGCCAGTTCCACTTCGATCGTCGTCTCCTCGGTGAAAGACAATCGCTCCTTGGCGGTTCGGGCCGCGCTCAGGAGTCTGAGCCGATCGCCGGGGGAGGGCAGAGTGATGCCGGTTTGGGCCAACAGCCAGCCATAAACGGCCTGGTCGAAATCATCTCCGCCCAGATGGGAGTCGCCATGGGTGGCCAGGACCTCGAACACACCCCGGTTCAGCTTCAGTATGGAAACGTCGAAGGTGCCGCCGCCCAGGTCGTACACGGCGTAGACCCCCTCCGCTCCCCGGTCGAGTCCATAAGCGACCGCGGCTGCGGTAGGCTCGTTCAGCAGCCGCAATACATCGAGGCCGGCGAGCTTGGCGGCGTCCTTGGTCGCCTGGCGCTGGGAATCGTCGAAATAGGCGGGAACCGTGATCACGGCTCCGGCCAGATCAGCCTGCAAGAACTCCGCCGCCCGCTTCTTGAGGACCTTGAGAATCTCCGCCGAGACCTGGACCGGGCTCACCCGCCCGGCGCGAGTCTCGAACTGCACCATTCCCGGCGCATCGGCGAAGCGGTAAGGGATCCTGGAACCCTCGGGAAGATCACCCAGGGCTCGCCCCATGTAGCGTTTGACGGATACGATGGTGTTCTCGGGATCCTCATTTTGCCAGAGCCTAGCGGCGTGGCCCACCTCCACCCGCCCATCGGCCTGGTAGCGCACCACCGAAGGAAGCAGCGGGCGGCCTTCAACGTCGTCGAGGACGACCACCCGTCCGCCTCTCACGGTGGCCACCAGGGAATGGGTGGTGCCAAGGTCGATGCCCACGGCCAGGCGCGGCGACCGCGATTGCGTTTTGTTACCGGGTTCGGCGATTTGTAACAGCATCAGTCCTCCCATGCCGCCTGGGCCTGGTCGATGTCACGCTGGAGCTTTTCCAGAAAAGCCAGTTGGCGCACCACGTCGGCCGCCGCCAGGGGCCGCCTCTCGACGTCCAGCAGGGTGCCGAGCGTTTCGAGCAGGCGCTTCGTCTCTTTCCGGATCCGCAGCGCCAGCCGATCCAGGATCTGCTGGCTGCGAAGCGTGATCGCTTGCTGCAGCTCTTCGCGCCATTCGATCTGTTCCAACAGGAACTCGGCCGGCATCGCGGTGTTGTCCTCCTCCCGCGTGTCGACGCCGTGGAGCTGGAGAAGATACCGGGCCCGATCGAGAGGTCGCTTGAGGGTGCG
Organism: Methylococcus sp.; assembly: GCA_035559395.1. Lineage (GTDB taxonomy): Bacteria > Pseudomonadota > Gammaproteobacteria > Methylococcales > Methylococcaceae > Methylococcus. The sequence goes on along the minus strand of DATMAX010000040.1, from coordinate 52,880 downwards.
GTAAGCCTCGTTGGTGAGCGTCGCCCAGTGGAGATACAGGCGCTTCTCGGCATCACTCAGGTGGGCGGCCTTGTCCGGATGCACCCGGGTCTGGAGTTCCAGGTAATGGCGGTCGAGCTTGCCGGAATCCAGTGCGAAGCACTGGGGCAGTTGGAACAACTCGAAGTAATTGCGGGTCGTGGGCAGGGCCATGAAAGTCTTCTCAGACGTTGAAACTTTCACCGCAGCCACAATGGTTCTTGACGTTCGGATTGTGGAACTTGAACCCCTCGCTCAGGCCCTGGCGCACGAAATCGAGTTCCGTTCCGTCCAAATAGACCAAACTCTTGGGGTCGACCACCACGGTGACGCCGAAGCTTTCGAACGCCCGGTCATCCGGCTCGGGTCGATCGACGAATTCCAGGGCGTAAGCCAGACCGGAACAGCCCGAGGTCTTGACCGCCACCCGCAGACCAAAACCGCCGCCACGGGCAGCCAGATGTTTTTGCACCTGGCGCGCCGCTTTCTCCGTCAAAGTCACTGCCATGGTTGTGATCCTCCTTTCCCGAATGCCCTAGGAACTGCATGACGATGCGACGGAAAACGAACTCCCACAACTGCAGGAAGAGGCTGCGTTCGGGTTCTTGATGAGGAAGCGCGAACCTTCCAGTCCTTCCTGATAATCGATCTCGGCCCCGGCGAGATACTGCAGACTGACCGGATCGACCAGGAGCGTCACTCCGTCCTTCTCGATCAGGGTATCGTCTTCCCCAACCGCCTCCTCGAAGGCGAAGCCGTACTGGAACCCGGAGCAGCCGCCGCCCGAGACGTAGATGCGGAGCTTGAGATCGGGGTTTCCCTCTTCGGCGATGAGTTCGCTCACCTTGTCGGCGGCGCTACTGGTGACGAGGATCGGGGCCGCAGGCTTTGGCATCGGATCTCGCAAGGGATTCATGGCGGTCATGGTCTCCCCTTTCACGCCGCAGACTGGCAAACGTCATAATCCGGATCACAGAGGCCCTGCTTGGCCTGATAATCCGAGACCGCGGCCTTGATGGCGTCCTCCGCCAACACCGAGCAATGGATCTTGACCGGCGGCAGGGCCAGCGCCTCGGCGATCTCGGTGTTCTTGATCGCCAGCGCCTCTTCCACGGTCTTTCCCTTGACCCATTCGGTCACCAGCGAGCTCGATGCGATCGCTGAACCGCAGCCGTAGGTCTTGAACCGGGCGTCTTCGATCACCCCGGCCTGATTGACCTTGATCTGCAGTTTCATCACATCGCCGCAGGCGGGCGCACCGACGATGCCGGTGCCGACGCCCCTTTCTTCCTTGCCGAAGGATCCTACGTTGCGGGGGTTTTCATAATGGTCGATGACCTTTTCGTTGTATGCCATGACACGCTCCTACTCGTTCTGGGTTGACGAAACTTGCCTAATGCGCGGCGGCCCATTGCACCGAGTCGAGATCGACCCCTTCCTTGTACATTTCCCACAGGGGCGAGAGCTCCCGCAGGTGGTCGACCTTCTGCCGGAGGAGGCCGATGGCGAAATCCACCTCCTCTTCCGTGGTGAAGCGCCCGAGGGTGAAGCGGATCGAACTGTGCGCGAGTTCGTCGCTGCGTCCCAGGGCCCGCAACACGTAGGAAGGTTCCAGGCTGGCGGAAGTGCAGGCGGAACCGCTCGAGACCGCGATGTCCTTGATCGCCATCATCAGCGACTCGCCCTCGACGAAATTGAAGCTGACATTGAGGTTGTGGGCCACGCGTCGTTCCAGGTCGCCGTTGACGTAGACCTCTTCCATGTCCTGGATCGCGGCCAGCAGCTTGTCCCGCAACACCCGGATGCGCTCGACTTCCTCCGCCATTTGCTCGCGGGCCAGACGGAAGGCCTCGCCCATGCCGACGATCTGGTGGGTGGGAAGCGTTCCCGAGCGCAGGCCCCGTTCGTGGCCGCCGCCGTGCATCTGGGCCTTGAGCCGCACCCGCGGCTTGCGTCGCACGTAGAGGGCGCCGATGCCCTTGGGTCCATAGGTCTTGTGGGCGGAAAAGGACATCAGATCGACCGGCATGCGTTCCAGATCGATCTCGACCTTGCCGGTGGCCTGCGCCGCATCGACATGGAAGATCACGCCATGTTCGCGACAAATCGCGCCGATGGCGGCGATGTCCTGGATTACGCCGATCTCGTTGTTGACATGCATCACCGAAGCCAGGATCGTGTCCGGACGCAGCGCGGCCCGGAACTCCTCGGGATCCAGCAAGCCGTTCGGCTGCGGATCGAGATAGGTCACGGAAAAGCCCTGCGCTTCCAGTTCCCGCATGGTGTCGAGCACCGCTTTGTGTTCGGTCGTGACGGTGACGAGATGACGGCCGCGGGTCTCGTAGAAATGAGCGGCGCCTTTGATCGCCAGGTTGTCCGATTCGGTCGCGCCGGAAGTCCAGAGGATTTCCCTGGGATCGGCGTTGACCAGTCGCGCCACTTCCTCGCGGGCTTCCTCCACCGCCTTCTCGGCCGCCCAGCCGAACCGATGCGAACGGCTGGCGGGGTTGCCGAATTCCTCGGTGAGGAAGGGCAGCATTTTCCCCACGACCCGGGGATCGACCGGCGTCGTCGCCGAATAATCGAGGTAGATCGGTAACTTCATGCGCAATTTCTCCGAATCGATGGTCACGGGAGAGTGGACGACCCATCCACCTGCTGCATTGCTGACTTACCCTGTCTTTAGCAAGGCGCGTACCAGAAAAAGGAGACAGACAAGGATTAAGGGAAGCACTCCGGTGTGAAGCCGCGAAGACCGCGGCTCCACGGGGTTGGTTCACCCGGCAGGGCAGGGGGCTACGATCGCGGGGCGGGAAGGCTTTTGTCGGATTTACGACAAAAAAATCCGGCGGGGCCGGGCGTGCGTCGGAAACGGTACAGGTCCGGCCTGCCGGGGCAAGCGAAAGCTCGAGGAGGTGGCGCTGGACCTTCCGAATGCCCGGAGGATCGGTCAGACGCCCGCCGTGCGCACCGCGAGTGTTTCCCTCAAGAACTCCAGAAAAAGCCGTATCTTCACGGGAACGAACTGACGAGAGGGGTAAAGTGCGTACAGCGTGAAAGCGGGCGGTTCGAAGCCATCGAGGATTCGCTGCAAGCGCCCATCGGCGAGCGCGTCTTCGACAATGAACTCGGGCAGCATGACGATCCCGAGTCCCTGGCAGGCCGCCTCGCACAGGACGTCGCCGTTGTTGCTGCAGAAACTTCCCCTCACTTCGATCGTCTCGGGGCCTTTGCGTCCCCCGAGGGTCCACTCCTCACGAAGACTCAGGTTGTTGTAATGCAGGCAGTTGTGGTGGAGCAGATCCTTGGGTTCTCGAGGCGTGCCGCGCATGGCCAGGTAATCCGGGGAGGCGCAGATGTGACGGGAGATCGGCAGGAGGGACTTGGCCACCAGGCTGGAGTCGCGCGGATAACCGATACGCAGGGCCAGGTCGAAAGACTGCTCGACGATGTCGACGATCCGGTCGTCGAGTTGCAGCTGAACCTGCAGTCTCGGGTGGGTGCGCGCGAACCGGGTCACCAGCGGTGCCAGGCGCCTGAGTCCGAAAGACATGGGAGCCGCCACGCGCAGTTGTCCCTGCGGTTCGTTCGCCAGTTGTGCTTCGGTTTCCCGAAGTTCGGCGAGGATGCGTCGGGCCTGATCGAAGTAAACCTGGCCCGCCGAGCGAGGGCACACCCGAACCGATTGGCTGAACAGCTATCACAGCTTTTCTTTTGGCGAGTATTACGACCCCCGATACATGGGGGTGTCCATTCTGAGGGTGATCAACGACGACACCGTCATGCCCGGCAAAGGATTCGGCACCTACGGCCACCGCGACATGGAAATCGTAAGCTACGTGCTGTCCGGCGCCTTGGTACATCGGGACAGCATGGGAACGAATCGCTGATTCGCCCGGGTGACGTGCAGCGCATGAGTGCTGGAACCGGCGTTCAGCACAGCGAGTACAACCCCTCCGCCGAAGAGCCTGTGCATTTCCTGCAGATCTGGCTGCAACCGGATCGCCAGGGTGTGGCGCCAGGTTATGCCCAGAGGCACTTCCCCGCGGAAGAGCGGCGGGGACGTCTTCGCCTTCTGGTCTCGCCCGACGGCCGGGACGGCTCGATCAGCGCCCATCAGGATGGGCTCCTTTACGGCACGCTGCTCGATGCCGGGGAGCATGAGTTGGGCCCAGGACGCCGAGGCTACGTCCACGTCGCGCGCGGTTCGGTGGTCGTCAATGGTCAGGCGCTACGCGCTCCTTCCTGCGCCCCCAGCGCAACCCCACCATCCTCTTTCTCATTCAGCATTTCCCGCCCCTTTTTCAGACACCTCTATTTACCCCAATTTCGTGTCCAAAAGAATTGCGGGCGGGGCAGTCAACCGGGCAATCAATTCCCGAAGGAAGCGCGGAAACGGAGTCTCTGAAGATTGCCGGCCAAGTTCGGAAAAGAGATCCAGTTTCCTGAGCATGCCTTTCGCAAGCAACGTTCGGCTAACGGCAAGAAGCAAAGCAGAACGAGCGGCCCGTTTACTTGCCGGTGTGCATGCAGGGTCAGGGCGAATGCGCCTTGATCCATTCCTTCAAGGCATCATCCATGCGAGCCTGCCAGCCCTCGCCGGTGCGGCGAAAGTATTCCACGACTTCGGGGCTATACCGTACCGAAAGCAGGATCTTGCGCTTTTGCGCCTTCGATCTGCCGCGCTTCCATGCGGCGGAAAACGCCGCTTTCGCTTCTTCCCGCGAAACCGGTTCGCCACCGATCCTGGGGGTGGCTTTTTCGAAAAACTCGTCCGTCAGTTCCGGGATTTCCTCGTATTCCTCCGGGGTGATTTCATGACTGTCGATCCGCTTCAAGTTGCTTCCCAAAACGCGCTTGCTCTCGTTCATTGGCTTTTCTCATGGAAATGATGTGGCGACCATTGCCACGGGGGGTCCAGACCACGATCATCATCCTGCCGCGTAAGAGGCCCACGGTGATGATACGGGTTTCGCCGTAGTCGTTGCGGTCGTCTTCGAAATCGAACGTGGGGCCGGCGAAGATCTCGACCGCATCGGCAAAGTCGATGCCTCGATCTATCAAGGTCTTCTCGCGTTTGGCGGGATCGAAGGTGATCTTCACCCCGAATTATTGTAGCTACAAAATATGGCAGATCAAACGGTGATCCGGACATGGACCCGTTCATGTTCACCCGGCCGTTCGCCAGCGGGTCCCGGCATTGGATGTCTATGGTAGCGAAACCTGCGGGCATGTACCCACCGGAACGATGCGGGGGATCGAGGGGAATTTATTTGATTGCCCGAGCGGGATGATTCCTCTCCTGACCGAATCGCGACCCCTCGCTCCGGGGCGCTGATCGACCCCCCACCCAGCATGTACCGGTCCACGGGCTCACCGGGACACCCGGCCGGGCCAACGGGTGACGCGCTGGTCTTGCGCGGAGAGACAGGTGCTTTCCGCTTCGCAGCGGTCACACAGACCGCCCGCGCGGGTACCGGCGAGACGGGATTCCAGTCCCTCGACCCGTTCCACCAGGCAGGCGATGGCCTTGCCTACCGGATCGGGGATCAGGTGATGATCGAGGTCGATGCCCAAGGAATTCTCCCGGATTTCCCTTTTGCGCTGGACCACCCGCCCAGGGATCCCGACCACCGTGCAATTGGGCGGCACGTCCTGGATCACGATGGAATTGGCCCCGACGCGGACATTGTCGCCGATCGTGATGGGTCCCAGGATTTTGGCCCCGGCGCCGACCAGAACACCGTTGCCCAGGGTGGGATGACGCTTCACTGGGTTCCAGGAGGTCCCGCCCAGGGTGGTGCCGTGATACAGAGTGACGTCATCGCCGATTTGCGCCGTTTCTCCGATCACCACCCCGGCCCCATGATCGATGAAGAAGCGCCGGCCGATGGTGGCGCCGGGGTGGATGTCCACGTTGGTGACCATCCGGCTGACGAAGGCCAGAAAGCGCGCGGGGAATTTCCAGTTCCGTCGCCATAGGCGATGCGCGAGGCGGTGCATCAGCACCGCGTGGACGCCGGGATAGGTCAAACAGACTTCGAGCACGCCGCGTGCGGCGGGGTCCCGCGCGAACACGCAGGCCACGTCTTCCCGCCACTCCGCCCACAGGCCACGGGGAAGCCTGGCTTTCAGTCGGGCAGCCATGGATTGAGGCTCCATGCGGTACGTCCCGGCACCGGGGGCGCCGGGATGCGGTAGGCCGGCCGGGCCTTGTGCGAGCCACCAGCCGGTGAGTCGGCCTGGCGCGGGGGATTGAGGTCCGACGGGCTTGGGACCGGTTCGGTACGGGTTTCGCCATTCATTGATACGACCTCTCTCGTATAGCGCGAGTCAGCAAAACATCCAATCAGCGCTCCCGCCACGGACGGACCGCCTTGCGGCGGCGAAGGAAGCCGGGCCTGGCACGCCGAAGCGATGCCCTGACATCGGACGAGCAACTCCGATGCCAGAGCCAGGAAGCTCGTGACGCCGCGGGTCACCGGAAAAAATCGGCCGGGATCTTTGTACCGTTTCCAACAAAAACCCTCCAACACCGCTTCTCTTTGTGCCTCATGGAACACGCCGGCTCCCGGAATCCTTGTGCTTTGCGCGGTCGGCACGAGTGGCATGCAGATTGCCTGGACCCCTTTGAGTCTCCATGCCGCTTCCCCCGTTTCCCCGAGACTCGCCCTCTCGAGCTGCCCCATGGCGGCGGGCCTGTCGGGGCGGACGCCGAATGTGCCGGAAGCTTCGAGCTGCGGGGGAAGGCGGCATCCACTTGTTGAATGTAAAGGAGCAAGCGATGCAAACCGTGCACAACCAAGGCGAGCCTGGCAACACCGGTCCAGCCGTTGCGGTGAGCTTGGACGAGATCATGCAAAAAATCGCCGAGCACAAGGGGTGCGGTACCTCCGGCGGCTCCGGCAAGGCGAGTTGCGGTTCCGGCGCCGGCGCGAACGACCTGCCTCCCGAGATCTGGGAGAAGGTCAAGAATCATCCCTGTTACAGCGAAGAGGCCCACCACCATTACGCCCGCATGCACGTGGCGGTGGCGCCGGCCTGCAACATCCAGTGCAATTACTGCAACCGCAAGTACGATTGCGCCAACGAGAGCCGGCCGGGTGTGGTGAGCGAGAAACTTACCCCGGAGCAGGCGGCGAAAAAGGTGCTGGCGGTGGCCTCCGCCATCCCCCAGATGACCGTGCTCGGCATCGCCGGTCCGGGCGACGCGCTCGCCAACCCCGAAAAGACGTTCAAGACCTTCGAGTTGGTGGCAAAGCAGGCCTCCGACATCAAACTGTGCCTGTCGACCAACGGCCTGGCGCTGCCGGATTACGTCGACCGGCTGGTCGAATACAACATCGATCATGTGACCATCACCATCAACATGATCGACCCGGAAGTGGGCGCCCGGATTTATCCCTGGATCTATTACCGGAAGAAACGCTACCACGGGGTCGAGGCCGCCAGGATCCTCAGCGAACGGCAGCTCCAGGGCCTCGAGATGCTGACCGAGCGCGGCGTGCTCACCAAGATCAACTCGGTGATGATTCCGGGGATCAACGACGAGCACCTGGTCGAGGTGAACAAGGCGGTGAAGTCCCGCGGTGCCTTCTTGCACAACATCATGCCGCTCATCTCGGCGCCCGAGCACGGCACCCATTTCGGTCTCACCGGCCAGCGAGGGCCCACGGCGCAGGAACTCAAGGCGCTGCAAGACAAGTGCGAAGGCGAGATGAACATGATGCGCCACTGTCGGCAGTGCCGGGCCGACGCCGTCGGCCTCCTCGGCGAGGATCGCAGCGCCGAGTTCACCACCGACAAGATCATGGAGATGGAGGTCCGCTACGACCTCGAAACCCGCAAGGCTTATCAGGCCGCGGTGGAGCAGGAGCGGCAGACCTCGATCGTGGCCAGGAAAGCCGAGCTCGAAGACCTCGCCGGCGAACGATCCGACATCCGCATGCTGATCGCGGTGGCCACCAAGGGCGGCGGCAAGATCAACGAACACTTCGGTCACGCCAAGGAGTTCCAGATCTACGAGCTTTCCACCACGGGCGCCAAGTTCGTCGGCCACCGCCGGGTCGACCTGTACTGCCAGGGCGGTTACGGCGAAGAGGATGCATTGGCCACCATCATCCGCGCGATCAACGACTGCCACGCGGTGTTCGTGGCCAAGATCGGCGGCTGCCCGAAAAGCGACCTGAAAGCGGCCGGCATCGATCCGGTGGACCAGTACGCCGGTGAATTCATCGAGCGATCGGCCATCGCCTACTTCAAGGACTATCTGGACAAGGTCAGGCGCGGCGAAATCGAGCATATCGCCCGTGGCGACGCCCAGATCCGTCAGGGCGCTTTGATCGCGGCGTGAGCAGTCGGGAGACCAAACCGACGTGATCGTCCGTGCCCGGCAGAGCGGCGGGTGGATTCCCGTGCGGCGAGCCCGGCCGGGACGAGGTTGGGAGATTGGCGAATGAGCGTGAAAGAGTTCTTGCTTGAGTGCATTGCCCCCGCAGCGATCCTGCTGTTGCTGGTCTACGCGATGCTCTGGTCCATCGTGGATTTCTTCCAGGGGGGTGTGTGATGGATCGGACCGCGGAAGGCTTGGCCGAAAGGGGCGAGTCCGGCCGGAGTGTTCCGTCGTATCCGCCCGTCTTGTCCGATGCCACCCCAGACGGGTATTTGCCGAGGAGTTGAAACATGGCCTACAAGATCGTGAAAGACAATTGCACCGGATGCTCCGCGTGCGAACCCGAGTGTCCGAACCAGGCGATTTACGAGACCAAGGACGGGCTTTTCGCCATCGATCCCGCCAAGTGTACCGAATGCATCGGTTACCACGACGAGCCCCAGTGCGTCGCCGTGTGCCCGATCGACGACACCTGCATCATCGATGACGGTTATCCGCGCTACCAGGCGGCCTAGGTGGAAATCATGGACCTGACCATCACCCCCAATGCGGAGCGATTCATCCGCCGCATGTTGCGTTTCGGCGGCGTGGGTGACGATGGAGGCTTTCGCTTGTGCGTGAGCCCGGGCGGATGTTCCGGACTGAACTCCGAGTTTTCCGTGGAAAAAGACCCGCAACCGGGGGACGCTGTGGTCGTTCACAACGGCCTCCGCCTGTTCCTTCCGGCGCAAAGCCGGGCGTTGCTCCAGGGCGTGACCATCGATTTCGTCGATACCCCGATGTCCAGCGGTTTCGTGCTCCACGATCCCAAGGCGACGAACCGCGGTACCTGCGGCAGCGCTACACCGGGAGGAAGTGCGGCGGTACCCATCGCCAGTATCCGCTCGAAGAGCGGTCACGGATAGGACGTGGCTCGATGTCAGCCCTGACCGGACTTGTTCCAGAGCGGGTCATGGCCGAAGTGGACCTGGCCGCCGCCTGTCTGGGCCGGGGACTTCCCCCGGAAGCCGAACGCCATCTGCGTCTCGCCGGGGAATCGTACCACCGGGACGAGGAGGCCCTGGCGCACCTCCAGACGGCTCGGCAGGCGGCATCGGAGCACGCGGCGGTGTACATCGGCCTGTACCGTTTCTACTTTTACAAGAACCGTTTGGCCGAGGCCCTGGAAGTGGCCCGCCTCTGCCTCGCAAAGGCGACACGCGACCTGGGGCTGGCGCAGGACTGGCGGCGGACGCGACCGACGGACGCCGATTTCGGCAGCTTCGAGGCCGTCCTGCCCCGATTCTTCCTGTTCACGCTGAAAGCCTACGGGTACCTCCAGCTCCGGCTGGACGGGCTCGAGGAAGGCCGGGCCGCCCTGGAAAAGCTGGTGGAACTCGATCCCGACGACAAATTGGGCGGAAGGGGGCTGTTGCAGGTACTGGAGAGGCGAATCCATGGGGACGAGGACTGAACTCGAGGAGGCCCGGGATTTCCGCGGACGGCCCCTGTCGTGCTCGGGGTGCGAATGCCCGCGAGCATGGCCGGAAGCGCGCTGCCAACCGGGGCACGCCTGTGTGCACGACCGCTACGCGCGGCGGATCGACCGGTTCTTCCGCTGGAACCCGGATCTCGCCAAGGAGTACCTCGACCATCCTTATTTCGAGGTGCGCGCGCTGGCCGCCAAACACGTGGATCTCTTCCACCTGCCGCGACTCCTCCGCGACCCGGACGAGACCGTGCGGCAGCAGGTCGCCTTGCGGCTTCCGGCGCGATCGGCCTTGCTCAGGAACCTGATCCGCGATCCGCACCGCGAGGTTCGGGTCCGCGTGGCCGAGCGGCTGGATCCCGCCGATCTCACCGCCATGATCGACGACCCCGATTATTACGTCCGCCAGATCGTGGCCAGGCGGCTGCCGCACGGGCAATTGGCGCGCATGCTGCACGACCCCGATCCCGAGGTGCGCCGGATCGTCGCCCGCCGGATCCGCCCCGAGTGGCTGGAAGTATTGGCACGGGACCCGGAGGTGCGGGTCCGGCTGGAGGCAGTGCGGAGGCTCGATCCGGTGCGGCTGAAAAGGCTGGTCGGTGACCATCACTGGCGGGTCCGCTACGAGGTCGCGAGTCGCCTGGGTGCGCAGGAGTTGCAGGTGTTGCGCGATGACCCAGACCCGACGGTGCGGGAACTCGTGCGGCTTCGCTTGGCCAAGGAGCCGGCGGGGCAGTCCTGGTCCGAAGCCTGTTGATTTCTGCGAGGAATGGCCATGGGAGACATCCAACGCGACAGCGACGTCAACGAACTGGACGGACCGCCCCGTTTCGGTTATGGCGAGAAGGTTCGCTCCCGCAAAGTCGTCCGCAACGACGGCACTTTCCCCGGTAAGGACATCGGCGAGGTGCTGGTGAAGAAAGGGGAAATCGGCTACGTGAGCAGCATCGGAACCTTTTTGCAACGGTTCTACATCTACGGCGTCGACTTCCCCGAGCGTGGCTACCGTGTGGGCATGAAGGCGAAGGAACTGGAATCCTTGGACCATCCGCAGTCGACGGCGAAACCATTGGTGGAAGCAGAGGGAGGGCGAATTCCATGATCGAACCGCGCACCCCCATCTATCGTTGGGGACAGAGGGTCTGGACCCAAACCGATCTTTACAACGATGGCACTTTCCCCGAGCGCGAACCGGATGACCTGCTGCAGCCCGCCGGCAGTGTCGGCGAGATCGTCCGGATCGGGGTCCACGAGGAGGCCAACACTCCGGTGTATCTCGTGCAATTTTCGGACGGGAGCGTCATCGGTTGTTTCGAGGAAGAACTGCGCACGGAACGGGAAGGATCCCCGCGGGCAGGCGATCCGGGTGTCCTTTGATCGGATCATCCGGGATGGCGGCTGAGGCTTTGGGGGCCATGGGGTACGGGCAGGGGAAAGGTCACTTCGGCGCTCTCCATCCGAACGAAGTGGATCGCAAGCGGATCGAGCGCGCCCTCGGAAAGCGCAAACGTTATCGCTACGTGACTCCGCAGGTCCGCCTTATCGCCGGAGGCTACCAGATCGTAAGTCCCTGCTGCTCCCGCAACATCGACCCGGCGGGCGGCCTCATCGACATCGCCCGGCTGGAGTTCCTGGGGAGCTGCTGGCGCCTGTCGTACAAAGATCACCACGCCGGCTGCTGGATCGAGCACGGGGAGTATCCGGGGCTGCCCGAGGTCCTGAAGCTACTGAACAAAGACCCGGAACGGAAATTCTGGCAATGAGCGAGATTTACCTGGACAACAATGCGACCACGCGGGTCGCCCCCGAATGCATCGAGGTGATGCTCCGGTGCCTGCGGGAGGATTTCGGCAATCCCTCGAGCAAACACCGGGTGGGGGAGGCGGCCAAGTCGCACGTGCTCGCCGCCCGTGCCCGGGTGGCGGGGCTTCTGGGGGCATCCCCCGCGGAGATCGTCTTCACCAGCAGCGGGACCGAGGCCAACCACCTGGCGATCTTGGGCGCCTTGGCACTCGCCCCGGACCGTCGTCACCTCGTCACCAGCCGGGTGGAACATCCCGCAAGCCTCGTCTTGCTGCGCCACTTGGAGTCACGGGGAGTGCGGGTGACCCGTCTCGGCGTCGATTCCGAAGGCAGGCTCGATCTCGGTGAGCTGGAGCGGGCTTTGACCCCGGATACCGCCCTGGTGTCGCTGATGTGGGCCAACAACGAAACCGGCATCCTTTTCCCCATCGAAGAGGCCTCCGCCCTGGCCAAGGCGCGGGGGATTCTGTTCCACAGCGACGCCGTGCAGGCCGTGGGCAAGATCCCGATCGACCTCGGCAAGGTTCCGGTGGACCTTTTGTCCTTCTCGGGACACAAGCTCCACGCTCCCAAGGGGACGGGCGCGCTGTTCGTGCGCAAGGGACTGAAGCTGCCGCCTCTCCTTTTCGGCCACCAGGAACGTGGGCGGCGGGGCGGTACGGAGAACGTGCCCGGCATCGCCGCCTTGGGAGTCGCGGCCGAACTGGCCCGTGATGCTTGGGCGGCGGGCAGGGTCGCGGCCTTGCGTGATCGGCTGGAACGCGGACTCATCACCCGCCTGCCGACGGCGACCGTGATCGGCGCCGGCGCTCCGCGGGTGGGCAACACCACCAGTCTGTGTCTCGGGACGCTGGCTGCGGAGATGGCCCTGGGTCGGCTCGACCGGGCTGGAATCTGCGCTTCGGCGGGGGCCGCCTGTACCTCGGCGGGAAGCGAGCCTTCCCACGTCCTGACCGCGATGGGCTTCGACCCCGAGGCAGCGCTTTCGACGATCCGTTTTTCCTTGAGCCGCTATACCACGGCCGAAGAGGTCGAGCGCGTGGTCGCGGTATTGCCGGAGGTGGTGCAAAGCCTCGAGGCCCAAGAGGCCGGAACGGACCCACCCGAATTCCCGGAATCCCACATCAACCCCTGGAGCATCGCATGAAAGTCATGATTCGCAGAAACGCCGTCGGCATGCTTTCCGCCTACGTTCCGAAAAAAGACCTGGAGGAGCCCATCGTGGCGCAGGAAAAGCCGGAACTCTGGGGCGGTACGGTCACGCTCGCCAATGGTTGGCAGCTCTTGCTTCCGGTCATGGCCCCGGACACGAGCCTGCCGATCACGGTCGAGGCGCGGCGGATCGGGGAATGAGCATGGCGCTTTCGACCGAAGCGCTGCGGCGGATCGAAGCTCTGCTCACGACCGCAGGCCCGGCGGTGGAGTGCATCGCCGAACTGCGCAGGGCGTTTCCCGGACTCTCCTTCACCCGCTGCGATGCCAGCGATCTCGGCAGCGAGGTTCCGGTCCTGGAGACGCCCCGGTTCTCCCTGTATCTCGTCGACGCGCACGACCATTGCGCGCGGATCACCACCGACCCGGCCCGGGCAACCGGCCTCGTCCTCGCCGAAAAACCGTAGGAATGGACCATGACAGCGCAGCCGACCCTGCTTCTTTCCGATCCCGACATCAGCCTCGACGAGTTGGAAGCGGTGACCGAAGTGCTGAAGTCGCCCCATCTGTATGCCGGGCCCGTGGTGGCAGCCTTCGAGGCCAGCTTCGCTGCTTACCTGGGGCGCCGCCACGCGGTGGCGGTGGCGAGCGCCACGCTGGGGCTCTTGCTCGCACTCCAGGCGCAGGGAGTCGGACCGGGTGATGAAGTGATCGCCTCTCCGTTCGGCTACCGCGAGACCGTCCACGGGATCGCGTTGGCCGGAGCGAAACCGGTCTTCGCCGATATCGACTACTGGTCCTGCACCCTGGTTCCGGAGAAAGCGGCCGCCGCCATCACGCCGAAGACCCGTGCGATCGTGGTCGGCAACACCAACGGTCACCCGGCCTCGTGGCAGGCGTTTCGGGAGTTGGCTTCGCGCCATCACCTGTGCCTGATCGAAGACTCGAGCGAAGCGATCGGCTCCCGCTACCAGGGGCGGCCGGTCGGAAGTTTCGGTGACCTGGCGGTCTTCGATCTGACCCAGCCAGGTCCCCTGTGTTGCGGCGAAGGTGGCATGCTAGTGACCGACGATGCAGAGTGGGCCCAGGGGCTCCGCCGTCTGCTTGGGCGTCGGCCGGAGCAGCAACGCGCGGTGGTGATCGGCGAATCTCCGCCGTATCGCGCGCAGATGAGCGACCTCCAAGCCGCGCTCGGACTGATCCAGTTGCGCAGGCTGGACGAGATCCTGGAACGGCGCAAACGGGTGGAGGCCGATTACCACGGCCACATGCGGTCCTTCGAGGGCATCAAGCCACCCTACGTCGCGCCCGATGCCGACGAAGTCCACTGGATGCTGTACCTGGTCCATCTCGGCACCCGGTTTTCCCGCTCCAGCCGCGACGCCATCCTGCAGGATCTCGCCACCGCGCAAATCGAAGCGGCGGCCTTCTGCGAGCCCTTGCATCGGCAGCGCTACTACGCCGGACTCGGCTACCGCAAGGGCGACTTCTTCGTCACCGAGAAGCTCGCCGATCGTGCCATCGCGCTTCCCTTCCACGGGCATTTGACCGAAGACCAGACGGGTTTCATCGTGAAAACCCTCAAGGACGCTTCGGTCAACGTGGGAGCGGGATCGGCGATCTATCTGTGAAGCGAACGATCGGCGACACGATCCACCATCGAACGCAAGAGGAATCGTTATGGAAACGACCCAAACATCGACTCCGGAGCCTTGCACGGCCCCGGGAACCGACGCCATCCCGCCCGTTCCCGAGGCTCAGCCGCCGGTGGCGCAGCGGAGCGACTGTCTGATCCATGTGCGCTTCGCGCCGGATGGAACGGTGCGGGAGATCGGGGAACGGCCCCCGGGGGTGCCGGTGCAGGCCTGGTTCGACTATCTCTGCCGGAATACCCAAAACTGTTATCAAGCTTTGTCGGGCGGACGTGGATGGTTTCGTCTCAGCCGCACCGAGGTGGACCGCCTAAAGGTAGCATGCGGCGGGGAGCAGCCGTCATGAGTCGGGTTCCCCAGGCGATCATCGAGGGTCTTTGGGCAGGGGAGATCATTCCCTATCTCGGTTCCGGGGTGCTCGGCCTGGGATCGGGCACGACCGTGCCGGATTCCCCGGAGCAGTTGGCGCAGTATTTGACGTCCCGGGTCACGGTGCCGCACAAGATCCGCCGGAACCTCACCGCCGCTGGCCAGTACATCGAGAACTTCAAGCATCGCAAGACCCTCACCGGACTCCTGACCGAAGCCTTCCGGGAGCGAACCGAGCCGACGGTGCTGCACCGCTTTCTGGCGCAGAAGTCGAATTCCTTGCCGCTGATCGTCGACGTCTGGTACGACGCCGCCATGGCGGATGCGCTCGCAGACCGCGGCGATTTCGGTCAGGTTCAGGGCGTGAGCCAGGCCGATGGCCCCGGAGAATGGGTCAGGTACTACGGCGCCGATGGCAGCCCGGCGGATCCCGCGGCAGCCGAACAGTGGGCGACGCTTTTGTACAAGCCCCTGGGCGCGGTTTTACCGGCAAGTCATTTCGTCGTTTCCGACTCGGACTACGTGGAGATCCTCACCGAAATCGACATCCAAACCCCCATCCCGCCGCGAGTCCAGGAACTCCGCCGGGGGCGCCGGTTCCTGTTTCTCGGCTGCCGTTTCCGCACCCAGTTGGAGCGCAGCTTCGCGCGCCAGATCGTGAAACGCTCATCGAGCCAGCATTGGGCGCTGCTGGAAGGCGAACTCACCCGCAACGAGGCCCGCTTCCTGGCCGAACAGGGCATCGAGCGAATCGACATGCCGCTGGCCGAATTCGTCGCGGAGCTTATGGAAGCCAGTTCTGCGTCTCCACGGGCTGAGGTAGCCTGAACCGGGGACGACATCGCGTTGCCTCTCGGTGGATGTTCCCATTCCGCACCGCCTTTCAACTCGACACGGCAGCCTTCGCCCAAATCGTCCCGACGGACCCGCATCACCGTTTCCAGTAGCGCCTACGATCTTGGGCATCGACACCTGCGTCAACGGCAAGGTCCCCGAGCCTTTTGTCCCTTCATATATACAGCCAACACGCTCATCTCGAAATTCAACCCAGATCGGTCATCAGCGCTCTTCGACCACCCCCGCCCCGACGGGGCGACCCCTCCTGAAACAGGAGGTGACCGAAAGTCCACTCCTTTTTCAAGGAGGGGCGGCGCGAAGCGCCGGGGGGTTGAACTATCCGGGTTCAAATCCTGCGCTTGCGGTTTCAAGCACTCGAACAGCCGGAGGCCGCATCCATAGAGTAACTTGACCACCAAATCACAAGACGGCTCCAGGCAACGAATCATGCGGTCAACCTCCGCCCGAGACGATACGACCGTGAACCGCCCCGGGATTTCCGGAAACTCCCTTTCTTGAGTAGAGTGTGGAGTCATGAAGGGAGTATCGAAGTTTTCACCGGAGATTCGAGAGCGGGACTGCTGGAGCCCATCGGTCACATCCCGCCAGCGGAGTGGTAACAGGCGTACTGTCGCCAACAAAGCGAGTCGGTCCGCGCGGCTTGACTCCACTCAACCGGTCTGTGGGAAATCCGGGGCGGTTCAGGATTGACCTGTCGAGATGACATTTGTGTTATGGCGAGATTCACGCCGAACCATGCGCTTCAGTCACCGCCGCCGAAGCGGCGTAGTTGAGCGTTATCGTCGGCGCGGACGCCTCGCGCCCCGTTAGGCATCTCTGGCGTCTCGTAATTTCGACTCGCCAACAAACAACTCAAGGGATACAGACAATCCATGACCATGTTGTTGCTTCTCGCTGTGTGTTTCCTCGCCTATTCCAATGGCGCAAACGACAACTTCAAGGGAGTGGCCTCGCTGTTCGGCAGCAAGACCACCGGCTACCGCACGGCGATCGGCTGGGCCACGCTGAGCACGTTTGCCGGTTCCGTTGCGGCCATCTTCCTCGCCCAGTCACTGCTCAAGACGTTTTCAGGAAAGGGGCTGGTGCCCGATTCCTTGGCTGGCTCGGAGTATTTCGTCCTGGCGGTGGCGGCGGGTGCCGGGGCCACGGTGATTCTGGCCACGCTCACTGGGTTCCCGATTTCCACGACTCACGCGCTGACGGGCGCGATGGTGGGGAGCGGTTGGGTGGCGGTCGGGTCGCAGGTTCATCTCGGCAGGTTGGGCCAGGCGTTTGTTTTGCCGCTGTTGCTCAGTCCTCTGTTGGCCGTGGCACTTGGGGCATCCCTTTATCTGGTATTTCGCTGGTCGCGCTTGCGGTTGGGCATCACGAAGGAGTGGTGCATTTGTGTCGGCGAGGAGCAGCGGATTGTGCCCATGCCCCAGCCGTCGTCAGTGCTGGCGTTGCAGGCTGGAGCTCCGATGGTGTCGGCATGCGTGGATGAACAGAGCCAGTGCGCACAGCGTTACGCGGGGCGGTTTCTAGGCGTGGGTTGCCAGCAGGCGATGGACGCGGCGCACTTCCTCAGCGCCGGGGTGGTCGGCTTTGCGCGCGGCCTCAACGACACACCGAAGATGGCGGCGTTGCTGTTGGGAGTGCCGGCGCTGGGCGCGCGTTGGAGTCTGGTGGCGGTAGCCCTCGCCATTGCTGTTGGCGGTTTGTTGAGCGCGCGGCGCGTGGCCGAGACGATGAGCCACAAGATTACCGGCATGAACCACGGCCAGGGCTTCTCCGCCAATCTCGCCACGGGCTTGTTGGTCACGACGGCGAGTTTGTTCGGGCTGCCTGTGTCCACCACACATGTTTCGGTCGGATCACTGTTCGGCATCGGATTGACGAGTCGACAGGCGGACTTCCGGGTGGTTCGCAACATTGTGCTTTCGTGGTTGGTCACATTGCCGTGCGCGGCGGTCATTGGCGCACTGGTTTTTTGGCTGACGGGGATTTGGAGATAAGAGACGGGATGCCTGACAAAATCACTGGAGTGAACGCGGGCGGGCCACATCAGTTGGCAATGCGAACGCGCTGGGCCGCTCGCGAAGCCTGCTCGTCGTAGACGCTCAACCCTGCAATGCACCGGATCGGCGCGAAAAATCATGCAAGCCAGTCATTTGGACGTTAGAAAGCAAAGAACTTGGGGGCGAGATGCCGTTTCAATCCGGCGCGAGGTTCAGAACATGGAACGCCTTTCGTCGGTACGTGTGGCTCGCGGCGAACAGGGAATGTTGCTGAGAGTAACAGCAGGAATGCCATAATCAATGATTAATGCGAATTGGATATAAGAAAGAATCAAAAGCAATGAATACTATTTCTCCAAGCATGGAGATCAAGAAAGATAAAATGATAATCTTTCTATCGCAGAAGTGGAAGAGGCGCTTCTTGCAGGAAGAGTGCTGGAGCAATACGCAGATACAGGAAGAGGTGAAAGCTGTTTAGTGGCGGGTTTTTCCAATAATGGCAAGCCTATTCACGTGGTATGTGGACGTCGTGGCAACTGGTTAGTGATTGTAACCGTATATATTCCAATGCCTCCGAAGTTCAAATCTCCTTACGAGAGGGCATAAAGATGGATAAAGTTTGTAATTTTTGTGGCAATAAAAATTTTAGAACAAGGAAGGTTCAGTATATTTATAAGTACAATGACAAATATCTTATTGTTAATAATGTGCCTTGCGAGGAATGTGAATACTGTGGTGAACAGTATTTTCAAGCTCAGTCATTAAAGAAAATAGAGGCCGATTTCAATAGGATCTATTTTTCTGGAAAGGAGCCGAAAAAGAAAATTCAAGTTCCCGTAGAGGAGTTCACGGACATTGAAAATGCCTAACAAGTTGGAACCGCCGAAGCTATAGGAAACCTCCCGTCGCGGCAGTCTTGGCACAATCGGGCAAGGCTCGATGGAGCCGGAAAGAGGGATTTTTAAAGAAAACGGCAGGTTCGATCACAGACGATGAAGGCGGAAGCTCAGGCTCCGCCCGGCTTGTGATGCTCGTGCCAGTGGCGGGCGATGTCCAGCCGGCGGCAGATCCGACGCGGTCGCGGGATCCGACGTGATCGAGGAAGCGAGCCAGGGCTGCGGGTGCGCCCCGGACGGCCCGCCAGCCCGCATGGGGAGCAATAGCGTACCCGCGTATTGCGCCGAATGAGCGCTGGTCGGAAAATCCGCTGCAGTTGGGTGCCCCACGGTCCGCCAATGTTTTGATTTCCCCGGGTTGTCGGTGCTTGCTTGCCGTCTAAAAACCTGTGCCCCCGTGATTATCGACGTTACCGCGTGCCGGGTGGAACGTATTTCTTTACGGTGAACCTGCTCGAGCGCTATCCGAATGATTTACTCGTCGGCACAGCGAACTGCTCCGAACCGTGGTGCGGGAGATTCGGAAAAAATGGCCTTTCCATATCGATGCCTGGGTAACCTTGCCCGACCACTTGCATGGTGTGTGGACATTGCCGCTCGGTGGCGATGCGGCTGATCAAACAGGGATTTTCCAAGGCCTTGGCGCCCATGAAACGCCGTTCGTCGGTGCGCCTGGCCCGCGGCGAACGGGGGAATCGGGCAGCGCCGGTTTTGGGAGCATGTGATCCGCGATGACGGGGATCATTCGGCGCACGTGGATTATTGCCACATCAACCCGGTGAAGCATGGCTGCATCCGACGAGTGGCGGAGGTGGCCCCATTCCACATTTCATCGGGATGTCGAACGTGGTATTTATCCGCTGAATTGGGCTGATGGGCCGGAATTTGATCGGGACGTAGGCGAACGGGCTTGAAACCCATGCAGCGCAGTACGCGGGTATGCTATTGCGCTCTATACGTGACATCAACATTAGGCAGGAGGAAAACAGGTCTCGTCGAATTGCTAATTATCTTTAATCTTTTGGAGGATTTCAATATGGAGTGGAAAAGTTTTAGAGTACATGGCGTCTTTGCAAGCAGCGACCCGAAAAACGCCTGGGTCTATTTACATACTGGTATCGAGCGCGTTGGCTGGAAAAGGATAGAGCCCAATAGCCCGGATGGTTGCAGTAACGTTTTACAAATAGCAACTGCAGCGGCTACGAACGGGCAACTCTTCGTTCAATGCCTGATGACTGATGCCGACCAGATACGTGCCATTTATATACTTTAGATGAAGGAGTAATGGGCAATGATAAGTATCACCGAAGAAATCATGCCGCCTGAGCCGCCCGAGGAAGCACTCATGTCCCGTTCCCATACCCCCGAGGAAATCACGCCGCCGGAGCCGCCCAAGGAGGCGCTCGTGCGTCGTTCCTGCGCCGCCGAGGAAATCACGCCACCGGAGCCGCCCGAGGAAGCCCTCAAGCGTCTGTCCAGTGGGTGACGAGTGCTCAACTCGGACTGCCAGCGACGCTGTGCATCGTCGGCACCAGTCATGCGGGACATCAGCTACCAAAGGGCATCACGCAGTGACCGGGAGGAAAACAGCAGCGGATGGATATGATTCTCTCTGTAGTGTCCTTTGTTATCGGGCTTGGCCTGGTCATCTATTTTGCGGAAAAGCTTGTCAAAGGAGCCGTTGGCACCTCCTTGGGCTTTGGAATTTCTACCTTCCTGATCAGCGTCATTTTTATCGGCTTTGATCCAGAAAATCTCGCTTTGGGGGCCGTGGCCGCGTTTGAGGGTGTGGCAGGCATCGCGCTGGGTTCGATCATCGGTGCGGCGATGGTCGCCATCGCCCTCGCTTTTGGGATAACGGCTCTATTCGCTCCGATGGAATTTGGGCAAGCGCCAAAACAAGTGCTTACCGTGCCCATTTGGGCCGTGCTTCTTCTGGCTGTACTGGGTTTTGATGGTCAGCTCTCGCGAGTGGATGGTACGGTCTTGCTCCTTGGGTTTGTGCTCTCCGTTCTTTATCTTCTGAGGTTGAGTAAAAAAGGTCTCGACATCAAGCCGACGGGGGAGGTGGCCGAAACCCTCGAAGAACCTGAAAAGCTTGGCAAATGGAGGTCGTTTGGTCTTCTTGTCCTCTCGCTTGGCGCTATCATCGCAGGCAGCGAACTGCTGCTCGCTGGTTCCGAGAGCATCATCGCGAGTCTTGGTCTCTCCGATACGGTATTCGGAATGACCGTGCTGGCATTGCTGGTGAGTATCGAAGAGCTGGCAAGGGAACTGCCGGCAGCGTTAAAGGGAAGGCCGGAGATAAGTTTTGGAAATGTAGTTGGCTCGATACTGGCTTTCTTTTTGTTCAACGCGGGGATCATTTCATTGGTGCGGCCCGTCCCGGTAAGCGGTCAAGTCCTTGGATTCTATCTTCCTGTGTGCCTGATCGCGGTCATCGTCGTATCGCTATTCATGATGCGCAAGAAGATTCCTCGTTGGGCGGGAGCGGTCTTGGTGGCTCTCTATGCGGTTTTTTTCGCCGGCGGGTACCTTATCTAACAGCCTTGTATGGCGGCTGATTGGAACCGCCGAAGCTGGAGGAAGCCCCCCTCGTTTGAGGGGAGCGGCATAACCGGGCAAGGCCCAATGGAGCGGGAAGAGGAAAACGGCAGGCTCGATCACGGGCGATGAAGGCCGAAGTTCAGGCTCCGCCCGGCTTGTGATGCTCGTGCCAGTGGCGGGCGATGTCCAGCCGGCGGCAGATCCAGACGCGGTCGTGGGATTCGACGTGATCGAGAAAGCGGGCCAGGGCCGCGGTGCGCCCCGGACGGCCGGCCAGCCGGCAGTGCAGGCCGATGTTCATCATCTTGGGAGCATCCTGCCCTTCGGCGTAAAGGACATCGAAGGCATCCCGCAGGTAGGCGAAGAATTGCTCACCCGAGTTGAATCCGGCGTAGGAGGCGAAGCGCATGTCGTTGTTGTCGAGCGTGTAGGGAATCACCAGGTGCGGGCGCCCATACTCGATATTCCAGTAGGGGAGGTCGTCGGTGTAGCTGTCGGAGTCGTAGAGAAAGCCCTCTTCCTCCACGACCAGGGAACGGGTCTGGGGACTGACGTGGCCCTGGTAAAACCCGAGGGGGCAGGTGCCGGCAACCTGCGTATGGATCCCCACCGCCTTGCGGATGTGCTCCCGCTCGGTGTCGACGCCCACGTACTGGTAATCGATCCAGCGGTAGCCGTGGCTGGCGATTTCCCAATCGGCCTCGACCATGGCCGCGACCGCCTCGGGATTGCGTTCCATCGCCATGGCCACCGCATACACCGTCAGCGGCATCCCCTGCGTCTGAAACAGCCGATGGAGCCGCCAGAACCCGGCGCGGCTGCCATACTCGTACATCGACTCCATGTTGAGATTCCGCACCCCGGGCAGAGGCTGGACCCCCACGGTTTCCGAGAGAAAGGATTCCGAGGCTGGATCGCCGTGCAGGATAGAGCTTTCGCCGCCTTCCTCATAGTTGATCACGAACTGCACCGCGATGCGAGCATTTCCCGGCCATCGGGGGTCGGGGGAGTGCGACCGTAACCGACCAAATCTCGGGGATAGGGGACAGGTGTCATGGCGATCCACCGGGTCGAGGGTAGGAGGACGGAGCGGATAGGGTAGCGGACTCTCGCAGGCCGTGACAGACCCGAGGAGCCACCGCACCTCCGGTGGTCGGATCGGCAGTCGCCCATGGTCCTTCGAGAAAGCCCGCTCACCAGGAAGGATGACTCGAGTTCAAGTGCAGGAGTCGCGTGGTCTGATCGAAGATGCGGGCTTTCACGCCACCGTCCAGCCGGTTGAGCCAGGGGGAGGGAATCGCCTCGGCGCCGTAACATGCCCCGGCCAGCATCCCGGCGAGGGCCCCGGTGGTGTCGGCGTCGTCACCCCGATTTACCACCGCGGTGACACAGGCGGCGAAGGAACCGGTGGCAAAGAAATGATGCAGCACGGTCTGCATGGTGTCGACGATGTAGCCGCTCGCCCGTCCCGGGTAGGGGTCGAAGCGGAAGCAGGGATGGGTCTCGACCAGGCCCTCGGCAAAGGCCCGGCAGTCGTCCCTATCGCCGCCTTGGAGCAGACAGCGGACCATTCGCCCCAAGGTGAGCGTGGCGGCGTCGGAGAGCGGATGGTTGTGGGTGAAGTGGCACTGCTCCAGGGTTTGACGTTCAAATGCCGCAGCATCCCCGAGTGTGGCCAGGACCACGGGCAGGTTCCGCATGCAGGCGCCATTGCCGGCGTCGCCCTCGTTCGGCGGTGCTTCCAGGCTGCCGTCGAGCAGGTAGCGGCGAATCCCCCGGCGGCAAGTGTTGCCGACGTCTACCGGCTTGCCGCGCAGCCAGACGGCGAAGGAACGGGCTACCGCCTCGAGGTTCCAGCCGCCACTTTCGACCATCGCCTGTCCCAGGGCGAGCGCCATCTCGGTGTCATCGGTCACTTGTCCCGGTTTCAGGCGCAGCCAGCCGCCGCCGATGATTTCACGGTGAATACCGTATCGTTGTCGGATTTCGCGAGGCGTCATGAATTCCACCGTGGCGCCGAGGGCATCGCCCACGGCGAGGCCGAGATAGGCGCCGAGGGCATGTCGGTGGAGCCTCTCCGGTACCATGGTCGTTTCAGTAGTAACACGCCTTGACGCGGTATTCACCGCCGATGACCAGGTATTCCGCTTCGCCTTGAAGCGGGTGACGCGGCAACAGCTCGTTGAAGAACAAAATCTTTACTACCGGCACTTCCACTTCCAGGATGATGTCGCCGAATTCATCCGCGATTTCCCGGCGCGGGGTGAACGACACTAGATTGTTGAGCCGCACGTTCAGCCAGCGACCGTCGCGCGGGCCGCTCAGACGGTGTTCATCGAAGCGGTTCTCGCCGCGGTAGAGGGTGATGTGGCGGACCGCGGGTGTCCGGAATCGGGTGAGCGCCCATTGGCAGAACTCATAGAGCAGATCGAGCTGGACGTTGATGCTGTTGTTGTGGAAGCGGCTCGACATTTTTTCCTCGATGTAAGCGATCCAGGCGGGCGAGGGGAAACGGGTCAGCGGTTCCTTGTGGAAGGTCGGTAGGAGACCGAAGCGGCTTTCCACCCACCCCTTGAGCACCGCTCCCTGCGGTCCGTTGGAGTCGAATCCCCAGCCTTCCAGGAGCTTGAGGTAACTGGAACGAAAGCGGCGCCGGCCGTCGCCGTCGATCCCGGCGCGTTGCTCTCCGTTGAGGCCGAAGAGGACGCATAGGTAGTCTTGGAATACCGCCGCCGCTTCCCGCAGGTCCGTGCAATGGGCGAGCCGGATGAACAAAGCTGGGTTCAATTCCCGCACGCCACTGATATGGAGTGGCAGCGGATGGGCATTGAAGGCGGCGCTGGCGAGCAATCCGGTCGGAATACCCACCAGATTGGTACTGTGACCGGTGCGGTCAGGATCCCGTGCATGCGCCACGGTTATGCGGGCCGGTGTTGCACCCGGGATGGCCCAACCGGCAATCCGCCCGGCCCCGTCGAAAGAGTCCTGCGGCGGATAGCAGTCGGATGCGACCCGGTCATGCCGGGACGATCGGGATGCCGAGCCGGACCCGGCGCCCGAGCGCCATATCGACCTTCTGGCGTGTCTTCTCGATGGTGAGCGGTTTCGTCAGGGTGGAATCGGCGCCGTTCTTGAGGCACTCGCGGACCAAGGGATCCTGGCCAGAGTCGACGACCAGGATGATCTTGAGATCGGCGATCTTCGATCGGATTTCCTTCAGGACTCCGATGCCTTGTTCCCGCACTGCCTCGAGTTCCAACAACAGCACGTCCGGTTTCCAGTCCCTGGCTTTGGCGTAGGCGGCGTCGAGGCTCTGCAGTTCATGGGTTTCGACTTCGTCGTACAGCATGAACTGCAACGCCGCGCGGGTGATTTCATCCCGGTCCACCACGAACACCCGTCTGTGATCGACGGCTTTTGCGCTGTCCACACCGATCTGCATGGGTTACTCCTGAGACTGTGACGGTTGGATGGAAACGGTCTCGCGAGGAGACTTGGCCCTGGCCGTCCTGCAAGCTTTATTCCAGTCATGGGGACGCCCCAATACATTCGCCAGTTCCGCCGCCCTTGGCCACGACGAGGCGTTCGATCGCGATGGAAAAGCCGGTGCGGCCTTGTCCCGTTCGTGACAATCGGCAAGCTTTTGTCCGATTCACGACATCGCGGGAAGCCGTCGCGGTGCTTAGACAATCGTGTAGAGCGGTATAAGAATCAGTGCCTTAGCGAAAATTCCAGCCATGGCACGGCGGTTGCACAAGACTCTTCGGGCAGTATTCGTCTTTTCCCGATGCGGTGACAAGAAGAAGAAAAAGAAAGCCTCGCCGCCCGTGAGTCTTCGTCCGGCGAACTACTGCGGGCCAGAGTCTTTCGATCCATTTGAATTGGAGTAAACCATGTCCGAGTTACGACAGATTGCATTTTACGGCAAGGGTGGGATCGGCAAGTCCACCACCTCCCAGAACACCCTGGCGGCCCTGGCCGAGATGGGCCAGCGCATCCTGATCGTGGGTTGCGATCCGAAAGCCGACTCCACCCGGCTGATCCTGCACGCAAAAGCACAGGACACCATCCTGAGCCTCGCGGCGGCAGCCGGCAGCGTGGAGGATCTGGAACTCGAGGACGTCATGAAGATCGGTTACCGCGACATCCGCTGCGTGGAATCGGGCGGTCCGGAGCCGGGGGTTGGTTGCGCCGGGCGTGGCGTCATCACCTCGATCAACTTCCTCGAGGAGAACGGCGCCTACGAGGACATCGACTATGTCTCCTATGACGTTTTGGGCGACGTGGTTTGTGGCGGCTTCGCCATGCCCATCCGCGAGAACAAGGCGCAGGAGATCTACATCGTCATGTCCGGGGAGATGATGGCCATGTACGCGGCCAACAACATCTCCAAGGGCATTCTCAAATACGCCAACTCGGGAGGCGTGCGCCTCGGCGGCCTCATCTGCAACGAACGGCAGACCGACAAGGAATTGGAATTGGCCGAAGCTTTGGCTGCCAAGCTGGGTACCACGTTGATCCACTTCGTGCCGCGCGACAACGTCGTACAGCACGCGGAACTCCGTCGCATGACAGTGATGGAGTACGCGCCGGATTCCAAGCAGGCCGACGAGTATCGGGCGCTGGCCAGGAAGATCCACGAGAACGCCGGAAAGGGGGTCATCCCGACGCCGATCACCATGGACGAGCTGGAAGACCTGCTGATGCAGCACGGCATCATGAAGCAGATCGACGAGTCCCAGGTCGGCAAGAGCGCGGCGGAACTGGCGGCAGCGTGAGGGTGGTAAACAGCACAAACAAATGTAGGGTGGATTAACGCAGCGTAATCCACCAACCGCTTGGTGGGTTACGGTGCCGGGCGCGCCTAACCCACCCTACATCCTGACCAATTGGGAGAGCAACATGAGCCTGACTGCTGAACAGACCAAGACCCGCAACAAGGAACTGATCACCGAAGTCCTGAAGGTGTATCCCGAGAAGACCGCGAAAAAGCGGGCCAAACACCTGGGCGTCTACGAAGAGGGCAAGCCCGACTGCGGGGTGAAATCCAACATCAAGTCGATTCCCGGGGTGATGACGATCCGGGGTTGTGCTTACGCCGGCTCCAAGGGAGTGGTCTGGGGCCCGATCAAGGACATGATCCACATCAGCCATGGACCGGTCGGGTGCGGCCAATATTCCTGGGCAGCGCGCCGCAACTATTACATCGGCACCACGGGCGTCGACACCTTCGTCACCATGCAGTTCACCTCGGATTTCCAGGAACGGGACATCGTCTTCGGCGGCGACAAGAAGCTCGAAAAGATCATCGACGAGATCCAGGAGTTGTTCCCCCTGAACCACGGCATCACGGTCCAGTCCGAGTGCCCGATCGGCCTCATCGGCGACGACATCGAGGCGGTTTCCAAGAAAAAATCCAAGGAATACGGGGGCAAGACCATCGTTCCGGTGCGCTGCGAGGGTTTTCGCGGAGTGTCGCAGTCGCTGGGTCACCACATTGCCAACGACTCGATCCGCGACTGGGTGTTCGACAAGGCCGGAGACAAGTGCCGGGAATTCCAATCCACACCCTACGACGTTGCCATCATCGGCGACTACAACATCGGCGGCGATGCCTGGGCCTCCCGGATCCTGCTCGAAGAGATGGGCCTTAGGGTGATCGCCCAGTGGTCGGGTGACGGGTCGCTCGCCGAGCTCGAGGCGACTCCGAAGGCCAAGCTCAATGTGCTCCATTGTTACCGCTCGATGAACTACATCTCCCGGCACATGGAGGAGAAGTACGGGATTCCCTGGGTGGAATACAACTTCTTCGGTCCGACCAAGATCGAGGAAAGCCTGCGCAAGATCGCGAGCTACTTCGACGACAAGATCCGGGAAGGAGCCGAGCGGGTGATCGCCAAGTACCGGCCGATGATGGACGCAGTGATCGCCAAGTACCGGCCGCGTCTGGAAGGCAAGAAGGTCATGCTGTTCGTCGGCGGCCTGCGTCCGCGTCACGTGATCGGCGCCTACGAGGACCTCGGAATGGAGGTGGTCGGCACCGGCTACGAGTTCGGCCACAACGACGACTACCAGCGCACCACGCATTACGTGAAGGACGGCACGTTGATCTACGACGATGTGACGGGATACGAGTTCGAGAAATTCGTCGAGGCTATACAGCCCGACTTGGTCGGCTCGGGGATCAAGGAAAAGTACGTGTTTCAGAAGATGGGCGTGCCGTTCCGGCAGATGCACTCCTGGGACTACTCGGGGCCCTACCACGGCTACGATGGCTTTGCCATCTTCGCCCGGGACATGGACATGGCGATCAACAACCCGGTGTGGTCAATGACCAAGGCGCCGTGGAAATAAACAGGCCGAATGGCCCTATCAGAATGAGAGGTACCAGACATGGCTCAAAGCGCCGAAAAAGTGCTCGATCACTTCGACTTGTTCCGCCAGCCAGAATACCTGGAAATGTTCGAGAACAAGAAAAGGGAATTCGAATCCCCAGAGTCCGACGACAAGGTGGAAGAAATCCGGGAATGGACCAAGACTTGGGAATACCGGGAAAAGAACTTCGCTCGCGAGGCCCTCACGGTGAATCCGGCCAAGGCCTGCCAGCCCTTGGGCGCGGTATTCGCCGCCGTGGGCTTCGAGGGGACACTGCCCTTCGTGCACGGTTCCCAAGGGTGCGTCGCCTATTACCGCAGCCACTTCAGCCGCCATTTCAAGGAGCCGTCTTCCTGCGTATCGTCCTCGATGACCGAGGACGCGGCCGTGTTCGGCGGCCTCAATAACATGATCGACGGTCTGGCCAACGCCTACAGTCTGTACAAGCCGAAGATGATCTCGGTGTCCACCACGTGCATGGCGGAAGTGATCGGGGACGATCTCAACGCCTTCATCAAGAACGCCAAGGAGAAGGGCTCCGTGCCGATGGAGTTCGACGTGCCCTTTGCCCACACCCCGGCGTTCGTCGGCAGCCATATCACCGGCTATGACAACGTCCTCAAGGGCATCCTCGAGCACTTCTGGGACGGCAAGGCGGGCACTACCGCTCCCCTGGAGCGCGTGCCCAACGAAAAAATCAACTTCATCGGCGGCTTCGACGGCTACACCGTCGGCAATCTGCGTGAGATCAAGCGGATCTTCGACCTCATGGGCGTCGATTACACCATCCTCGCGGACAACAGCGACGTCTGGGACACTCCCGCCGACGGCGAATTCCGCATGTACGACGGTGGCACCACCCTGGAAGACACGGCCAACGCGCTGCACGCCAAGGCCACCCTCTCGATGCAGGAATTCTGCACGGAAAAGACCCTGGCCTATGTCGCCGAGAAAGGCCAGGAGACGATCGCCTTCAACCATCCTATCGGCGTTCAGGCGACCGACCGGTTCCTGATGGAAGTATCCCGTCTCACCGGCAAACCGATCCCGGAAGCGCTCGCGAAGGAACGTGGACGTCTGGTGGACGCCATCGCCGATTCCACCGCCCACATCCACGGCAAGAAGTTCGCCCTTTACGGCGATCCGGACCTGTGTTTGGGGCTCACCGGCTTCCTGTTGGAACTGGGGGCGGAACCGGTGCATGTCCTCTCGACCAATGGCGGCAAGAACTGGGAAGCGAAGGCGCAGGCGCTGCTAGATGCCTCGCCCTTCGGCAAGAACTGCCATGTGTACGCCGGCAAGGACCTCTGGCACATGCGCAGCCTGCTCTTCACCGAGCCGGTCGATTTCCTCATCGGCAACACCTATGGCAAATACCTGGAGCGTGATACCGGCACGCCGCTGATCCGGATCGGTTTTCCGATCTTCGACCGCCATCACCATCACCGCTATTCGGTCTGGGGCTATCAGGGCGGCTTGAACGTCCTCGTCTGGATTCTGGACAAGATCTTCGATGAGATGGACAAGAACACCATCGTCCCGGCGAAGACCGACTACAGCTACGACATCATTCGCTGAACGTGCAGGGAGTGAGGATCCAAGACTTGCCGAAGTCCTCACTCCATAGCCCCACGAGGTTCGAAATGGCCAATGTGACCTTTACCTCCCCGGCGATGAAGAAGGACGTGACGGTGTATGCCACCGCCGGGGATTGCCACACTCTGCTCGCCGTAGCGCGGAAGAACGCCATTCCCATCCACTTTGAGTGTGAAAACGGCGAATGCGGCTCTTGCGCGGTGCAGGTGACGGTGCTCTCCGACAAGCAACCGATGGGCATGCACCTGACCGAGAAAGAAAAAACCGTACTCCGGCTTGCCGGCAAGATCAGTCGCGGCCAGATCGAGCTGGCCGAACTGACCGACGAACCGCCACCCTGGCGGCTGGCCTGCCAGTACATCGTGCGCGACGAAGACATCCTGGTCCGGTTCTGACTTTCGACCAGAGGCGTGGGAGGGGAACATGAGCGGCTTGTCCAACAAAATCCAGGACGTGTTCAACGAGCCCGCTTGCGCCAAGAACCAAGCCAAGTCGGACAAGGAACGCAAGAAGGGTTGTACCAAGCAACTGCAGCCGGGAGGTGCGGCCGGAGGGTGCGCCTTCGACGGCGCCAAGATCGCGCTGCAACCGATCACCGACGTGGCCCATCTGGTCCACGGCCCGATCGCCTGTGAGGGCAATTCCTGGGACAACCGTGGCTCCAAGTCTTCCGGTTCCAGGCTCTACCGCACCGGCTTCACCACCGACATCAACGAGATGGACGTGGTCTACGGCGGCGAGAAACGACTTTTCAAATCCATCCGGGAAATCATCGCCAAATACGATCCGCCGGCGGTGTTCGTTTACCAGACCTGTGTGCCGGCCATGATCGGCGACGACATCGAGGCGGTGTGCAAGGCAGCGAGCCAGAAATTCGGCAAGCCGGTGATCCCGGTCAACTCCCCGGGCTTTGTGGGCAGCAAGAACCTCGGCAACAAGCTCGCGGGAGAAGCGCTCCTCGATCATGTCATCGGTACCATGGAGCCCGAATTCACCACACCCTACGACATCAACATCATCGGCGAATACAACCTGGCCGGGGAGCTGTGGCAGGTAAAACCCTTGTTCGATGAACTGGGGATCCGCATCCTGGCCTGCATCTCCGGGGATGCGAAATACCGGGAGGTCGCCTCTTCCCACCGGGCGCGGGCGGCGATGATGGTGTGCTCCAAGGCGATGATCAACGTGGCCCGCAAGATGGAGGAGCGGTATGGCATCCCCTTCTTCGAAGGGTCGTTCTATGGCATTTCCGACATGAGCAACGCTCTGCGGCAAATCGCCTCGCTTCTCGTGTCGCGCGGCGCGCCCTGGGACCTCATCGCCCGCACCGAGTCGGTCGTCGCACGCGAAGAGGCACGCGCGTGGGCCCGGATCGAGCCTTACAAGGCTCGGCTCCGGGGCAAGAGGGTCCTCCTCATCACCGGCGGGGTGAAATCCTGGTCGGTGGTAGCGGCCTTGCAGGAAGCCGGCATGGAGATCGTCGGCACCAGCGTCAAGAAATCCACCAGGGAGGACAAGGAGCGGATCAAGGCACTGATGGGCGAGGACGCCCACATGGTCGAAGACATGAAACCGAGGGAGATGTATCGGATGCTCAAGGAGGCGAGGGCCGACATCATGCTTTCGGGTGGCCGGTCCCAGTTCGTCGCGCTGAAGGCCAAGGTCCCCTGGCTCGACATCAACCAGGAGCGCCATCACGCCTATGCCGGCTACGAGGGCATGGTGGAATTGGTCCGGGAAATCGACAAGGCGCTCTACAACCCGATCTGGCAACAGGTAAGGCGGCCTGCGCCGTGGGAGACCGCCACCCCGACCCTCTGCCTGCAAGCGGCGGGACAACCGAGAGGGTGAGACATGGCTGCCGTCGTCGTCTCCAAAAAAGCCTGCACGGTCAACCCCCTCAAGATGAGTCAGCCGATCGGCGCCGCGCTGGCTTTCCTGGGGGTGGACGACGCCATGCCTTTGTTGCATGGCTCTCAGGGCTGCACTTCTTTCGGCCTGGTGCTGCTGGTGCGCCACTTCCGCGAGGCGATTCCGCTGCAGACCACGGCCATGAACGAAGTGGCGACGGTCCTCGGCGGGATCGAAAACGTCGAGCAGGCAATCGTCAACATTCACGCCCGGGCGAAACCGGCCCTGATCGGGATCTGTTCGACCGGGGTCACGGAGGTCAAGGGTGACGACGTCGAAGGTTTTCTGCGCCTGATCCGGGAGCGCCATCCCGAGCTCGCCAAGGTGGCACTGGTCTATGTGTCCACCCCGGATTTCCACGGCGCGTTTCAGGACGGCTGGAGCAAGGCGGTGACCCGCCTGTTGGAGCAACTGGCCGAGCCGCCTGCCTCGGAACGGCAGAGGAAACCCGATCGGGTGAATCTGTTACCGGGTTGCCATCTCACGCCGGGGGACATCGAAGAGGTTCGCGAAATCATCGAATCCTTCGGACTCGAAGTCATCACGGTACCGGATCTCTCCGGCTCCCTCGACGGCCATGTGCCGGACATGGAAGAGTTCACGCCGACCACCCTGGGTGGTGTAAGCGTGGCCAGGATCCGCGCCACCGGAAGCTCATCCATGACCCTCGCCATCGGTGAACAGATGCGGCCGGCGGCGGAAGCCTTGCACCGGAAGACTGGCGTGCCCTATGTACTGTTCGAGCGGCTGACTGGGTTGCTGCCGAATGACGAGTTCCTGGGCATCCTCGCCGAGCAGAGCGGGCGTCCGGTGCCGATGAAATACCGAAGACAGCGCAGTCAGCTGCTCGATGCCATGCTCGACGGTCATTTCTATTTCGGCGGCAAGCGCGTCGCCATCGGCGCCGAGCCGGATCTGCTGGGGAGCGTGTCCTGCTTTCTCGCCGAGATGGGTGCGGAGGTCGGAAAGGCGGTCACTACCACCCAGTCCCCGCTCCTTGAAAAGCTTCCTGCGGAAGAAGTGGTGATCGGCGACTTGGAGGATCTCGAAGCAGGGGCTGCAAGCTGTGATCTCTTGATCACCCACGCCCATGGCCGCCAAGCCGCCGAGCGGCTCGCGATCCCTTTTTTCCGCTGGGGGCTGCCCATGTTCGATCGGTTGGGCGCCGCCCATCAGGTCACGGTCGGTTACCGGGGAACGCGCGACCTGATCTTCACGCTCGGCAATCTGTTCATCGAATACGGCCGCGAGCCGGGTCCCGAAACTTGGCGCCCGGCCGGGGGGATCCAGGATGTGGGCGCGGCGGTTGCGGCTGGTTAGAACTGACATTTCCAACCATGGAGGAAGCATGAAAGTCGCTTTTGCTACCCAGGACCTGAAACGGGTCGATGCCCATTTCGGTTGGGCCAAGAACATCGCCATCTATGAACTGTCGGCGACCGATTACCGCTTTTTGGAGGCGGTCCAGTTCGAGGGGGATCTCCAGGAGGACGGCAACGAGGACAAGCTGGCCCCTAAGCTCGAAGCCATCAAGGATTGCGCCATTCTTTACGTGGCCGCGATCGGCGGTTCCGGCGCGGCGCGGGTGGTGGCGCAAGGTATCCACCCGATGAAGGTACCGCAGCCGGAACCGATCGCCGGTTTGCTCGAAAAATTGCAGGAAGTCTTGAAGGGTACCCCACCGCCGTGGTTGCGCAAGGTACTGGGGCGGGAAGCCAAGGGCCGGGAGCGTAGCTTTGATTTCGAAGAAGACAAAGAGGTGGAACATGGCCGCTGAGGCAATCGCACGGAAAACGGAAGGCACGACATCACCCATGGATTCGGCATTCGTTCAAGAGCTGATCAAGCAGTGGCGCGCTCAGGATTCCTATGGCACCTGGGATGGCAAAAGCGATGAGGCCCTGCTGGAACCCTACATCCTCGACAAGGCCAAGCGCCAGGCAACCCCCATCGTCGGCGACCCGGATCCCGAGACCCTATGGCGGGTGGAATTGTTTTACAACGCCGTAGGTCTGGCGATCGAACGGGCCACCGGGGTCATGGTGATGCCGATGATGAAGATGCACCACGAGGGCTTTGGTCGCCTGGTGCTGATTGCCGGTCGCCTGATCGTGGTGAACAAGCAACTGCGCGATGTCCATCGCTTCGGCTTCCCGAGCCTCGAAAAACTCGCCGAGGAAGGAGAAAAATGGGTCCGGGCCGGGGTCGAGATGATCCACCGCTTCCCGGAAGTTGCTCGCTATGGTTGAGCGATCGTGAACCCCAAGCCAACGGAGGAACCATGACCGAAACCGAAGACCTCAAAGCCAAACTGAAAAGGCTGAGCGCCCAGGCGACCGCCCTGAAGATGGACCTGCACGATCTGGCCGAGGACCTGCCGACCGGCTGGGAGAAGATCATGGAAGTGGCGGAAAAAACCTATCAGGCCCATTGCGAATTGGATGCATTGCGCAAACGCATCGCCGAGTCCGCCGGTTGAGGAGGCCAACCGATGAGCGCATTCACGGTTACCTTGCCCAGCGGCAAGGCTTGGGTTCCGAAATTCGTCGCCGCCATCGATCAGGAAAAATGCATCGGCTGTGGGCGTTGTTTCAAGGTTTGTGGTCGGGAAGTCCTGGAGATGATGGGAATCGACGAGGACGGCGAATGGGTGAAGCTCGGGGACGACAGCGATCAGGAATACGAAAGGAAAGTCATGTCCATCGCGCACGCGGAAAACTGCGTGGGATGTGAGGCCTGCGCCAAGATCTGTCTGAAGAAATGTTATACACACAAGGCCGTGGCCGCCTGAGGAGTCCGGTCGGTCGATGGCGATGTGCGCGGCAGCCGTCCATTACGATCCTCTCCTGGCGTATGCCCGTGAGCCCCAGGATCCGGTGACTCGCGCCTTCGCCGCGGCCATCGAGCTCGCCCGCAGTTCGGCGCACTTGGTGGGAAGGGTAGGGCTGGGGCTCGGTGTCGAGGAGTTCGCCCTCCTCTTGGACCGTTATTTTCCCGGTGCCCACCGGGTTTATCTCCCGGCTACGATGCGCTCGGCTTTGGCGAAAGCCCGACGTTCCCGCTCTGGAGTCGACGAGTTCGAGGATCTGCTCGCTTTGTTCCTCGAACACCGTGGCGACGATGGCTCCGAAACCCGCTGGCTGGCCCATGCGATCGCCGTCGCCTGTTTCGGCGAGGACCATCTTTGGCAGGACCTGGGATTGCCGGACCGGGAAACCCTGTCGGGACTCCTCGCGCGCCATTTCCCCTCGCTTTTTGCGCGGAACACCCGCGGCATGCGCTGGAAGAAGTTCTTCTACAAGGAACTCTGCGACCGCGAAGGCGGTTTCGTCTGCCGCTCGCCGAGTTGCGCCGAGTGCAGCGAATACCTCAACTGTTTCGGCCCGGAGGAGGAGGGCCCATGGCAGAGGTACTAAAAAAGAAGGGCCGCGGGCAGCGGTGCCGACACCGCGGAAGAATGGCCGACACCCCGATTCCAGCGTGGAAGTCATCCAATGAAATCCAAATGATCGGATCAGCCTGGCTGGAGGAGTGCCGACCGTTTGTTCCAGATCGTTCGAATCCAGCGCGACGAGCGTTGCTCGAACGTGGGGGTTCCGACACCCGACGGGCCGAAGCCCAAGGTTATGTCATACCCCCGATCTGACGATGGCTATGGCTCGATGGACCCATGGTTTCACATGAGTCTGTCTGTCGGTAGGCAGGTAAGAATATGCTCTATCCGATCGAGCAGGAATTGGGCCTGATGGCCCGACAAGGATTTCCCCCGTTGGTTTCTCACCTGCGTCTTGAATTGCTCAAGCGAGGCAAGCGCCGAAGCGTTGTCCCCTTTTTCGAAGAGCTTTTGCGCCGTCTGCAAATGCATCATCGGATCGTCACCGCGCATACCTGACGCGAAAGTTCCGGTTGGAATCCATGAAGAACGCAGTAAGCTCAGAGCTTTCCCTTGCAGGCCCTGGGGAAGCAGCGACGGTGAGATCGAGGCATCGGACGGTTGCAAGTGTTTAGACAGGTCGGAAAGGATCGACCGGGGATCGATGGTCACGTAGAGTTTGGTATGGGTGCGTAAACCTCCCGGGTGAATGTCGAGATAGATGTCGTGAACCCCGCACTCTTCGGGCTCATAGAGAACCCTGAGCTGATAGAAACTGCCGCCCCGTACATGGGGAATGGTTTCATGTTCAAAAGCCTTGCTGCCTTGATCCGGATTGCCATCGTAGAAAAGGGCGGTGAAGTGATCGTGGTCGTCTTGGGCGTGTACATTGGCCCGGACGATCACTTCCTCTCCGAGGAGAGCGATTCGCTTGGAAAGCCGGATCCGATCGAGTCGCAAGTCTTCGGTGCCAATGCTGGCGCGGGTCACGCCTTCGGCATTGGGCGGAGCGATGTAGAACAAAGCCGTATATAAACCGACGTTGTTGCTGTACGCTTCGAGCAGCCCCGTGGCATCGGTGATGCTGGTGAGCGTGCCGGGCAGTTGGGTCAGGCCGTGACCGGGCATCTCCCCGATGAGGTTGCCTTGAGCGTCCTGCATCCATACGAGCACCCAGAACGCAAGATATTGATCGGCATGGGCAGCGGTATCCAGTTTGTCGGTACTGACCAGGACCCAGTTCGGCAGCGTACCTTGATTGGATTGCGAATTGAACGCGGGGATCGGCGCGTGCGAAACCTGATCGATCAGGAAGGCATCGCCGGCCGGTTGTTGCGTCGTTTCATCCCAAGGCTGACCGTAGAAACGGACCTGCACCGTGGCCCCTGGCGGCATGTCGGTCATCGAATAGTTATAGACGCGGGCCTGTAACAGCACTTTGTCGCCCGCGCGCGCCCGGGTGAACTGCGGACCGCGCCCGTTCGCTTCCTTGGGCGTGATCAGCAGTCCCTTCATCCAAAAGAATTCACTCGTCCATACATCATCCGGGTTCGAGGTTGGGGGGTTAAAGCTCGCGCACCAGGTTCCAGGCTGCCCAGGTTGAACCAGCAGGCAATTGGGGGGAGGCGTGGTGATTCCGGTCTGGTTCAAATCCCAGCGCGCCGGATGGTTCAGTGCGACATCGGGCTGCGAATACGGATGCGTCGCCCACCAGCTACCGCTGGTGCTGTCTGTCGGATCGGCCGTGAACGCGGCGCGCAGGATGCCGTTCGTTTGCACGTCGGTTCCGAGATCGAGCTGCTGAATCGCGGCCGGATTCGGCTTGGTGCCGAAGATGTATGGACCGACCAGATACATATACAGATCCGGGGTAGCAAAAGTGCCTGGCTGGTTGATGCCGATGCCCGTGGACGCGTCCGCGGTGAGGGTCGAGCTATTGAGCGTGCTGAACGACTCGCTGCGATTGTACGAAAAGCTAGCCGAGCCACTGATCTCGCCACCAAATAATTCAGTATTACCCTTAATGGAAACAGTCGTATCCCAGGAAAAGTTTTGAGCCGAACCCACGGTCACGGCGTTGCCGGATCCCGCCGACCACTGGACTTTTTGTGTCGTCTCGGCCCCGTCGGTATAGAACTGCCACGGGGAGCTCAATAAATCCATGTTCTGTCCGTGCAACTGGTTTTGGAGTTGCTGCAAATTCCAAGGATACGACAAGACATTGTAGGGTTCGTGTACAGGCTGATACCACTCGACCCTAGCGGCATCGGCATGGCGCCGACTAATATTGCTCGGCCCAGAAAACATCACATTGAGTTGCACCAGTTCACTGGGGCTGCACAACGGCGTTGGCGGGGATTGGGGTGGATTTTTCGCCGGACAAACATACCGCCCGATGACCGGGTATATGTAGATATTTTGTGTTTCCATCTTGTACCAAAGATGATCATCGCCGACGGTTGTTGTATCCATTGTGAACGAGCTTTTTGAGTACGTATCATATTTTTTGGATACTGAGTTCTCCCACTCCTGGGTAGCGCTGAACTTCTCCTCGACCGTAACGGAGCTCACGTCGGGGACGCCGTACGAATAAGATGCCTCCTCAGTTTCGGTAGTCGAATTGCTGACACTGGTGGTGCTTTCCTGCGAGAATTGCTGGCCTTGCGTTTGCTCCATCATGAAGGTGGAGCCAAAATTTTTGGCGGCGGACAGATTCAACACCTCGGGTTGCATTCCCCCGGCCGGAGTGATCCAGTCCACGTGCATTGGCGGCGTGCCGAGTATCACCTCGGGCTGGGTAATGCTCGTAGTGAGCTTTGTCGGATTCCCGAGCAAGAGCGAGCGGCCCTGCGTATCGCCCGCCATCAGATACGAGCCGCCAGGTGGTCCGCTGAACTGTACATTCCCGCCTGGAATCGGGGACAGCGCATAATTGTTGGACGGGTCGACACGGAACAGCCAAATCTGGGCTTGATCGAAACCCGGTAAACCCGCGTAATAATACAGTAGCGCGATCTCGAGCTGAATCGGCTGGTTCTGCTCGATTTCCTGATCGAAGTTGCCGACCGCAACCGAATAGAATCCGGCGTCGGCGTCATTCAAGCTAAAAATCTGTTCCCTGGGTTTATAGATGTTGAGATTGCTGTCGAGGGTAAACACCGCGAGATGCGCATATTCTCCTGGAGTTTCCGTGAAGGCGGCGACGATCTGCTGCGAATCGCCAAAAAAGTTGAGATGGTCACTCACCATCGAAATTTTCCATATTCCGTTATCGGTCGCGCCCCAGCTTTCCGTATCGGCCACGGCGATGCTGTATACGGTGGGATTGGTGCTGGCCACTTCGACCTGCAGCGAGCGCAAGTCCACACGATCTAAAACGGAGAAGAGGGTGTATTTGTACATCAGGACGAGATCGGAAAGCGGCAGTGTCGTCTCGGGATTGAGGGCGCCGCTATACACGCCGGCCACCATGGCCATCTCCAAATTGGTGCTTGAAGGAATGGTGAACGTCGCGGAGCCGGAAGGCGCGAGCGAGATCTTGGTGAGTCGTCCCTGGCTGTCGCGCGCCACCGAGACGGTGTAAATCGTGACGGTGACGTCATTGTTCTGGGCAGCGGCGAGCGCCACTTCCGGCGTGCCATCGCCGTCGAAATCCGAGGCGGCCAGCACCGCCCACTTGTTGGTGAGGTCGAAGGGCGCCGCGCCGGCTTGGCTGTAAAACAGCCCGTCGTCGATGCTTTCGACGTTCTTCGCGGTGAGGATGTAGATGTTGTTGTCGACCAAGTAGGCAAAATCCGCGAAACCGTCGCCGGTGAAATCCGCCCTGGGGAACTGGTTCAAATTCGGAGTGCCGCTTACGTTCAGCGGGAAGGTGCGGGTCACCGCGCCGTTCGGATTCTGATCGCGGATCACGACGAAATCCTTGACCACCGTAACCACTACGTCGCGCGGCAGCTTGAACATGCGCCCGATCCCGGTGGCATAGTTTCCGGGATTAGGGAGATTGGTATAGCTCTCTTGCGACGCCAACCCACCGTCTTTCGTTTGTACGATCGTGTGGACCAGCTTTCCGGTGGAGTCAAACTGGCTGACGACAAGGTCGTCCACCGGGAACAGACGGCGCTTTCCGGAGAGGATGTCGCCAATCTTGGAAAAATCCGGATCGGCTGGGCTGGGCTTGGCCGGAAAAAGAGCGAGCAGGGGGGCTGCGAGTGCAATGACCAAAGCGAAGTGGAGGATGGGTCGCGACATGGCAAGCTCCTTGACAAAAATTCGATTTGCCCATCTTTACCAAGGATTGAAATAAAGGAACACAGGTATCTGTACTTGTCAAGATCCCGCGTAGGAGCAAATTAGTAATGTCCGGACCCGGCAAGTTAGAAATGTCCGCTTTTGTAAGCGGAGCATGGGATGTGGGACCGGATCGAGATAAGTGCGAAGGAAGGGAAGCGGCTGGAAGTGTTGCGACAGGCGTCCGACAGGATGATCAGCGCAAGGCCGGTGTTAGGGAAGGCACAGGCAGGCGGGTGTTGCAGCGGTATGAGGCCGAAGGGGCGGTGGAGCTGGTCAGCCAGCGGCGGAAACAAGCCCTCGAATTGGAGGATCGATCCAGGCGGTCAAGGAAGCAATTCTGGGGCAGGTTCGAGAGCGGTATGTGGTTTGGGTTGAGCCTGGCGGCCGAGTATGAATAAGGAGGGAATGGGTCTTTCGTAAGGAGACGCTGCGCCTGTGGATGGACTTGACAAATTGAATTCAGTCAGCAAAAAAACGGTTTGAAAATACCATTCAGCCGTACGAGAAAGGGGGAACCGATGCGACGTTCTAGATTTCCAGTTGCGGCAATTGTTTTGTTGACGCTCGGCGGCTCGGTTGCACCGGGCACGGTGCTGGCCGGCAGGCAGCACGATTCCGTTCAAAATCCTTGTGCTGCTCCCAACAAGATCGTCTCTTCGATCGAGGAGACGGCTTGGCGAATTTGGGTCGCTGCAACCTGTCCGGTCAATGACGACCAGTATCCCTTCGTGGTCTGGGAGAACTGGATTGAACAGTCGCAACTGTATCCACCCGATCCATCGCAAGGGCTCAAGGTGCCAAACTCTGGCGGCAGCGCCGGTGGCCATCCGCTGCACGAGAGCCCGCTCGCCTTGGCGAGAAATCCCGCTCTGCGCGTAATAGTGCCGGCTGGCGAGGTCGGTGCACCGGACACTGGCTGCAACAAGGCACAGACGCCGCCACCCAACCAGCCGAATCTCGTACTCTGCGAGGAGGTACGCATAAACGGCGCGGCCGAGGATTATATCGCTGGTACCGGCTTTTGGAACCGAACGGCGCAGGCTCTGGCCGCCTCCGTTGGCGACTCTATTCAGTTTCCCCGCCCGGCGGTCGAGATCAAAGCCGACTGGATATTGCTCTCGAGCATCGGCGCGAGCTGTGACGATCCCTCTGCCGGCGTACATGTCGAGAAGATCAACGGCAATTGCTATGCCTTGGCGGGCATGCATCTGATCTCGAAGCTCATCGACCAATGGATCTGGGCGACCTTTGAGCCGCAAAATTCGCTGACCAATCCCAACCGCTGCAAGGTTCTGGGATGCTTTGACCCGTTCGGCTCAAAGCCGGCCAGAAGCAACGGAGAGCCGACCCAGTTGACGCGCAAGCTTGAGGCGTTGATGAATGCCGCGAATCTGGCGCCGGAATGGAAGAACTATCGCCTCGACGGTGTACAGACCGGTTTCTTCAAGCCAAAATTGCTGGGGA
Organism: Methylococcus sp.; assembly: GCA_035559395.1. GTDB lineage: Bacteria > Pseudomonadota > Gammaproteobacteria > Methylococcales > Methylococcaceae > Methylococcus. The sequence goes on along the minus strand of DATMAX010000040.1, from coordinate 12,716 downwards.
ACTCGATCATCGAGGGGGAGAATGCCGGCGTGCCGCTAACCCAATCCTCCTGCATCAGCTGCCATGCGGTATCCTCGGTCAAGAGCGACGGCACTGAGGGGATCAACCTCTTGACCAGCAATCCCTTTGGATTTCCCAAGCCACTGCCGTCGGATGATTGGATCCGCCGTGATTTCGTTTGGTCCTTGGGTCTGGCTTGCCCGAATGGACCGGCCGGTACGAACCAGGTGGGGTCTTTGCAGGACTGCGCTCGGTAAGGGCTTTCGCGCTCGGAATCATGGCTTCAATTCCGAAATCCTCAATCCCACGGCGGCGGGCTGGTGGTAGCCATTCCGGCCTGATGTTCTACCGCTATTTCCGGGGCAGGGTGAACGAGCCGGTCACTCTCCCGCAAGCGGGAAAAGATCGCCAAAAACTCGCTGGCGAGATCGAAGAGGATCGAGTCCCACTGACGGGGAGCGTGAAATGGGAAACCACTTGACATGGCGCGCCCGGCGAGACTCGAACTCACGACCTTTGGCTCCGGAGGCCAACGCTCTATCCAACTGAGCTACGGGCGCGCGGGAGGGAAAAGTATACGACACTAGGGATCGCTTAACAAACTGCGCAGCTGGGCGATGGAGGCGCGACCGCGCTGACGTTTGGTCTCGGGATCCAAGGGTTCTCGCTCGGGCCACTCCAGCTCCTCCGGTGGCAACTCGGAAAGAAATCGGCTCGGCTGGCAAGCGACCAGTTCGCCGTAACGTTTGCGATGGCGGCAGTAGCTCAGCGTCAGATGACGGCGGGCGCGGGTGATGCCGACGTAAGCCAGCCGCCGCTCCTCCTCGATGTTGTTCTCCTCGATACTGGTCTGGTGGGGGATCAAGTTTTCTTCCATCCCCACCAGGTAGACGTATGGAAATTCGAGTCCTTTTGCGGCGTGCAGGGTCATCAGACTGACCCGGTCCCCGGTGTTGTCCTCCTGATTGCGGTCGAGGACATCGAGGAGCAGGGCCTTGGCCAAGGTCTCGGCCAACGAACGTGGTCGGTCCTCGCTCTCCGCGAGGCGTCGTAACCAGTCGAGGAGTTCACGCACATTGCCCTGTTTGCGTTCCGCCGCCTTGGAATCGTTGCTGTTTTCCCGGACCCAGTGGGGATAACCGATGCTGGTGAGGAATCCGTCGATGGCTGGGAAGGGGTCGCCGTGGGCGACGCGATGGGCGGTATCGGTGATGGTTTGACAGAAATTCCGTAGCCGCTGTACGGCGTTTGCGGGCAAGACTTGCTCCAATCCCAGTTCAAAACAGGCCGAAAACAGGCTGAGGTGCCGACGGTTGGCGTACTGCCCCAATTTTTCCAGGGTGGTGGGGCCGATTTCGCGACGGGGAACATTGACGATGCGCAGAAAAGCAGCATCGTCGTCGGAATTGACCAGGAGGCGCAGGTACGCCATGACGTCCTTGACCTCGGCAAAGCCGAAAAACGAGATGCCACCACCGAGGTGATAAGGAATACCGAATTCCCGTAAAGCTCTTTCGAACAGGCGGGATTGGTGGTTGCCGCGATATAGGATGGCGTAGTCGCCGAAGCCGGCGCCATGGCGGAATTTGTGGTGGACGATGTCGGCGGCGATCTGCCGCGCCTCGGCCACTTCATCACGGTGCTGGAGAACGCGGATCGGATCACCGTGACCCATGGCGCTCCACAGGCGTTTTTCGAAAAGATGCGGGTTGTTGCCGATGAGTCGGTTGGCGACCTTCAGGATACGGCCCACGGAGCGATAGTTTTGCTCCAGTTTGATCACCTTGAGGCGCGGAAAATCGGTGCGGAGCTGGGCGAGGTTTTCCGGCTGGGCGCCGCGCCAGGCGTAAATGGATTGGTCATCGTCGCCGACTACGGTGAATTTGCCGAGACTTCCGGTGAGGAGTTTGAGCAACTCGTATTGGGTTCGGTTCGTGTCTTGATATTCGTCCACCAGCAGATAGCGAATCCGGTTGCGCCACTGCTCCAGGACTTCGGGATGCTTCTGAAACAAGAGCACGGGCAGCAGGATCAGGTCGTCGAAGTCCACGGCGTTGTATGCCTTCATGTGACGCATGTAGTCCTCATAGAGGATTGCGGCCTCCAGCTCCACCGGGTCTCCGCCGGCCATCGCGCTTTCGGGCGGGGTGAACCGGTTTTTCCAGCGACTGATTCGCGCCGCATGGTCTTCGGCACGGTCGGAGTGGTAACGGTCGTGGCCGTGCCGGATCAGTTCCCGAAGCAACGCCAGCCGGTCCTGCTCGTCGAAGACGGAAAGGTTCGGCTTGAATCCGAGGACGCGGTGCTCGCGCCGAAGAATCTCCAGCCCGAGGGCATGAAAGGTCGAGACGGTGAGCCCATGGGTCTGCCGATCTTTGAGGAGCTGGGCCACGCGGCTTTTCATCTCACGGGCTGCCTTGTTGGTGAAGGTGACCGCTACCAGGTGGCGAGCCGCCATGCCATGGCGGATCAGATAGGCAATTTTTTCCGTGATGACGCGGGTTTTTCCGCTTCCGGCCCCGGCCAAGACCAACAGGGGGCAATCGACGGTGGTGACCGCCGCGAGTTGTTGCGGGTTGAGCTGACTCATAGTGCCTGGGAGGTACGATCGAGACGCCTGTATCCGATGGCTTCACCGATGTGGTTCGCCTCGATTGCCACGGAGCCTTGCAGATCGGCGATGGTGCGGGCGAGTTTCAGGATGCGGTGGTAGGCACGGTGCGACAGATTCAGGCGGCTCATGGCCTGTTCCATGAGCGCGCGACCGGTGCGATTCGGCCGGCAAAAACGATCGATCTGGCGTACCGTCAAGTCGGCGTTCGCACATCCGGAACGCCGGTAAGCAAGCTCACGGGCGGCGGCTACGCGTTGGCGTATCGTCGTGCTGTCGGCCCCGTCTTGCGGGCATTCGCTGAACAAGGTCTCGTGATCGACCCGGGGCACTTCGATGTGCATATCGATACGGTCGAGCAACGGGCCGGAGATGCGGGAACGGTAACGGGCGATCTGGTCGGAGGTGCAATGACAACGTCCCGACGGGTCGCCGAGGTAACCGCAAGGGCAGGGGTTCATCGCCGCGATCAGTTGGAATCGCGCCGGAAAATCGAGACGTTGCGCGGCCCGGGAGATGGTGATCGAGCCGCGTTCCAGCGGTTCGCGCAAGACTTCGAGCACGCGGCGATCGAATTCGGGCAGTTCGTCGAGGAACAGCACCCCATTGTGGGCCAACGAGATCTCGCCGGGCTTGGGAGAACTGCCTCCACCTACGAGAGCGGGAGCGGATGCGGTATGGTGCGGAGCGCGAAATGGTGGACGGCGCCAGTTTGCAAGGCGGAACGGAACTTCGCTGACCGAAGCGATCGCCGCCGTTTCGAGGGCTTCTTCTTCGCTGAGATCCGGGAGGATGGAGGGCATGCGCGATGCCAACATCGATTTTCCGGTTCCCGGCGGGCCGAGCATCAGCAGGTTGTGGCGGCCGGCCGCGGCGATCTCCAACGCACGTTTGGCGTGGAATTGGCCGCGTACCTCGGCCAGATCTTCCGCCTCGGCGACCGTTGCGGCCTCGAGTTGCGACTCCCAGGTCGGGAGCGGGTGGAGGCCGTTGAGATGGGCGCAAACTTCGAGTAAGTGGCGCGCCGGGATCAAGCGGGCACCGCGCACCAAAGCGGCCTCTTCGGCATTCGCTTGCGGCAGAATCAGCTCCCGTCCCGCGGCCCGGCAACGCAGGGCTGCCGGCAGGACTCCGGGGACGGGGCGTAGCTCACCGCTCAAGGCGAGTTCGCCGATGCATTCGAGATTTTGCAGGGAATTTGGGCGGACCTGTCGAGACGCCACCAGGATCCCCAGGGCGATGGGGAGATCGAATCGCCCACCCTCCTTGGGAAGGTCCGCCGGCGCCAGATTGACGGTAATGCGTTGGGCAGGGAATTCGAATCCTGCCGTGAGCAAGGCTCCGCGAACTCGATCCTTGCTCTCCCGCACGGCCGTTTCCGGGAGCCCAACGATGGTCAAGCCCGGCAATCCCGGAGCGAGATGCACTTCCACTGCCACTTCCGGAGCGTCGATCCCGTGTTTGGCGCGGCTATAGACGACGGCGAGCGCCATGACCGCATCTCCGGGATTGGGCTCAGGAGGGAGGCAGCCGATTTTCCAATTCGGAAATACGCGCTTCGAGCTCTTCGATCCGGAGGCGTGCCCGCTCCAATATCGCGCGCTGGGTGTCGAACTCCTCCCGGCTCACCAGATTCAGCTTGGTCAGCGCGCTTTGCAGGACCGCCCGGAAATTTTTCTCCAGATCCTCACGCAGTCCGAACAAGCTGGACGGGACCGCATCGGCCAAGCGCTTGGAAAGGTCGTCGAGTGTAGTCTTGTCGATCATAGAAAAACAGCATACCCAGTCCGGGCGAAGTCGTCCAGAACCGATGTTTGTCTCGGGTCGGAAGGGGAGAGAATCAACGGTCCGAATTTGTGAGGTGCGATCGGTACGGTTCCACGGAGACCGATCAGGCGCCTGAGAGCTTTTTCGTCATCGTCGTCGTAAACCAAATATCTCGGGAAACACAGGAAAATTTCCCGGCAAGCACACCTGAAAACGCCGATCAGCCGTGCAGGCCGATCGGCGGATCGGACGGGGTTACTTTTGCATCCCGTTTTTCAGGGCATTGAACAAGTTGGTGGCGGCACTGGCATCGTCGCTCCCTGCCAAGACGAAGACCATGAGCTTGCCATCGGATGGAATGCATTCCACCACGCCTACGGTTTTCTCACTCCAGGATCGGACCGAATCCACATCTTTGGAGATACGGCCCGCTTTCTCGGCAACCAGGATGGATTCGGCCTTGTTGACGCAATCTGCCTGACTCAAGGTCGACTGCAGATGGTCCCAGTACATATTGGGCGCAGCCCACGCGGTTGCCGATCCACCGAGCAAAAGTGCGGCGACGCCTGCAGTAAAGCGGTATTTTCGTCTTGCGGGCATGGGAAAACCTCCTCCGAAATTTTCATGGAATGACACCGGCATCCCGTCATGGAGACGTGCGGACGGCGAGGCCGGATACGCACATGCCGAGATCGAAATGGCTCGGAACGTTTCGCCGACCCATCATAAAGAAAATCCCGCAAGTAGAATAGGTTTTGTGGGAGAGCTCGGGGGAGATAAATCAGGAATCCACGGCTTTGGGCAGTATGCGTCCTATGAAACCGCGAGGTCGGCGATCAGGGCCATGTGGTGAATCCGAGGCTCTGGCCCCCCTGTGAGCGCTCTATTTTGGTGCAGATCTCTCGGGCTGATTTGACGAAATAGGTGCAGGTTGCGGCAGAGGCCAAGCAGAACCAATTGTTATAACGGGCGGTCAGCTTCTTGGTATGCCTCCTGCATAGGTTCTGCCGGAGCCATCGCACGGCGATCGAGCAAGCTCGACCCGAGTCTTTGCCGGATGCCGTATACCATTCGAATCCAGGAGACACGCATGAAATTCGTGACTGCAATACTCAAACCATTCAAGTTGGACGATGTTCGCGAAGCCCTTTCTGAGGTTGGGATCACCGGACTCACGGTGACCGAAGTCAAGGGGTTTGGGAGGCAAAAGGGACATACGGAGTTGTACCGGGGAGCAGAGTATGTCGTGGACTTTTTGCCGAAAGTCAAACTTGAGGTGGCGATTACGGATGATAAGCTAGAGTCAGTGATCGAGGCGATCAGCCGAGCTGCCAACACGGGAAAAATCGGCGACGGAAAGATCTTCGTGGCCAATTTGGAGCAAGTCGTCCGGATCCGGACCGGCGAAACCGGTCCCGAGGCGCTGTAAGAGAATCAGAAACGACAACAGGAGAAAACTGATATGAACAAAATGTTGGCGCCCTGGGTCGGGCTGGTCTTGGCGAGTTACGGCATATTGGCCGCAGCACAGGAAGGGGGAACCATAGTGGAAACGGTGGTAGAGACGGTTCAGACTGTCGTTGAAAAGCCGTCGCCCGACAAGGGGGATACGGCGTGGATGATCGTGGCTACTGTGTTGGTTACCTTGATGGTGCTACCGGGATTGGCGCTGTTTTACGGTGGCATGGTACGCGCGAAGAACATGCTTTCGGTATTGATGCAGGTGTTCGTGATTTTTTCTCTGATGGCAGTCCTTTGGGCGGCCTATGGATACAGCCTGGCTTTTACCGAAGGCAATGCATTCTTCGGGAGCTTCGACAAAATCTTTTTGAAAGGGGTTACCCCGGATTCGGTGGCCGCAACTTTTAGCAAGGGCGTGGTGATTCCCGAATACATTTATATCGTTTTCCAGCTGACTTTCGCAGCGATTACGCCTGCCCTGATCGTCGGGGCGTTCGCCGAGCGTGTCAAGTTCTGCGCGGTATTGTTGTTCATGGTATTGTGGTTTACTTTTTCCTACGTCCCAATCGCCCATATGGTCTGGTATTGGGCAGGACCCGACGCCTATACGGATGCCGCCGCAGCAGAGGCCGCCACGGCCACTGCTGGGTTCCTTTATCAAAAAGGGGCTCTGGATTTTGCCGGTGGTACCGTGGTCCACATCAATTCCGGGGTGGCAGGCTTGATCGGCTGTTTGCTTGTAGGCAAGCGAATCGGTTTCAAGAAAGAGTCCATGGCTCCGCACAGCGTAACCATGACTATGATCGGGGCCTCCCTGTTATGGGTCGGTTGGTTTGGCTTCAACGCGGGTTCCAATCTCGAAGCTACCGGTACGGCTGCCCTGGCTTTCCTCAACACGATGCTGGCTACGGCGGCGGCTACGCTGGCATGGTCTTTTGCGGAATGGCTTGCCCGTGGCAAGCCGAGCATGCTGGGTGCAGCTTCAGGCGCGGTGGCCGGTTTGGTCGTCATCACGCCGGCCTGTGGTTTTGTCGGGCCGATGGGTGCCATCGTCCTCGGTGCGCTTGCCGGAGTGGTCTGCTTTTGGTCGGTCACCAGCCTCAAGAACGCGCTTGGGTATGATGACTCTCTCGATGTGTTCGGTGTTCATGGGATCGGAGGAATGCTCGGTGCCTTGGGAACGGGCATATTCGCCTCGCCGTCGCTGGGGGGGCTAGGTGTTTGGGATTACGTAGCGAATGCCCCGGGGCAGTATGACCTGTTGGGGCAGGTGGTGAGTCAAGCCTGGGCTGTCGGCATCACCGTCTTGTGGAGCGGAACTGTCTCCTTTCTGGCCTATAAGATTGTCGACCTCCTGGTAGGTTTACGTGTGCCCGAGGAAATCGAAAGGCAGGGTCTGGATATCACCGAGCACGGTGAAACCGCGTACCACCTCTGACTCGGCTCTTGATCGAGTACTACGGGGCGCCTGCGGGCGCCTCTTTTTTGTGTGCCCATCTCGTCACCTGGCTTATCGGTCCTAAAGAGCCGAGCGGTTAACGGTCTTCGCCCCGTGAGAGCTACCGCACGGATGAGGTGGCGCCTTATTCGTGTGCGCTATCCATCCATGTTAAACTTTACAAATTGTATGGAATTACCAACGATGATCACCGATGGTCCAAGTGCGCATGTATGCCACTGCTACCTGTCCGTATTGTCTGGCGGCGGAGCGACTACTAAAAGCCAGGGGTATCTCACAGATCAAAAAAATCCGGGTGGATCTCGACCGGTCTCAATTCGCGGAGATGATGGAAGCCACAGGACGACGTACCGTTCCGCAAATTTTCATTGGTGAGCAGTATGTAGGGGGATTTGCAGAGTTGTTGGCGCTGGATCGGGCGGGGCAATTGGATCCACTGCTGGAGATTGAGAAATAGTTTTTCCGTGTTGCCGGATGCTCAAAAGAAAAGCGGACGCCAATGGGAACGAAATCCGGAGTGATGGGTCTACTGTCTCGGTTCGCGAGCAGCATGAGTTGCTTCATTTCATGGTACTTCTGTGTTAGTCTGCCCGCGCCCGACGCCATGTCGATTTTCGTTGCTGGTCCTGGTGTGCTTCCGGGACTGAGCTGAGTGCAATTTCTTGATATTAAAACACTATATAAGAGCGAGGTACGTTCCCATGACAAGAACGAATTCGTGGAAAGGCGGACTAAGGCCCGTGCTGTTGGTTCTCTCCATCCTGGTTCCCACCGGCTTTTCCTGGGCGCATGGCGGAGGAACCGGCGTCGATGTCGACCAATGCCGGATTCCGGTTGGATCCCACTGGGTCCATTTTACGGCTTATCAGCCGCAGCTTACCGGTACGACCGAGTATTGCGACAAGATCCCCGAAACCGGCGCGACCACCCTGGTGTTCGACTATGAGGGCAAGGCATTGCGGAACATGACGGTAGAATTCGAGATCACCAAAGAACCGGAAGGGACCCGACTGTTCTACCAGCCCCCCGCGACTCATTCGACGGGTACGGTAAACGCCACGATCAATTTTACCGATCCAGGCGATTATCTGGCCCATGTAACCCTGGTCAATGAAGGCCAGAAAATCGATGCTCATGTGCCGTTCAGGATCGGGGTGAGCCAGACCGGTCTCTCTTTCAGCACTTATTTGGTGATCGCGGTGGTACTTGCCGCCATCGGCTATATCCTTTATCTGTCGAATGCTGGTTTCAAGGGGGCAGTGGATCGTCTGCTGAAAAAGCAAGCTTAGAAGTCTTCACTTCGGACGGCACCGATCCAACGATGAATTTCCGCGTCTTCCCGTCACCGTGCCTGTAACCATGATCATCATCAAACGCACGACTTTGATTCTGCTCGCTTCCGCTTTTGCCTCCTGGTGGGGCTACGCCTCGGCGCTGACCCCGGTGCCTGAAACCGGCAAGGTGGAATTGGGCGAAGTCGAACCGTTCTGTCCGGGCGGGACGCCTGCAGAGTGGCGTAAGGCACAGGTACTGGAGGGCGTGGAAATCCAGGAGTCGCGGCTTTGCGATCCGGACAGTCCGGCCGAGATCGCGGCGTTCGTCAAGGGGACCAACAACATTTCGATGCAGACCTTGATGGATACCCATCTGGCCGCGGACGCCGTCATCAAGTCGAACGATCTGGACAACGACGGCGACCCGGATCACATCATCATCAAGCTCGAGGTGATGGAGCTGAACGGCCATTCCCCAGATTTCGCCGGTGTGGTGCCCACCTTCGATATTGCCCCGGGGGTACAGCCGGGATTTTGGGTGTTCGCACCGAAAACCCGTGACATGTCGACGCGGAGTTTCGCCAGCGTCGAGGCCAATCCGATGTTGCGTATGCCGGCCCCGGTCATCCGAGTCGAGCAGGGCGACATCGTCTGGTTGGTTTTGGAGAATACCCACTATTTTCCGCATTCCATCCATCTGCATGGAGTCGACCATCCCTTCATGGATCATAGCGGCGAAGGCAACGATGGCGTCGGTCAGACCAGTGCCATGGACGTCATGCCGGGGCAAAGCAAGACCTACGTGATCAAACCTCGTCAGCCTGGCACGATGTATTATCATTGCCATGTACAGCCCCACACGCACATTCCATTCGGTTTGGCGGGGATGTTCATCGTGGAGGAGAATCGCCCCAATAACTGGGTTCAGACTTTCAACGTGGGCGCCGGCCAGGTCCGGCATCCTTCCAAAGCAGTACTTGAGAAATACGCACAGGAGTACGATTTGCACTTTCAGTCGGTGGACAAGGAATTGCATGCTCTGGTGCAGTCCTTCAACGATCCCCGTCTGATCGCCCATGCCATCAACCAGGACTACGACTTCACTGATGCTTCGGATGATTATTTTCTCCTGAATGGCCGCTCTTTCCCGTACACCCTGCGGGAGTCCATGGTGGTGGTGGAGCCCAACCAAAAGGTCAAGCTCCGCGTTCTCAACGGCCACACCGAGGTGCTGGCATTGCATACGCACGGGCACAAACCGCTGGAAACGCACTACGATGGCGTCGAGTTGCGACCGGAAGCCCGTATCCGGCGGGATGTCTTTACGCTTTCACCGGCGCAGCGATTGGATCTGGAGCTGGATACCACGGATGACGGTTTGCGCAGTTTCGGCCCCGGATTGTGGATGTTCCACGATCACGTGGAAAAGGCATTCACGACGGATGGGATGGGCGAAGGCGGCAGCCTCAGCCTGATCGCCTACAAGCAGTACGTGGATGAGAACGGCACGCCGAAGACTCATGGCATGAAGCTCGATCAATACTTCACCAAGAAATATTGGCAGCGGAAGATCCCGCCTTGGCAGGAGGTCTTCGACGCCAGCCTCGGGGACCCGATCACCTTCATTCAGCCCGAGGTTCCGCCGACCGCCAAAGGGGTGGCGCAACCGGTCGAGGTTGCGGGAGGCGGACCCAGCAGACCGGGTCGTAACTTGTTCGTGGGCTTGCTGTTGGGAATCGCAAGCTATTTTGTATATGCCTACCGGCAGTGGCTGCTCCGCGTGATTTCGGAGCTGACGGCCGCCGTGCGCAACCAGCAAACATGAGTGCGAAGTCGATCATGATTACGATGCGACATCTTCTGGCGACGGGATTTTGCGTACTCAGCCTTGCGACTGCGGCCGAGCAAAAACTGGTCATCAAGGAACATACCAATCTCATGGATCATGGGGACGGCCATCTCATGGACATGGAAGGCGGCATGGTCATGGGGCAAAACAAGGACAAGCTGCCCGGCGGATGCAATAAGATCTCGGAAGACGCGGAAATCACCGTCTACGCCGGGCACAAATATGCCCAGAAATTTCCCGGCACCATGTTCGGATTCAGCGAACGCGAATGGCGGATCAAACCCTGTGCGCGGTTGACGGTGCACTTCGTCAACGAGGACAACGTTCGCCATCAGTGGATGATGCACGGCTTGCCCAAGTATATTTACGACAAGGGCATGTTCCATCTGGAAGTCACTGGGCCGGCGAAGATCAGCGGCACCCTGATCCTGCCGAAAGAAGACAAGACCTATTTGGTGCACTGTGACATTGCCCAGCACATGGAAAAAGGGATGAAGGGGCAATTGATCGTGGGCAAGGGGAGTGGCACTTTCCCAAGCATTCCGGGCGTATCGGATCTGGCGATTCCCGACAACTATGTCCCTACGGCCGATGGGCGCGCCCAACCGTCCGTTCCCCCGGTGGGCGCAGGCGCGGAAAAACCCGGCGAGGTCGCGCAGAAAAAGTCGGAGTCGGGAGCGCCACCCCGGGCTTCAGCAACTTGGTTTTCGGGTACGTTGGTCTTGGGCTTCGTCGCCGGTCTATTTGGAACCCCGCTCGTATTGCGCTTCGGGCGCGAGCGGCTCAGAGGGATGACGGCCAAGGACGTATTGGCTATGGCGATCGGATTCATCGGTCATGTGATCGATGCGAGTATCGGCCTGGTCAATCGCATCCTACACACCCTGCGCGAAAAGAAATGATCCCAAACATGGGGAGTTCGACAAAGGCGCCCGGAAGGGCGCCTTTCCGTTTTTGCAGAAGTTTCCCGTAAGCCCACCGAGAGACAAGGAATAGGATTCGGCGCGCTGGCGTTTCGACTCCGAATTGCCATCACGACATGTGTGGAATCGCCGGGTTGATCTTGCGTCAAGCGGGTGTCCAAGAGGCCGTGCTTCGGCCCATGGTCGATGTCCTCGCTCACCGCGGTCCGGACGGTCATGGAATCTTTGTGGAAGATTCCTTCGGTCTGGTCCATACCCGGCTCTCGATCATCGATCTCAAGGGTGGTCAGCAGCCGATCCGCAACCGGGACCATCGGCTCGCGCTCGTCGCCAACGGGGAAATCTACAATTACCTGGAGCTTCGCGCCGAATTGGAGGCAGAAGGTCACACCTTTGCCACCCATTCCGACAGCGAAACCATTCTTCATGCCTATGCCCGTGATCCGGTTCACTTTGTCGAGAGATTGCATGGCATGTTTGCCTTTGCCCTGTACGACGGGGCACGTAGGCGAATACTGTTGGGGCGGGATCGGTTGGGGATCAAGCCGCTTTTTTACGCAGTCTTTCCCGACCGGTTGATATTCGCATCCGAGATCAAGGCCATTCTCCCGCTCTTGCCCAAGGCTCCCGAGATCGATCCGGCGGCGTTTTCGCAATTCCTCCACAATCATTGCTGCACGGGAGAAAGAACAATTTTCGCCGGAGTTCGCCGGATCGCACCCGGTGAAGTCGTCGAGGTGGACGGTGATTTGCGGATTCGACGGAGGCGTTATTGGTCCCCTCTCGAAACCGATCCACGTGAGATGAAAGAGGAGGAGGCCGCAGGGGAATTCGATGAGCTTTTCGGGCAAGTCATGCGGGAGCACGTCCGCTCCGACGTGCCCTATGGACTCTTTCTTTCGGGGGGAAACGATTCCGCCATCCTGTTGGCGATGCTCAGTCGGTTGCAGGCCCAGCCGGTGCGGACTTTTTCGATCGGTTATGCCAATGCCACAATGAGAGACGAACTCGCCGATGCCGAGCGCATCGCCCACCGGTTTGGCAGTCAGCATACGTCGATTCGTCTCCGTCGCGAGGACTTTTTCCGACGCATTCCCCACATGGTCTGGGCCGCCGATGATCTCATGCGGGATTATGCGAGCCTCCCCACCTCGGCGTTGTCCGAAGTCGCGGCAAAAGAACTGAAAGTGGTGTTCAGTGGGGAAGGGGGCGACGAAGTGTTCGGCGGCTACCGGCGGTATCGCCAGCACCGTTTGATATGGCTCGTCCGTGACTTGCTAGCACCGGGTTCCGGTGGATTCCGTACCCGTAGCGAGTGGTGGAGAAGGCGGTCGCGGCGATTGTTGGGCGAAGAACTGCGGCGGGAGTCCCG
>DATMAX010000039.1:0-17545 GCA_035559395.1 Methylococcus sp. | reverse complement strand
GGATCTCCGCGACGAAGTCACCCGCCAGTTGGGGCACTTGGAGCGCCAGGCGAAAAAGGCGGAACGGTTCATTGCGCTGCGCGAGGAGGAGCGCACCCGCAAGCTGGAACTTCTTGGCATCCGCTGGCGTAGCTACGATCAACAACTTGGGCAGCACCGGCAGGTATTGCAGGAGCTGGAAAGGAGTATTCGGGAGTTACAGGGCAAGGAACGGGAGCTGTCGGCTCAGGCGGGGGAAATCCGCGCACGCGTGGAAAGCATGCAGCAAGCTTTGCAAGAGCGACAAGCGCGGTTCTATGAACTGGGTGCGGAGATCGGCCGCCTCGATCAATTCATCCGCCATGCCTTGCAGGCGCAAGAGGAGTCGGCCCGTGAGCTGACCCGCGTGGAAACAGAACTCAAAAAGGTGGCAAGCGACCGCGAGCAGGATCAGTTGCGCTTGCAGGAAATACGGAAGGAATTGGCGCTGAGTCGGGAGAACCTGCCGGTGCTGGCAGACAGCGAAAAAGAGGCATCACGGGATCGAGATGCCGCGGCGGCGGTGCTCGCCGCTTCCCGAAAACAATGGGACGACCTGAACGCTGCCCGGCATGGACTGGATGCGCGTTCCGCCTTGCTGCGGTCGCGATTGCAGCAGGCAGGTGAGCAGGAGCGGCAAATCGAGACACGGCGGCAACGTCTCCTCCAAGAGCGAGAACAGCTCCAAAGATCGCTCACCACCTGCGACACGGAGAGCTTGCGTCGTCACCTCGCCGCGTCGGAGACGGCGCGTGGGGAAGCGCTCACGGCGAGCCGGGAAGCCGCCCAGTCCGCCGAGCGGATCCGCGAACGGTTGCGCGCGCTGCGCGAGCAGGGAGGCGAGCTCCGCGCCGAGAGTCACGCTGTCAGAGGCAGGATCGCATCGCTCGAGACGCTGCAGCGTCACGCCTTGGGGCGTGATCGTTCCGGCCTGAACGAACTGCTGGAACGGTGGGGCTTGGTCGACGCCGAGCGCTTGGGGGAGCGAATCGAAGTCACCCCGGGCTGGGAGTCCGCAGCGGAGGCCGTGTTGGGCGCCCACCTCGAGGCGATTTGTGTCACGGACATCGATGCCTATGCAGAGCAGATCGCCGCGGATGGAGTCACGGAATCGCTCGCTCTTTGTGAGATTCGGGACGGGTGGTCCGAGTCCGTGGCTAAGCCAGGATCTCTGGTGGATCGGGTGCGTGCCCCGTTTCCTTTGCACAGCCTGCTGGCCGGCGTGCACTGCGCCGAGGATGTAACGGCGGCGGCGGAGCGCCGCAAATCCCTGCTGCCGCACGAATCCATCGTCACACCTGACGGGGTCCGGATAGGGAGGGGCTGGCTGCTGGTACAGAAACCCGACGATGGTCGCGCCGGGGTGCTCCGGCGCGAGCGGGAGCTCAGGGAACAGCGTCAGCGCTTGGAAGGCTTGGAGCACCGGATCGAGGAACTCGAACAGGAAACGGTTCGGGTGGAGCGGGAGCTCACCTCCAGCGAGGCCGCGTGCGAGGAGGCCCGCGCGGGGGTCGAGAGTCTGGCCGGACAGATCGCCCGTACACGGGCAGAGATCGCGGCGGCGGAAGCTCGTGCGGAGGAAGTCGGGCGGCGCTTGGCGGGGATTGTCGAGGAGTTGGCAGAGTTATCTGAACAATCAATCAAGAATGCCGAGTCACGGGCGGAATGGGAAGTCGCCTTGGCGGAAGCGGAAACCGCCATGGCGGAGTTGCGGGAGACGATGGAGCGCCAAGCCGGGGAATGTCGCGCCAAGGAAGAGGCTTTCGCCGCCGCCGAGGAACGGTTGCGATCAACCCGCGAGGAGGCGGGTCGGCTTCGAAGTCGGATCGAGACGCTGGAGTCCAGCGAGTCCCTTACCGCGGCACATTTGCAACGCGTGGAAGATCACTGCCAGGAAATCTCGGAAAGACTGGCTGCGCTGCACCGGAAACTGGGGGAATCCGCTTCACCCCTCGAAGACGAGCGGCTTCGTCTACGGAATCTAACTCAGGAGAGGGAGGCCCTGGAAAAAGAGTTGGGGCATCTGCGTCGCCGAGGCGGGGAACTGGAAACGGAAGGGCGGGAACTCGCGGCAGAGCGTCTTCGCCTGGAACGGGAGCTCGCCGCGCTGCGGGATCGCGCGGAGCAAACCCGCTTGGCGTATCAGTCCACGGAAGCCCGCAGGCAGGCGGTCGAAGAGCAATTGGCGGAAATCGGGGTGCGCGTGGAAGACGTAGTCAGCGGTTTGCCGGAACAGGCCGAGGAGCAGGCGTGGTTGGCGGCGGTGACGAGGCTCGGGGAGGAGATCGACCGGCTCGGTGCCGTCAACCTGGCGGCCATGCAGGAATATCAGGAACAGGAAGAACGCTTGCGCTACCTGGACGAGCAATATCGGGACCTGAGCGAATCCCTCGACACCCTGGATGGAGCGATCACGCGGATCGACCGCGAATGTCGCGCCCGTTTCCAGGAAACCTTCGCGAAGATCAATGCCGGATTTCAGCGCATGTTCCCCCGGCTTTTCGGAGGGGGGCAAGCCAACCTGGAACTCACGGAAAGTGATCCGCTCACCGCCGGCGTCAGCGTGATGGCGCGACCTCCCGGCAAGAGGAACAGTTCGATTCACCTCTTGTCCGGGGGCGAAAAGGCCTTGACGGCGGTGGCCCTGGTATTTGCGGTGTTCGAACTCAACCCGGCTCCCTTCTGTTTGCTCGACGAAGTGGATGCTCCCTTGGACGACGCCAATGTCGGTCGTTTCAGCGAATTGGTGAAAGAAATGGCCGAGAAGGTACAATTCCTGTTCATCACTCACAACAAAGTGACCATGGAAATCGCGCAATATTTGATGGGCGTGACCATGCGGGAACCCGGTGTATCGCGTGTCGTCGCGGTGGACGTCGATGCCGCCGTGGAGTTGGCCTCAGCCTGAGAATCGAAATGGACAGAGACACGGTTCGCATCATTTTGCTCGTCGTAGGCGTTGTCATTATCGCCGGGGTCTATGTCTGGGGTCGTTTCAAGCCGCGGATCCTGGATCTCATGGCACGGCGGGATGAATTCGACGAACTCACGGCGGAGGAGGATCGTTTCGCGCAGGCCGAATCGGGGTCCGACGAAGAATTCGGTGGACAGACGACCGGAGTACCGGCAGCGGAGGAAGAGGTACGACCTTACTCGAGCGAGGTCCAGGGCGCCCGGGTTTCCGCGCCACGGGAGGCCAGCGGCGGTCCGCAGGAAGTCGGCAAGGAGCGAGCCACGGCGCTCGGAGCACCGTTCATCATCCAATTGAATGTCGTCAGCGAAGGCCGGGAGTGGTTCCGGGGAGAGGACTTGCGGGATGCCTTGATCGACCTTGACCTGGTATACGGGGAAATGGGTATCTTCCATCGCTACGATCCCGAATATCGCGAACCGCTGTTCAGTGTCGCGAGCCTCGTCGAGCCGGGCACTTTTCCGGTCAGCGACATGGGCAGTTTCCGGTGTCCAGGGGTGGTGTTTTTCTTCCAACCGGCGAAGGTTCCCAACCCCATGGAGGTTTTCGACGATCTGGTGGATACCTGTCGCGCCCTCGCTGCCGCTCTCGGTGGCACGATCCGAGACCAGAATCGGGCACGGGTGAGCGAAAGCGCCATCGTCCAGATGCGTGAGCGCTTGGCGGAGGCGTGTGAACGACCGTGACGGTCTCCGACGAACTTCTGCAAAAGGTTCGGAAACTCCGTGCCGAAATCGAGTTCCACAACGTCCGCTATTATCAGCTCAATGCCCCGCTGATCAGTGACGCGGAGTACGACCGTCTGATGGCGGAGTTGGTCGCCATCGAACGGGAGCACCCGGAACTGATCACGCCCGACTCCCCCACCCAGCGCGTGGGTGCGCCACCGGTCAAGGAGTTCGCGACCGTTGCGCACGAAGTTCCAATGCTATCGCTGGAGAACGCCTTCAGTGAGGACGATATCATCGCCTTCGATCGGCGTATCCACGAACGCTTGCAAACCTCCGCGGCCATCGATTACGTGGCTGAGCCCAAACTCGACGGGCTCGCCGTCAGTCTGTTGTATGAAGACGGGGTCTTGGTTCGCGGGGCGACTCGCGGAGACGGCTATGTCGGCGAGGACGTGACGCACAACGTGCGCGTAGTCCGATCCATTCCCTTCCACCTCCAGGGGAGTGGATTTCCTGCCCGTTTCGAGGTTCGCGGCGAGGTGTTCATGCCGAAAAATGGATTTCTCGAACTGAATGAACGACAGCGCCAGGCGGGCGAGAAGCTTTTCGCGAATCCACGCAACGCCGCTGCAGGAAGTCTGCGCCAGTTGGATCCACGGGTTACGGCGAGCCGCCCGTTAAGCTTTTGTGCTTACGGTTTTGGTGCTTTTCCCGCGGAACGATTGCCGGAAACCCACTTCGAGCTGATGCAGGCATTCCAAGAGTGGGGATTGCCGATATCCCCCGAGCTACTCGTGGTTACTGGGGTTGAGGGCTGTCTCGCCTATTATCGCTCGCTCGCCCTGCGTCGCAGTTCGCTTCCCTGCGATATCGACGGTGTCGTGTACAAGGTTGCCAATCTCCGGCTCCAGGAACGCTTGGGGTTCGTCTCCCGTGCCCCGCGCTGGGCCATCGCGCATAAGTTCCCGCCGGAGGAGGCGATGACCCGGATCGTCGGTATCGACGTGCAAGTGGGTCGAACCGGTGTGCTGACCCCGGTCGCCCGGCTGGAACCGGTGTCGGTGGGCGGGGTTACGATTACCAGCGCGACTCTTCACAATGCGGACGAGGTGAAACGCAAGGATGTGCGAGTGGGGGACACGGTGATCGTGCGGAGAGCGGGGGATGTGATTCCCGAAGTAGTAAGGGTCGTCCCCGAGTTGCGGGTGCCCGGTGCCATGTCGTTTCGCATGCCGGAGCACTGCCCCGAGTGCGGTGCGGCCGTGGAATCGGCCCCCGGCGAAGCACTGGCCCGCTGTAGCGGCGGTCTCTTCTGTCCGGCCCAACAGAAGGAGTCGATCAAACACTTTGCATCGAGACGGGCAATGGACATCGAAGGTCTGGGCGACCGGTTGGTGGATCAGTTGGTGGAAAAGAAACTCGTCGCCACGGTGGCGGACCTCTACCGATTGAGCGCCGAAGAAATCGCCGGATTGGAGCGTATGGGAAAGAAATCGGCGGCCAACCTCCTCGCCGCCATCGAGCGCAGCAAGCGAACGACGTTGGCGCGGTTCCTGTTTGCGCTCGGTATCCGGGATGTCGGCGAGGTCACGGCCCGAGCGCTCGCGGAACACTTTGGTTCGCTGGATGCGCTGATGTCCGCGAGCGAAGAAGAGTTGATGCAGGTACCTGACGTAGGCCCGGTGGTGGCCCGCCACATCCATCTGTTTTTCCAGCAGCCACACAACCGGGAAGTGATTCGACAGCTATTGGAACGCGGTGTGACCTGGGAAACGAGACCTCCCGCCGCAGCCACCGATCAGCCCCTGAAAGGTTTGGTGTTCGTGCTCACGGGAACGCTGGCCGGGATGACCCGGTCGGAAGCCCAGGAACGGCTCGAAAGACTCGGAGCCAGGTGTTCGAGCAGCGTTTCTAAGAAAATCAGCTACGTCGTCGCCGGTTCGGATCCCGGCACCAAGCTCGAGAAAGCCCGGCGGCTCGGTATACCCGTCCTGAATGAGGCGGAATTCCTGGCGATGATCGCGCCTCACCCCAAAACGGTCACCGTGCCTGAGCCCTGAGCAGCGCGGGGATGGCGCGTCCGCTGGAATCCGTGCCTAGCGGGCGGAGCCCGGTTTAGGTTCGATCGTTCGCAATCTCCGCCAGGGGACTGCGGCTACGCTGCCTATTTTTTTCACTCTCGTCGTTTCTCTCCCGTTCATTTACCCGTCGGGCCGCCGCTCGTTCGCTTCGCCGCATTTCGAATCGTCCCCACTACCCCCTGCGCCTGCCATTGGCGGCCCCGCTTCGCCAGAAAAACCTTTTAAAACAGAAAGATATGGTTTTTTGCCAGTGCTTGTTGACTTGCGTCACGAGCATTCATATAGTGCTCTCAAAGTGGGAGAAAGTGGCATATCTTGGGGTATTGTGGGGTTAAAAGAGCAGCTTGTTCAGGGGCGTAACTTCCATCAATCTGGATGACAAGGGCCGTATGGCCATGCCCACGCGCTATCGGGCCGAGCTGCGCGAATCTTGTGATGGGCAATTGGTCCTTACCGTTGGTCTCGACACCTGTTTACTGCTTTTCCCCATGCCCGAATTCGAAAGTCTGGAACGAAAGCTGGTGAAGCTGCCAGCGCTGAACAAACAAGTGAAACGGCTCCAACGCCTGCTGATTGGCCATGCGACGGAATGTGGGTTGGATGGGCAGGGGCGCTTCCTGATTCCCGAACCTTTGCGCAAGTTCGCGGGATTGGAAAAACGTGCCGTGCTCATCGGGCAGGGAAATAAATTCGAGATCTGGGAAGAAGACCTCTGGGAGCGTAGCCGCCAGGAATGGCTGGAGGAAGCCGGTCTCGACAATCTCGACGAGCTGGGTCCAGAGTTGGGAGCCTTGTCGTTTTGACCAGGCCCGTGGAGGCTGAGCACCGGCCCGTGATGTTGGCCGAGGTGGTGAGCGGGCTCGCGATTCGTCCGGATGGTTTCTATGTGGACTGCACGTTTGGCCGGGGTGGCCATGCTCAGGCCATCCTGAGGCGATTGGGGGGGGAGGGTCGGTTGTTGGCGATCGATCGTGATCTGGAGGCCGTGGAGTCGCCTGCGGCGCGGGATTTGACGGCGGATCCACGTTTTCAGATCGAACACGGTCGTTTCTCCGATCTGCACCGCTTCGTGTCCGAGCGCGGATGGTCAGGCCATGTCGCCGGGGTTTTGATGGATCTGGGGGTGTCGTCGCCGCAGCTCGACGTTGCCGATCGGGGGTTCAGTTTTCTCCGCGAGGGACCCTTGGACATGCGCATGGATACTACACAGGAATGGAGCGCGGCCGATTGGTTGGCGAAGGTATCCGAACGGGAGTTGACCCGGGTATTGCGTGAGTATGGGGAGGAACGCTTCGCCCGTCGCATCGCCCGCTTGGTGGTTGAAGAACGCCGTCGCGCTCCAATCGTGACGACTACCCAGCTCGTGCGATTGATCGAGCGAGCGATACCGGTCGAGGACCGACATAAACATCCGGCGACGCGCACGTTTCAGGCGATACGAATTGTGGTCAATGACGAACTGGGCGAGCTGGCCCGCGGACTGAAAGACGCTGTGGAAGTGCTGGCGGTGAAGGGACGCCTGGTGGTGATCGCGTTTCATTCCTTGGAAGACCGGATGGTCAAGCGTTTCCTTCGGGACGAGGAGCGCGGGAGCTTGGTTCGTGGGCCGATGCCACCAGGAACAGCGCCCGGTCGGTTGCGGCGACTGGGGCGAGCGGTGCGAGCGACCGAAGAAGAAACGCGGGTGAATCCGCGCGCGCGCAGCGCGGTGCTCCGAGTTGCTGAAAAGATCGCGGCATGACGCGCCTGTTCGTGTTGGCGGTCCTTGCCGTAAGTTCGGCACTGGGTGTGGTCTATGCCAAATACCGCTCGCGCATGCTGTTCGCAGAGGTGCAACGTCTCGAGCAGATGGTGGATGCCTATGAGGTCGAATTGAGCCAGTTGCAGGTCGAACAAAAAACCTTGGCGGAACACAGCCGGGTCGAGCGACTGGCTCGCAGTAAGTTGGGTATGACCTTGCCGACGCGCGAGTCGATCATCTATCTCCGACCCTGAGGTCTGGAAAAACCCGTTGTATAGGATGTGCATGTCATGATGTACGCAAAGACTTCGCGGGTATTCGAGGGTTCCGATTACAGCGCTCGATGGTGGCTGGTACTGATGGGTATGACCCTGGGCATGGTCGTGCTGATCGGGCGGGCCGTCGACTTACAAGTGCTCGATCGTCAATTCCTCCAACAGCAGGGAAACCTGCGTCATGTCGCCGTCGTTCCCACCCCTGCCCATCGGGGACGCATCCTGGACCGCAACGGTGATTTGCTCGCCACGAGTTGCCCGGTGAAATCCTTATGGATCAACCCGAAGGAATTTCACGCCAGTGATGAGGATCTGCGAACTCTGGCAGGGCTGCTCGGCGATTCGACCGCGGAACTGAAACAACGTATCGGCGAGGGCAACCCGAATCGGAGTTTCGTGTATCTCAAGCGCCGAATCAGCCCGGAGTTGGCCGATCAGGTGATTGCCTTGGGTTTGCCAGGACTTTATGCCGATCGTGAATTCCGACGCTATTACCCTGCCGGCGAAGTCACAGCGCATGTGCTGGGCATGACCGACATCGACGACAACGGGCAGGAAGGTATAGAGCTAGTTTATAATGAACACCTTCGAGGAATCGAAGGAGCGAGGCGCATCATTCGCGATGGCATGCGCCGGCTGATCGAAGACGTCGATTACGTTCGTCTGCCGGTACCGGGCAAGGATTTGTCTTTGAGTATCGATCAGCGGCTGCAGTACTTGGCATATCGCGAACTGAAGAAAGCGGTACTCCAGCATCGGGCCCGATCGGGCTCGGTGGTGATGCTCGATGCCAAGACCGGCGAAGTATTGGCGATGGTCAACCAGCCCTCGTTCAATCCGAACAGTCGCGGTGGCTTCGAGCCCGGGGCGACCCGCAATCGGGCGATTACCGATGTGTTCGAACCTGGCTCGACCATGAAGCCGTTTGCGGTTGCTTGCGCGCTCGAACTCGGGATCTTCCGTCCGAACACGGTCATCAACACGGCGCCCGGCGTGATGCGAGTCGGTACCAATGTGGTGAAGGACGTTCACAATTATGGTGTGCTGGACGTCTCGGGTGTACTCCAGAAATCGAGCAACGTTGGGGTTTCCAAGATCGCTTTGGCGCTACCGTCGGACAAGTTTTGGGCTTTTTACAACAACCTGGGATTCGGTCAGCCATTGGGCATCGGCTTTCCCGGCGAAGCGACGGGACGTTTGCCCGACCGCAAGGGTTTGCGACCATTCGCGCAGGCCACGCTTTCTTTTGGATACGGGGTTTCGGCTTCGACCTTGCAACTCGCTCGCGCCTACCTCGTGCTCGCCAACGATGGTCTCATGCCATTCGTTAGCCTGGTGAAGCGGGACAAGCCAGCGGAGCCACACCGGATCCTATCGGCGCGGACCGCGGTGGCGGTGCGAACCATGCTCGAAAGCGTCGTGAGTCGTGAGGGAACCGCGCTCAAGGCAAGCGTTCCCGGTTTTCGCGTTGCCGGCAAGACGGGTACGGTGAAGAAAAGTGCGGGCAAGCGGGGCTATCAATCTTCGCGTTACACTTCCGTATTCGCCGGCATGGCACCGGCCAGCAATCCGCGCGTGGTCATGATCGTCGTGATCGACGAACCTTCCGCCGGCGAATATTATGGGGGTGCGGTGGCGGCCCCGGTATTTTCGAGCGTGATGGAAGGAACCCTCAGACTGCTCAACATCCAGCCCGATCAGGATAAAGATGAATGGATCCTCGCCGTCCAGCAGGACGAAACCCTGTGAAGCCAGGAGCCGCGGGTTCCGGGTATCCACTGCAGCGCCTGCTGGGCGGAATGAGCCCAGTGGAGATCCGGACGGAGACGAGGGTTTTCGGACTGAGTCTGGACAGTCGGCGTGTGCGCCCCGGTGACGCGTTCGTGGCTCTGGCCGGGCAGCGGGGGCATGGACTCCAGCATGTGGAGGAAGCATGGAGCCGGGGTGCCGTGGTCGTTCTCTATGATCCGGCACAAAAGGGCGACGCCCTCTTGGGTGAACTCCAGGAGCACCGAGCTGGCCGATACATTCCGGTTCCGAATTTGGGCCAGCGATTGGGATTCATCGCCGATCGTTTTTTCGGGGAGCCGTCGCGCTTCTTGACGTTCATTGCAGTGACGGGGACCAATGGCAAGACCTCGTGCACGCACTTCATCGCCGAGTCCTTGCGGCGGCACGTGGCCACGGCCGTGGTTGGGACCCTGGGTTGGGGGACACCAGGCAGGCTGCGCTGGGCATCGCATACCACGCCCGATGCCATCGCGATCCATGCGATTCTGGCGGTACTGAAAGGGGAAGGTTGCGAACTGGTCGCCGCGGAGGCGTCTTCCCATGGTCTAGTACAGGGGCGTCTCAATGGGATCCGCTGCGAAGGGGTGCTTTACACCCGCATCACCCGCGATCATCTTGACTACCATGGTAGTTTCGAAGCTTATCTCGAGGCGAAAGCGAGCATATTAGCGCATCCCGGACTCGAGTTCGCGGTGTTCAACCTGGACGATCCCCAAGTGGGGTGTCTTCTGGGCCGTAAACCTGTGGCGGTCCGAGCGATCGGCTATAGCCTCGCCGGCCACGCGGCGAACGAGTTGCCGGTGGTGCGCGCGGAGTGCATGGAACGCGAGCCGAACGGAATCCGGCTGACGGCATGCCTGGGCAGCGAACGCGCCGAAGTCCAGGCGCCGGTATTTGGCGACTTCAACGCCGAGAATCTTCTCGGAACCCTAGCCGTGCTGGTGGCTCTCGGCCATCCCCTGGCGGCGGCGGCGGAACTCGTGGCTCGAGTCAAGGCGGTTCCCGGACGGATGGAGATCATCCCGGGTGCCGGTGTCACCGCGGTGATCGATTATGCCCATACTCCCGATGCCTTGCGTAACTTATTGCGGAGTGTGCGGTACCACTGTCAGGGGCAACTGTGGGTGGTTTTCGGTTGCGGTGGAAATCGTGATCGGGGCAAACGACCGGAAATGGGAGCGATCGCCTGTGCCCTTGCGGATCGCGTGGTTCTCACTGATGACAATCCCCGTTTCGAGGATGGCGAGATGATCATCGCCGACATTTTGAAAGGCTGTCCTACCGGCGCAGCCATGGTCATCCGCGACCGTTGTCGGGCAATCAAAGAAGCAATATGCGCGGCCCGGGAAAGGGATGTCGTCGTGGTCGCCGGGAAGGGACACGAAACGACCCAAGAGGTGGGGGGGGAAGTCCGCAAATTTTCCGATCGGGATGCCATTCTGTCCGCGTTCGAAATCCGCAAGCGGGGCTATTCCACCGTCTGAGCGAAAAATCCAGCGTCGTTCCCGAAGTGGGTTCTAAAAACAATGACTCCAAGCCACTGCGGAATGGAGATCGGAGATGACGGAAACGATATTGTGAGGCGAGACGATTTGATGGATGGCATAGCAAAAGGCCGCGTCGGCGGCTACGGTTGCAGCGTATTTGGGCCGAGAAGCCGGCGCCGGGAACGAGGTCCCTGGCTTCCGCTCGGGCGCGGAGGGTGGTTGCAGCAATGTTGTTGACGCTCGCCAATTGGCTCGAACAGTATCTGGACGCGTTTCGCGTCTTCCATTATCTGACGTTCCGGGCAATCCTGGGGGTTCTCACTGCGCTGGTGATTTCCTTCATCATTGGTCCGCCGATGATCCGCCACTTGGGACATTACAAGATTGGCCAGAACGTTCGCGACGACGGTCCCAAAACCCATTATTCCAAAGCGGGAACGCCAACCATGGGGGGCACGCTGATCTTGGTGACCATTGCCATCAGTACCCTGCTTTGGGCGGATCTCGGCAACCGTTACGTGTGGGTTGCGTTGGCCGTAACGCTGGCCTATGGTTTGATCGGTTTCGTCGACGACTACAAGAAACTGGTCCTTAAAAACAGCAAGGGGCTGTCGGCACGCCACAAGTACCTCTGGCAGTCGGTGTTCGGTATGGCTGCCGCGATCTTTCTGTATTCCAGCGCGACGAGCCCAGAGGAAACCCAACTCATCGTACCGTTTTTCAAACAGGTGGTCGTGGATCTCGGCTGGCTGTATGTCCCGTGGGTGTATTTGGTGATCGTTGGGACGAGCAATGCCGTGAATCTCACCGACGGACTCGATGGATTGGCGGTCCTGCCGACGGTATTGGTCGGCGGTGCTTTGGGGATCTTCGCCTACGCTTCCGGCCACAGCAGTTTTGCGGCGTATTTGGGCATCCCCTATCTTCCCAAAGCCGGTGAATTGGTGGTGTTGTGTGGCTCCCTGGTCGGCGCCGGACTCGGTTTTCTCTGGTTCAACACCTATCCGGCCCAGGTTTTCATGGGCGACGTCGGAGCACTGGCGCTCGGGGCGGCTTTGGGAATGCTGGCCGTTTTGGTACGCCAGGAGATCGTGTTGATGATCATGGGAGGGGTCTTCGTCATGGAGACGGTTTCCGTGATGTTACAGGTCCTTTCGTTCAAGTTGACGGGCAAACGTATTTTTCGCATGGCCCCCCTTCATCACCATTTCGAACTGAAGGGATGGCCAGAACCCCGAGTGATCGTTCGATTCTGGATCATCACCGTGATTCTGGTTCTGATCGGGCTCGCGACGCTCAAGTTGCGTTGAGAGGGCAGGAAAAATGAGCGGCAGCGTGTTGGCTAGGCAGGACACCAGATTTACCCGACTGGGCCTGGATGCGCGTTCGCGCGTGCTGGTCGTCGGCTTGGGCAGCACGGGGATGTCCGCACTCCGCTTTTTCCATAAACAGGGATTCGAGTGTGCGGTGGTCGACAGTCGCGTTAGACCGCCGGCCTTGGCCGAACTGCGGGAGTCGCTGCCGGATGTACCGACCTTCCTGGGTGGGTTCAATCGCGACGCGTTCCGGGCCGCCACCCATTTGGTCGTGAGTCCCGGGCTTCCCCTGGATTTGCCCGAAGTGCGGGAGGCTCGGGCGCGGGGTGTGCCGGTGTTCGGCGATCTCGATCTCTTCGCCTGCGCTGCCAGGGCCCCCGTCGCGGCCATCACCGGATCAAACGGCAAGAGCACCGTCACTACCCTGGTGGGGATGATGGCGCGGGCATCGGGGATGGTCGTCGCGGTCGGCGGCAACCTCGGTACGCCGATGTTGGACTTGCTGGACGATCGCGTGGAGTTGTACGTGCTCGAACTCTCCAGCTTCCAGTTGGAGCGATCGGAGTTGTTCGAGGCATCGGTCGCTACGGTTCTCAACCTCAGCGCCGACCATATGGACCGCTATCCGGATCTGAGAGCGTATGCCGAAGCCAAACGGCGAATTTTCCGCGGACACGGCGTGATGGTGTTGAATCGCGACGATCCCACGGTGGCGGGAATGCACGAAGCGAATCGGGACGTACTATGGTTCGGGCTGAACGGTGCGGAAAACCTGGACTATACGGTCGCAACGGTGGGGGGTCGGGAATGGATCGTGGCGTTGGGGGACCCGGTGATGCCGGTGGATGAAATCCGCGTCAAGGGGCGTCACAACCTCGCCAATGCACTCGCCGCGCTTGCGATCGCGGACGCATGTGCGATTGCTCAGGATGCCATGACCGATTCCTTGCGGATGTTCCCGGGTCTGGAGCACCGCATGCAGTACATCGCCGAAATCGATGGCGTCACCTACGTCAACGATTCGAAAGCGACCAACGTCGGTGCCTGTATCGCGGCCTTGTCCGGCCTGCCGGGAAAAGTTGTATGGATCGCCGGTGGTGACGGTAAAGGTGCCGATTTCTCGCCACTCGTTCCCGTGGTCAGCGAACGGGTGCGCAGCGCCATCCTGCTCGGGCGGGATGCTGCGCGACTCCAAGAGGTACTGGAGGGCTCGGTACCGGTCGTTCGCGTGGAAAACATGCGAGAGGCCGTGACCGCCGCCCGCGCCGTGGCTCGACGCGGCGATACGGTGCTATTGGCGCCGGCCTGTGCCAGCCTCGACCAATACCAGGATTATCGGGAAAGAGGACGTGATTTTTCCGATTGGGTTCGGAGTCTGTCATGAATGCGAGAGTGAGTACGCAAAGTCGGGGTTTCGTTGTCCGCTGGCGGGGTCGCCGTTTTTATCTGGATACGATTCTTCTCTCCGTTTCCCTGGCCTTGATGCTTTTCGGCTTCGTCATGGTTTCGTCGGCCTCGCTGCACTTGGGCGAAAAGATGGCCTATGACAGTTTCTATTACCCCAGGCAGCAACTGCTCCACATCGTTCTGGGTTTGCTCACGGGCTTTCTCGTCGCCCGCTGCCGGTTGGAAACCTTGCAACGGTCGTCCCGGGCCTTGTTCTGGTTCGGCTTGGTGTTGCTGGTGTTGGTATTGATCCCGGGCCTTGGAAAGTCGGTGAATGGGAGTGCACGCTGGCTCACCCTGTTCGGGTTCCGAGTTCAGGTATCGGAAGTATTTAAGCTATTGTCCGTCATTTACTTGGCCGGCTATATCGATCGCCATCTCGCCACGGTTCGTACCTCCGTGAAAGGCATGTTGTGTCCGCTGGGTTTGCTCTCGATCGGTGCCATCCTGCTTCTGAAGGAGCCGGATTTCGGGGCCACGGTCGTGGTCATGCTGACGGCGTTGGGGATGTTGTTCCTCGCCGGAGCACGTTTGCAGCCATTTGGACTATTGCTCGGCATGCTCGCCGGCACCGGTGCCATTCTCGTTTACGCAGCGGAATATCGAATGAAAAGAGTACTGAGCTTTCTCGACCCCTGGGCCGATCCGCTCGACACCGGTTTCCAACTGACCCAGGCGCTGATCGCCTTCGGACGAGGGGAGTGGGGTGGCGTGGGCTTGGGGTCGAGTGTCCAGAAACTGTTCTATCTGCCGGAAGCCCACACCGATTTCCTCTTCTCGGTGATCGGCGAGGAACTCGGTTTGGTGGGGACGACTTCGGTGATTCTGCTGTTCACCATCGTGGTCTGGCGCGCGTTCATGATCGGACTTCTCGCCGAACGGGGCGGGAACCGGTTCGCCGCGTTCCTGGCCTACGGCATCGGGGTGTGGTTCGGTCTGCAGGCTTTCGTCAACATGGGGGTCAACATGGGTCTGTTGCCCACCAAAGGCCTGACCTTGCCGCTGCTGAGTTACGGTGGCGGTAGCATGTTGGTGACCTGTTCCGCGCTGGGAGTCTTGTTCCGTATTCATAGCGAGGCGGTCGCCACCTTCGCCGGCGTCGCGCGGTATCCAGCGTGGGCACGCGCGTAATGATCCTCGCCGGAGGGACCGGCGGCCATGTGTTTCCGGCCTTGGCGGTCGCGCAGGCGTTGCGGCGCCTGGGCGCCGAAGTCTTTTGGATGGGTACGCGTACGGGAATCGAATCCCGCATCGTGCCGGCGGCCGGGATCCCGATCGATTGGATCGGTGTCGAGGGAATACGGGGCAAGGGATGGGGTGCGAAATGGCGCTCCCCCATCATGTTGGGGCTGGCTTTTCATCGCGCGCTTCGGATTCTCCAGGCGCGGAAACCGGATGTCATCCTGGGCATGGGTGGTTTCGTGGCGGGTCCCGGTGGTGTCATGGGGCTCCTGCTCGGGATCCCCTTGGTAATCCATGAGCAGAATCGGATCCCTGGAACCACGAACCGCTTGCTGGCCCGGGTGGCGAAAAAGGTGCTGGAAGCGTTTCCGGGTTCTTTCCCGCAGGCTACACGAGCCATTTGCACCGGTAATCCCTTGCGGCAGGCGATCGCTTCGCTGTCTTCCGATCCGTCCGGGCGAAATGATGGTTCCATGCGCATCTTGGTTCTGGGTGGTAGCCAAGGTGCGCAAGCCTTGAACCGAATCATGCCGCCGACTCTGGCAAAACTTGGACCGCACGGCATCGAGGTTTGGCACCAGACAGGAGCAGTGCTGGAAGAGGAAACCAGGGCCTCCTACCAGAGGCTCGCGATCCCAGCGCGGGTGGATGCCTTCATCGAGGACATGGAAGCGGCCTATCGATGGGCAGACCTCGCCATTTGTCGTTCTGGGGCGATGACCGTAAGCGAATTGGCGGCCGCCGGGCTGCCGGCGATCTTGGTTCCTTATCCCTACGCGATCGACGACCATCAGACCGCCAATGCGCGGTTCTTGGTCGACGCCGGTGCGGCCCGCATGATCCCCCAGTCGGAGCTCACGGCCGATTCATTGGCGGCGGAGATCGGACATTTCCTTGCAGAACGGCACCTTCTCCGGGAGATGGGGAGGCAGGCCGAGAGTTTGGCACGACGGGACGCGGCCGACCGGGTTGCGGCCATTTGTTTGAACGAGGCAAAGGGATGAGCGCAAACGAAACCCTGATGTGTGTCCAAGGCATGGATCGGATCGAGCGGATCCATTTCGTCGGCATCGGCGGAGCCGGTATGAGCGGGATCGCCGAAGTTCTCCTGAACCTCGGCTATCGTGTTTCGGGATCGGACCTGACACAAAATGCCAATACTCTTAGATTGCAGGCGTTGGGGGCGGAAGTCCGCATCGGGCATGAACGAGGCAACGTGCGGGATGCGGAAGTCGTGGTCATCTCCAGTGCCGTCGATCCTTCCAACGTCGAAGTCGAGGCAGCCCGCCGGGCGCGGGTGCCAGTGATCTCGCGAGCGGAAATGCTCGCGGAGCTGATGCGATTCCGGTATGGGATCGCGGTGGCGGGCACCCATGGCAAGACCACTACGACCAGTCTGATCGCGAGCCTTCTGGCGGAGGCCGGACTCGACCCCACTTTCGTGATCGGGGGCCGTTTGAACAGCGCAGGTGCCAATGCGCGACTGGGGCAAGGCCGTTACCTGGTCGCCGAAGCGGATGAAAGCGACGCTTCCTTTCTGCACTTGCAGCCGATGATCGCCGTGGTCACCAACATCGATCAGGACCACATGGAGACCTACGGTGGAGACTTCGATCGGCTGAAGGACGCCTTCGTCGAATTTTTACACCATGTCCCATTTTATGGGACTGCACTGCTTTGTGCCGAGGATCCTGGCATACGGGATATCCTCCCGCGTGTGAGCAAACCGTTCCGGACCTATGGCGAAGGGAGCGATGCAGATATCCGGGCGGTCGACATCCGCCGTCTCGGCCTTGCCAGCCAGTTCAAGGTATTGCGACAAGGGCGCGACGAACCTCTCGAGATCACCTTGAACCTGCCTGGTTATCACAATGTTCTGAACTCCCTCGCAGCGATCGGGGTGGCCACCGAGTTGGGGGTCTCCGACGCGGCGATACAGCGGGCTTTGGGCAATTTCAAAGGGATCGGCCGGCGTTTCCAGATCAACGGGAAGGTGGCAAGGGACGGGCAATCCGTCGTCTTCGTCGATGATTATGGACATCATCCACGCGAGATCGCAGCCACCCTGGATTCGGCACGACAGGCATGGCCTGGACGGCGTCTGGTCTTGGTGTTTCAGCCGCACCGCTATACCCGAACCCGGGATCTCTTCGAGGATTTCGCGCAGGTTCTCTCGCGAGTCGACGTCTTGATCTTGCTCGAGGTTTACCCCGCGGGGGAAGCACCGATCGCCGGTGCCGACGGACGGTCGTTGACGCGTGCGATTCGGGTGCGCGGACAAATCGATCCAATCTTCGTGGAAACTGTCGAGGAACTGGGCGAGGTGATGTGCCGCTTGCTTCGACCGGGTGATGTGGTGTTGACCTCGGGCGCCGGCAACATCGGCACGGTGGCGCAAAAGCTGCCGGAGCGCCTTGCCGAGAGTTGGAATGCGGAGTGGTCACGATGAATCGCGAAGAGGCGGTCCTAGGTACCGTGCAGCTCCAGGCGCAGGGGGTGTTGCTTCACCAGGAACTCTTGGCCCGGCATACCTCATGGCGGGTTGGTGGACCGGCGGAGCGTTTTT
>DATMAX010000038.1:0-102178 GCA_035559395.1 Methylococcus sp. | reverse complement strand
AGGCATTTCGCTGCCGTATCTGATCCTGGTGGTCGGGCCGTTCATGATTCTGCCGAACGTCGGCCTGAACGAATGGGGTCACACCTTCTGGTTCATGGAAGAGCTGTTTGTGGCGCCGTTGCACTATGGCTTCGTGATCTTCGGCTGGTTGGCGCTGGCCGTCATGGGCACGCTGACGCAGGTCTTCTACAGCTTCTCCCGCTTGTTCGCCAAGGAGCTGTGCCCTGACATCACCTGAAGTCTGTGCAACCCTCGAGATCCATGCCCTGACATCGTCCTCATAGGGCATACACGGATCGAGAAGCCGCTGTCCATGGATCGGACGGCGGCTTTTCTTGTGGGCGCAAAAGCCAAGGCAGCAGTCCCTAGCCATTCTCGCTCTCTCTGTAAAACTACCAGCTCAGCCTCACTCGTACCTCGACCGAATGACCAGGGAACGGTCCGCCGCAATCGGAAACCTTCCGAGTGATCCCCCATACCGAAGTTGATTGCACAAATCCGGGCTTGGGCGTTACGATTGCCAAACTCGTTCCGCAAAGGAATCACGCTTGAAATGCTCTGTGAGCATCGGCGGGGACACGCCCCTGAAGCCGAATTCTCGCGAATCCATGCGACCGGGTATATCGTCAAAACCCGTCAGAGACCCTGGGTTCGTACCTACGATGAGTGCAGAAGAAAAAAAACAGAAGTTTCTCCGCTGGGGCAAGGCTCTGCTTGGCGGCCGCTGGGGCATTCTCGCGTGGGGGATTTCTGGAGCGAGTGCGATGGCGATCGTGCTCTGGGGCTTGAAAACCGTGGCCATTCCCATGATCATGCTGAAAACGGCATCATGGGGAGTATGGAGCTTCGGCGTCATCAAGGAGTCGAAAAGCAATCTGAAGATCCCGCCGAGCGGGAATTCCCCGCCGCCGCGCAATCCATGAGCGCGAAACAGACACTCCCCGAAGGGGTAATTTCCCGGCCCTTGAGCTTGTGCGGTTCTTGTTTTTAAAGGGGCGAGGAAGTCAGTCGTAACCAGTTCCCCGCACGAGGGGGGCGACGATTGTCGCACCTCTCGTGGACTTCGGTCCGTTTCCTTAATCTTACCAATCAAGACCATGGAGCATCCGCGGGATCTCTTTTCCTACCGAAAGTTTTGGGCCAGTCGTTTCGGCGTCGCCCCGCAACTCCCGTTGACTCGCGAGGACATGGAGGAGTTGGGTTGGGACTCCTGCGACATCATTCTCGTGACCGGAGATGCCTATGTCGACCATCCGAGCTTCGGCATGGCATTGATTGGACGGCTGTTGGAAGCACAAGGCTTCCGCGTGGGAATCCTGGCCCAGGCCGATTGGACTTCCGTCACGGCATTCCGGGAATTCGGACGCCCCAACTTGTTTTTCGGAGTGACCGGTGGAAACATGGATTCCATGGTCAATCGTTACACCGCCGACCGCCGCATCCGCTCCGATGATGCTTATACGCCGAATGGGGCACCGAACCGTCGCCCCGACCGCTGTGTCCTCGTCTATAGTCAACGATGCCGTGAAGCTTACAAAGACGTCCCCATCGTCTTGGGCGGGATCGAGGCGAGCCTACGCCGCGTGGCCCATTACGATTATTGGTCCGACAAAGTGCGGCGATCGATCCTCGTCGATGCCAAGGCGGATCTCCTCGTTTATGGCAACGGCGAACGGCAGGTGGTGGAAATCGCGCACCGCTTGGCCGCACGACAGCCGATCGATGAATTGAGCGACATCCGCGGCACGGCCTTCCTCCGACGGCAACCGGCGCAAGGATGGCAGGAAATCGACGCGAGCGACATCGACCACTCGGTCCCCCTCATGCGGCCCCCGAACCCTTATCAAGCCGAGCCATCCGGGTGCAATGCCGCCAAAGGCGACGCGATCGTCCGTTTCCAACCTCGGTCACGCGGCGACGAGAAGGTGGTGATCCGCCTGCCTTCGTTCGAGCAGGTTCGCGACGATCCGGTGTTGTATGCCCATGCCTCGCGCGTCCTCCATCAAGAGACCAACCCGTTCAATGCCCGCGCCTTGGTACAGGCCCATGGCGACACGGAAGTCTGGGTCAATCCACCGGCCCTGCCCTTGACGACCCGGGAGATGGATCGGGTCTACGAATTGCCCTACAGCCGGGTTCCGCATCGGCGTTACGGCAATGCCCGGATTCCCGCCTTCGAAATGATCCAGCATTCCGTGACCATTCTGCGCGGATGTTTCGGCGGCTGTACTTTTTGTTCCATCACCGAGCACGAGGGGCGGATCATCCAGAGCCGATCGGAAGACTCCATCCTGCGCGAGATCGAAGCCATTCGTGATACCGCGCCGGCATTCACGGGCGTGATTTCCGACCTTGGCGGTCCCACTGCCAACATGTATCGGTTGGGCTGCCGCAGTCGTGACATCGAGGCGAATTGCCGACGACCGTCCTGTGTCTATCCGAGGATCTGCAAGAACCTCGAGACCGATCATACACCGCTCATCCAGCTTTATCGCCGCGCCCGCGGCTTGCCTCGCGTCAAAAAAGTCCTGATCGCTTCGGGAGTCCGCTACGACCTTGCCATCACCTCGCCCGAATACGTCAAGGAATTGGTCACCCACCACGTAGGTGGCTATCTCAAAATCGCACCCGAGCACACCGAAACGGGTCCTTTAGAGAAAATGATGAAACCGGCGATCGGTGCGTATGACCGGTTCAAGGCGTTGTTCGATCGTTACTCGCGTGAAGCCAGGAAGGAACAATATCTGATCCCTTACTTCATCGCGGCTCATCCCGGCACGACCGATGAAGACATGCTGCAACTCGCGCTCTGGTTGAAGCGAAACGGTTTCCGCGCCGATCAGGTGCAAGCCTTCCTCCCTTCCCCCATGGCCATGGCAACCGCCATGTATCACAGCGGGAGGAACCCATTGCGACGCGTAACCCGCACCAGCGAAATCGTTTTTACCCCCAAGAAAAACTCCCAGCGTAGGCTACACAAGGCTTTCTTGCGCTATCACGATCCGCAAAACTGGCCCTTGCTGCGGGACGCCTTGAAACGCATGGGGCGCGCAGACCTGATCGGCAACGGCAAGCACCACTTGGTCCCGGCATGGCAACCGAAAACGGCAAGTGAAGCTCCTCGGAGCCCACCGGGCAAGCGGCGGACACCGACATTCCGGACTCAGCATACGAGTCAAGGCCGGGGTGCAACGCCGAAAAATTCCAAGGCCCCTCCCGGAAGTTTTTGAAACTCAGGATACTCTAGATTGCTACCGCCTCTGATTTTGCCGAAAAAGAGAGGTCACTCGCCATGTGGGATTTCCATCTCCTCGCCGCTACTCGGACCATCGAGAAAAACACGGCTTTCGTTCTCCACCGCTGGCTCGTTTATCTCGGCGTCGGCGTCGCTTACATCTTCGGTGCGCTTGCCGGCGCGGGAACGGCGGTGGGAATCGCATCGCTTTCTTCCAACCCGACCGCGTTCGCGAACTTGGGCGCATGGCTGGGTCTGATCCTTGTCGGCTGGCTCATGTACCGCTTTCGCGACTACTTCCTGATCAACATCAAGGCGCGCAATGCTGCACTCCTGGCCGCCAAGTCGCTGCATTACCATGTGCCGAAAGGAAAAGCTCAGATCGAATATGCCCGTGACTTCGTCGCCGAACGTATTCCGCAGCCCCAGGAACTCACGAAGTCCATGCACCTCGTACGCCGGGTATTGCGAAACTTACCGGATTTCACCCAAGGCCAGCCGGTCTCTGCACTGGCCTCATGGTTACGGAGACTGACCGGCTGGCTGCTCACGGAAGACGATCTCACCATTCTCGGCTACCATTTTGTCCAACCCCAGGCCAGCGTCTGGCATTCCGTACGCGAAGGCTTGCTCCACTACGCAGCGAGCTTCAGCAAATTGTTCCGAAACCGCGCCTATCTGTTCGGGTTCGGGTGGCTCGGGATGATCGCCGCTTTTCCGGTCCTCTTGGTGCCTGTGCGGAACATCGCCGCCGCGTTGCCGATCGATCCCGGCCCATGGCCGACCATCTTCGCGTTGATCCTCGCCTGGACCCTCAAGGCCGCTTTTTTGGATTCCATCGCTATGGCGGCGATGTTTGAACTCTTTCGCAGCCTCCCCGAGGACTTCGACAAGGGCCGACTGGCCCAGGAATTGGCCGCGGCATCCCCCGATTTCCGGGAGATTCAGTCTCATGCGGAAGCTGCGTCCTCGGTGCCTCCAGGTCCAACTCATTGAACTCGCGACACAAAGGGTTTACAGAAACGCGGCTATTTTTCTATACTAACTTATTTTTATCTGCCTGGACCGATCCATGCACATCGAACAAGAGGCGTTGACCTTCGATGACGTTTTGCTGATCCCCGCGTATTCCAATGTGCTCCCCCGCGACGTTGCGCTCAATACGCACCTCACCCAGCAGATTCGGCTCAATATCCCTTTGCTCTCCGCCGCCATGGACACGGTGACCGAATCACGGCTCGCGATCACCATTGCCCAGGAGGGCGGGATGGGCGTCATCCACAAGAACATGAGCGTGGAACGTCAAGCCTACGAGGTACGTTGCGTCAAGAAATACGAAAGCGGCGTCATCAAGGAACCGATTACGGTATCACCGAAAGCGACGATCCGCGAGGTCATGGAACTGACACGCTCTCGTAACATCTCCGGAGTGCCGGTGGTCGACGGCGATGAACTCGTGGGCATCGTGACGAGCCGCGACCTTCGTTTCGAGACCCGACTCAATGAGCCGATCACGCGGGCGATGACACCGAAAGAACGCTTGATCACGGTGCAAGAAGGTGCCAGCAAGGAAGAAGCCATTCATCTGCTGCACAAGTACCGAATCGAAAAAGTGCTCGTCGTCAACGAAAAGTTTCAACTCCGGGGGATGATCACCGTCAAGGATATCCAGAAATCCAAGGACTATCCGCAAGCCTGTAAGGACGAACTGGAGCGTCTGCGGGTCGGGGCAGCGGTCGGTACCGGCCCGGGCACCGAGGAGCGCGTGGAGGCGCTGGTGGATGCCGGCGTCGATGTCATCGTCGTCGACACCGCACATGGTCACTCGCAAGGCGTATTGGATCGGGTACGCTGGATCAAACAGCGATTCCCCGAGGTCCAGGTGATCGGTGGCAACATCGCGACCGGCGCGGCTGCGCGGGCGCTGGTCGAGGCAGGAGCCGATGCAGTGAAAGTCGGTATCGGTCCGGGTTCCATCTGTACCACCCGCATCGTCGCCGGCGTCGGCATCCCGCAAATCACGGCGGTCTCCAATGTCGCCAAGGCGCTGGCCGGAACTGATATTCCCGTAATCGCCGATGGTGGCATTCGATACTCGGGAGACGTGGCCAAGGCCATCGCAGCCGGTGCCCACGCGGTCATGATCGGTGGCTTGTTCGCAGGCACGGAGGAATCACCCGGGGAGGTGGAACTCTATCAAGGGCGCTCCTACAAGTCTTACCGCGGCATGGGCTCGATGGGTGCCATGGCCCAGCAACTGGGCTCGAGCGACCGTTACTTCCAAGACAACACCGAAGCGGAAAAACTGGTTCCGGAAGGGATCGAAGGTCGAGTACCGCACAAGGGCAGCCTGGTCGCCATCCTCCACCAACTGGTCGGCGGCTTGCGCGCCGCCATGGGGTACACGGGATGCAGGACCATCGAGGAGATGCGTCAAAAAGCACGTTTCGTGCGTGTGACCACTGCTGGTATGCGCGAGAGCCATGTGCACGACGTGACCATCACCAAGGAAGCGCCGAATTATCGACTCGATTGAAACACGATCTGACGACTGCGATCCACTGGCGAGCCACGAGCGGGCTCGCCATCTCCGTATCCGGGCAACGTCAAACGCAGGGATGGGACAAAACGACTTGCCAATCTTTCCTACTCCCGGACCCTGCTAACCGATGAGCGATATTCACTCCCAAAAGATCCTGATCCTCGACTTCGGCTCCCAGTATACACAGCTCATTGCACGTCGGATTCGGGAGCTTGGGGTCTATTGCGAAATCCATCCGTGCGATTGTCCGGACGCCTTCATTCGGGAATTTGCACCCCGTGGGGTCATTCTATCGGGAGGCCCGGAAAGCGTCACCGAAACCGGAACCCCTCGCGCGCCCGAAATCGTTTTTTCGCTCGGCGTTCCCCTCCTCGGCATTTGCTACGGCATGCAGACCATGGCGGAACAGCTCGGTGGCAAAGTGGAAGCGGTGGCACGGCGGGAGTTCGGTTATGCCCAGGTGCGTGCCCACGGTCACTCACGATTGCTGCGCGACATCGAGGATCACACCAGCCCGGACGGCCATGGGATTCTCGACGTCTGGATGAGTCATGGCGATCAGGTCACCCAGCTCCCGCCTGGCTTCCGGCTGATCGCGAGCACCGAGAGCGCGCCGATCGCTGGCATGGCCGACGAGGAACGGCGATTCTATGGACTTCAGTTTCACCCCGAAGTGACTCATACCCGACAGGGCAAGCGGATCCTCGAGCGCTTCGTCCACGATCTCTGTAATTGTGCTCCGCTATGGACCACGCGCAACATCATCGCCGACAGCCTGGAAAAGATCCGCAATCAAGTCGGCAAGGAGCGAGTCCTCCTCGGCTTGTCCGGGGGTGTCGACTCCTCGGTCGTCGCCGCGTTGCTCCAACACGCGATCGGCGAGCAACTCACCTGTGTCTTCGTCGATACGGGTCTGCTGAGACGCGGCGAAGGGGATCAGGTGATGGCAACCTTTGCCGAGCACATGGGCGTGCGGGTAACCCGGATCAACGCCGAAGAACGCTTTCTAAAAGCGCTCTCGGGAGTTTCCGACCCGGAAGAAAAGCGCAAGATCATCGGCAAGCTCTTCGTCGAGGTTTTCGAGGAGGAGGCGAAGAAGGTCGAGGACGTACGCTGGCTCGCCCAAGGGACCATCTATCCGGATGTGATCGAATCGGCCGGGTCGAAAACGGGCAAGGCACAGGTCATCAAGTCCCACCACAATGTGGGTGGACTGCCGAAGATCATGAACCTGAAGCTCCTCGAGCCGCTTCGGGAACTGTTCAAGGATGAAGTCAGGAATATCGGCCTTGAGCTCGGATTGCCCTACGAAATGGTGTATCGCCATCCTTTTCCGGGACCCGGGCTGGCCGTCCGCATCCTTGGCGAGGTGAAAAAAGAGTATGCGGAGCTGCTGCGCCGCACCGATGCGATCTTCATTGAGGAGCTCCAGCGTCATGGCTGGTACGAGAAAGTCAGCCAAGCCTTCGCCGTCTTCCTCCCGGTCAAATCCGTCGGCGTCATGGGTGATGGCCGACGTTACGACCACGTGGTCGCCTTGCGCGCGGTCGAAACCATCGACTTCATGACGGCCCATTGGGCACGCTTGCCATACGACTTTCTCGACCTCGTCTCGCGCCGCATCATCAATGAAGTCCCGGGGATCTCGCGCGTCACCTACGACATTTCCGGCAAGCCGCCCGCGACCATCGAATGGGAATGATAGAACGCCGAACCATCTTGGAGGAAGACGAGGCCTGGATGCAACGGGCTCTGCTCCAAGCCCGGCTGGCGGAAGCAAACGGCGAGGTGCCGATCGGAGCGGTTTTGGTCCGCGACGGGCAAGTGCTCGCCGAGGCATTCAACTGCCCGATTTCCACGCATGACCCCACCGCTCATGCGGAGATCGTCGCGCTGCGACAAGCCGGCAAACTACTGCGGAATTATCGTCTGGTCGGCGCGACCCTGTACGTGACGCTCGAACCCTGTGTGATGTGCATGGGCGCCATCCTCCACGCACGGATCGCACGGCTGGTATTCGGAGCCACCGATCCGCAACGCGGTGCCGCCGTGAGCGCGTTGCCCCTGATCGATGCGGATTTCCCGAACCATCGCGTCGAGCTCACGCAGGATATTCTCGCCCCGGAATGCGCCCGAGTCCTCCGAGAATTTTTTCGCGCGCGCCGCTCATCCCCTTCTCCGGGCGGGACAAAAGACCCATAGGGACGGAGATCTGATGCATGGTGGCCCTTATTCCGCGAGCCGAACGCCGTCAGTGGAGAGGAAAAAAACCTGATGACATCGTTCCTCCTCGATGAAGAGGAAGTTATAATAGATATTCTTTGGAGAGGTACCGAAGCGGTCATAACGGCGCCGACTCGAAATCGGATGGTCGGGGAAACCCGGCACGAGGGTTCGAATCCCTCCCTCTCCGCCACGAACTCCACGCCGGGATGCTGATTATTCAGCATCCGGTTTGATATATACCTCAGCACCTTTCCGCAATTGGGTGATCAAGGCGGCGAATTCCCGCTGCCCAGCATCCCGCATCAAGAACTGACGCGCCATTTCCAGCTGTTTGTCTCGATCCGATCCCGAAGGCACGCTCCCCGGATGAATCGCGACGACCCGCAACACTACCTGATCCCCGTTTTCGAGTTCCACTCTGGTGGGACGCAGCACTTCGGCCGTTCGGAATGCCGCGTTCACCACCGCTTGCGGAATGGAAGTTGCATCACGCTTGAGTCGTAACGACTTGGTGGGATTCCAGGGATGACCCCGGACTGCTTCATCCATGCTCTTGCCAGACTGAATCTCTTCGACAACCGCTTCCGCAAGCGCACGAGCCCTATCACGCGCCGCCCGTTCGCGCAACAGAGTTTCGATCTGACCCTTGACTTCATCGATGGGCCGCGTCTCGGCCAGATGATGTTCCTTCAGGCGAAGCACGATCACCTGTTCTGGTCGGACCTCCACGGGTTCGCTGTTCTTGCCGTTCAGCACTTCGTCACTAAAGGCAGCTTTTCGTACTGCTTCTTCCGCCGCGATCCCCTCCCCGGCTTCGCGCGTGAACGGCTTGGTTTCCTGGATCGGGAGACGCAAGGCAGCGGCGGCGGGCTCCAAGGAATCCGGATGTTCGAATGCCAGTTCGCTCAGCTGTTGCCCGAGTTCATAGAACTTGTTTTCCGCCACGTTCTTGCGATACGTCTCGGCGATTTCGTTTTTCATCTCCTCGAACGACCGGGTCGTGGCAGGAATGAGTTCGGTGACGGTGATGAGGTGATAACCGAACGAAGTCTTCACGGGATCCGAAACCGCGCCTTTCGCCAGACTGAGCGCCACCCGTTCCAGGTTGGGCTCCAGAGAACCCTTGACGACGTAGCCCAGGTCCCCTCCTTTCTCCGCCGATGCCTTGTCATCCGACAGCTCTTTCGCCAGTTTGGCGAAGTCCTCACCTTGGGCGATACGCTCGCGAATCTGCGTGATCTTGGCCAGGGCCGCCTTCTCCTCGTCCGGCTTCGAGAAATCGGCACTCACCAAGATATGGCTGACTCGTCTCCTTTCTGCGCTGGTGAAACTCTCCTTTTGCTCTTCGTAATAAGCCTTGAGCTCCTCTTCCGTGACCTGCACGCTCTTGGCCACATCATCGAGGTTGAGTGTCAGGAAACTCACGGATACCGTTTCCGGTGATTGAAACTCCTCCGGATGCGATTGATAGTATTGGGTGATCGCTGCTGGACTGATGTCCGTTTCCCCTTTTTCCACGGGTATGGTTACGAATTCGACCTCCCGCTCTTGGTTCTGTAAACGATAGAAACGATCCACCTGCTGGCCGGTACTGAATGCGCTATCGGCGATGCCACGCCGCAATTGCTCCATGGTAAGGGCCCGTCGAACTTGCGCGACGAAGCCGGCGGAATTCATGCCCTGGGCAGAAAGCATGAGGTTGTATTTTTCCTTGTCGAACTTCCCCTCAGTCTGGAAGTACGGCAGGGTCTGCACGAACGCACGCACTTCGCTGTCCGGAACTACCAAACCTTCTCGTTCCGCCGCCTGGGCAACTAGTTCGTCACGAATGAGTCGTTCCAGCGACTGTCGTTTGATCAGCTTTTCGTCGATGTCGCCCAGACCCACGAGGTTCGCCAAATCCTGCTGATAGGCACGGGCCAGGTCGCGTTCATAAAAGTCGCGCTCCCCGACCGTGGCGACGGGAGACTCTTTTCCCGAGTCAAAATAATTATTGATACCCCAAAAGGCGAACGGGATCCCGACCAGGATCAGCATGGCCCAGGCGAAAATACCCTGCGCCTTGTCACGGATTGCTTGTAGCATATTTCAATACCGGAAAATTTCACCTTGATTGCAAAAGGAAGCGGTAGCGCAAAAAAAACCCCAGCCTAGCTGGGGTTTGTCATGTGGCGGAGCGGACGGGGCTCGAACCCGCGACCCCCGGCGTGACAGGCCGGTATTCTAACCAACTGAACTACCGCTCCAAGTTAAGGAAATCCTCGTGGTGGGTGCTGTAGGGATTGAACCTACGACCCTCGCCTTGTAAGGGCGATGCTCTCCCAGCTGAGCTAAGCACCCCAGATGAATTTATTCAGTTTACTGCATCTTTTAGTGCCTTGCCAGCCTTGAAAGCGGGAATTTTTGCTGCCTTGATCGTGATGGAATCCCCGGTTTGTGGATTGCGGCCGC
The DNA here is from genome assembly GCA_035559395.1 of Methylococcus sp. Classification (GTDB taxonomy): domain Bacteria; phylum Pseudomonadota; class Gammaproteobacteria; order Methylococcales; family Methylococcaceae; genus Methylococcus. The sequence goes on along the minus strand of DATMAX010000038.1, from coordinate 91,724 downwards.
GGCGCTCCGCCCGTTCCTTCACCACAAAGGAACCAAAACCCACCAACGAAACCGAATCTCCTCTTCTCAACGCTTCCGTAATCGCCTCGGTCACCGCGTCGAGCGCTCTGCCGGCATCGGCCTTGGACAGGTTGGCCGCATCGGCGATGGCTTCTATCAGTTCCGCTTTGTTCATTGCATCTCCCCTGTTTGAGTTTTGATCGTACCGCTGCGTCAAAAAATAAGCCCGAACCCGCTGTTGGGCCTCGGCCAAGCCCCTCGAAGGCACTTTATCAGTGCGAAAAAAGCCATGTCAAGGCGAGTCCTCGCAGCCTTTTGGCATACTCGCCGCGTTTTACCAACGCTCCCCAAAAACCGGTTGTTCCGGCGACTTGCTGTTAAGCTTCCCGCAGCGAACCCCGTTAGTGCGCGGTCAGTTTTCCGGGTGCCCCAGCCCCCGCCGCGCGGTTCCCGCATTCTTCGCCGGCCGGAATCGCGGGTTCGACCAATGGCTTCGGCATCGATTGCAAGGCGATGGCGAGCACCTCGTCGATCCAGCGGACACTGCGAATGTTGAGATCTTGTTGGATGTTCTTCGGAATTTCCGCCAAGTCCTTTTCATTCTCCTTGGGGATCAGTACAGTCGCGATCCCACCTCGATGCGCCGCAAGCAGCTTTTCCTTAAGCCCCCCAATCGGCAGCACCTCGCCGCGCAGGGTGATCTCCCCGGTCATCGCCACATCCGAGCGAACTGGGATCCCCGTCAGTGCGGAGACCAGGGCGGTACACATACCGATGCCGGCGCTGGGCCCGTCCTTCGGCGTCGCCCCTTCGGGAACGTGGATGTGGACGTCATGTTTTTGATAGAAAGCGGGATCGATGCCAAGGCTTTCGGAACGGCTGCGCACCACCGTGACGGCCGTCTGTATCGATTCCTGCATGACTTCACCCAGCTTTCCCGTATAGGTCTGCTTGCCCGTCCCGGGCATGATCACTGCCTCAATGGTGAGCAATTCCCCACCGACCTCGGTCCATGCCAGACCGGTCACCAATCCTACCTGATCCTTCTCTTCTGCCCGACCATAACGAAAACGCGGCACCCCCAAATACGTTTCCAGATTGCGCGAGGTCACCGTGACCTTTCGCGTCGGGGGCTTGAGCAGTAAGCTCTTCACTACCTTGCGGCAGATCTTGGCGATTTCCCGATCCAAATTCCGCACCCCCGCCTCTCGGGTGTAGTATCGAACGATGTCCCGCACCACGGATTCACCGAGGTGCAGCTCGTTTTCCTTCAGACCGGCGTTTTTCATCTGCTTCGGGATCAGGTAGCGCATCGCGATACTGACCTTCTCGTCCTCGGTGTATCCTGCGATCCGAATGATCTCCATGCGATCCAGAAGAGCCGGGGGGATATTGAGTGTGTTGGCGGTGGCCACGAACATCACATCCGACAGGTCGAAGTCGACTTCGAGATAGTGATCGTTGAACGTGTGGTTTTGCTCCGGATCCAGCACTTCCAGCAAGGCCGACGCCGGGTCGCCACGGAAATCCATCGCCATCTTGTCGATCTCGTCCAACATGAACATCGGATTCCGGGTCTTGGCCTTGGCCAGATTCTGAAGAATCTTGCCCGGCATGGACCCGATGTAGGTCCGCCGGTGCCCTCGTATCTCGGCCTCGTCCCGCACACCACCCAAGGCCATGCGCACATACTTCCGGTTGGTAGCGCGAGCGATTGACTGCCCGAGGGAGGTCTTCCCGACCCCCGGCGGGCCGACCAGACACAAAATCGGCCCCCGGATCTTCTTGACCCGCTGCTGCACCGCCAGATATTCGAGAATGCGTTCCTTGACCTTTTCCAAACCGAAGTGATCAGCCTCGAGGATCTCCTCGGCGTGTTTCAGATCATGGTTCACCTTGGTGCGCTTCTTCCAGGGAAGGCTCACCATCCAATCGATGTAGTTGCGAACCACGGTCGCCTCGGCCGACATCGGCGACATCAGCTTCAACTTGTTCAGCTCGGCCTCCGCCTTGGTGCGTGCCGCCTCCGGCATGCCCGATTTTTTGATCTTGCGAGCCAACTCCTCGATCTCGTTGGGGACATCCTCCAACTCGCCGAGTTCTTTTTGGATCGCTTTCATCTGCTCGTTGAGGTAGTACTCGCGCTGATTCTTCTCCATCTGCTGCTTGACCCGGCCGCGCACGCGTCGCTCCATTTCCAGCAGATCGACTTCGCTTTCCATCAAAGTCATCAACTTTTCCAGACGCGCCGGCACGCTGTCATTTTCGAGCACCGCTTGTTTGTCCTCGATCTTGATCGTCATATGGGCGGCGATGGTATCCGCGAGTCGCCCCGGATCGTCGATTCCCGCCAAAGAGTTGAGCACTTCCGGCGGAATGCGCTTATTTAGTTTGACGTATTGATCGAAGGTGTTGACAGCCGTACGCACCAGAACCTCGAGCTCCTGCTCACTCACCGCGATGCGCTCCTGGATCGGCGACACCTTGGCATTGTAATGCTTGTGCTCGAGATGCATGGCTTCCACGCGACAGCGCTGGGCGCCCTCGACCAACACCTTCACGGTACCGTCCGGCAACTTCAACAGTTGCAGGATGTTGGACAGCGTACCGACGCGGTACAGATCCTCGAAGGACGGATCGTCGACCTCCGCGTCTTTTTGCGCCAGCAACAGCACCTGCTTGTTGTCGCGCATGGCCGCGTCGAGCGCATGAATCGACTTTTCACGACCTACGAACAGCGGTATCACCATGTGCGGGTACACCACCACGTCACGTAGCGGAAGTACCGGCACCCAGCGATCGCCGGTTAAGCTTTTTTCGCTCGCATTTTCCATACAGCAACACCCTGCTGGGTTGTCATCTCGATATCGGAAGAGATATGGGGTTCGTCCTCGAAAAACAAGCTCCAAGGACGATGTGAAGTGCACACGGGGTGATTGGCCCACCGTATCGGTCGCCCAGCATCACTTCCGGCATAGAGACAGGGCGTTCATGAGACAGGTTCCCAGGGCCGACTTTCGCCCGAAGCGTTTGCTCCCGAAGACTCTCACAAGCAACGGGGAGACGGCATTTTTCCACCTCAAGCGTTTGCGAAGGGGGGACACGCTACCCTATGCAAACCCAAAGCCCAACCGTCATTCGGCCGAAGCAGCCTGCTTCTCGGGGTTGTTGTAAATCAACAGCGGTTCGGTTTCCCCCGCGATGACCTTTTCGTCGATGAGAACCTTCGAAATTCGTCCGGATGAAGGCAGTTCATACATCGTATCGAGGAGGACATGCTCCAGAATGGTACGGAGCCCACGCGCCCCGGTCTTCCGTTCCATGGCCTTTCGCGCGATGGTCCGCAATGCCTCTTCGCGAATCTCTAGCTCTGAACCTTCCATCTCAAAAAGCCTTCGATACTGTTTCACCAGAGCGTTCTTCGGCTCCGTCAGGATCCGCACCAACGCGGATTCGTCCAATTCCTCCAATGTCGCCACGACCGGAAGGCGACCGACGAATTCCGGAATCAGTCCATAGCGAATCAAATCCTCCGCCTCCACATCGGCAAGCACCTGGCCTACGTTGCGTTGGTCGTCCTTACTCTTGACCTTGGCGGAAAATCCGATTCCGCCTTGTTCCGACCGCGACTGGATGATCTTTTCAAGTCCGGCGAAAGCACCTCCGCAGATGAAAAGGATGTTGGCCGTATTGACTTGGAGGAACTCCTGCTGCGGATGCTTGCGCCCCCCCTGCGGGGGCACTGAAGCGATCGTCCCTTCGATCAGTTTGAGCAGCGCCTGCTGCACCCCTTCCCCCGACACATCCCGGGTGATGGAAGGGTTGTCCGATTTACGGGAAATTTTGTCGATCTCGTCGATATAGACGATCCCCTGTTCCGCCTTTTCGACATCGTAATCGCATTTTTGCAGGAGCTTTTGAATGATGTTTTCCACGTCCTCGCCGACATAACCCGCCTCGGTGAGGGTGGTCGCATCCGCGATGGTAAACGGCACGTCCAACAATCGGGCGAGCGTCTCGGCCAACAGAGTCTTGCCGGAACCAGTCGGACCGATGAGCAGGATGTTGCTCTTGGCCAACTCGACATCGTTCTTCTTGCCGTGCCCATGCGCGCGGAGTCGCTTGTAATGATTGTAGACGGCGACCGAAAGGATGCGCTTGGCCTTTTCCTGCCCGATCACGTACTCATCGAGAACGGCTTTGATTTCCTTCGGCTTGGGCAGTCTGTCGACACTCGCAGCGGCGCTCTCTTGCAACTCTTCACGAATGATGTCGTTGCACAACTCCACGCATTCGTCGCAGATGAATACCGCAGGACCTGCGATCAACTTGCGCACTTCGTGCTGACTCTTGCCACAAAACGAGCAGTACAGCAACTTGCCGCCGCTGTCTTTGCCGTGCTTATCGTCGCTCATCGCCTCACCCTCTTTCTTTCTGTTTGCCCGCGTTCGCCAGCGCATGGATCCGAACCGACTCGGCGTCTTCAGGCATGACCTCGCCGGCAAATCTATCCCACAATCAGCCTGCTGTCACCGTCCGTTTCGTCAGCACCTTATCGATCAGACCGTAATTCACGGCATCTTCTCCGCTCATGAAGTTGTCCCGATCGGTATCGATCTGGATTTTCTCGATCGGCTGGCCGGTATGCTGTGCCAGGATCCGATTGAGCCTTTCACGGGTCGCCAGCATCTCGCGGGCATGGATCTCGATGTCACTGGCCTGCCCCTGGAAACCGCCGAGGGGTTGATGAATCATCATACGGGAGTGCGGCAGGCAGTAGCGCTTGCCCGGCGCCCCGCCGGCGAGCAACAGAGCGCCCATACTCGCCGCTTGGCCGATGCACAGCGTGCTGACATCGGGCTTGATGAACTGCATGGTGTCGTAGATCGCGAGCCCCGCGCTCACCACCCCACCGGGAGAGTTGATGTACAAATGGATGTCCTTGTCCGGATTTTCCGATTCCAGGAACAAAAGCTGCGCGACCACCAGGTTGGCCATGTAGTCCTCCACCGGACCGACCAGGAAGATGACGCGCTCCTTCAACAGCCGCGAATAGATGTCGAAAGCCCGCTCGCCCCGCGCAGACTGTTCGATTACGATGGGAACCAGGCCGCCGGCGTCGACGGTCGTCGACCAGGTCTCGATTCTAGGTTCGTGGATCATTCACTCTCTCCTGTCTCGGGTTGCCGATCAACGGCTGCCGCCGGTTGCATCAACTCGGAGAAAGGAACCTCTCGCTCGGTGACCCTTGCTCTCGCGAGAATCAGGTCGATGACCTGGTCCTCCAGGACCAGATTCTCGACCTCCCGTAGATGGTTTCGATCCGAGTAGTACCAGTCGACGACCTGCTGCGGATGTTCATAGCCCTGCGCCAGATCTTCGATGGTTTCCCTCACCCGCTTACGATCCACGGTCAACCGGTGGTCTTCGATCAGACGGTTCAAGAGCAAGCCCAACGCCACGCGCCGCCGCGCCAACGGCAAATAGCGCTCTTTCAGGGTTTCCAGCGCGACCTCCAGATTGCCTTTTTCCGCCGCCTTCTGGTATGGCTGCAACAGATCCTTCAGCTCTTCCTGGACCAAGACCTCCGGCAAGGGAAAGGAATGCCGCGCCAGCAAGGCATTGAGCACCGCGGTCTTGGTGCGATTCTTCAGAGCCCGACGCATCTCCCGCTCCATGTTCTCCCGCACATCCCGGCGAAAGGCTTCCACATCCCCGTTCTCGATGCCGAACGTAGCGACGAATTCGGCATCCAGCTCGGGCAAGACGCTCTCCTCCACCCGGGTCACCTCGACCCGAAAACTTCCGGTTTTCCCGGCCAGTTTTGCATTCCCATAGTCTGCGGGAAATTGCACTTCGAAGCTCAACTCCGCTCCCGGCGTAGCACCCGTCAAGTGCTCCTCGAATCCCGGGATCACTTGACCAGAACCCAACACGAAACGGAGGCCTTCGACCCTGCCGTCGGTGAAGCTCTCCCCGTCCACCTCGCCCTCGAAATTGATCGTGATCTGATCACCAGGCGCCGCCGGCCTTTCCACCGCCACCCAGCGACGGCGCTGTTCCCGCAGACGGGCGATCATCGCAGTGAGATCGTCCTCGGAGACTGCGGAGGTGAACCGCGTGCATTCCAGGTCCTCCAAGGGGGACAGGGTGAATTCCGGCAATATTTCGAAGTCGGCGATGTAAGACAAACCGCTGCCTTCCGTGAACTCCGTGGCGGTGATCATGGGAGCCCCCGCCGGCTTTAGCTTTTCGTCACGAACCGCCTCATAAAAACTCGACTGGATCATGTCCGAGAGCACCTCCTCCCGCACGCGCGCACCGAAACGCTTGCGGATCAAACTCGCCGGTGCCTTGCCGGGCCGGAAACCGTCTAGATGGACTTCCCGAGACAATGACCTGAGGCGGGATTCGATCCGCTCCCGAATCTGCTCTTCCGGAACCTGAACCGTCATTTTTCGGCTCAATTCGGAGATTGCTTCAACAGACACTTGCATATCTTTTACCTCGGAATGTGCGTGGGCAATGTGCGAAATCTCGGGATCCAGCCGGATCTCACCGGCAGACGGAGGCCGCGGCCGCGGCCTCCGGATTGGGAATGGGTGGTGCGAATGGAGAGACTCGAACTCTCAAGGGTTTCCCCACTGGAACCTAAATCCAGCGCGTCTACCAATTTCGCCACATTCGCATCGGCATGGAATTCGATTGGTTCGATCGCCTCTGACCGCAGGGGCTGCTGCTTGAACGAACGTGCGGAAGTTGTGGATGACAAGATCGATTTCGGCAACAATCTAGACCATTATTATAAGGATTCCCTCGAAATTTCCTACTCTCCCATGCGTCATTACCCTGTACTGCTGGCTGCTTTGGCGCCTTTGTTCAGCCTGACGCTGGCACTGATCCTGGCGGCCACCCTGACCTACCCGTTGATCCGCCTCAGTGCTGGGCATCTCGGCGTAGGCACTGCTCTCAGCCGGGGAACACTTGCCATTCTGTTCCTCGGCCTGATCTGGCTAATGCGGCACCTCGGACTCCGCTGGAAGCACGTCGGGCTACCAGCCAACATTACAAGCTTCGCCCGGCAGATCGGGCTGGGATTGGTTTTCGGCATCCTGATGCTGGGTCTTCACGTAACGGTGCTCCTGGCCCTGGATATTCGGATCCTCAGCGAAACGCAGCTTGCGCATCGCCCCATCCCGGCTTTGATGGCGAAGAACCTTGGGGTCGGATTGTTGGTGGCGACCAGCGAGGAGCTGCTGTTTCGTGGCCTGACCTTCGCGATATTGCAAAAATTTGTAGCGCCGACATATGCGGTTTTCATTACGGCTTTTTATTACACCATCCCTCACTTCCTCAGTAGTCGGACCAAGTTCGCTGCGGAAGACCTTTCCTGGGACGTCGGATTTCGCCTCTTGGTCCATGCCCTGGAGCATGGCGCCCAGACGATCGCGGTGGATAGTTTTCTTGCCTTGCTCTGTGCCGGCATCTTCCTTGGGTTCGTCCGCTGCCACTTCCCGCGCGGACTGGGATACTGCATCGGCATCCATGCCGGCTGGGTCGCCGTCATCCGGACCACGAAAGCACTCACCTACGATGGCAACGCCGGATCTTTCGGCATCCTGGTAGGTTCCTACGATGGCATCGTCGGCTATCTCGCCGCCGCCTGGATGGTGGCCTGCATTTTCCTGCTGAGGGCTGCAGTGGCTCCTCGCTTTCCCGCGTTGCCGGCCGCCACGCCCGAGAAATGAAGGCCATGACCGAGGGCGTGATCCAATATCGACTCGACTTCGCGCCCGGGCCGCCACCGCCGCCAGATCGGATACGTGAGCTGAACGCATGGAGAACCATCCTCCACCGCCTGGGCCTCACCGGCCTCGACCCTGTCCGTTATGGCGGACTGGCTTACGGCAACGTCAGCGTCCGCCTCACCCAGGAAGCCACGGATACCCCCCGTTTCCTGATCAGCGGTTCCCAAACCGGCGGCTTGGAACGTCTTACGAACCGGGACTACGTCGAAGTCACCGACTTCGACATCGGCGCCAACCGCCTGACCGCGCGCGGCTGCATCCGTCCTTCCTCGGAAGCGCTCACCCACGCCGCGGTCTATCAAGCCGATCGCGGTGTGACTTGCGTCATCCATGTCCATTCCCCGGAACTCTGGTCGAGTGCCGAACCACTCGGGCTGCCGACGACCGCGCGCCACATCCCCTATGGAACGCCGGAAATGGCCGCGGCGATACAAGAATGGGTGCTCAAACGAGGCGTGCCCGTCATTGCCATGCTGGGACACGAGGACGGCATCCTCGCCTACGGAAAGACCATCGAAGATGCCGCCCAAACGCTGCTCCACCACCTCGCCGCCAGTCTGCAATGGCAGAATCCCTGAGCGAACCGACGCCCGACACCCGGCGACCACCAGAGAGAACAAGACCATGAAACCACGCACCCTCACGATACTACCCCTGCTTGCTCTATCCGGTTCGGCATGGGCGGTAGCCATAGGCCACCACGGCGGCATGATCCTGCATTGCGAACCCCCCTTGTTTTTCGAGGAATCCCCGGCCAAGGATGCCGCGGTCCCGCACTTCGACCGCTTTTCCTTCACCGCCTCCGAGAACACCGATCCCGACATGCTGCACATTTGGGTCGACGGCGAACCCATCGTGCCAACGATCCGCGTGCAACGCAGCGGAAGGCTGACGGTCGAAGCTCGTATCGAACCTCCGAAGCACGAGGATGGTTCGCGCGTTCGTATCCTCATCAAGGGATTCAGCAAGGATGGCTGCGAACGTGTCCAGGCCTACTATGTCAACGTCAAGCATTGACACCCACCGCAAGGAGAACGTCATGCGCCACTTCGCTGTTTCCTTCCTGCTGTTTCCCCTCGCTGCCGCATGGGCGGAACCGGTGAACCCCCCACTCCCTGCGCCCAACGGCATCGTCCTGCCCATGGGTTATCAAAATTGGCGCCTGATCGGCGTTTCCGAGCGCACGGAGAACGGGACCTTGCGCGCGATCCTGGGCAATTCTATAGCCATCGATGCTGCCCGCACCGGCAATACCCGCCCATGGCCCAACGGGAGCATTCTGGCCAAACTCGTGTGGAAGGAAAGAACCCACGAACTCTTCGCGACCGCCCAGGTTCCGGGCGAGTTCGTCCATGCCGAGTTCATGATCAAGGACGCTGGCAAATACCCCGCGACCGGGGGATGGGGTTTCGCCCGCTGGTTGGGCTTCGAGCAGAAACCTTATGGCGCCGATGCCAATTTCGTTCAGGAATGCATGGGCTGCCACATCGGCGCCAAAGAGAGCGACTACGTCTTTACCCGCCCGATACGTTTGCCTTGATGCCGAAGGGCCCCTGAGGCCATGGCCGGTACCCCAATCGGGGGCACCGCAGGGAGCGGGTGATCGCCGGCCTTGAGCAACCCCGGCCGAAACAATCCTGCCAGGAACGCCCACCCCCGCAGCTAGACTCCGGAACCCGCCGGGAGGGCTTTGGCACCGTTCAGGGTTCGCATGAAGTCCTCGGCCCGATCGATCGAACGCTCCATCGCTTGAATCAGGCTGGCGACGCTGTGCGTCATGGTGACGAGCTCGTCTTCCAGAGAGATGATCGCCTGCGCGTTGAGATTATGCTTGAGGAACAATACCTGATCCTGGAACACCCGCAGCACCGGCTCGATCTTGTTCTCGGCGCGGCGCATCGCACTCATCAACTGCGCGTAATGCTGCTGGGTCTGTTTGAGCTTTTGCCGACTCGCGCTCCTGAGGCCGCGATTGGAGTATTGCTCCAACTCCTCTTCCCATTCCTGAAACAAAGCTTCGGCCACATCCTGGACTGCGTCGATCCGATCGCTCACCGCCAGCGCCTTGGATTTTGAATAATCGAACTCGATCTTGAGTTGCCGGTAGACGTCTTCCAGCGCCCCCCCGTTGAATTGGGTCAAGGCACTGAATTTCTCGAGTGCGGTCTGAAACTGGTCTTTTGCTTCCGTCAGACTCTCGCGGGCGTTTTCCACCCGGACCACGAGAATGTCGCGCTTGTGATGGCCGGCCGACTCGACGACCTGAAAGTAAATCTTCTGACATTTACTCATCACCAACCGGACCAACGGGCTCAGCAGCCTGGCCACGGTCAGGTAACCGCCCCTGCCGATTCCGGATTTGCTCATGGCTCAACGACACTCCTGTATGTCCGCAGAAGGGGGAACAACCTTATGCATTCTAGCAGGATGCCGCGCTCCTCTGGGCGACAGGCGTCGCGCCGTGGCCTCTCCTCCCCGAAAGGAAAAACCGCAACTCGGACCTCGCAGCAAGGGCTTCCCCGGCTTTTTGCCGGATCGGGCGCAGTGTATTATGCAGCGAGTCACCCCTGGATGGAGCAGGCGTCGCCGCTTGAATCCGCCTCCTTGTCCTCTCTGCCAGTGAATCCGAAATTCCATCCGCAAGGATTGCACCACAAGGAAGAACGAACAGCTCTATGCACCCTGCGTTTTCCCGGTTGGTGACCACTGCCGGCACCGTCATCCTCGGCAAGGAGTATCCGATCCGGCTCTGCCTCTGCTGCCTGCTGGCTCGGGGCCATTTGCTGATCGAGGACATTCCGGGAGTCGGCAAGACCACTCTGGCCCGTACCCTGGCCCAACTGCTGGGGCTAAGGTATCAACGGATCCAATTCACCAGTGATCTGCTTCCTGCAGACATCCTCGGTGCTTCCATCTATGAGGCCAAAACCCAGAGCTTCCGCTTTCATCCGGGACCGATCTTCCACCCCGTAGTATTGGCCGACGAGATCAACCGCTCGCCACCGAGGACCCAGAGCGCCCTGTTGGAGGCGATGGAAGAACGACAGGTTACGGTAGAAGGCGAGACGAAGGCGCTGCCCGAACCGTTTTTTGTCATCGCCACCCAGAATCCCCTCACCCAGGCCGGCACCTTCCCTTTGCCGGAGTCCCAACTCGACCGGTTTCTCATGCGCATCGAGCTGGGTTATCCCGAGGCCCGCGCGGAACGGGAACTCTTGCTCGGCGTGGATCGCTACGAACTCCTCCCGCACTTGCCGATGTGTTTGCCCGTCGAAGAGCTCTTGCGACTGCAAGCCCAAGTGCCCGCGATCCACGTCTCGGATGCCCTGCTCGATTATGTGCAGGCTTTGATCCGTTTCAGCCGGGAAGCCCCGATTTACCAGAGCGGTCTGTCGCCGCGGGCGGGATTGGCCCTGCTCCGTGCCAGCCGGGCTTGGGCCTTGATGGAAGGACGCGACGCCGTCCTGCCCGAAGACGTCCAGGCGGTGTTGCCCGCGGTGGCTGGACACCGTCTGCGGCTCGCCTCCGGGGGTGGAGGCGTCTACGATGGCGTCACCCCGTTGCTCCGGGATGTTGCCATTCCCTAACTTTTGCAGCGTGCTGCCGTGACTCCCCCTAAGGCCTTCCGGACGGCGCTCGATTCGCTGCGGCGATCGCTGGATCTGCGTCGCTTCTTCACGGGCGGCGAGGCTGTCGACGGCCCTGTCCGCCTCACCCACCGCCGCATTTACATCCTTCCCACCCGCCGGGGATTCGGCCTTGCCCTGTTGCTGTTCGTGCAATTCCTGGTCGCCACCAATTACAACAACAGCTCGGCTTTCCTACTCACCTTCTTGCTGGGGGGTATCGCCATGCATTCTACCTTGTATGCCTTCCGCAATCTGGCCAGTCTGGAAATCCGCCCCGGCAAGGCCATATCGGTCTTCGCCGGCGAATCGGCGGGGTTCGAAGTCCACATCGACAATCCCACCCGTTTGCGAAGAATGGGCATTGACGCCAGCCTGCGCGGCACGAAAGACTCGTTCCCCCTATGCATCGAGCCGGGCTCCTCCATCACTCTCCGTTTGTCCGTAGAGACCCGGCAACGTGGTTGGCTGCCGTTGCCGACACTGATTCTGGCGACGACTTTTCCCTTGGGGTTTTTTCGGGCCTGGTCCCCGATTCGCTTGCGCCACGGGGTTTGGGTTTACCCGCATCCGGCCCTTGCCGGTGACACTCCACCCTTTTGGGCACGTCACCCCCCCGACCCCGGCGAGGAGTTTGTCGGCTTCCGCGAGTATCGGGCGGGAGACCCCCTTCGGCACATCCACTGGAAAGGGGTGGCCAAGGGCCAGGGCGTGCACGTCAAACAGTACTCCGACCACGACTCCGGAGAACTCGTGCTGGACTGGGAAGCAACACCCCGGGTCGATCTCGAAAACCGCTTATCCCTCTTGTGCCGTTGGATCTTGACCGCGGAGCAGATGGGGGTCCCTTATGGGCTACGCCTTCCCGGCCAGGCGATCGAAATCGGTCGCGGCAATACCCACCGTACCCGCTGCCTCGAGGCCTTGGCGCGCTTCCCCGCATGAACTCCCGCCCCCGATCTGACAGCGAAGCGATCCGGCACACCCTGCCCCTGCTCGGCACTGCCATCGCCATGATGGCGGTACCCCATGTCGCCGACCTGCCCTGGGACATTCCAGCCTGGGTCTGTCTGGCTGTGCTGGCGCGTTGGGCCATCCAATCCCGCCGGATCCCGGCACCGTCGCGGTTATGGCTGCTCCTGGCGGCGGTCACCGGAGTGATGTTGGTCTACTTCCATTTCCACAAGTTTCACGGGCGGGAAGCCGGGGTGGCCTTGTTTCTGGTCGGACTGGGACTGAAGCTGTTGGAGTCGCGGAGCCTCCGGGATTTGTACTTGGTGGTCTACCTGACCCTGTTCGGTGCCGTGACACACTACCTTTTCTCTCAGAGCATTGCCGTATTCGCGTACACCCTGTGCGTGCTCGTGCTGCTGGTCGCGTGTCTGATCCGGCTCAACGGCGGCGAGATCCTGACGCCTGGGACCCGGCTGCGCCTGGCCGGCGGCTTGCTGGCCCAGGCGATTCCCGTCACCCTGGTTTTGTTCCTTTTCGTGCCGCGCGTCACCGGCCCGTTGTGGAAACTCCCGCAAGACGACCGAAGCGGACGCACGGGCTTGAGTGATTACCTCGAACCGGGAGCGATCAGCCGCTTGGGGGCGACACGCGAAACCGCGTTCCGGGTGGATTTCGAAGGCGAGCCCCCACCGCCACGCCAACGCTACTGGCGCGGCCCGGTATTCTGGCACTTCGATGGGCGTCGCTGGACGATCGGCGCGGAGCCCTCCCACAACGTTCAGGCTGAGCCTGCACGAGGGGAAGGCAAACTCTACCGCTACACGGTGACCCTCGAACCGCTCCAACGTCGCTGGGTCTTCCCGCTAGAATTCCCGGAATCGGTACCCACCGAGCTGACCCTGCTGCGAGACGGCTACCTGCTCGCCGCGGAGCCGGTGGGCGAAAGGCGGCGATTCGTTCTTTCTTCACGTCCCGGCTCACCGTCCACGATTTTGCCCACCCAGGAAAGAAGCCGAGCCTTGCAATTGCCGGCACCCCCCGACCCAAGAGTGCGAGGGTTGGTGACCGGTTGGCAAGGCGACCGTTCTTCTGCCGAACTCCTGGCACAAAGAATCCTCGATCATTTTCATACCCTGCCTTTCGTGTACACGCTCAGACCGCCGCCTCTCCATGGAGACCCCATCGCCGGATTCCTGTTCGAGACTCGACGCGGTTTTTGTGAGCACTTCGCCAGCACTTTTGTCTACCTCATGCGGGTGGCGGGCATACCAGCCCGCATCGTCACGGGCTATCAGGGCGGGCATTGGAATCCGGTCGGAAAGTTCCTGGAAATCGAACAGGCGGACGCCCATGCTTGGGCGGAAATCTGGGTCGAGGGACGCGGTTGGCTACGGGTCGATCCGACTGCCGCGGTGGCCCCCGAACGGATCGAGCGAGAATTGGAATTCGCCGGCGTTGGCAATGATGGCGCGGTACTATTCATGGATCCCGTGGCGCGCACCCTGGACGGATCGCAGTGGAGTGTGAGCCCATTCTTGCGCCAGGCGGATTGGCTTTGGAGTGCCGTCGATCATGCCTGGACACGCTGGGTCCTGGCGTACGGACCAGAGGTGCAAATGCGCTTCCTGCGTTGGCTGGACATCACCGGGTGGCACCATCTCGTCTACTGGCTGGGAGGGCTGCTCAGTGGCCTGGCTCTGGTCTTTCTGGGTTTTTTCCGGCCGCGTCAGTATCTGCCCACGGAACCCGCATTGCGCCTTTATCGCCGCGTCACCCGACGGTTGGAGCAAGGTGGCCTGGTGCGCCACCCCGCGGAAGGCATGCGCGATTTTGCCTTTCGGGTCGCCGCCATGCGCCCCGATCTCGCCGTCCCGTTCGGACGATTTACCGAGTTGTTTCTGGAAATCCGCTATGGCAGACGGCACCGAGCCGATGCCTTGCAACGGCTGCGCGAACTGGCCAAGCCACTCCTCGCTCCAGGATTCCTGCGCCGGGCCAGGCGCACCGCAGACACCCGCTCCGTACCGGATGCCGCAGTGGTCTCCGCCAGGTCCATGGCAAACCGGTAACCGACAGAGCATTCCCTCGTAGATCCGGGCGGCATCGTCAAGCGACCGCGTTCCCGCCGTTGATCCACTTTCCGGGTATTTTTGGACCATTCCTTGTTATTATCTCCCGGCGGGCAGCCGCCAAAGGTCGGCGGGTGCGCATCGCGTCGCTTCGCAACGCCCAGGCTCCATTCCCAGAAGGCTCATCCCATGAGTGACACCGACCCCATCCGACATCATTTGCATCGCGCCCTGTTGACCCTGAGTGAAGGTTGGCATGCCTTACGCCAACGTGCACCGCGAGCTGTCACGCATTTCGCGATCGCGCAGCGGGGAGAGGAGACGCAAACCGCCGAAACCCTGCTGGCTCGGGAGGCCGCCCGTTGGGCGGTGCTACCGGCGGAATTGCGGGAGGACGAGGAGAATCTCGTTCTGCACTTGGAAATACCCGGCATGGATCCCGATCGCTTCGAGATCGAGATCCTCGACGATCACTTGGTCGTCCGGGGAGAAAAGCGCGTCGACGCGGAGCAGTGCGGCGGGCGTTATTTCCTGCTTGAGCGTGCTTATGGCTTCTTCGAACGCTCGTTTCATCTCCCGGCCCAAGTGGATCGAACCGGGGTCCGTGCAGCTTATCAACGCGGTGTCCTGACCGTCTTCCTTCCGAAAACCGCATCGCACCGGCCACACCGGATTCCGGTCACGACCGGTTAGGATTCGGGGAGCAATCCAGGAATGTGGGCCAACACATCGCGGAGTGCCGGCTCGATCACCGGAAAGCGGAATCGGAAACCTGCATCGACCAGGCGCTTGGGGATCACGCGTTGCCCGCCCAACAACAGGGCACTCATCTCCCTGCCCAAGGCCAGTCGAACCAGCCAAGCCGGCATCGGCAGTATGGCCGGCTTTCGTAAAATTCCTGCTAAAGTCTCCGTGAATTCCCGGTTGGTCACCGGATTCGGAGCCGTGCCGTTGAATACGCCGCTCAACTCGGGGGTATCCAACAAATGAGCAACGAGCGCCACATAATCCTGTGCATGCACCCAGGACATCCACTGGGTTCCGCTGCCGATCCGGCCGCCGAGACCGAGACGGAACGGAAGCAGCAAGCGCGCCAGTAACCCGCCGCTCGGACCCAATACCAAACCGGTGCGCACGATACACACCCGGACCCCCTCTTCGGCCGCCCGTTGAGCGGCCGCCTCCCAAGCTGCACAGAGTCGATGTCCGAAGCCGTTCGAGGGAGGAGACGAAGTTTCATCCAAGACCTCATCGCCGCGGTCGCCGTAATACCCCACCGCCGAACCGCTGACCAGCACCTTCGGTTTCTTGCGCGCGCGACCTATGTATTCGACCAGCGATTGGGTCAGGGTGACCCGGCTGTCCCACAAGATCTTCTTGCGAGCGTCGGTCCAACGCGGACCGATGATGGGTTCACCGGCGAGATTGATGACGGCGTCAAACGTATCGGACGAATCCAACTGCGCGAAGGACCGAATGGCCGTGACGCCCAAGCCGCAGCGGTCGCGGACACATTCGGGCCGCCGGCTCAGCACCACCAGCCTCGCGCCTTTGCTGCCGAGATGGTGGCACAACAGGCTGCCGATAAAACCGGTGCCTCCGGTCATCAGGATACGCATTACCCCTCCTCACTCCGGTGTGGCCGGGTTCAACCCGGCTGAAGCCCATTCGACGATGATAGATGGTCCTCAAGGAGGATAACGGAACGGAGCAAATTCTGGAATGCCCCCTCCGCCGATCCGAGACGGCAGACCTCGCCCCGCTTGTGCTTTCCGAGGAGGAAAAGAAGAAAAAGGGAGGAACTGAAGCAGGTGCGTGGCAAGAAAAGGAACAATTACATCCTCGAGTCCTCAACTTGCCACACGACGGGGAGTTCTTATTGCTTGGTTTCTTCGTCCTTGAAGACCCAACGAACGAAAAAGAATGCGATCGCCACGATGGCGATGGTGACGACGATCCCCGTCGGCGATCTCATCTTTTCAACCAGATCAAGTATGGCTCCCATTATGTACCTACCTTTTATGATGGAATCAAGCGAAAATAGAAATCAGAAGTACGTCTGACCACTATCGGTCGGTAATCTTACCGACAGCGCACTTCATGTCAAGAAGCTAGTTTCAGAATGGCATGCAACTCCACACAAAAAACCCGGGCGTGCGCCCGGGTCTCTAAGCGAAGTCATATTCGACAGAAGGGCCTTGACCTTTTTCTTGTGCTCTAGCTGGCGGTCAAGGCCGAGAGCTCCATCTTACAGCGATGGAGAAACGGTCGTGCTGGACAGCTTCTGCTTGTCGCCATCCGGAGAATTGCCGCAACCAACCATCACGAGCGACATCATGACAACGCTCAGAGCGCACAGTACCTTTTTCATAAGATCCTCCTCAAGTTAAAGCAATGGGTTATGTGCTTTTATTGTGTTAGTGCCGATAGCACGGAGAGTTTTATAAAGCACATTTTTTGAAAACGCAAGTGTCCGCTTCGCTGTCCATCCAGACTCCACCGAGACATCCCGCGAGCCTTCCTCTCCGAAGTCCTTGCAAATTGACTCAAGGCGCATGAAGTCTTTAAAATTCTTTGCTTAGATCTTTTCCGGAGCACCTGAAGGAGCACCTGAACATGTATGCTGTAATCCAGACGGGCGGCAAGCAGTACCGCGTCAAGCCGGGCGACAAGCTCAAGGTCGAATCCCTCGATGCCGAGGCGGGTCAGGAGGTCGCTTTCGATCGCGTTTTATTGGTTCAGTCCGAGGACGGGATCAAGGTCGGCCAGCCGTTCCTGGTCGGTGCCAAGGTTACCGGTACCGTGACGACGAATGGCCGTCACCCGAAAGTCCACATCATCAAATTCCGCCGCCGCAAGCATCACATGAAACGGATGGGGCATCGCCAAAATTACACCGAAGTTCGGATCACCGAAATTTCTTCCTAAAGAACAACGCAGCTGGAGATTGACACATGGCACACAAGAAAGCAGGCGGAAGCTCGCGCAACGGTCGCGACTCCGAATCGAAACGACTCGGCGTGAAGCGGTTCAGTGGGCAATCCGTTCGCGCCGGCAATATTCTCGTCCGGCAACGCGGAACGCATTTTCATGCCGGCGACAACGTCGGCTGTGGCCGCGACTACACCTTGTTCGCCTTGGCCGACGGCCGCGTGGAATTCAAGGTGAAAGGTCCAGCGGGCCGCAAGTACGTCTCCGTCGTGCCGAGCTGAACGATCTAACCAAGCCGACTCGACACCAACCGCAAAGCAAGGCCCCGCTCGTCGGGGCTTTTTCATAAGTCCGATGAAATTCATCGACGAAGTTCAGATCCGCGTGGAGGCAGGAAATGGCGGCAACGGCTGCGTCAGTTTCCGGCGCGAGAAGTATGTCCCCCTCGGCGGTCCGGATGGCGGGGACGGAGGCGATGGCGGCAGCGTGTACCTGATCGCCTCGAACAACCTGAATACGCTTGCCGATTTCCGTTTCCACAGGGTGTTTCGTGCCGAACGCGGCCAGAATGGCTCCGGCGGGAACTGCACCGGCCGCCACGGCGCCGACTGCATCATCCAGGTTCCCACGGGAACGGTCGTACGCGACGCCGACACCGGCGAATTCCTCGGCGATCTGACCCAGGAAGGCCAACGCTTGCTGGTTGCCCGTGGTGGTTTCCACGGCATCGGCAACGCCCGCTTCAAGAGCAGCACCAACCGGGCACCGCGGCGCGCGACTCCGGGCACTCCCGGGGAACGACGCAACCTCCATCTGGAGCTCAAATTGATCGCCGACGTCGGACTGCTCGGCATGCCTAATGCCGGCAAATCCAGTCTGATCCGCGCCGTCTCGGCCGCACGACCGAAGGTCGCCGATTATCCCTTCACGACATTGCACCCCAATCTGGGTGTAGTGCGGGTCGACGAACAGCGCAGCTTCGTGATGGCCGACATCCCCGGTTTGATCGAAGGGGCGGCGGAAGGTGCGGGTCTCGGCATTCAATTCTTGAAGCACCTTGCGCGGACCCGGCTTTTGCTCCACCTGGTGGACATCGAACCTTACGAAACCATGGAGGATCCGGTCGCCGCGGCACGCAAGGTCATCGAGGAATTGGTGAAATGGGGCCACGGCGTGGAACGAAAACCGCGCTGGCTGGTTCTGACCAAGATTGACCGGTTCGCGCCCGATGCCCTCGATCAGCGCTGCCGACAGATCGTCACCGAACTCGGCTGGAGCGGTCCCGTGTATCGCATCTCCTCGCTCACCGGCGAGGGGATCGGCCGGCTGATCAGAGATGTCATGAGCTTCCTCGAAAGCGAGCGGGATCGCGATGCAGGCACGGAGTGAATTTCCCAACGTCCGCCGCCTCATTGTAAAAATCGGCAGTTCGCTCTTGACTTCCGGCGGACGCGGCCTCGACCATGCGGCGATCGGTCGCTGGGTGGAGCAGATCGCGCGGGTGCGGAGCCAAGGCATCGCGGTCGTCCTGGTGTCCTCGGGCTCGGTCGCGGAAGGAATGGCCCGCCTCGGCTGGAAGAACCGACCGCACCGCCTGAATGAGCTGCAAGCCGCGGCGTCGGTCGGTCAGATGGGTCTGGTGCAAGCTTACGAAAGCCTGTTCCAACGCCATGGGCTGCACACTGCGCAGATTCTCTTGACCCACGAGGATCTTTCCAATCGCGAACGCTACCTCAACGCGCGCAGCACCATCCTCACCCTGCTCCATCTCGGGGTGATTCCGGTGATCAACGAAAATGATACCGTTGCAACCGAGGAAATCCGTTTCGGCGACAATGACACCCTGGCGGCACTCGTCGCCAATGCCATCGAAGCCGACCTGTTGATCATTCTTACCGACCAGGCCGGGCTTTTCGAACGCAATCCGGCGGTCGATCCATCGGCACCCTTGGTGCATCAAGCCGGCATCAACGACTCCGGGCTCGATGCCATGGTCGGCGACAGTCAGAGCGGTTTGGGGCGCGGTGGCATGATCACCAAGCTCAGAGCCGCGCGCCTTGCAGCACGCTCGGGGACGGCGACGGTCATCGCCTGTGGGCGCGAAATCGACGTAGTGCCGCGCGTGATCGCCGGAGAGAATCTGGGCACCTTCCTGATCCCCGACGTGTCCCCACTGATCGCCCGCAAACGCTGGTTGGCGGGACAACTGAAGCTCAAGGGGCACCTCCATATCGACGCAGGGGCGGAACGAATGCTACGGGAGGCAGGGAAAAGCTTACTGCCGATCGGAGTGACGGCCGTGGAAGGGGATTTCCAGCGCGGCGACCTGGTCGCCTGTATCAACCCCGAGGGGCGTGAAGTCGCGCGTGGGCTCGTGAACTACAATGCCGATGAGTCCCGACTCATCTTGCGGCAGCCGAGTTCTCGCATCGAGGACATCCTCGGTTACGTGGACGAACCTGAACTGATCCACCGGGACAACCTGGTGCTGGTTTAGAACGCCGCGGAAGCGACCCAAGATCACCATGCACTTCAATGGTGCGCGAACAAACCACACGCCTTTCTTCGCGGCAAGAAGCCACCGAATCCCCCGGAGCGGAATGACCGATCCCATCCGGCCTGGTCATCCCGCAAGGCAAGGGGAGTCGCTTTATGCGAATTCTCGTCGCGGCGCGATGGCCGGGAAATCGGCGCCCGTTTTTTAGGAACCAGACCGTAGCGCCAAAGCCTTGACGCGGGCATTCAGACGGCTCTTGCTCCGTGCCGCCTTGTTGCGATGAATCAGCCCCTTGTTCACCGACGAATCGATGATCGGCACGGCCTCGCGAAATGCCTGCTGGGCACGGGCCAGATCGCCGGAATCCACCGCCAGGATGACTTTCTTGATATAGGTGCGCAGCCGGCTGCGCAGGGCGGCGTTGTGCGCCCGACGCTGCTCGGCCTGGCGAGCGCGCTTTTTCGCGGAAGCAATGTTAGCCAAGTTCGACCCTCTCTGTTGAAGCAATGCGAAACTTGCGGATTCTCCGTGCCTGCCAAAGCCGTGTCAACATTTTTTCTTTTCCGGGCAGGCTGAAACTCTTGGCAACCGTAGGAGCCGGATTAGGTACCGCATTATACTTAAAATTTTTGCGGCGGGACGGCATGAGCGGCGATGGGTTCCGGAGTGGGTTGCCGGCTCAAAAGCAGATCGCCTTGTCTACCGAGGCACTTTTCATCCCTACACAATGAAATGACGTTCCACTTTTTTGGGGGGCGACGCTGAGCCGACAGTTGCTGAAGTCCACCGCGACCGTGGGCTTCCTGACCCTTTTTTCCCGCGTGCTCGGACTCATCCGAGACCTCATCATCGCGCGTACGTTTGGCGCGGATGCCGCGACGGACGCCTTTTTCGTCGCATTCCGGATTCCCAACTTGCTGCGTCGGCTCTTCGCCGAAGGCTCTTTTTCCCAAGCCTTGGTGCCTGCCTTGTCAGATCACAGAGCGGCCCACGAAGAACATGCAACCAAAAACTTCCTCGGGAGAATCGCAGGCGCCCTCTTCCTCTGGTCGTTGGCGCTGACCATCCTGGGCATCCTGACTGCCCCGGTGCTAGTCTTGATCTTCGCCCCTGGTTTCCATAGCGACGCTGTCCAGTACGCTCGCGCGGTCACCATGCTTCGGATCACCTTTCCTTACCTATTCTTCATTTCGCTTACGGCACTCGCCAGCGGGATCCTTCATGCATGGGGGCGCTTCGCGGTACCGGCCCTCACTCCAGCCTTGTTGAATCTCACCATGATCGCCGCCGCGATCTGGCTCGCGCCACGACTCGAGGAACCCGTCGCGGCCCTGGCCTGGGGTGTACTCGGCGCCGGCGCATTGCAACTCGGATTTCAGATGCCCGCCCTCATGCGTGCCGGCCTGTTGCCGCGCATTCGTTGGGGTTTTCGCGATCCCGAAGTACGTCGGATACTTTATCGGATGGGCCCGACGATCTTCGCTGTGTCCGCGATGCAGATCAATCTATTATTGAACACGCTGATGGCTTCACTCCTGATTTCCGGCAGCGTCTCGTGGCTGTACTATTCGGACCGCTTGGTCGAATTGCCGGTCGGACTCCTCGGCGTTGCGATCGGTACGACCATCCTCCCTCATCTTGCGAACCACCATGCGATGCGAAATTGCCAGGGCTTTTCTCGTGCGCTGGACTGGGCCTTGCGCTGGGCCGCCCTGGTGGGACTGCCAGCGACGATCGGACTGGTTTTCCTGGCACGCCCCTTGGTGGCGACTTTGTTCCTACACGATGAATTTTCCGTGCACGACGTAGAGATGGCGAGCCGCAGCCTCAGCGCTTATGCCTTGGGATTGCTCGGCTTCATCACGGTGAAAGTGCTGGCTTCCGGCTTCAATTCCCGGCACGATGTCGCGACCCCGGTACGCTACGGTCTTTACGCCGTGTTGATCAATGCGATCCTCAGCCCGATTCTGGCCCTCGCCCTCGCGCCGACGGGCTGGGCGCACGCCGGACTGGCCCTCTCGACCGCCCTCGCGGCCCTTTTCAATGCCTCGCTCTTGCTCGGAAAGCTGATCCGCGACGGGGTCTATCGGCCGGCGCCGGACTGGCTCCCTTTCCTCGGTCGCGCCCTGCTCGCCAACCTTGCCTTGGCTGTCCTCCTCCATGGTGCGGGCGCTTTCCCTTGGTACGGCTGGCATTCTTCCGAACGCCTCGGTCATCTGGGTTTCTGGATCGGTGCCGGAGTCTCCCTCTATGGGAGCTGCCTATGGCTGATGGGCATCCGACCACACCACCTGCTACTCCATGAGCCGGCATGATAGCCTCCCTACGTATCATCCACGGTCTCGCCGGAGCCTACACCCCACCGGGTTGCGTTGCCACGATCGGAAATTTCGACGGTGTACATCGCGGCCACCAACAGCTCCTGGTCGATCTGGCCCGGGAAGGGCGCGACCGGGGGTTACCGGTAACAGTGATCCTGTTTGAGCCCCAGCCGAGGGAATTTTTCTTTCCGGAACGCTCCCCGGCACGGCTGACCCTGCTGCCGGAAAAACTGGTCCGACTCGCATCCCTGCCGGTCGATTGGGTCCTGGTCCTACGTTTCGACGCCCGGTTGGCCGAGCTTGCGCCGGAGGAATTCATTCGCCGCATCCTGGTGGAGCGGTTGCACGTCCGCCACCTCATCGTCGGCGACGACTTCCGCTTCGGCCGCAACCGCACCGGCGACACCGAGCTTCTGCGGCGTACCGGAAAGCGGCTCGGTTTTTCGGTCAGTGCCACCGCCTCGGTCACCCGGCAAGGCCGGCGGATCAGCAGCACCTGGATCCGCGAGGCGCTCTCGGCCGGAGACCTGGCGACAGCTTCGGAACTACTCGGGCGGCCCTACTCGGTCTGCGGGCGGGTGGTACATGGCGACAAAAGGGGTCGTCATCTTGGTTTCCCAACCGCCAACATCGCCTTACGGCGCAAAAACATTCCGGTGCAAGGCGTGTTTGCCGTTACAATGTCCGGCATCGCGACCCACGCTCTGCCCGGTGTCGCCAACGTGGGAACCCGACCGACCATAGACGGCGGCAGCCAGGCCGTTCTGGAAACTCATTTGTTCGACTTTGCGAACGACCTGTATGGCCGGCGTGTCGAGGTCACTTTCCACCGCAAACTTCGCGATGAACGGCGCTTCGCCACCTTACAGGAATTGCGGGAGCAAATCGGCCGGGACGTCGTCGCGGCACGGGGGTATTTCGCGGGCATGCAGCGCCCAGGCTGATTCCAATCATCCGATTCTGGACCATGGACTACAAAAACACCCTGAACCTCCCCTCGACCGAGTTCCCGATGAAGGCCAATCTGGCCCAGCGGGAGCCAGAACAAATCGAGCGCTGGCGCAGCCAGGATCTCTATCGTGAGATTCGGCGGCAGTGCCAGGGGCGCCCGAAATTCATCCTGCATGATGGTCCTCCCTATGCCAACGGGGAAATCCACATCGGCCACGCCGTCAACAAGGTGCTGAAGGATTTCATCGTCAAGAGCAAGACCTTAAGCGGCTTCGACGCCCCTTTCGTGCCGGGCTGGGACTGCCATGGTCTGCCCATCGAACTCATGGTCGAAAAGAAGATCGGCAAGGCCGGCCACAAAGTCGGCGCGGCCGAATTCCGCGCTGCCTGCCGCAGGTATGCGCAACAACAAGTCGAGATCCAGCGCCGAGAGTTTCAGCGGCTCGGCGTGTTCGGTGACTGGGAAAGACCCTACCTCACCATGGACCCTCGTTTCGAAGCCGACATCGTTCGTGCGCTCGGGCGGATCTTCGCCCGCGGCCATCTGGCGAGAGGCGCGAAACCGGTCCATTGGTGCACCGACTGCGGCTCCGCCCTGGCCGAAGCGGAAGTGGATTATGAAAACAAATGGTCGCCGGCGATCGACGTGCGTTTCCACGTGGTGGACCCATCGGACCTGTTGGCGCGGTTCCACACCGTCGATGGCGCATGGGGGGAAGGGCCGATCTCAGTGGTGATCTGGACCACCACACCTTGGACCCTCCCAGCCAATCAGGCCGTGGCCGTCCATCCCGACTTCGATTACGTGGTGGTGCAGTGCGAGGATACCAAGGAAAGACTGGTCCTGGCGGACGCCCTGATGAAAGACGTAATGGACCGCTGTGACATTGCCGACTACCGGGTGATCGGCTACTGCAAGGGTTCCGCGCTCGAAGGCACGGTATTGCAACACCCGTTCTACGACCGCAACGTTCCGGTCATCCTGGGCGAACATGTCACCTTGGAGGCCGGCACCGGTGCCGTCCATACCGCACCCGGTCACGGCCAGGAGGACTACGTGGTAGGCCAACGCTACGGGCTGCCAGTGGACAATCCCGTCGACGGCGAGGGCCGCTTCCTGCCCGGCACGCCTTTGTTCGCCGGAGAGCACGTATGGAACGCGAACGACCACGTCATCACGGTTTTGAACCAGCGGGGAAACCTGCTGCACGAAGAACGCATCGAACACAGTTATCCGCATTGTTGGCGCCACAAGACACCGGTGATCTTCCGCGCCACACCGCAGTGGTTCATCGCCATGGATGCCCACGAGCTGCGAGCGGAGGCCCTGCGGGAAATTCGCTCCGTCCGATGGATTCCGGACTGGGGTCAGGCGCGGATCGAAGGCATGGTGACTCATCGCCCGGATTGGTGCATCTCGCGCCAACGCAACTGGGGGGTTCCCATCCCCCTATTCGTGCACAAGGAGACGGGGATTCCGCATCCGGACAGCGAAAGACTCATCGAACGCGTCGCCGAGCGGGTCGAGGTTGGTGGAATCGACGCCTGGTTCGAACTGGATCCGGCCGAACTGCTCGGCGAAGAGGCGGTTCAATACAGCAAGGTGACGGACACCTTGGACGTCTGGTTCGATTCCGGCGTCACCCACCATGCCGTGCTGGAATGCCACCCCGACCTGGACTTCCCTGCCGACCTCTATCTCGAAGGCTCGGACCAGCATCGTGGCTGGTTCCAGTCTTCGCTGTTGACCGCGGTGGCGATGTGTGGAAAAGCGCCCTACCGGGCGGTCCTCACCCATGGCTTCACCGTCGATGCCGACGGCAAGAAGATGTCGAAGTCGCGGGGCAATGTCGTGGTACCGCAAAAAGTGATGCAGACTCTGGGCGCCGACGTGTTACGGCTATGGGTCGCCGCCACCGATTATCGCGGAGAGATGACGGTATCCGAAGAAATTCTGAAACGCATTTCCGATGTCTATCGGCGCTTGCGCAACACCGCGCGCTACCTTCTGGCCAACCTGGACGGCTTCGACCCAGCTCGCCATGGCGTCGCGCCGGAAGGCATGCTGGCCTTGGACCGCTGGGCGGTCGACCGTGCCCTGTTGGTGCAAGAGGAAATCCTCGGTGCTTACGACGAATATCAGTTCCACTTGGTCTTTCAGAAAGCCCATCACTTTTGCGCAGTGGATTTGGGCAGCTTTTATCTGGACGTGCTCAAAGACCGCCAGTATACCTGCCAGACCGACAGCCCGGCGCGCCGCTCCGCCCAGACCGCGATGTACCACATCGCCGAGGCCCTGGTGCGCTGGCTGGCCCCCATCCTGAGTTTCACCGCCGAGGAAATTTGGCGGTATCTCCCCGGCCCACGGCCCGATTCGGTGTTCCTGACCACCTGGTACGAGGGCTTGTTCCCATTGGAGCCAGGCACCCCTTTCGACCGCGCATTCTGGGATACGGTGTTACAAGTCCGCGACGCCGTGGCCAAGGAACTGGAGATCTTCCGCGTTCGGGACGAGATCGGCTCCTCCCTCGATGCCGAAGTCGAACTGTTCTGCGAGCCGACACTGCATCAACGCTTGTCACGACTGGACGATGAACTGCGCTTCGTGCTCCTCACCTCCTATGCCACGGTGCGGGAACGTTCCGATGCGGACGACGCCCTGCCTACGGAAGTGCCGGGACTGGAATTGCGGGTGAAAGCTACCGGGCATGCCAAATGCGTCCGCTGCTGGCACCGCCGCCACGACGTTGGCGCCAATCCGGAACATCCCGGCCTGTGCGGACGTTGTGTCGAGAACGTCGTCGGCCGAGGCGAAACACGCCGTTACGCCTGACCGGGCCATGGCCGTTCGTGACCAAGAAAGCGGGTCCTTGCAGCGAACGCCAGTGGGAACCCGTGCCAAGACTCGCAGAGCTCCGGAGGAGAAAGGGAATCTGCGCTGGCTCTGGTTGTCGGCGTTGGTCGTCGCACTCGACCAGATCAGCAAGCAGATGGTGGACGCCTTCATGCGGCTCCACGAAACCATCCCTCTGCTGCCGATGTTCCAGTTGACCTACCTCCGCAACCAGGGGGCGGCATTCAGCTTCCTGAGCGACGCCGGTGGCTGGCAACGCTGGTTCTTCATCGGGCTTGCGGTGACCGCCAGCCTGCTCATCGCCTACTGGCTGAGGCACTTAGACCGCAGAAAAAACTGGGAGGCCGCGGCTTGGGCGCTGGTGTTGGGTGGGGCCGTGGGCAATCTGATCGACCGTGTGCTCTACGGTTCGGTGATCGACTTCCTCGACGTCTTCTACGGAAACTGGCACTGGCCGGCCTTCAACCTGGCCGATTCCGCCATCACCGTTGGCATCGCCATGCTGTTGCTGGATGCTCTGCGTCCCCACCGGAGCATCTCATCCAACTTCACATCTGGCGTCTGAATTTCCCGCCGGTTTCAGCGACCCGCCTGTAAGCGCCCCACCGGGCAGCATTCCTCGTGGCTCGGAACACCGGATCGACGCTCGTACCAGGCGTGGCTGCGGTTGACCACATCGACGGCGAGCAACGTCACCGGCACCTCGAGCAACACGCCCACTCCGCGCCAGTGCCGCGCAACATCTTTCAACGCCTTGAGGTCGACCTTGAGCAGCATAGGGAGACCATCAGCCAGATCAGGATCGCGACCGGCAGATTGATCTTCGCCACCTCCAGCCGCCCCACCGCCTGGAACGCCCCCGGGAAGGAATGCCCCAAGCCGATGCCGGCGAGAATGCAAAGGAACACCCAAAGGCTGAGATAGCGGTCGAATCCGCTCAAGCGGCGGGCTTGGGTGGAGTCCTGGACGGTCGGTTCCAAGTCGGCTGTCCTGGGGCGCAGGACAATATCGACCCGCCACCCTGTGCTGGAGGCACCGTCTTGGACATCTCATGGGTTTTCGGATGGCTCACGGATCTCGCTCTTATCCCGTTCGGGGACTTTCGACGCCGATCCGTCGCACTGCCTCGGCGAGTTCCGATCTCGCCATTCCTTCCACCGGCAAGGCCAACAGCCGTTGCACCCGCTTTTTCAAGGCCGCAAAGGTCGCTTCGAAGGCAGCCTCGATCTGTTCCGGGGTTCCCATCACCTTGGCTGGGTCCGGTAGCCCCCAGTGACCCCGCACGGCGGAACCCAAATAGGCCGGGCAGGACTCCCCGGCAGCGTCATCGCACACCGTGATGACCAGATCGAAAGACACTTCCCGAAACACCTCCCAAGACTTGCTGACGTACCCCTCCGTCGGCAAACCGTGTCTAGCCAGGGTGGCGAGCGCCTGGGGATGGACATACCCGGTCGGATGACTGCCGGCGCTGCAGGCCCGCAAGCGCCCCGCCCCCCAGTGGTTGAACAGCGCTTCGCCGAGGATGCTGCGGCAAGAATTTCCGGTGCACAGGACCAAGATGCGATAAAGGCGATCGGTCACGATTTCGAGATCCCCTTCGAATGCCGGGAGTGGTCAAGGTATCGAGCTAGATTTCGCGCCCGCCTGCCGACTCTTCCGCCATCGGCTCATCCGACGACAGACAAGGTATGGTACTCGGCAGACACGGTTCTCCCTGACAACAATTCTCGGTCAAGAAAGCCAGGAGCATGTTCATCGTGGCGAAGTTCGCCGAATAGTAGAGGAAACGACTCTCCTGCCGGGACCGGACCAAACCGGCATGGGCCAACTCCTTCAAATGGAAGGACAAGGTGGCATTGGGGGTACCGAGTCTGCGGGCGATTTCACCGGCAGGCAGTCCTTGTGGGCCCGCCTGCACCAACAAGCGAAAAATCATCAACCGGGTAGCTTGCGCCAGCGCGCCCAATGCCTTGACGACCGGCCCGCCACGACAGCCGAGCGCCCCACGAGCATGGCCGGGGATAAGCTCAACCTCCAGCCGATTTCGCTGCCTGGGCCCGGTCACGGCAAGCCTTCCGTACGATTCACGAAAGCTCGGAGTGTGACCCTGCCGTGCGCTGCCGGTCCATCGGCAAATCGCCAGAGGGCGTATCTTGCGGCTATCCGCGGGAGTTGCTGCTTCCATCCGGGCTTCGGCCCGGAGTTTCATCCCTCGCGACCCGGCCGGGGGGATGACTTACTTCATCTCGGCGATTTCTTCCTGGATCAGAGCGGTCGCTTCCTCCAGCTTCCCTTCCCTGGCTTTCTGGAGCGCCGCCCTCAGGTGCTCGGTGATTCTTTGCGCGGCGGCCGTCGTCCGGATCTTGCTTTGTTCCTTCGCGTGCTTCAACGCTTCCTCGGCAAATTGGATCAAGAGGTCGGGCTTGCCCTCCCTGCCGGCCTCGACCGCTTTCTTGGCGGCCGCAACCGTTTCCGTGTAGTCGACTTTCGTCGGCAGCGGCTCCACTGCAAAGGCACCGAAGGAAAAAAGTGCCAAGACGCCCCAAAGTACTGCTTTCATTGCATTCGTAGCGAACACGGTCCACCTCCCGCCGTTGACGATCCAATATGGGAGCACCTCCCCCTGAATCTAAACCATGCGATTCGGCGGCAAGCGGAAAGTTCAAACTTCGGCCAAGCAACCCTTCACTTCACTTCCGTGTGGCAGTGTGCCGACCAGCTCACCACATGGGTCAATTTCATGCGCTGCATCAATTTCTGGAGGGCCCCCTCTACCCGCGCAGGTTCGTCATAGAATTCCACCACCAAGGGTAGATCCAAGGACAGGTCCACCAGAGACGTCGTGTGGATCTTGCCATCCGGTCCGAAACCGGCGATACCGCGCAACACGGTGACGCCCAAGACTTTTTCTTCTTCGTGGAGCAGATCGAGGATCTGAGAAAGCAGATGCTCCCCCTCGCGGAGATAAATCCTCGCTACCGTGACAGCTCGAGTTGCCATAGCCAATTTCCAACCCAGGTACCGAACCAGACC
This sequence comes from Methylococcus sp., assembly GCA_035559395.1. Classification (GTDB taxonomy): domain Bacteria; phylum Pseudomonadota; class Gammaproteobacteria; order Methylococcales; family Methylococcaceae; genus Methylococcus. Next base: position 62,677 of record DATMAX010000038.1, on the reverse strand, counting down.
ACCAGCGCGCCGCAAAGCGCATTGACGGCAAAAACGCTCAGCCAACCGTGAAGCGCGGAGCGAACCTCGGACAACCGCAATACCAGCCAGAGCGTCGAGCCCATCGTCAACAGGCCGAGCAGGGAAATGAGCATGACCGCCCGCCATTCCACCGACAACCGGAAATACTGGCAAATCACTTCCGTCAGGATCGCCAGCACGAAGGCCCCGAACCAGGCCAGCATCAGGTCGAGATAGGGCAAACCATGTCCCAGCCAGGGATAGAGGTCATTCGCGAAGATCGCCCGCCCCCATACCAGTCCGAACCAGACCGCCACCAAACAAAGGATGGAGCTCAGGAAGATGTTCAGAAACGCTTTGATGAGGGCTCCCTCTTCGAACAGGTACAGGGTTTCCAGGGCGAAGGTCGAGAACGTCGTGTAGGCACCCAGGAAACCGACCAGAATGGCGGTCCGGTATTCGACCGCCAGGGCGAAGCGCTGCAACAGGAGTTCCGTCAAAAGCCCCATCAGGAACGATCCTGACACGTTGACGAACAGCGTCCCATGGGGAAAACCCCTTCCCAGCAGCGTATAAATACCGTTCGCCACGAGGAAGCGCGCGACCGCACCCAAAGAACCACCGAGAGCGATCGCGAAGATCTGCATCATGCCTCGTCACTCACCGACGTTTACTCCAGCGGTTTCAGTGGCAGGTTTGTAAAGCAGAAATCCCGCCGGGATGGGCCGGTTTTTCCCCAATCGACGGGACAACCGCTCAAAAGGCAATCGGACCACGCAGCCTGGTCCGCCACGGTTCCTCACATAAGGGATCCACGTCGAACGCCAGCGTGTCCGCCTTGTGCAGTAATCCTTCCTCCCCCGATGCATTCGGGTTCAGTTTCCTTTTTTCCAGAAAGTCGATCATCCGTCCGGTATTGTATATCGCCAGGACCCGATAGCCACTACTCCACGGATAAACCTGATACGCCACATTTGCCTCTTCGAACTCTGGGTTTCTTCCGATAAACTCCTCCAGGCCTTGTTCATCGTCCACCACGAGGTTTCTCAAGGTCGAATCGGAGCGTGATCGGATCAGAAACCGAAAATACTCCGCCAATGTACCTGACTTTTCGTGCTGGTGGAGATCGCAGATTTCCTTCTCCGAGAACATGAAACTCTCTGCTACCAGATAATATCGATTCACCTCGCCATCGTTCGCAAACAGCGAAATCTTTTCCAGGAACGAATCCTCCAGTCCGCTCAGGAAAGATTCCGGCGCATGAATGTGTTTATAAATCGTGATGACCCAAGGCAATGCGCGCCCGATTTTCTGGAACCTTTCCTTCACGCTCTCGATGACCGACGACCGCCGCAGCTCCTCTTCCCGACCCGGTGGCTTGACCAGGAATGCATCCACCGCCACGACATTCGTATGAAAGCCGGCCTCCCGAAACTCCTTCACGATTTTTGAATAGCGCGGTGAATACGGAATCCCGGTACCGTCATAGAGAATATTGATACCTTGATTGCGAGCACGCTCGGCGACCAGATCCCGTAACCGGTTGGCAAACGGCTCCACATACACATAATCATCGCTGTGATGATTCGCGGCGGTGAGCACCGTATAAAGCTTACTCCTCTTGCGAAACTCATCGAGCGACGTAATCACGAAATTATCGCCGCAGTGAGCCCTGGCAATGTCCTCGACGATCGTCTTTCCCACTCCAGACCCGCCCATGCTCATGAACAGGGTGGGTCGGCTCACCGGGCTTTTTCCCTGGAAAATCTCCTTGATTGCATCATCGAAGATCGCCGTGATCTTGCCCAGCCTTTCATAGGCAATCTCCACGCTCCGGCGCAAACGCTTATCATTATCGGCAGCGTTCAACAATGTTCGTTTGACCTCTTCATTATTGGCGAGATCAAAAATCGTTGCATTCGCGCCCAGGCATTGCTTGATCAGCTCCACCAGTTCCATATGGCTCGGGGTCCGCAGGCCCGTGGTAATATTCACGTCCAAACAGAAAAGCGGTGCCGAAGAGGGATCGGTGACCGTGATACCATCAATTTCCACTTCCTTTGCGCTCCGCAGCTCTTCCGTGCCCGGAATGTAGCCAATGACCTTGGCGCCGACGCCGATCTGCGTATCGGCCACATGCCTGTCGGCCGTGAACAGCTTCTCGTCGATCTGATCCACAGGAATCAAACCGCCATTGACGGTAACGATACAATCGATACCGTCATCGGTTTTGTAGGACAAAAAAGGAATGCCCGAGAGTAGTTTCTTATTGTCCGGCCATACTCCGTATGCGTTGGCCACGTTGCACAAGCCCTTGGTACGATTCGGGTCCAGCGCATGCCGGAATGCGAGAATGACGTCTTCCTTGCTGCTTTCCAGGTTGTGCAAAGCGACCGTGTCGCGGGCATCGAGTCGACGAAAGTCGATCCCATGGGGATAGACGGCACGTACGGCCGGCAGTTTCCCGAGCGCGACCATGAAGAAATCAAGGGTAAGCCGATTTCCGTAAGCAAAAGGCCGTATGTTGCGCATTTTATAGTAGAACGTCGCCATTCTCTCGGCGATGTCTTCGGCGAAAATCACAAATCCATTGTTATCGAAAACTGCCGTCCCTTCATTATTTTCGCTGTCATGAACCAAACTTGCTATCGCCTTGCGAAATTCCTTTCTCTTTTCCGGATCTGGCATTGTTCCAGGGCGATGAGTGACGGTCGCCTGCTCCTTCCAGTGGTGGAACATTTCCAAATGAATGCGGCTGTACAAAGTCGCCAGATAGGTAATGCGTTTTGTCTGATCGTGAGAAACCGTGGCTTCTGCCTCCAGCTGGAGCCGTGGTAGCAGTTTCACACCCTGGACGACGGCTAAGGTGGTTCGCAATCTTTTGGATTGGTCAAACTCCAAAGGTGTGGACGCAGAATTATTATCATTCATTGTGTTCACTCTTGCTTTTAAAGCTCCTCGAAATCGCCACGGATTTCTGCATGTACTGGAGCCGGAAATCACCACATCTCCGAGCGATCTTTCGAATCATCCAACGAAATCATTACTCGGGCAAAGCCAACACTTTTTCCTGCGTGGCATTTTTCATCATACTGTATTCATCGCCACGCGCCGGCAAAAACCATCGGGAGAAGGAATCGTCGCGTTCGGCACTTCTTGGACGGATCTCGAAACCGCACCGCTTTGGCGATCCTGTCGCCAAGGGCGAGGAGCCATGCAAGCGTCGCGCCTCCCAGAGTCCAGCCGCGTGTGAACCAGATGATACAATTTTTTTCACGAATTGTTGCGGCACGGCGGGGGGCTATGGGCTATCTTGAAAGGATCCGCTGTACTCTCTTCCCCCCGGCGTAGCGTGCCAGGCAACGGAGCGTGGAGCCGCGGATCCAAAGAGGCCGGTGACGAGACCCCGCCTCGGATTTCCGTACCGGGTTCCTGAATGTTCCGTGCGATCCGTACCCTTCCTTCCACCGTGTGGCTGCTCGGGCTGGTCAGCCTGTGTAACGACACCGCGAGCGAACTCATCTATCCCCTCGTCCCGATCTATCTCGCCTCGGTTCTCTTGGCTGGTCCCAAGGCTCTCGGCCTCATCGAAGGCGTCGCCGAGACAGCGGGCAGCCTGCTCAAGCTCTTCTCCGGGGTCATCGCGGACCGTGTCCGCAGGGTCAAGTTTTTGCTGGTCTTGGGCTATGGCCTGGCCGCGGCCTCCCGTCCCCTCATGATGTTGGCGTCCAGTTGGCCGATGGTGCTGGGTCTCCGCTTCGCCGATCGGGTCGGCAAGGGCCTCCGAACTTCCCCCCGCGATGCCATGCTGGCCGCCAGCGTGCCTTCCGGGCAACGCGGCCTTGCCTTCGGTCTGCAACGGGCCATGGACAACGCCGGCGCGGTGATCGGTCCGCTGACCGCCGCCATGCTCCTGGCTGCCGGAATGCCGGTCGCGGAGATTTTCCTCTGGGCGCTGATCCCCGGTGGCGTTGCCGTGGTGCTTACCCTAGTGGTCCGGGAACCAGCCCGTGAACTCCGCTTCGACGACGAAGCTCTCGACCGGAATCTCACGACCCTGCCTTCCGCCTACCGCCGCTATCTCTGGGCACTCGCCCTTTTTACCCTGGCGAATTCCTCGAATATGTTCCTGCTGCTCCGAGCACGGGAGTTGGGGTTGCCGGAATACCAAGTACCCTTGTTGTGGGGGACAACGTCCCTGGTCGCCACGCTGTTTTCCACGCACTTGTCGGGCCTGTCCGACCGCATCGGTCGGGTACACATGATCGTCGCCGGCTGGACCGTGTATGCTCTGTTCTATCTCTTCCTCGGGCTGAACGGCGCCAGCCCCTTCCTTTTGTGGCCGCTGTTCGCCGGCTACGGTCTCTTCCTGGCCGCGACCGAGGGGGCGGAGAAAGCCCTGGTCGCGGATTTCGCACCGCCCCGGCTCCTGGGAACGGCCTACGGCTGGTTCAACCTCACCACCGGGATTCTCTTGCTGCCGGCCTCGTGGATCTTCGGAACGCTATGGCAAGGCGTCAACCCGCAGACTGCCTTCGGCTTCGCCGCCGGCTGCGCGCTTGTCGCCGCGGCCTTGCTGAAGTTCTGGGTACGGGGACCAGGTTCACAGGCAGGAACCGCGCTCTTCGGCACGGCTTGCCATCTCGCAGCGCAATCGACCCCGCTCGTGCGGCGCATCGTTTCCGGCGGGCAGACCGGTGCCGACCGCGCCGCCCTCGACTGGGCCATCGCGCACGGCATCGACCATGGTGGCTGGTGCCCCCGCGGGCGGCGCGCCGAGGACGGTATCATCGACGCCCGCTATCGGCTTCGCGAGATCGCCTCGGCAAGCTATCGCACGCGCACCCGACGCAACGTCGAGGACAGCGACGGCACGCTGATCCTGAACCTCGGCCCCCTCGAAGGTGGCACGCTCGCGACCCGCCGGCACGCCAAGAGGCTCGGCAAGCCCTGCCTGGTCCTGCAATTGGACGCCAGAGAAATCGAGGACCTCTGCCGGCAAGCCATCGATTGGCTGCGCGCGCACGAGATCGGCTGTCTCAACATCGCCGGCCCGCGCGAGAGCGCCCGTCCGGGCACCTACGCCACCGTCACCCTGTTCCTTGACCGCCTTGCTGCGGCCGGTCGCCGGCTGTGAAGCGCGACCCGGCCGGCCGTCGCGCCGGTCAGATGTACAAGGTCGAGATGTCACCGTACCAGCCGTTCTTCTCGTGCACCGAGTCGCGCGGTGACTTCGATGGGGCGCTTGTCCGTCTCGTCATCCATGGGGTTTACGGTCACCAAAGGCATTGAATGCCCCTGGCAGCAAACGCACTGTCGGCGGTCATGACGGGCAGGCGTTCGACAAGCGCCTGAGCAAGGATCAGGCGCTCGAAGGGAGCGCGATGATGGAACGGCAGCGGACGAGCAACCTGCCAAACGGGTCCTGGATGCGCAGCAAGCACGGAGACGGCAAGGTCACAGCTCCAGTGCATTTTTCTCGTGGATCTTCAGGACCACCGGATTGAAAGCCTTGGACACCAGCAGGACCGAGTCGCCGACCCGGATGTCGGCCACTTCCCGTTCCGTCACGAACACCTGCACGATGCGGTTGCCTACCAGCACCGACAGCGTGTACGCGACATCGCAGCGCGCGATGGCCAACACCTCACCGGAGAATTGAAACTTGCCGCTGATCCTTTGGCGGCCGAATACCTCGGAAGGCTTCCCCTGGGAGACGATGCGTCCGGCTTCGATCACGAACACCCGATCGGATAGCTTATAGACTTCCGCGACAGTGTGGCTCACCATCAAGGTAGTGATGCCGAGCCGCCGCTGCAGGGTGAGGATTTCATTCTGCAGACGGGCGCGCATCTCGGCGTCGAGGGCGGACAGTGGTTCGTCCAGCAACAGAAGCCGGGGCCTCCGGGCCAGGGCGCGGGCCAGTGCCACCTGCTGCTGCTGCCCTCCGGACAAAGTGGCCGGGAGACGGCTTTGCAATGCCCGGATCCCCGTCAAGTCCAGCAATTCGTCGACATAGGCTTGTTCCCGCCGATCCGCCAGCGCGATGGCCAAATTCTCCCGAACGCTCAGATGGGGGAACAGCGCATAATCCTGGAATACGAAGCCCGCCTTGCGCATCTGCGGCGGCAAGTCGATTCCGCGTTCGGAATCGAACCAGACTTCCCCATCCACTACGATACGCCCCCGCTCCGGTCGGGTTAATCCCGCGATGCAGCGCAAGACCGTGGTCTTGCCGGCGCCGGAGCGTCCGAACAGGGTGACGAACTTTCCCGATTCCACCGCCAGGGAAACATCGAGCGTCCTCTCGCCTTCCGCCGTGTGCAGGCGTTTTTGCAGGGAGAGGTCCAACATCACAGGTTCCTGAGGCCGCGCTTGTTGAGGAAAGACACGACGAGCAGGATGGTGAAACTCAGGGCGAACAGAACCGCGGCATAGAAATTCGCGGCCGCGTAGTCGAGCGATTCCACTTCTTCATAAATGGCGATGGAGGCAACCTTGGTCACGCCGGGAATGCCCCCGCCGATCATCAGGACTACGCCGAATTCGCCGATGGTATGGGCGAAACTGAGGACGATGCCGGAAAACAAGGCGGGCTTAATATTGGGCAGGAGAATCCGGATGAGAGTTTTCCGCCGCGACAGGCCCAGCGTGTAGGCAGCTTCGGTGAGACTCCCGGGCAGATTCTGGAAGCCGGACTGGATGGGATGCACCATGAACGGCAGACTGAAGAGGACCGATGCCACCACCAAGCCCTCGAAGCTGAACACCAGACGCAACCCGAAGATCTCGTCCAGGAACCGGCCGAAGGCGTTCTTGGGGCTGAAGGCCAGGAGCAGATAAAACCCCAGGACCGAAGGCGGCAACACCAGCGGCATGGCGACCAGGGCTTCCACTGCGGGCTTGAGCCGAAAACGACCATAGGCCAGCCCGTAGCCGAGCGGAATGCCGATGACGGCCAGAATCGCCGTGGTGACCATGGCGAGCTTCAAGGTCAAAAGCAGAGGCTGCCAATCATGGCTCATGGCCGTTCTCTCCGAGCATGACCTCGTTGGCCTTGACGAGCGCCTCGACCCCATCGCCCACCGCCAGTTCCAGGCGCTCCACGGCACGGCGGGTAATGATGGCAGTCAATCGATATCCCTGGTAATCCAACTCCACCTCGGCCAGGAGCGCTCCGGTGCGGATACCCCGGACCACGGCGGGCATGCGGTTGCGCAGGCTCAGTCGACCGGAGAGGCCCTTGCCGAGGGAAACCTCGGTTTCCTTGAACAGCACCCAAACGCGTCCCCCCGGACGCAGATAGGGCGCGGTTTCCGGCGTTTCCACCAACATCGCCGTCCAGGTGTCTTTTCCCACGGAGACATCGATCAGGGAGATGCCCCCCTCGCTGGCAACGGCGGAAATCGTGCCGGGCAACCGGTTCATGGTTCCGTCCTACCCATTCGGTATCGGGCCCCCGGTCGTCTTCCGGCGGGTGACGCGATTTCCATGAGCTTCCTTCATCGCACGCTCCTCGCGGGGGATAGTGACTCGGCCGGCAGAGCGAAACCGTAACGGCGAAAAATGGCCCGCGCCGGTTCGCTGGTTACGAAATCGGCGAAAGTCCTGGCCACTGGATCGGCCTCCGCCTTCTTCAGGATCACATAACCCTGATCGAGGGGGGAGTGAAGATCCTCCGGAATCAGAGAATAGCTGCCTTTTCCCCTGAGCGCGGGGCTTGCCGCCAATGACAGCGCAATGATGCCGACATCGGCCGCGCCGGTCTCGACGAACTGGGCCGTCTGCGCCACGTTCTCGCCGAACACCAGCTTTTTTTCCACCTTTGGCCAGACCCGGGTCTTCTTCAGTGCCTCTTCGGCCCGCATGCCGTAGGGAGCGTGTTTGGGATTGGCGATGGCAATCTTGGTGATCGCTGGGTTGCCCAAGTCCCTGATCGTCATTTTGCCGGCATCCATTCCAGTGCTCCACAGCACGATGCGCCCGCGCGCGTATATCTGCACCTCTGAAGCCGTAAGCCCTTGTTTCCGTAGCTCTTCCGGATACTTGATGTCGGCGGAGAAGAACAGATCGAAAGGAGCGCCATGCACGATTTGCTCGTAAAACTTGCCGGAAGAACCGGTGACGACGTCGACCACCACGGCAGGATTTTCCTTGCGGAAGGCGTCCACCAGTTCCCGCATGGCGAACTGGAGGTCGGCCGCCGCGGCGATCATGAGCTTGGCCGGGTCAGCGCCCTCGGCGCCCATAGCGGCCCGTTCCGCCAGCAGCAGGATCAAGGGAAGAACCCAGGATAAGCGTCTCATCGATTCATGCTCCGGTTTCTCAAAGACCCATAGGGAACGAGGGCAGATGATCTGTCCTGCAACTGAGGGACGCAGAGGGGGATAGCCGATGCCTTATTCTGCTTGCTTTCCACGTCCCCGGTCCAATCACTGCAGAATGTCAGCAATCCGACATTCCACCCATCAGGCGCGGAGCCACCAATGCGCCTTAGCTTTACTGGCTAAAGTGGGGGCGCCAGAGAGGGGCTCAGGTCTCTGACGAGCAATGAGCGCGCCAACAGGACGACGGTTGATTGGGCTGTTGCTTGGCAGTCAGCCGAGAACGGGAGCATTGACGAGCGGGTCCCCGACCTTCGGTCAGGGACTTCGGGCGGGGTGTGCTTTTCGCCGGTTTGTGGGGAACGAAAAGGGACTATCTTGAAGGGAATGAAGTCGCAGCCATCATCCATCGCCGCTCTGGACGATGGATTCCATCTCGTCGGCAAGCTTTCGCACCGCTTCGCGCGCCAGGCTGCTCAAGCCCAATCCCCCGGCATGATAATGCGCGACGATCTGCTTGCGCATTCGGGGATCCCAGAACTTGCGGAGGTGTTCGAACACTCCCTGTACTGCTTCGGCATGGTCCGGCTCGGCCTGAAAGAACGAGCCGATGTCGTTGGCCATTTTCACGAGAGTTTCAATGTGCATTGCGGCATGCTTCCGGTTCGAGAGATGGATTCGGCGAAATCCCAGAGAGGTATGACTAGCAGATCAACCTGCGCGGATTGGCATAGATGACCTGTGTATCGCCCCGCGCAAAGCCGATCAGCGTCAGGCCGGTCTCCACCGCGAGTCGGATGGCCAGCCCGGTCGGCGCGGAAATGGCGGCGAGAAAGCTGATGCCGGATGCCGCGCATTTCTGCACCATTTCGTAGCTGGCTCGGCTGGTCACCACGGCGTAGCCTTCATCGAGCGCGGCGCCCGTTTTCGCGAGGACACCGATCAGTTTGTCGAGAGCATTATGGCGTCCGACATCCTCCCGTATCCTTACGATCCCTTGGCCGGGGACGACCCAGGCCGCCGCGTGTACCGAGCCGGTGGCCTGGTTCAGGGATTGCCATGCAGGAAGTTCGCCGAGCGCTTGACGCAAGTCCGCAATGGGCACGGCAACGCCCGAACCGACCGGCGGAGGACGGCGAAGCACCTGCCGCAAGCTGGTCTTCCCGCAGAGGCCACAGCCGGTTCGACCCGCCAGACTGCGTTCCCCACCCGTTAAGGAAGCGAAACATTCTTCCGTGATACGGAGGCGGACCTCGATGCCCTCCGAGCGCTCGTACACGCGGATGGAATGGATTTCCGTAGGCCGGCGGACTATGCCTTCGGTGAGGCTGAACCCCAAGGCGAAATCTTCGAGGTCCAACGGCGTAGCCAGCATCACGGCATGAACCACACCGTTGTAAACCAGTGCGACCGGGACCTCCTCCGCGACTTCGTCGGTCTCGACCGATCGGACTAGACCACGAACCCGCTCGACCCAGATCGGCCGATGGCTGCACCAATGTTGGTTGGAGAGCGGTTCCAGCCCCGCGGTATCCGCCATGTGGACCGGCGACCGGGAATATCGAGGTGGCATCGATATGGGCTCGTCAGGCTGCGGATCGTGAGAAATCGCTGCGGCCATGGCTCCTCAATCTTCTCGCTGGAATCAGTCGCCGGCGGCCTGTTCCAGAAGCGACAACTGCCGTTCCGAGAATGCACGGTATTTGAGCTGCCATTCGGAGGGCGCACTGACCTTGGTCACCTGGACGGCAGTGACCTTGTATTCGGGGCAATTGGTGGCCCAATCGGAGTTGTCCGTGGTGATCACGTTGGCCCCCGATTCGGGGAAATGGAATGTGGTGTACACCACGCCCGGCTGCACTCTCTCGGTGATCAATGCCCGCAGCACGGTTTCGCCCGAGCGACTCTTGATCCCGACCCAGTCCCCGTCCCGGATACCGCGCACCTCGGCGTCGTGGGGGTGGATCTCCAGGCGGTCCTCGGGATGCCACACCGTGTTCTTGGTGCGACGGGTCTGGGCGCCCACGTTGTACTGGGTCAGGATCCTTCCGGTGGTCAGGATCAGCGGGAAGCGGCGGTTAGTGCGTTCCTGGGTCGGTACGTATTCGGTGAGCAGGAACAAACCCTTGCCACGCACGAATTCCTTTTCGTGCATGATCGGGGTCCCCTCCGGATGATCGTCGTTGCAGGGCCATTGGATGCTCCCGAGCCGGTCGAGCTTGTCATAACTGACCCCGGCGAAGCTGGGCGTGAGCCGGGCGATCTCGTCCATGATCTCCGACGGATGCCGGTAATTCATGGGATAGCCCAGGGCGTTGGAGAGCATCTGGGTGATCTGCCAGTCCTCCTGGCCCGCGAGCGGCGGCATGACCTTGCGGACGGGCGAGATGCGGCGCTCGGCGTTGGTGAAGGTGCCATTCTTTTCCAGGAACGAAGATCCCGGCAGGAACACATGGGCGAATTTGGCGGTCTCGTTCAGGAACAAATCCTGAACCACCACGCACTCCATGGCCCGTAACGCGGCGTGGACGTGCTGTGTGTCCGGATCCGACTGGGCGATGTCTTCCCCCTGTACGTACAGACCCTTGAAGGAACCATCCAGGGCCGCAGAGAACATGTTCGGGATCCGAAGTCCCGGTTCGGCCTCCAGGGTGACGCCCCAGGCCGCCTCGAACAGCGACCGGGTTTCGAAGTCGGAAACATGGCGATAGCCGGGGAATTCGTGCGGGAAGGACCCCATATCACAGGATCCCTGCACGTTGTTCTGACCGCGCAGCGGGTTGACACCCACCCCCTCGCGACCGATGTTGCCGGTGGCCATGGCGAGATTGGCGATGCCGATCACCATGGTGGAGCCCTGGCTGTGCTCGGTGACACCCAAGCCGTAGTAGATTGCGGCGTTGCCTCCGGTGGCGTAGAGCCTGGCGGCTTGGCGGACCGATGCGGCCGGCACCCCGGTGAGGGGTTCGGTGGCTTCCGGGGAATGACGCTCTTGCCGGATGAAGGCCTTCCACTTTTCGTAAGCATCCACATCGCAGCGTTCGCGGACAAATGCCTCGTTGGTCAGGCCTTCGGTGACCACCACGTGGGCGATGGCATTGATCAGCGCCACATTGGTACCGGGCCGAAGCTTCAGATGATAGGCGGCCTCCACATGGGGTGAGCGGACCAGATCGATGTGACGCGGATCGACCACGATCAGCTTGGCACCTTCCCGCAGACGACGCTTCAGCTGGGAAGCGAATACGGGATGACCGTCGGTGGGATTGGCGCCGATGACCAGGATCACATCGGCTTTCATCACCGAATCGAAGTTCTGGGTACCCGAGGACTCGCCGAAGGTGCGCTTGAGGCCGTAACCGGTAGGCGAATGGCAAACCCGCGCGCAGGTGTCGACGTTGTTGTTGCCGAAAGCCGCCCGCACTAGCTTCTGCACCAGGTAGGCCTCCTCGTTGGTGCAGCGCGAAGAGGTGATGCCACCGACCGCGTAGCGACCGTATTTCGCCTGGATGCGCTTGAACTCGGAAGCGGCAAACCGGATAGCCTCCTCCCAGGAGACTTCCCGCCAGGGATCGTCGATGCTGCTGCGGATCATGGGCTTTTTGATGCGATCCGGATGGGTGGCGTAGCCGAAGGCGAACCTCCCTTTGACGCAGGAGTGCCCATGGTTGGCATGACCGTCCTTGTTGGGCACCATGCGCACCACCTCGGTCCCTTTCATCTCGGCCTTGAAAGAGCAGCCCACCCCGCAGTAGGCGCAGGTGGTGACGATACTGTGCTCCGGCTGCCCCATTTCGATGACGGATTTCTCCATCAAGGTGGCGGTCGGGCAGGCTTGGACGCAAGCCCCGCAGGAAACGCATTCCGAATCCAGGAATGGCTGGTTCTGGCCCGGCGAGACCTGGGAGTCGAAGCCGCGGCCGTCGATGGTGAGTGCGAAGGTACCCTGCACTTCCTCACAGGCGCGGACGCAGCGGGAACACACGATGCACTTGGAAGGATCGAAGGCGAAATAAGGATTGCTGAGGTCTCGTTCGGCCTGGAGATGATTCTTGCCCTGGTAGCCGTAGCGTACTTCCCGTAAGCCCACGGCACCGGCCATGTCCTGCAATTCGCAGTTGCCGTTGGCCGGGCAAGTCAGACAGTCGAGCGGATGATCGGAGATGTACAGCTCCATGATGCCACGGCGGATGGCGGCGAGCTTCCCGTTTTGGGTGCGGACCTTCATACCTTCCGCCACCGGGGTGGTACACGAGGCCGGGTAACCTCGCCCGCCTTCGATCTGCACCAGGCACAAGCGACAGGAGCCGAAAGGCTCCAGGCTGTCGGTGGCGCACAGCCTGGGAATCTGGATACCGAGGATGGCGGCCGCCCGCAGGATCGACGTCCCCTCCGGCACGGTCACGGAAAAACCGTCGATTTCCAGGGTGACTGGCCTCTCGGACAGGCTCGGGGGCGTGCCGTAACCGCAATCGCGCAGTGCCATGGGGGAACCCTCCTCAGTTTGGTGAAACCGCCCCGGCGCTCCGCTCGGCGCCGAAGTCCTCGGGGAAATGATTCAAGGCGGACAGGACGGGATACGGGGTCATGCCGCCCAGGGCGCATAGGGAGCCGTGCAGCAGGGTGTCGCACAGGTCGCGCAGGAGGGCGAGATTCTTCTCCCGCTCCACGCCGGCGATGATCTTGTCGATCACCTCGACACCGCGGGTCGAACCGATCCGGCAGGGGGTGCACTTGCCGCAGGATTCGATGGCGCAGAACTCCATGCCGTAGCGGGCCATCTTCGCCATGTCGACCCGGTCGTCGAATACCACCACCCCTCCATGGCCCAGCACCGCGCCGATTGCGGAAAACGCCTCGTAATCGATGGGGGTGTCGAACTGGGACTCGGGCAGATAGGCACCCAAGGGACCGCCGACCTGGACCGCCCGGATCGGCCTCCCGCTGGCCGAACCGCCGCCGAAGTCATACAGCAATTCACGTAGAGTGATACCGAAGGCTTTTTCCACGAGACCCGGACGTCGGATGTTGCCGGCGAGCTGGATCGGCAGCGTGCCGCGCGAGCGACCCTGGCCGAAGTCCCGGTAGAAAGCGGCGCCTTGGTCGAGAATGATCGGCACCGTGGCCAGCGAGATCACGTTGTTGACCACCGTGGGCTTGCCGAAGAGCCCCCGGATCGCCGGCAGCGGGGGCTTGAAGCGCACCAGGCCGCGCTTGCCCTCGAGACTCTCCAGCAAAGAGGTTTCTTCACCGCACACATAGGCGCCGGCACCCAGGCGAACCTCGAGATCGAACTTCCGGCCGCTGCCGAGGACGTCCCGGCCCAGATATCCGGCCCGGTACGCGGCAGCGATGGCCTGGTGCAGCGTATCATGGGCATGGGGATACTCGACCCGCAGATAGATGTAACCTTGCGTCGCGCCTACGGCGAGGCCTGCGATGGTCATCCCCTCGATGAGCAAGAAAGGATCGCCTTCCATGACCATGCGGTCCGAGAAGGTGCCGGAATCGCCCTCGTCGGCGTTGCAGACGATGTATTTCTGGGCAGCCGCCGTTTCCAGCACCGTGCGCCATTTGATGCCGGTCGGGAAAGCCGCCCCGCCGCGTCCACGCAGCCCCGAATCGGTAACTTCCGCCACGATGGCTTCGGGCGCCATGTCCAAAGCCCGACGCAGCCCCCGGTAGCCGCCGAGCGCGAGATAATCGTCGAGGCTCACTGGGTCGGTGACCCCGACCCGAGAGAAGGTAAGGCGTTCCTGATTCTTGAAATAGGGGATCTCGTCGACCGAACCTCGGCACAAGGGATGAGCCTTCCCTTCCAGGAATCCTGCGTCGAACAGCCCTGCGACATCGTCCGGTCGCACCGGCCCGTAACCGATCCGTCCCGCCGCCGTCGCCACTTCGACCAAGGGTTCCAACCAGTAAAGCCCGCGCGAACCGTTCCGAACCAGTTTCACTGGGATGCCGCACCGTGCCGCGTGGGCCTCGATGAGCTGCGCGACGCGTTCCGCACCCAGCGCCAGCGCACCCGAGTCTCGGGGGACGTAGACCGTGGTCATGGCGTATCTTTCCCAAATTCGTTCAGGATTTCGTCGAACCGCTCGGGATTCAACCGCCCGTACACCGCCCGATCGATCATGATCGACGGCGATGCGGCGCAGTTACCGAGGCAGTAGACCGGTTCCAGGCTATAGGTCCCATCTCCAGTCGTCTCGTGGTAGTCGATTCCGAGCCGTTCCCGGATGTGGGATTCGAGCGCTTCCGACTGCATCGCCTGGCAGGATTCGGCGCGGCAGACACGGATGGTGTGCCGACCCGGGGGAGTGGTACGGAAATAGTGATAAAAGCTGATGACCCCGTGCACTTCGGCGCGAGACAGATTCAGCGCCTCGGCGATCAGCGGAACGGAATCGGCCGGAACGAAGCCGATGCGATTCTGGATCCCGTGCAGAATGGGCAACAAAGCCCCGGGCAGGTGTTTTTGTTCTTCGATCACCTCGGCCACGGCATGGCGATCCCATACGGTTTGTCTCATCACGTGCCTCGCTTTCACTCGCGATCCTTCTTGATCGTTTTACTAGGAATTTGTACCACGACTAAGAATATTTGTGCAAATTTTTGCATATTTAGGCACTCATGTGTTTTCAATTCAAAATTGCCAAATTTGCCGTTGCATTGGGGCCAGAATCGTCCATAGGCGACCGCTGCGACTCCCCCCTTTCGGCCCCGCTTACTGATTTCCGAGATGTTCCTGCTATGCTGAGGCCGATGCCGATTCCGCCAGACCGACGACCATGAGGCCATGGGACTCCCGCCTGTACCATTGGCCACCAATGCCCTTGCGCGCCTTGGCTTGGGGTGACGCCATCGTCTTGTTGGCCGTGGCGGCGCTCATCTACGCGGGGCTGCGCCTGGCCGTAGCTGCCCCGCCAGTGATTACGGGGCCGGTCATTTCCCTGTCGCCCCAGGCCCTGCCCTGGTATGCGCTGCTGTCCATCTCCCGGATGGCCGCCGCCTACGTCCTTTCCCTGCTTTTTTCCCTGACTTACGGTTCACTCGCGGCCCGCAGCCGCCGCGCCGAACGTTGGCTGCTGCCTCTCCTGGACGTATTGCAGAGCGTGCCGATCCTGTCCTTCCTGCCGGTGGTGCTGCTCGGCCTGAGCGCTTTCCTACCCGAAGGGATCGCGGCGGAACTGGCCTCGATCGTCCTGATCTTCACCAGCCAGGCGTGGAATCTGACTTTTTCCTGGTATCAGTCGCAGAACATGATCCCCGCGGAGTTGCGCGAGGCCAGTGCCGTTTTCCGCTTCAATGGATGGCTCCGGTTCAAGACATTGGAATTGCCTTTCGCCGCCATTGCCCTGATCTGGAACAGCATGATGAGTTGGGCGGGGGGCTGGTTCTTCCTGATGGCCGCAGAGATCTTCAGCGTGGGGCGGCGGGACTTCCGGCTGCCGGGACTGGGCGCCTATCTGCGCGAGGCCGCCGCCCAAGGCGATGCGCGAGCGATTCTGTGGGGCATCGGCGCCCTGGTGCTGGTCATCGTCGCCCTGGACCAGCTGGTCTGGCGTCCCCTCTTGGCCTGGTCCGAACGCTTCAAGCTGGAGACCGTGGAAAGCGAGACCCCATCCACCTCCTGGTCTTACGAACTGCTGCGCAAAGCGCGCCTGCCGACATGGATCGACCAGAGGATGTGGCGACCGCTGCTGGAGTCCCTGGATGCCTGGACGCTGCGGCACTGGCCGGCGCGTCCGACTGTCGGGCCGGGTCATCCGGCGCGAGTCTGGTTTTGGCGATTTTGGGGCGGAATGATGCTCCTCGCCCTGGGTTACGGCGGCCATCAGGCCGCGCTGATGCTGCTGGAGGCGCCCTCGGCGCAATGGGGAGAAATCGGTCACGGACTTCTCGCCTCCGCGTTGCGGGTCGTCACGGCGCTGGCCATCGCCCTTACCTGGACCTTGCCGGTGGGCGTCGCCATCGGCACTCGCCCGCACCTTGCCGCCTGGCTGCAACCCTTGATCCAGATCCTCGCGTCGGTGCCCGCCACCGCCTTGTTTCCCGTATTCGTGCTTCTGCTCGCAGATCTGCCGGGCGGGCTCGACGCGGCAGCGGTCGTGCTGATGCTGACGGGCACCCAGTGGTATTTGTTGTTCAACGTGATCGCCGGGGTCTCCGCCATCCCCCAGGACCTGAAATACACCGCCGCCCTGCTCGGGCTCGGGCGCTGGCAGCGCTGGCGCCTGCTGATCCTGCCGTCGCTGTTTCCTTACCTCATTACCGGCGCCATCACCGCCGGCGGGGGTGCCTGGAACGCCAGTATCGTCGCGGAATACGTGGAGTTCAGCGGGCGCACCTTGTGGGTTCCGGGATTGGGTGCGACCATCGCGCGGGCGACGGCGAGCGGAGATTATCCGCTGCTCTTGGCCGCCACCCTGACCATGATCACCGCGGTGGTGCTGGTCAACCGCCTGATCTGGCGGCGCCTGTACAGGATCGCCGAGGAACGTTACCGATTGGAGTGAAAACATGCCCGAGCGCGTGACCTTGCTCGAGCTCAGCCGGGTGAAGCAGATCTATGGCGACGGCGAGCGGCGGTTCGTCGCCGTGCAGGATGTCGATCTGAGCGTTCGATCCGGTGAGTTCGTGTGCCTCTTGGGGCCCTCGGGCTGCGGCAAGAGCACCCTGCTGCGCATCATCGCCGGGCTGCAACGCCCCACGGAAGGACGGGTACTGTATCGGGGAGAGCCGCTCCGGGGCGTCAATCCCCATGCCACCATCGTCTTTCAAACCTTCGCCCTGTTCCCCTGGCTGACCGTGCTGGAAAACGTCGAAGTAGCCCTGAAGGCGCGGGGGATACCGCCCAGGCCGCGCACCGCGCGCGCCTTAGACCTGCTGGATCGGGTGGGACTGGACGGCTTCGAGACCGCCTACCCTCGGGAACTCTCCGGCGGCATGCGACAGAAGGTGGGATTCGCCCGCGCCATGGCCGTGGAGCCGGAACTCCTGTGTCTGGATGAACCGTTTTCGGCCCTGGACGTTCTGAGCGCCGAGGCTCTGCGGGGTGAACTCCTGGAATTGTGGACCGAAGGCCGGATTCCCACCCAGGCCATTCTCATGGTGACCCATAACATCGAGGAGGCGGTGTTCCTGGCCGACCGCATCGTGGTCATGGACAGGGAACCGGGACGGGTGGTAGTGGAGTTGCCGGTGATGCTGCCCCATCCGCGCCCGCGCAAGTCGGCCGTGTTTCTCGCCATGGTAGATGAGGTCTATGCCGTTTTGGCCGGCCAAACCCAGGCGGAACATCTGGAGGCGGGCACGGCTCCTGGCGAGCCCGGCATCACCCGCCCCTTGCCGCACGTCGGCATCGCCAATCTGGCCGGATTGCTGGAACATCTGGCAGCCCTCCCCGGCGGACGGAGCGACATCTATCGGCTGGCGCAGGATCTCCATTGTGATTCCGATCATCTGTTGCAGTTGATCGAAGGGGCGGAGCGCTTGGGATTCGCCACCGTCGCCGGAGGCGACATCGCTCTGACGCCCCTGGGGGAAACCTTCGCCCAGGCCGGCATCCAGGCGCGCAAGGAAATCTTCGCCGCACGCATCCGGCGTCTGCCCATGTTCCGCTGGCTGTTCGCCCTGCTGCAGGCTGCCGACACCCATCAACTGGAATGGGACGTGGTGCAGGCGGCACTGGAGCTGGAGTTTCCCGCGGAAGAAGCCGAGCGCCAGCTGGACACCATCATCGATTGGGGACGGTATGCGGAAGTGCTGGCCTACGATGATCGGGGCGAAGTGCTGCTCCTCGAACCCGGCGCGTTGGCTCCGGTGGGAAATCCGGAAAAGTAACCAACGAGGTTGGGACGTCAGTCCCCGCTACCCGACTTCATCCCTCGCCTCAGTCGGGACGCTTGAGCCCTTGGGTCAGCTCCTGAAGCGCAGCCTCATCCAGGGTCTCGCGAGCGAGAAGAGCCTGGGCGCAGCGTTCCAGCACCGGGCGATTGTCCTGCAACAGCGTAAAGGCACGCTGAAAGATGCCCATTATGAGCGTACGGATGGCTTCGTCGATGCGCTGGGCCGTGGCCTGACTTACCGGACAGCCTCCCTGTCCCAGCCCCGCCGGGGCATCGAGGAAAGCCGAACGCTGAGGTTCGTAGGCCACATAGCCGAGTTCTTCCACCATGCCGTAACGGGTGACCATGTCGCGGGCAATGTCGGTGGCCTTGGCGAGGTCGTCGGCGGCACCGGTGGAGAGGTGGCCGAACACCAGCTTCTCAGCGGCCCGCCCGCCCAGGAGCACGGCGATCTTGTTTTCCAGTTCCTCGCGGGTCATGAGATAACGGTCTTCGGTGGGTCTTTGGATGGTGTATCCCAAAGCGCCGATGCCGCGCGGGATGATCGAAACCTTGTGCACCGTGTCGGTACCGGGCAGGGCGAGGGCCACCAGGGTATGGCCCATTTCGTGGTACGCCACGACTTCCCGTTCCTTGGGATTGAGCACCCGATTCTTCTTCTCCAGACCGGCGACGATGCGTTCGATGGCACGGGTGAAATCGTCCAGGGTGACCTCACTGGCCCTGCGGCGGGTGGCCATGAGCGCGGCTTCGTTGACCAGATTGGCGAGATCCGCACCGGCGAAGCCGGTCGTGAGCGCCGCGATCTGTTCCAGATCCACGTCCCGCGCCAGCCGGATCTTGCGCGTATGGACTTTGAGAATGTGAACACGGCCTTTCTTGTCGGGTCGATCCACCAGCACTTGACGGTCGAAACGGCCAGCCCGCAGCAGGGCCGGATCGAGGATCTCGGGGCGGTTGGTTGCCGCCAGCAATACCACTCCGGTGCCGGGATCGAAACCGTCCAGTTCCACCAGGAGCTGATTCAGCGTCTGCTCGCGCTCGTCATGCCCGCCCACACCGGGAAAGGCACCGCGCGCCCGGCCCAGAGCGTCCAGTTCGTCGATGAAGATGATGGCGGGCGCCTGAGCACGGGCCTGCTCGAAGAGATCGCGCACCCGCGCCGCACCTACGCCTACGAACATCTCGACAAACTCGGAACCCGAAATGGAAAAAAACGGCACTCCGGCCTCTCCTGCCACGGCCTTGGCCAGCAAGGTCTTACCGGTGCCCGGTGGACCTACGAGCAGCACTCCCTTGGGCACCCGCGCACCGAGTCGTCCATATTCACCGGGATTCTTGAGGAAATCGACGATTTCCTTGAGTTCTTCCTTGGCTTCGTCGACTCCGGCGACGTCATCGAAACTCACCCCGGTATCTTTCTCCATGTAGACCTTGGCACGACTCTTCCCAATGGCCATGAAATTCCCCATTCCTTGTTTCTCGGCGAAGCGGCGGAAGGCAAAGAACCAGATGGCGAAAAACACCACCATCGGCACGACCCAGGACAACAGATCGCGGAAAAAAGTGCTTTCCACCACCCGGGTATAGGGGATCTGGTATCGATCCAGGCGCTCGGCGATATCGGGCTCCACGCGAATGGCGACGATGGCCGTCTTACCCGACGGATCGGGGTTTTTGAGCATGCCGACGATCTTTTGATCGGAAATGATGACCTCCGAAACTCGTCCGTCGGCCAGTTGACGTTCGAATTCGCTATAGGACACCGGTTCGACCTGCTTCGCCGCCTGCCACCAATTCTGCAGAGCTAGGAGCAACATCAGCGCCACCAGCCAGTAGCCCACATGCCACTCGGTCTTCTTCTCCATGACCCACCCCGATCAGCTACCCGCCTGCAACTTGACCGCCACCTGAGTCTCCGTCTCACCGCGCCGGACGGTGAGTCGCACCGTGCCACCGATGGGATAGTCATCCAGCACGGCCAGGAGTTTGCCCACGCTGTCCACCGCCTTGCCCTCCACAGCGGTGATGATGTCGCCGGGAAGCAAGCGGCCGTCCGGGAGGAAGGTGGCGCCCCGGAGCCCGGCCGCCTCGGCGGCGGATCCCGGATATACCTTCAAGACCAGTACCCCGGTCACCCCCAACTGCTCGCTGACCATTTGGTTGAGCCGCTCGTCCACGGCGATGCCGAGTGCCGGCCGGACGTATTGGCCGCGGGCGATGAGTTGCGGCACCACCCGGTTGACGGTGTCTACGGGAACTGCGAATCCCACCCCAGAAAATGCCCCGGAAGGGCTGTAGATGGCCGTGTTGATGCCGATCAGCCGACCCGCCGAGTCAAGCAGCGGTCCGCCGGAGTTGCCCGGGTTGATGGCGGCGTCGGTCTGGATCAGATGTTCGATGGTGACGCCGCTCTCCTCGGTAAGCGATCGATCGAGCGCCGAGACGATGCCGGTGGTCAGCGACCAGTCGAGCCCGAACGGATTGCCGATGGCGAAGACTTTCTGTCCGACCCGGAGGTCTTGACTGCTGCCGATGGGCAAGGGCGGCGGCGCATTGGAACCCACGCTGATCTTCAGGACGGCGAGATCGTGCGCCTTGCTCACCCCGACCAGGGAAGCCCGCTGTTCGCGTCCGTCGGCGAGCTTCACCGTGGCCCCGCTGGCCCCTTCGACCACATGGAAATTGGTCACCACGTGGCCTGCCTCGTCCCAGAGGAAACCGGAGCCGGTTCCGCGGGGAATGCTGAAGACATTGCGCGTCCACGGATCCATCACGCGCTGCTGGGTGGAGATATAAACCACGGAATTTTTCGATCTCTCGAACAACTCGATGGTCGCTCTTTCATCCTCGGCGAGCGCTCCGCGCGGGGTGACCAACCGCGGTCGCACCGTTGCATCGGCCAAGGCGACGGCCGACGGCGCACCGAGAATCCAGGTACCCAGCAAGGCGATCGCCGCGGCCGCCATGCGAGGGGCGAGCGCGATGGAATTACGGTTTTTTTTGTTCATCGTGGATCTCCTGTACAAGGGGGGAGTGGCTGACGGCTTCCTGGGCCTCGTCTCCCTGGCGCAGCAGCCAGTACACCATGCCCAGCGCCAGGATCGCTCCGGAAAGGGCGGCGATCTTGGATGCTTCTGTAGCCGGATCGAGGATGACGAACTTGCGCGCCAAGGCGATCAGGGCGATGAGCACGACGGTCTTGACCTGGATGATGCTGCCACGGCGCAACGCCACCCGCAGGATCGAGTGCTTGAATTCCATGGCGATGAGCAGGGTCATGATCATGCCGAACAGCTCCTGGAACGCGGCGTGGTCGAGCGGGTCCAGGCTGTTGGTGACCACCAATATGACGACCGCGCGGACGAGTTGATACAGCGAGATGACGATGACCACCGCGATCACGTTGGCCAGGATCACCGCCACCACCTGCTCGAACCGTTCGTACAAGTTCATGACCTTCCACTCCTCGGCGAAGCTCGGCTTGCTGCTTCGTTCCAAGGGGCTGAGAAGTCGGGTCGAGGTCCCCGGCGGTCGGGAACCGGGCTGTCCGAAGAAGTCAGGCAT
The DNA here is from genome assembly GCA_035559395.1 of Methylococcus sp. Lineage (GTDB taxonomy): Bacteria > Pseudomonadota > Gammaproteobacteria > Methylococcales > Methylococcaceae > Methylococcus. The sequence continues at coordinate 40,932 of DATMAX010000038.1, read as the reverse complement.
GTTTCGTTACCCAGCGAACGATGTCGTCAACACCCATGGATCCCGCCTGGCGGGCCACCTCCCGACCATGCCGAAAGAGGACGAGCGTCGGGATGCTGCGGATGCCGAAACGCGCCGCCAGTCCCTGTTCTTCCTCGGTATTGACCTTGGCCAAGCGAAACCTCGGTTCCAACAAGCGGGCGGCCTGCTCGAAAGCCGGTGCCATCATCCGGCACGGGGCGCACCAGGGTGCCCAAAAGTCCACCACCAAATCGATGTCGTTACGGACCGCGTGCAGATCGAAATCGGCCGCCGTGAGGGCGACCGGCTGCCCCTCGAACAACGGTTCGCGACAGCGCCCACAGCCGGGACGATCGCCCAGGCGGGCGGTCGGCAGCCGGTTGACGGTGCGGCAATGGGGACAAACGAGGTGCAGATGCTCGCTCATTGGGGACTTTCTCCTGCGGGATCAATACCAGAGTCCGCTCCAGCGGTAACGCGGGAAGCGACCAGCCCGTCGCGGCAAACCACGTCGGTCGGGCTCGAAGACCCAGTCCTGCAATCCGAATTCCGGTCGCGGTCGCAGGGCCAGCAGACGGCGGATCCGTTCCTCCGTGGGAGGATGGGTGCGCAGCCAGGAGGGTTCCGGCACGCCGAATCCCGGCAGCAAAACCTCGAACCAGTGGCGCGCGCCGCGCTCGATCTTGGCGAGGGCACTGGCCAGTCCTTCCGGATCGCCGGTCAACAACACCGCATTGAGATCGGCATCATACTCGCGCGTGCGGGAAAGACCGAGTTGAGCGAGCACCGTGATCTGCGGGGCAAACACGAGCAAGGCGATCGCCCACCAGTTCACCCGGACGTCCGGCCACCACAAAAGGGGCAGGTTGACCAGCACCAAGATCTGACCGAACAGCGACAGAACGCTGGTGAGGCGGCTGATGAGATCGGCGAGGCCCATGACGCGAAGATCGCCGTTGCGGATGTGACTGATTTCGTGCGCCAGCACTCCGGCGATTTCCCGGCCATCGAGGGTGAGCAACAAACCCTCGGTAAGGGCGATGGCGGCATTCCGCACCCCGCCCACGGTGAACGCGTTCACGAGGGGGCTCGGCACGTAGTGGAGCGTGGGCAGGGTGGGCAGTTCCGCCCGCCGCGCCAACTCCCGCAACAGAGCGTACAGGGTCGGCGCCTCCGCGGGGCGGAGAGGCCGCGCCCGATACAGACGCAGCACCAGCCAGGGTGAGGCCAGCGGGTTCATGAGCAATAGCAGGAGACCGAGGGCCGAAAGGTACGCCAGACCCTCCCCGCCGCCCACGAGATAGCCGAGCAAAGCCAGGAAACCGGCCATGAAGGAGAGCAGCAGGACCGATTGCAAGCGGTTGATGAAGGCATGGCGCCGCCACTCGGCAAGGTTCAACACGGCTTCCCTCCTGGGAGGGGAGCCCGGAATTCCGCGTTCGCGGGATCCATGGCGAGATCGTTCATCCCCGGGCTCAATCCACCTCCAGCCCGGCGCGCCGCAGCCGCGCGCGCAAGCGCTCGGTTTCCTCCAGCAGATCGAGGATGACCGCCGCCGCCGCGAGGTTGACCTCGAAATCACGACACAAACGCAATAATCTGCGGGCACGACCGAGGTCGGTGGCACCGAAACGCCAGGAGGAGCGGTCCCCTCCCTGCGGCGTCAGCACGCCGAGGTCTACCAGCTCGATGATCCACTCTGTCTCTGCGCTACAGGCCATGGCCAGTTCCTCCAAGGAAAGCACCCCCTGGTCTCCGATCCAGATGCCCACCGTTGCTGTGATGATGGATCCTGCCATACCTCAGACCCCCAAGCCTCGGCGGGGGTTGAAAGCCAACCGCTCCGCCATGGATCGATACACTTCCTGGGCTTTTTCGCTGTCCGCCGGTGGCAATACCACCTCTAACACGAGATAAAGGTCGCCAGGAGGGTCGCCGGGGATACCCTTCCCTTTCAGGCGGAGCTTGCGGCCGTTCTGGGATCCCGCCGGGATCCGCACCTCGACCGGCCCGGTCGGAGTCGGCGCCTTGACGGTCGCTCCCAAGGCTGCCTCCCAAGGGGCAAGCGGCAAAGTGACATAGAGATCACGACCATCGACCCGATAGATGGGATGCGGATTGAAATGAACTTCCAGATACAGATCACCGGCAGGACCTCCCGCGACGCCCGGCGCGCCCTGTCCGGCCAGACGGATCATCTCACCTTCTCGAATCCCCTTGGGGATGTGCACCTGGAGCAAGCGTTCCCGGGTCACCAGCCGACCCTGCGGATCCATCTGTGGCACGCGCAGGGTCAGCATGCGGGTGGCACCATGGAAAGTGTCTTCCAGATCGACGAGGATGCGGGCATGGTGGTCTTCGCCGCGGGCGTGGAATCCACGACCGGCGCGTCCGAAACCGCCGAACAAGCTGTTGAAAAAATCGCTGAAATCGGCACTTGCAAACGGCCCGTGACTGAACTCGAAACCGGTTCCCCAATCGGGCGGTGGGCGAAACTCCTGCCCGCCGCGGTAGCGGCCCCCCAACTGATCGTAGGCGGCCCGTTTCTCAGGGTCCTTCAGGACCTCGTAAGCCTCGTTGATTTCCTTCATCCGGGCTTCCGCGTCTTTTTCCTTGCTGAGGTCCGGATGATATTTACGTGCCAGTTTGCGGTACGCCTTCTTGATCTCGTCTTCGGTGGCTGAACGCTCGACACCGAGGATGCGGTAGTAATCTTTGAATTCCACAGGGTCGGTCTTCTTTACGATTGGCGTCCGTCGAATCCGGACGCAGGTCAGCGAGTCTTCATCGCAGGCTCACGCTTACCGCCATCATCAAAGTGAAACCCAGCATGATGCCCATGGTGGCGGCGACCGCATGACCGCTACTCTGGGTTTCCGGAATCACCTCCCGCACGACGACGTACAACATGGCGCTGGCGGCGAATCCCATGGCGTAGGGCAAAACTGCTTTGGTCGTCAGGGCGGCGGCCGCGCCGAGCGCGGCCGCCGCCGGCTCCACCGCCGCCGAAAGCTGCCCGTAGAAAAAACTGCGTAAGGGCGACAGCCCTTCCCGTCGCAGCGGCAAGGCCACGGCCATTCCCTCCGGCAAATTGTGGGAAGCAATGCCCACTAATAGACCCAAGGCTCCCGCCAAACTCACCGGACCCGGGTCATCGCCTATGGCAGCGAACACTACCCCCAAAGCAAGCCCCTCCGGAATGTTGTGGAGTGTGATGGCGAGGATCAAAAGCGTCGTCCGCCGCCACCGGCTTGGCAAGCCTTTAGCCTCTTTGTCTGGTGCCGCCAGCTGGAGTCGCGGCAACCATTGGTCGACCACATGGAGAAACAATAGGCCGGCCAAAATTCCCATGCTGGCCGGAAACCAGCACCACATGCCGTACTCCGCAGACAGTTCGATGGCCGGGTGCAAGAGTGACCAGAAGCTCGCAGCTAGCATGATACCACCGGCGAAACCCAATACCACATCGAGCAGCCTTTGCTCGACCCTCTGCGTGAAAAACACCGCCAACGCTCCCGCGGCGCTGCCGCTCCACGAAACGAAGCCGGCTGCAAAAGCTTGCGCGATCGGATTCCAATCCGCGAATTGCGAGCCCCCCAAAGACACGCTCATGGCCTGCGCTGCTCCCGCCAGACCTTGTACTTTTCCACATACTCGCGGGTCAAACGCAGGGCGAGCAGGAGCAGTGCGGCATCGTCCAGGTAACCGATCACCGGGACGAATTCCGGGATGAGTTCAATCGGATTGATGAAATACAAGAGGGCGAAAGCCAAGGCGCCGACCACCCAGCGCGGAATTTCCCGGTAGCGTCCGCTCCAATAATCCCGCATGAGATCCAAGACCACCTCGACTTCGCCGAGAACACCCTGCAACAGCGGGATCCCGGCCACTTTTCTCACGATCGACCAACGTTGCGCCTCGACCCGTTGCAGCTGGGCGTCGGTCATCCGACCCTGAGCCTGTTCCAAAGCGCTTTCTTCTCTAGTGAGTCCTTGCATGATGCAGCTAATCGCCTAGACTGTGCTGAATCGTGATTATTGTGTGCCGTAAACGATGGAAAGCCATTGAATTCGGTCGCGGGAGACACCATCATATCACTGTCCGAATGGCCAGAAGACGAAAAACCGGCGAATTCGCCATTGTTTCGTTGCTTTTTGAACTGATGAAGAGAACCACCATGTACGAATCTTTGCTACGGTTTCCCACCGACTTGTTTTCCGAGTTCGAACGGATGCAACGGGAAATGGACCGCCTGTTCGGAACCTGGAGCCTGCCGACCAGCATCCGTGCGGTTGCGCGGGGAGCTTTTCCGGCTGTCAACATCGGCACCGGCCCCAAATCCGTAGAGGTCTATGCCTTCGCTCCCGGCATCGATCCCGCCAAACTGGAAGTCAGCGTGGACCGCGGACTTCTGACCATCTCGGGTGAGCGCCCGAGCGAATTGCCCGAAGAAAGCGACAAGGTCAGCGTCTATGCGGACGAGCGTTTCGCGGGCAGCTTCAAGCGCGTCGTGAGCCTGCCGGAAGACGTGGACCCGGCGGGAATCGAGGCCCGCTATCGGGACGGCGTGCTGCGGGTGTCGATCCCCCGGCGTGAATCGGCGCTGCCCAAACGCATCGAAGTGAAATGAGCGATAGAGGAGAAGAGTCATGAGCGACAAACAAGAAGTCACCAAACGCGAGGAAACCCAGCTCGCCCCGGCCATGCTGCCGGCGGTGGACATCGTCGAGGATGAAACCGGCATCAGCCTGACTGCCGATCTTCCCGGCGTTCCCAAGGAAAAACTCAGCGTGCGCATGGACGGTCAGAACCTGCTCGTCGAAGGCGAGGTGGTCCTCGATACCCCGGAGGGCATGGAGGCGACTTATGCCGAGATTCGCTCACCCCATTATCGGCGCAGCTTCAGTCTGAGCCGCGATCTGGATCCGTCCAAGATCGATGCCTCTTACAAGGATGGCGTGATGCGGCTTCGGATCCCGAAGGCCGAGCACGCCCAGCCCCGCAAGATCACGGTCCAGGTGACTTGATTTGCCGGCCCGGTGGCGGGGCTGCCGGGCCGGACCTTTCAGTCGAATCAGGAGACCATGAATATGAAAGCCTTGGAGGAAATCAAGCAAGGTCTGGAAGAAGCTTGGGAATCGCTGGCGGAAGGTTGGCATCGTCTGCGCGACCGGGCAGCGGGCGCCTTGACCCGTTTCAAGCCTGGGAAGTCGGTGGTCCCGGTTCCCAAACGGGAAGAGGATTTCTATCTGGCCTCCCCCGGTTGGGCCCTGTTGGCCGGTGATGTGTACGAAGACGATCGCCGCATCGTGGTGCGCATCGAAGTGCCCGGCATGGAAAAGGACGATTTCGACCTCGAGGTCCGTGACGACACCCTGATCGTGCGTGGCGAGAAACGCTTCGAGCGGGAGACGACGGAAGGCCGGTACCGCATGCTGCAATGCGCCTACGGACACTTCCACCGGGTCATTCCCCTGCCGGCGCGGGTCTTGCCGGAAAAAGCCAGCGCCTCCTATCGCAACGGGGTGCTCAAGATCGAGCTGCCGAAGGCGGAAACCGCCGAGCGTCGCTCGATCGAAATCAAGGTCCGCTGAACGGGCGTGCCGGCGTCTTCCGGCCCCGGCCGGACGCCTGGCGTGCCAGCCTACCTCATCGCTCGATCGCGGCCGCGACCAAAAAATCACCCTGCAATCTCTCACTACGCGGCGGCAATCACGCCATTGCCGGCTTGACGGAATTGCGACTTCCGAGTAGCGTTATCAACCTTTTTAACCGCCGCACCTTCGTAGTGAACGGCGGTGCACGGCGTCGTTCGACACCACATCTTTACTAGGGCGAGGATCTCGAAGTCGTGGAACTCAGCGGTGCGGAAATCGTTGTCCAGTGCTTGAAGGACGAGGGGGTGGAATACCTTTTCGGCTACCCCGGCGGGGCGGTCCTGCACATTTACGACGCGCTGTTCAGACAGGACGACATCAAGCACGTCCTGGTCCGCCACGAGCAAGGCGCGACCCATGCGGCGGACGGCTATGCCCGTTCCACCGGCAAACCCGGCGTGGTGCTGGTCACCTCCGGGCCGGGTGCGACCAACGCGGTGACCGGCATTGCGACCGCCCATATGGACTCGATCCCGCTGGTGGTCCTCACCGGCCAGGTTCCTTTGCCGGTCATCGGCAGCGATGCTTTCCAGGAAGCCGACATCGTCGGCATCACCCGCCCCTGCGTTAAGCACAACTTCCTGGTCAAGGACGTCCACAAGCTCGCCGAGACGATCAAGAAAGCCTTCTACATCGCCACCACCGGTCGGCCCGGGCCGGTCCTGGTCGACATCCCGAAGGACATCACCGATCCGCGCGTCAAGATTCCGTATGCCTACCCGCGCAGCATCAGCCTCCGCTCCTACAACCCCTCGATCAAGGGACATCGCTGGCAAATCCGCAAGGCCGCCGATCTCCTGCTGAGTGCCAAACGGCCGATGATTTACAGCGGCGGCGGGGTGATCCTGGGCAACGCCTCCGATGAACTGACTACGCTGACGCGGATGCTCAACTTCCCGATCACCAACACCTTAATGGGTTTGGGAGCCTATCCCGGAACCGATCGCCAGTTCCTCGGCATGTTGGGTATGCACGGCACTTACGAGGCCAACATGGCGATGCACGAATGCGACGTCCTGCTGGCCATCGGCGCCCGTTTCGACGACCGCGTGACCGGTAAGATCAGCGAGTTCTGTCCCTACGCCAAGATCATCCATATCGACATCGATCCCGCCTCGATCTCGAAGACGGTCAAGGTCGACATCCCCATCGTCGGCGAGGTCGCCCTGGTGCTCGCCGAATTGATCGAGATCCTCAAGGCCTCGGAGCGAACCCCGGATCGGGACGCCCTCGCGGCATGGTGGCACAGGATCGAACAGTGGCGCAGCCTCGACTGCCTGCAATACGATCGCGGCAGTCCCGCCATCAAACCGCAGTTTGTCATCGAGCAGCTCTGGGAGGTGACGCGGGGCGATGCCTTCGTCACATCGGACGTCGGTCAGCATCAGATGTGGGCGGCGCAGTTCTACAAATTCGACAAGCCGCGCCGCTGGATCAACTCGGGGGGGCTCGGCACCATGGGATTCGGTCTGCCCGCCGCCATCGGCGTCAAGCTGGCCCATCCCGATCACGAGGTCGCCTGCGTCACCGGCGAAGCCAGCATCCAAATGTGCATCCAGGAACTGGCCACGGCACTCCAGTATCGGACGCCGATCAAGATCGTCAACCTCAACAACGGCTACATGGGCATGGTCCGGCAGTGGCAGGAATTCAGCTACGAGAGCCGTTATTCCCACTCCTATCTGGAAACCATCCCGGATTTCGTGAAACTCGCCGAAGCCTTCGGCCACGTCGGCATGCGCATCGAGAAACCGGCCGATGTCCGACCCGCCCTGGAAGAGGCTTTCAAGATGAAAGACCGCACCGTGTTCCTCGACTTCATGACCGACCCCACGGAAAACGTCTACCCCATGGTCGAAGCCGGCAAGGCCCACCATGAGATGCGTCTGGCACCGGGCATCACCGTGGACAGGGAGTTGGCCTGAATGCGCCACATCATCTCCGTCCTGCTCGAAAACGAATCCGGGGCACTCTCCCGCGTCGCCGGGCTGTTCTCGGCACGTGGCTACAACATCGAGTCGCTCACCGTGGCCCCCACCCAGGATCCGACCCTGTCGCGCATGACCATCGTGACCAGCGGCAGCGACGAGGTCATCGAACAGATCACCAAACAGCTCAACAAGCTGATCGACGTCGTCAAGCTGACCGATCTGTTCCAGTCATCCCACATCGAGCGCGAATTGATGCTGGTGAAAGTGCGGGCCGTGGACGGGGCGCGCGAAGAGATCAAGCGCTTGGCCGACATCTTTCGCGGCAAGGTCATCGACGTGACTGCGACCAGCTACGTCATCGAAGTCACCGGCGAGAAATCCAAGTTGGACGCGTTCCTCGAGGCGCTGCCGGAAGAAAGCATCATCGAGGTGGTGCGCTCCGGGACCACCGGCATCCTACGCGGCGAACGCGGACTGCACGTTTGACTCGTCCCGGCGCCGTCCCACCTTTTCCATCCAGAGCACACGAGAGGAAGTTCCATGCAGGTCTATTACGACAAAGACGCCGATCTTTCCATCATCCGGGGGAAAAAAGTCGCCGTCATCGGCTACGGTTCCCAGGGTCATGCGCACGCCAATAACCTGAGGGACTCCGGCGTACAAGTCGTCGTCGGTCTCCGTCCCGGCTCGGCCTCCGCGCGCAAGGCGGAAAACGCCGGGCTCGCCGTCGCTTCGGTCGATGCGGCGGTGAAACAGGCCGACGTGGTGATGGTTCTCGCCCCGGACGAGCACCAATCGCGTCTCTACAATGAGCAGATCGCACCCAATATCAAGGAAGGCGCGGCACTGGCCTTCGCCCACGGGTTCAACATTCATTTCGAACAGATCGTGCCGCGTGCCGATCTGGATGTGATCATGATCGCTCCGAAAGGCCCCGGTCACCTCGTGCGCTCGACCTACACCCAGGGCGGCGGCGTTCCCACCCTGATCGCCGTGTACCAGAACGCCAGCGGACGCGCCAAGGAACTGGCGTTGTCCTATGCTTCCGCCAATGGCGGCGGTCGCGCCGGCATCATCGAGACCACCTTCCGTGAGGAGACCGAGACCGACCTGTTCGGCGAGCAGGCCGTCCTCTGCGGCGGTGCCACGGCCTTGGTGCAGGCTGGCTTCGAGACCCTGGTGGAAGCCGGCTATGCGCCCGAGATGGCTTACTTCGAGTGCCTCCACGAACTCAAGCTGATCGTCGATCTGATGTACGAGGGCGGTATCGCCAACATGCGCTACTCCATTTCCAACACGGCGGAATATGGCGATCTCACGCGCGGGCCGCGCATCGTCAATGAGGAAACCAAGAAGGAGATGAAAAAGATCCTGCGGGAGATCCAGAGCGGTGAATTCGCCCGCGAATTCATCCTCGAGAACCAGGCCGGCGCTCCCACCCTCAAGGCCAAGCGCCGTCTCGGACGCGAACATCCGATCGAGCAGGTCGGCGCCCGCCTCCGCGACATGATGCCCTGGATCAAGGCCAACCGCATCGTCGACACCAGCAAGAATTGACCCGAGTCGGCCGGTACGCGCGTAGCAAGCGCGTACCGGCTTCACGGTATCCGGCATGGAAGAAGAAGTCTTCTCCCCGAAACGGCGGCGCGGCATCTATCTGCTGCCCAACCTGTTCACCACCGCGGCGCTGTTCGCGGGTTTCTACGCCATCACGGCGGCCCTCAACCAGCGCTTCGAACTCGCCGCCATCGCCATCTTCGTGGCCATGATCCTGGATGGACTGGACGGCCGGGTGGCGCGCCTCACCAACACCCAGAGCGCCTTCGGCGCCGAATACGACAGCATGGCCGACATGCTCTCGTTCGGTGCGGCGCCGGCCCTGGTGCTGTACGTGTGGTCCTTGTCCGCCCTGGGCAAGCTAGGCTGGGTCGCGGCCTTCGTCCACACTGCCGGGGGCGCCCTGCGACTGGCGCGCTTCAACACCCAGATCGCCACCGCCGACAAGCGCTATTTCCAGGGTCTGCCCAGCCCCTCGGCGGCCGCGATCCTCGCCGGTTTGGTGTGGCTGTCGGTGGAACAGGGCTTGGACGGGGTGACCATGCGCTATCTCGCATTGACGCTTTCCCTCGCCACCGGCCTCCTGATGGTGAGCAATTTCCGCTATTACAGCTTCAAGGACGTGGACCTGCGCGGCCCTGTGCCGTTCGTGCGCGCCATCTTCGTCATGCTGCTGTTCGCGATCCTGTTCTTCCACCCCCCACTGATGCTGTTCGCCTTTTTCACCACCTACGCCATCTCCGGTCCCGTCGTGACCCTGATGAAATTGCGACGGCGGCGGGGCGAACGCCGCGCCTGATCCGCGCTTCCGGATCATCGCAGCGAGCCCCCGCATCGTCAGCCCCGGGGTCCATCCGGTGGCGAAACCAGACAACCGCGGAGAAACAACCGCACCGCGCGGCGTACCCATTGCTCGATCTCGTCGTCGGACGGAGGACCTTCGAGGCCGAGTTGAATGCGCTGGAACTTGTCACCCCGCAGCGCGCTGACGAACTGACCGGCGAGAAAGGTGGGATCCTGGAGGGTGACCTCCCCTTTCTTCTGCTGCAACGCAAAGAACCGGGCCAGACCATCGAGAGTCCGCGCCGGTCCATGCCGGTGGAACTCCGTGGCGAATTCCGGGAAACGCTGCGCCTCGGCCATGATTTGACTGCGCAGACGCACGCACTCCGGCCGGGTCACCCGATACAGGAAGCGCTTGCCGAACTCGATCAATACTTCTTCGAGGGGAGCCTCGCCCTCCCCCTCCTGAGGGAGGGCGGCCACGAACAAGTCGCTGCATTGTCGGATCACGGCGCCGAACAACTCCGCCTTGCCGCCGAACTGGCGATAGATGGTGCGCAGCGACACCCGCGCCTCGCGCGCGATGGTCTCCAGGCTCAAACTGCCATAACCATGTTCGGCGAACAGCAGAAATGCCTGGTGCAGGAGCCGGTCCCGACGCGCGAGTTCCTCGCCCTTGCGCGGGCGACCGCTTCTTGGAGTGGTCATGGAAAGCTTTCTTGCCAGAAATGAAAAGATAACTTACCATTTTTTCAGCTTTCCGGAAACTCCGCAGTCCGTCGCGTCCGGCTTCGCCGGGTAAGCCGCGGAAGGCGGAGAGACGTCCGGGTGGAATGCGGCGAGTCCGGTGAGGAACGCCGTGACCCGATGGACTCGCGCACACCGGTGATCCCCAAACGGGGGAGAATCTTCCTCTTTTCTTGGAACCCGAGCCAGAGCGATGCAGACCCTTTTCCGCCCTCGCTGTCCGAACCGCGTCTTCCTTCCCGGCCTGGCAGGCGAACGGGATCGAGCAGAGGGCAGTGGACGCCGGATGGACCGGTGCGGGGAAAGCCGGGGCTGGAAGGGACTGGGTCTCGGTAGCGGATTTCTCCTTTTGACGCTGCTTGCCGGTTGTGGGGCTCCGCCACCCCCGCAAGCCCCGCCGCCGACGCCGGTAAGAGCCTCCCTTCCCCTGCATCGGCAAGTAGTGGCCTGGGACGAATATCCGGGCCGCATCGAAGCGGTGGAGTCGGTGGATGTACGGGCACGGGTGGATGGTTATCTGGGGAAGGTACACTTCAAGGCCGGCGATCTCGTCCGCCAGGGCGATCTCCTGTTCGAGATCGACCCGAGGCCGTTCCAGGCCCAACTCGATTACGCCCAAGCCGAACTTGAACGCGCCCGCGCTAGGCTCGCAATCGCCCGCGGCAACCTGGAGCGGGCGGAACACCTGGTCGAAGCCACGGCGTTCTCGCGCGAAGAATACGAAACCCGCAAGTCCCAGTTCACCGAAGCGCTCGCCACGGTGCGATCGGCGGAGGCCAACTTGGAGGCGGCGCGGCTCAATCTGGACTTCACCCGGGTTCGCGCCCCCATCACCGGACGCATCGGCCGTGAGCTCATCACCCCTGGCAATCTGGTGAAGGGAGGCGGCGCCGACGCCACCCTGCTCACCTTCATCGTTTCCACCGATCCCGTATACGTGTATGTGGATGTGGACGAGCGCTCGGCGCTCAATTACCAGCGGGCGGTTCAGTCGGCACGGTTCCCCGACCGTCCGGACTTGCCGCTAGGGGTCATTCCGGCGGAACTGGGATTGGTCGACGAACCCGGTTTCCCCCATCGGGGTCACATCGATTACGAAGCACCGCGACTGGACCGCGATACCGGCACGTTGACCCTGCGCGCCGTCTTCGCCAACCCGGACGGATTCCTGATCCCCGGTTTGTTCGCCCGCCTGCGGCTGCCGGCCGGCGCTCCGTTCCAGGGGGTGCTGATCCCCGATCGCGCCGTCGTCACCGACCTGGCGCAGAAGTTCGTCTGGGTGATCAAGGGGGAGGATCAGGTCGAGCGCCGGTCCGTGACGCTGGGTCCGCTCATCGACGGTTTGCGGGTCATCCGGCAGGGACTGCAGCCGGAGGACTGGGTGATCGTGGAAGGAGTGCAGAAAGTGCGTCCCGGACTGCCGCTGCAGGTGGAACGCGTCCCCCTCGATACACCCCGACAGCAAGGATAGCCATGGAACGCTTCACCCACTTTTTCATCGACCGCCCGATCTTCGCCTCAGTCCTTTCCATCCTGATCGTCCTGCTCGGCGGTCTCGCACTCATCCAGCTGCCGATCGCTCAATATCCCGAGATCGCCCCGCCCACCGTGGTGGTGAGCACGGTGTATCCGGGAGCCAATGCCAAGATCGTCGCCGAAACGGTGGCCACTCCCATCGAACAGGAAGTGAACGGGGTGGAGGACATGCTCTACCTGTCCTCGCAATCCACCAACGACGGCAGCATGTCGCTGACGATCACCTTCGAGCCGGGCACCAACATCGACAAGGCCCAAGTCCTGGTGCAGAACCGGGTGGCCTTGGCGGAACCGAAACTGCCGGAAGAGGTGCGCCGCCAGGGGATCAACGTCAAGAAGCGCAGCCCCGATCTCAGTCTGGTGGTCAACCTGATCTCCCCCGGGCGACGCTACGACAACGTCTACCTCAGCAACTATGCCCTGTTGCAGATCAAAGACACCCTGGCGCGGCTTCCCGGGGTGGGAGATGTCCTCGTTTTCGGCGCCCGCGATTACAGCATGCGGATCTGGCTGGACCCCGACAAGGTGGCTGCCCGCGATCTCACGGCCAGCGACGTGGTGCGGGTACTGCGGGAGCAGAACGTACAAGTCGCGGCCGGGGTGATCGGTCAGCCTCCGACGGCCGGGAAGGTGGATTTCCAGTACACCATCAACACCTTGGGACGCCTGATCGAAGCCGAGCAGTTCGCCGACATCGTCATCAAGACCGGGAGCGACGGCCAGGTGACCCGCCTCAAGGACATCGCCCGCATCGAACTCGGTGCCAAGGACTATGCCTCGGGCCTTTACCTCGACGGCGAACCCACCATCGGCCTCGCCATCTTCCAGTTGCCCGGTTCGAATGCGCTGGAAACCAAGAAAGCCGTGGTCGCCGCCATGGAAAAGCTGAAGCAGCGCTTTCCCGAGGGGATCGAGTACAAGCTCGTGTACGATACCGTGGTGTTCATCCAGCAATCCATCGCGGCGGTGGTCAAGACCCTGTTCGAAGCGATCCTCCTGGTGGTACTGGTGATCGTGGTGTTCCTGCAGAGCTGGCGCGCCAGTATCATTCCACTCATCGCCGTGCCGGTGTCGCTGATCGGCACCTTCGCCGTGATGGCGGCCCTCGGCGTCTCCCTCAACACCCTTTCCTTGTTCGGCCTGGTATTGGCGATCGGCATCGTGGTGGACGATGCCATCGTGGTGGTCGAGAACGTCGAGCGCCACATTGCCCTGGGCGAGGACGTCCGCGCGGCGACCCGCAACGCCATGGCCGAGGTGGTGAGCCCGATCCTCGCCACCTCCTTGGTGCTGGTGGCGGTCTTCGTGCCGACGGCATTCATCACCGGGGTGTCGGGAGCCTTTTACCGACAGTTCGCCTTGACCATCGCGGTCTCGACCCTGATCTCGATGTTCAACTCGCTGACCCTGAGCCCCGCCCTCTGTGCCCTACTGCTCCGCCCGCACGACAACAAGCATTCCGCCGCGCGCGCCGGCCGCTGGTTCGGCTGGTTCTTCCGCGGCTTCAACCGTTTGTTCCGGGACTTCTCGGCAGGCTATACCCGGCTGGTCGGATGGCTGATTCGCCGGGCGGGCTGGGCCTTGCTGTTTTATGTGGCCCTGAACGGCCTCAATTTCCTCGCCTTCGCCAAGGTTCCGACCGGTTTCATTCCGCAGCAGGACCAGGGCTATTTGATCCTGTACGCGCAACTGCCCGACGCCGCCTCCCTGGAACGCGCCACCGCCGTGGTGCAAGAGGCGACGAAAATCGTTCTCTCCACCGAAGGATTGAAGCACATCAACGCCTATGCCGGTTGGTCGGTCCTGAGCGGTGCCTCCCAATCCAACGTCGCCACGATGTTCGCGCGCCTCGACGATTTCGAACGGCGCCGCGGACACCCGGAACTCTCGGCGGAAACCATCCTCGCTCGCCTTCGCCAGCGCCTCGGGGGCATCGAAGACGCATATGTCAATGTGTTCGCACCGCCTCCGGTGCGGGGCATGAGCACGGTGGGCGGTTTCAAGATGCAGGTCCAGGATCGCGCCAATGCCGGCCTCGAGGCGCTGCAACAAGCGGTTTCCGAACTCATCGCCCGCGGCAACCAACAACCCGGATTGGTAGGGCTGTTCACCACCTTTCGTCCCGACGTTCCGCAACTCTATCTGGACCTGGACCGAACCCGAGCGAAATCGATGAACGTCCCACTCAATGAAATCTTCGATACCTTGCAAGTCTATCTGGGATCGCTCTACGTCAACGATTTCAATCGCTTTGGCCGCACCTATCAGGTCGTGGCCCAGGCCGACGCCAGGTTCCGCATGCACCCGTCCGACATCACCCGCCTCAAGGCGCGCAATGCCGAAGGCGGCATGGTGCCGCTCGGCTCCCTGCTGCAAGTGCGCGAGATTACCGGACCGGACAAGGTGACGCGCTACAACCTCTATCCGGCCGCGGAAATCACCGGCCAGACCCTGCCCGGCACGAGTTCCGGGCAAGCCCTCGCGATCATGGAAAAATTGGCGGAGGAGATTTTGCCCCCGGGGTTCGGCTTCGAATGGACCGAAATCAGCCTGCAGCAGGTGTTGGCCGGCAATGTCGCCTATCTGGTGTTCCCCTTGAGCGTGATCTTCGTGTTCCTGGCACTCGCGGCCCAGTATGAGAGCTGGTCGCTGCCGTTCGCGGTCATCCTGATCGTGCCGACGTGCCTGTTGGCCTCCATGACGGGGATCGGAATACGCGGCATGGACAACAACATCTTCACCCAGATCGGTTTCATCGTGCTCGTGGGTCTTGCCGCCAAGAACGCCATCCTCATCGTCGAATTCGCCAAACGGCGGCAGGAATCCGGACTCGACCGCTTGGCCGCGGCCGA
Organism: Methylococcus sp.; assembly: GCA_035559395.1. Taxonomy (GTDB): domain Bacteria; phylum Pseudomonadota; class Gammaproteobacteria; order Methylococcales; family Methylococcaceae; genus Methylococcus. The sequence continues at coordinate 25,869 of DATMAX010000038.1, read as the reverse complement.
AGAAGCCTCGCGCATACGTCTCAGACCGATCCTGATGACCTCGTTCGCTTTCATCATGGGGGTGTTCCCGCTCGTGGTAGCGGAAGGAGCCGGAGCCGAAGCCCGCCGCATCCTCGGTACCGCAGTGTTCAGCGGCATGCTCGGCGTCACCCTGTTCGGGCTGCTCCTCACCCCTGTGTTCTATGTGGTGATCCAGGCGCTGATCGAAAGCCGTGCGGCCGGGGGAGGGACGTCAGCCCCATCCCCCGACGGAACCCGCTTCGGATGAAGGACAAAGACATGTTCCACCCGACCCAACCCAATGAGGACCTCCCATGACTCCCGACCTGTTCACTCCCCTGCAACTAGGCAGGTTGGAACTCCCCAACCGCATCGTCATGGCGCCCCTGACCCGCAACCGTGCCGGGCAGCCGGGGAACGTGCCCACGACGATGAATGCCACCTATTATGCCCAGCGCGCCACGGCGGGTCTCATCATCAGCGAGGCATCGCCGATCTCGGAGATGGCCCACGGCTACCCTGCCACCCCCGGCATCCATAGCCCGGAACAGGTGCAGGGTTGGAAGGGCGTGACGGACGCGGTCCATGCCCATGGGGGGCGCATTTTCCTGCAGCTCTGGCATGTCGGACGCGTTTCCCACCCTTCCCTGCTACCCGGCGGTGCCTTGCCGGTCGCACCCTCTCCCATCCGACCGGCAGGGCAGGCGATCACCTACCAAGGTCCACAGGATTTCGTCACACCGCGCGCTCTGGAAACGGAGGAAATCACCGGGATCGTCGAGGAATACCGTCAAGCCTCGCGCAATGCCCTCGCCGCCGGTTTCGACGGCGTCGAGATCCACGCCGCCAACGGTTATCTCCTCGATCAATTCCTGCGCGACGGCAGCAACCGCCGCACCGACCGCTACGGCGGTTCGATCCCGAACCGTGTGCGCCTTCTGTTGGAAGTCACGACGGCGGTGTGCGAGGTCTGGGGACCGGATCGAGTCGGGGTCCGCATCTCACCCACCAATCCGTTCAATGACATGCACGACTCCGACCCGCAGGCCCTGTTCAACCATGTGGCCGAAGCGCTCGCTCCCTTCGGCCTGGCGTACCTCCACGTCGTCGAATCCGCGATCGGCACCGACGCACCCCTGCCCCCCTTCGACTTCCTCGCATTGCGCCGCCGCTTCCGCGGTGTTTACATGGCCAACGGAGGCTACGACAAGGCGCGGGCGAATGCCGCCATCGCCAAAGGACACGCAGACTGCGTCTCCTTCGGCACGCTCTACATCGCCAATCCCGATCTAGTGGAACGTTTCCGCCGCGACGCCCCCCTCAACGAAGCGGACCCGAGTACGTTCTATGGCGGCGATGAGCATGGTTATACCGACTACCCCGCTCTGTCGGGATGAGAAAAGCGATGGCGCCGCCACTCCAATGCTCACCCCTTCGGGGCCAGCTTCGCTGTCCAAAATCGCTCCCTGCGATTTTGTCGCTCCCGGCGAACTTGGCCGCGCTGACTCTGGGATTGGTACTGCTCGGCGGGTGCATGGTAGGGCCGGATTACCGGCAACCCGAAATGGACACCCCGAAAGCGTGGCAAGCGCTGGAATCTTCCCGCGCATCGCTGCGGTCGACCGATGAACGGGATTTGAGCCGCTGGTGGCAGACGTTCCGGGACCCGACGCTCAACCGCCTGACCCGGGAAGCGCTCGCCAGCAACAAGGACCTCAAGATCGCGCTCGCCCGCGTCGAAGAAGCGCGCGCGGGAAGGCGTTTGGAAAAATCGCAGCTCTTCCCCCAATTTTTCGCCAATGCCGCCGCTTCGAGGTTCGACAATCCCTTCCCGGGCCTGCGGCCGGACGTGAAATACAACATCTTCCAGCTGGGATTCGACGCCATCTGGGAGATCGACGCCTTCGGCCAGATGCGACGGCAACTGGAAGCCGCCTCGGCCAATCTGGAGCTCGCCGGCGAACAATACCGGCAGGCCTTGGTGACCCTGACCGCAGACGTGGCCCGCGCCTATGTCGGTTACCGTAGCCTGGAACGACAACGCGCCATCACCGTTTCCAATCTGGAAACCCAGCAGCACACGCTGGAACTGACGGAAACCCTCTTCCGCGAAGGCATCGGCACGCGCAACGACGTCGTGCGCGCCGAAGCCGAGGTGGAGACCACCCGCGCCCAGCTGCCGGCCCTCGAAGCCCAGCAGATCGCCCTGCAACACGAACTGGAAGTACTCCTCGGCAAGCAACCCGGCGAACTCCGGGATTGGCTTGGGCAACCCGCTCCCGTCCCGGTGGTGGAGCGTCCCCCCATCCTCACCGCTCCGGCGCAAGTGATCCGCCACCGGCCCGACATCCGTGCCGCGGAGCGCAATCTCGCCGCGAACTCCGCCCTCCACGCCGCCGCCGTGGCCGAGCTCTACCCGAAGGTGTCGCTGCCCGCTTTCATCGGCGTGCGCGGCACCGAGCTCGCCACCCTGTTCCGGCAGTCGGCTCTTTCCTACTCGATCGGCAGCTATGGTGCGCAAGCCGCCAATACGTTCCTGGTACCGCTCCTCAACTTCGGCCGCATCCGTGCCCAGATCGATCAAGCCAAGGCCCGCGAGTGGCAAGCATACCTGGATTACGAAAAAACCGTATTGGAGGCTCTCAAGGAAATCGAAACCGCTTTCACCCGTTACCTAAAAGAGGAAATCCGCCGCCAATCCCTGGCCGAGTCGGTCGCCAACCTCCGGCAAGCCGTGGACCTTTCCCGGCTGCGCTACGAAGAGGGCGTCGCTTCTTTCCTCGAAGTCCTGGACGCCCAACGCTCCCTATATCTCACGGAGATCCAGCTGGCTCGCTCGGAAGCCGAAGTCACTACCGACCTGATCGCCGTCTACAAGGCTCTGGGCGGAGGCTGGGACGGTAATTCCTTGCCTGCTGCCATGTCCAATGCGGCAGTGCACATGAAACAGGGAAGCTAGTGTCCAGAACGGGCGGGCTCGTTCGTCGACGACGGACTTCTCTTGGCGCGAAAACCTGGCGGGTCAGACGGTGACGCGACAGCCGCACTCCAGCAAGATGGCCTGAGGTGAGAGTTCGTGCCTTGCTCCGTCTCGGCGCGCATGCAGAACTACCAGCGTATAAGGATTGAACACCACCACGTCCTTGACGCCTTGGGCCAAATAAAAGTTGAGGCCGATTTCGAGGTCCTTGTATTCGTAACCCTTGCTGATGACCTCGATGACCGCTTCCGGGATCAGCTTGATCGCTTCTTCTTCCTCTTCCGGTTCGCGGCAAAAAATGGCGATATCGGGCCGCCTGAGTGAACCATCGGAAAAACTGACATAGACATCGGAAACGTGGATGCATCCACACCCTCCTGCTGTAACGGGCTCGATCGTCGCCCGGATGCGATCGATCGCTTTCTGATGCTTGTAGACGGGTTGGGCTTCCCACAGCGGGATTCCGCCGACGATTTCCAGACGGACTCCCAATTCATCGGCAGTGAGCAATCGAGGATCCATGAGAGCGTGCCTTGCGAGGTGGATGGGCGGGTCTCGCCCCAGAGATTACAGCAATCATAATCGACCTCGCGACGAAACATCGAATACCTCCTGTATTTCCCCAGGGCACGGAGAGGGGACAAACGATCGCGGTAATGATCCTGCTTGCCGCCGAAGTCCTTGCAACCCGCCCCGCAAACCGTTATCAAGAGCCCATGGAACCAGCCCGCCTACTCGCCCGCCTCGGCCGCATTCACAGTCTCCTGATCTACGGCTTTCTGTATGCGCCGCTGGCATTGCTGATCGCGGGTTCTTTCAATGCCTCGCGGTATGGGACCCACTGGGAGGGGTTCACTTTGGACTGGTATGGAAGCCTGGCCGGTGATACGGATCTGCTCCAGGCCGCCTGGAACTCGCTCAAGGTGGCGACTCTCTCCGCGACGCTCGCGACCGTGCTCGGCACCGTGGGCGCCGTCGCGCTGTACCGGTATCGCTTCCGTGGGCGTGGTTTCTTGCAGGGCCTGTTGTTCGTCACCCTGATGTCTCCGGATATCCTCATGGCGGTCTCCCTGCTGGTCCTGTTCCTCGGACTCGGGATCGAGCCTGGGCTCCTCACCCTGTGGCTGGCGCATACCACGTTTTGTCTGCCATTCGTGACGACGACGGTTTCCAGTCGCCTGCAAGGCTTCGACCGCTCCTTGCTGGAAGCCGCCCAGGACCTCGGTGCGAGCGAGTGGATCGCGATCCGCCGCATCATGCTGCCGCTCGCGCTGCCGGCCATCCTGGCGGGCTGGCTGTTGAGCTTTACCCTGTCGCTGGACGACGTGGTGGTCAGTTTTTTCGTCACCGGCCCCGACTTCGAGGTCCTGCCGCTGCGGATCTATTCAATGGTCAGGCTGGGTGTGAAGCCCGAGGTGAACGCCCTGGCGGCGCTGTTGTTCGGCCTGTCGCTGGCGGTGGTCGTCCTCGCCCAATCGCTGTTACGTCAGAACGGCCGACGATGAAACCCCTCCTCGCCGTTCTCGGTCTTAGTCTCTCGATCCTGCCGACGGCAGCCGGCCAACGCGAATTGTATTTTTTCAACTGGTCGGATTACCTCCCTGCCCCCATCTTGGAACGTTTCACTCGGGAGACCGGCATCCTGGTGCACTATTCCACTTACGACAGCAACGAGGCGATGTACGCCAAGGTCAAGCTGCTGGGGGGCGGCAGCTATGACCTCACGGTTCCCTCGACTTACCTGGTCGACCGGATGCGCAAGGAGGGGCTGTTGCTGCCTCTCGATCACGGACGCATCCCGAATTTCAAGAATCTCTCTCCCCGTCATTTGAATCAGCCGTTCGACCCGGACAACCGCTTCAGCGTCCCCTACCTATGGGGCACTACCGGCATCGCCGTCCATGCCTCGCGCATCGATCCCGACTCGGTATCCTCCTGGACCGACCTGTGGCACCCCCGCTTCCGCCGTGCCCTGCTGCTCCCCAACGACATGCGCGAGCTGTTCCACATGGCATTCCTGGTGCTCGGGTTGCCGGTAAATTCGACGCAGCCCGAACACATCGCCCGTGCCTACCACAAGTTGCGGGAACTCATGCCCAACGTGCGGGTGTTCAGCTCGGATGCGCCGCAGATCCTGTTCATCACCGGGGAAGTGGACATCGGCATGCTCTGGAACGGGGTCGCCTACCTGGCACGCCGGGAGGATCCCGACATCCATTTCCTGCACCCCAAGGAGGGCCCCTTGCTGTGGATGGACAACCTGGTGATCCTGAAGAACGCCCGCCACCCCGACGAGGCACATGCATTGATCGATTACCTGCTGCGCCCAGAGATCGGCAAGGAGATCAGCGCCGCCATCGGCTATGCCTCGCCCAACGCCGACGCCGTGCGGCTTCTCCCTGCCGAGGTGCGCGACGATCCCGCCGTCTATCCCCCGGACGAAGTGTTACGGCGGGGGGAATATCAGACCGATCTCGGGCCGGCTTTGCGGCTTTACACCGAGTATTGGGAAAAACTCAAAGCCGGCCAATGAACCTTCAGGCCATGTCCCAGGCGGCGATGACCTCCCGGATCGCGGCCTGGTTGCGCTCGATGCTTTCGACGAGACGAAACTGGGTGACGGCTCTTTCAAGGTTCTGTCCGCGCCGGGTGGTCTTGAAGTACACGTCTCCGGCCAAGTGATCGCTCAGGAAACGGATGCCGAGTTCGAGCGGCAGCAAGCGGATGGCAGCGAACAAAAAGGCCCGCTCCGGCGCGGGAAAGCCCGCTCCGAGACGCTGCCGATAACCTCGCAGGATGGCCTCGCACAAGGCCAAGTCGAACTTCACGGCGCGCGGATCCGGCGGCGCCTCGCCGGCCCGGTTGCAGCAGGAACGCAGGCAGTCGCCGAGGTCATAGTGCCACAGCCCCGCTTGTACCGTATCCAGGTCGAGCAGGCACAGGGCCTTGCGCCCCTCGGCGTCGAACCGCACATTGTCGAGTTTCGGGTCGCCATGGATGATGCGGCACGCCAAGACCCCTCGCGCCTTGGCGTCCTCGAGCACCGACACGAAACTACGCCGCGCCTCCACGAACTCGAGCGCCTCGCGCACACCCTCGTCGTCATCGAGCCGGACTCGGGTACGGAGTGCGTCCAGGCGGGCCAGGTAGGTGGGCGCGATATGGAAATCGGGCAGTGGATCTTCCAGGAGCGCCGGATCCAGCTCCCGAAAGCAGGCATGGAATTCCCCCAAGGCGCAGCCGACCTCCTCGGCCTGAGCGCTGGTTTCGATCCCGCCGAGCGTGGTTCCGGGAATGAAGCGCAGCGCGCGCCAAAAGCCTCCGACCGCATCGCGCACGCTGGATTCGCCGCGCCGGCTGATGAGGAGCTCGGGCCAGATCCCGGAAGCCGCACCCCGGGAACGGAGATGGGATTGCAACACCCCCAAGTTCCGCAGGATGCGTTCCGGATCGGGGAAGACCCGGGTGTTGAGTTCCTGCAGCACGAAGCGTGGTCCCTCCTCGGGTACCACCAGCCAGGTTCGGTGGATCAATCCGGTCCCTAAAGGTTCCAGGGAGAACCGCTCCCCTTCCGGCAAGAAAAGGGCGGCGACTTGGGGGGCCGATCCGGGGTTCAACGCGGCTTGACGGTGGTGATGCCCAGCTTCTGGCGGGTGAGTTGCTTGCGCTTTTCGCTCTTGCGCAACATCACGTACACCGCTCCGGTTCCGCCATCCCTGCCCTGGGCGCTGTGGAACGCCAACACTTCCTCGAATTGCGGCAACCACCTGGCCACATAGCTCTTGAGGGTGGCGGGTTTTCCCGGCTGCCGACCGCTCTTGCCATGATTGACCAACACCGAGCGCACGTCGTACCTCATGCAATCGCGGATGAACTCGAACATCGCCGTGCGGGCCTCGTCGACGGTCATGAGGTGGAGATCCAGGACCGCCTCGATGGGATATTCGCCCCGCTCCAGCTTGCGGAACACCCCATGCTGGATTCCCGGGCGGCGAAAACTGAGCACGGCGTTACGATCGACGAACTCGACGAAGTCCGTGGTCAGAAAATTCTCGTCTCGGCCTAGCGCCCGCTGGGCGGCTTGACGCCGATACATCTGTCCCGGCGAAGGCGGCTTCGCGCCGCCGTGCAACACCCGGTCGGAGGATTGGAGGGGCTTCACGTCCGCCATCTCACGGGCGAACAGTTCCCAATCCTCTTGCGTCAAGGAATGCTTCGTTTTCATCCCGTTCTGTCCCATGGCATGAGGCGGTCGCTCGGTCGGTTCGCCGGAACCCGGGGCTCAAACGACATGGCCGTGTCTTTCCTGGCGCTTCCTGCCGACGACCACGGAGGGGCTCTCCGAGCGTTTCGGCGGCACGTGGTCGAGGAGGCAGCGCGGGCTGCGGCGGGCCCCGCTGGCGCGATAATCTTCTGCCACGGCCGCGCACACCACGTTCGGATCCAGCGCCAACTCCCCGACCAGGAAGTCATGAACGAAATCATACAACCGCTCGAGCGCGATTTCGTGGGTTTTCCCGCAACGCGCATACAGCCAGTCGCTGAATTGCAGAAAACGGGCGAACGGGGCATCCCCCAAGAGCAGAGCGCGGAGACGGGGGAAACGCCCCGAATTTCCCACCAGGTCCCAATAGCGGGCGAATCGGCCGATGCGCTGCAGGGTGGCGAAATCGAGCGCGTCCGTGGTTACGACTTCGTAGGGAGGATACGGGTTGTAGCGCATCCCGTGCGGTTCGCTGTGGCGGGTGATGGGTGCCCCACGCAACCGTTTCAGGATTCCCACCTGGATCTCTTGCGGATCGAGGGCGACCAGCCGATCGAAGCCGGCCGCAAGACTCTCCAGGGTCTCGCCCGGAAGTCCCGCGATGAGGTCGACGTGGAGATGGGCATGGGTATTCCGGCGCAGCCAGCGCAGGTTGGACTCGGTGGCGGCGTTGTCCTGACGCCGGTGGATCCGTGCCTGGACTTCCGGGTTGAAAGTCTGTACCCCGACCTCGAGCTGCAGCGTCCCCGGTGGAAACCGGATCAGGGCCTGTTTCAGAGCCTCGGGCAGGTGATCCGGGATCACCTCGAAATGCAGGAACAGATTCGGATCGCCCTTGGCGAGGAAAAATTCGAGGATGCGCCGGCTGGTCCTGACGTTGAGATTGAAAGTACGGTCGACGAACTTGAAATGCCGCGCCCCGCGCCGGTACAGTTCCTCCATGGCGGCGAGGAAACGTTCCAGGTCGAAGGGCCAGGCGGTCCGATCCAAGGCAGAGAGGCAGAACTCGCATTGGAAGGGGCAGCCCCGCGAGGCCTCGACATAGACCAGCCGGTGGGCGATATCCTCGTCCGTGTAGAAGGCATAGGGCAATACGAGTTCATCGAGATTCGGCGGTTCGGCGCGTATGAAGCGCTGCCGGGGTCGGGAGCCAGCGAGAATCTCCCGACACAAGCGCGGAAAGACCCGGTCGCCGGGACCGCCGACGATATAATCCGCCATCTCGCAGAGAGCCTGTTCTTCCCACTCGTGGCTCACTTCCGGCCCACCCACTACCACGAGCAAATCGGGCCGCACCGACTTCAACAGGGCGACGAGCCGCGTGGTCTCCTCGACGTTCCAGATATATACGCCGAAACCGACGATGCGCGGTTCAAAGGCGAGCAATTTTTCGGCGATCGCAGCGGGGCGGTCGGTGATGATGAACTCCGCCAATACCGTTTCCGACCGCAACTCCCCGAGATTGGCCAGGAGATAACGCAAGCCCAGCGAAGCATGGATGAAACGGGCATTGAGGGTGGAGAGGACGATGGCGGGCATGACAGCTTGGCATTGTAAACGAAGCACTGGGTTGATTGGCGGTAGCCCCGCCGGTTCTCCTTGCACTCGGAATCGTCCCCAGCAAAAACTCAACCGTGATGAAATTCCTGCGCAACCTACGACGTCGCAGAATACTCCAGCATTATTCGCTGCCGGACTTGGCATGGATCGAGATCCTCGACCGGGTTCCTTTGTTGCGAAAATTGCCGAAAGAGGACCGCGAGCGCCTGCGTTCCCTGATCACCCTCTTCCTGCACGAAAAGCGTTTTGTCCCGGCGGCCGATCTCGATCTGACCCAAGCCGTGAAGCTCCACATCGCCGCCCTCGCCTGCCTGCCGATCCTCAACCTGGATCTGGACTGGTACGACGACTGGGCGACGATCCTCGTCTATCCGGCCGAATTCGTCAGTCCTCGTGAAGCCTTCGACGATATCGGCGTCTTGCACCAATGGCAGGAGATTCTCGGCGGCGAGGCTTGGGAACGTGGCCCGGTGATCTTGTCCTGGGCCGACGTGGAGGCTTCGGGACACGGGAGCGGCTATAATGTGGTCATCCATGAAATGGCCCACAAGTTGGACATGCGCAACGGCCCCTGCGACGGCTTCCCGCCGCTGCACCGCGGGATGGACAGAAGGGAGTGGACCAGGGCTTTCACGCACGCGTTTCAAGAGTTCAACGCCCGCGCGGAGCGCCATGGGGACCCGATGATCGATCCTTACGCGGGTGAATCTCCCGGGGAGTTTTTCGCCGTGCTTTCCGAGTACTTCTTCGAGCAACCCGATCTGCTGCACACCGCCTTTCCGAGCCTTTACCCCTTGCTGCGAGCCTTTTACCGCCTCGATCCGGCGAGTTGGCAGGATCCCCATGCGAGACCGTCGGACGGCTTATCCGACACCGCGGCCGCGCATCGTGGCCCGCCCATCGACTCTCACTGACCCCATTCCCCAGCGAAGAGGCGAACAGAGCCATGCGAGAACACTCACCGGACCGGAGCGGGACCGAACCCGACCAGGAGCAGCCGACACCGCGCCCCAGCCGGACGCGGAGAAAGAAGGAAAGTACCGAACTGCAAGACCTCGGACGACAACTGACCCTGCTCTCCCGGGAACAGCTTGACCGGATGGAACTGCCGGAACCGGTCCGTGAGGCCATCCTCGCCGGCAAGGCGACCACCGCTCACGGCGCCCTGAAGCGGCAAATCAAATACATCGGGAAACTGCTACGGCAGACCGACGCGGCGCCGATCCGTGCGGCTTTGTCCGAATTGCGCGGGGAACACCTCGCTGCGGCGAGACTGCATCACCGCATCGAGGCATGGCGGGATCGTTTGATCGCCGAGGGCGATGCTGCCATCGGTCTCCTGGCGGAGGAATTTCCCGCCGCGGACCGACCCCTGTTGCGGCGTCTGGTGCGTGGGGCCCGGCAAGAGCTGGATGGAGGCAAGGCACCGCGGTGCGCGCGGCGGATTTTCCAGGAGATCCGGCGGCTCCTGACGGAACCACCGATGGGAGCGCCCGAGCCCTAGACCTCTTTTTCCGCCCGGGCTCCCAGAGATCCCGAGATCCCCGTCGCGCGCCTCATTGCCGTTCCGCCCCGAAACCGTTCTTTTCCGCAAAGGGGAACGGCATTTCTTCCGTGGCATAACTCAGGAACAGCATGATCCGATAGATGTAATCGGCCAAGGAGGCGCCGGCCCGGGCGGCGTTGGGATTGATGTCGCCGGTGAACGCATGGCTCAGGAACTGGAATACCACCACGGCCCAGAACAGGAAGCGGACCGCGCCCAGGATCACCACGAAGAAGACCATGAAGACCAGCCGCCGGCCGAGGCTGGTGAGAGCGGGATTTCGAGTCAAGGGTTCCGGCATGGCGTTTTCCCTACCAGGCAAGCGTTCCAAGAATCAACCCTGCTGCAGCAGGTTGCGTAAATCGATCGTGGCGGCATTGGCCCGGGCGATGTAATTGGCCAGGGTCAACGAATAATTGGCAAAGATGCCATATCCACCGCCGTTGAGAATGATTGGGCTCAGGAACGGCGCCAACCCGTCCTCGAGTTCGTGGATGATGGCCTGCAGGGAGACCAGGGCGGTCTTGTTGCCAAGGATGTCGCGGAAGTCGAATTCGATCGCCCGCAGCACGTGCATGGCGGCCCAACTGTAGCCGCGTGCCTCGAAAAAGATGTCGTCGACGTCCCACCAGGAAGTCTTGGTGACGATGGTACGCCGTTCCCCCTGACCTCCCAGGTAGGAATCCCCCGCACTCGCGCTCAGGCGATTCGACAGGCTTCCGAGGCGTTTTTCGAGAATTTCCAGATACTGGCGCAGGTTGTCCGCGCGGGAAAAGAAACTCGCCTCGCGCTTCACCAGCCTCGCCCGGTAGCGCTTCATGGCTTCGATTCCCTTCTGGTACTCGGACTCGGACGAAGGCAATTGCCAGGAGGTATGGTCGAAGTAGAAGAACGGTTCCGCCTGCGCCAGATCGGGATCCTCCTTGGACTGGGACTGGGCGCGGGCGATGTGGTTGCGCAAGGCCGAGGTCGCATCGCGCAGTGCCGTCAGGGCACCGTATTCCCACATGGGCATGTTGTCCTCGAACACCCCCGGCGGGAACATGTCGTTGGACAAGAACCCTCCCGGTTTGTCGAGCAGGGTCTCTCCGATCCAGATCAAGGTGGTGGCATAGGTATAGCCGAGCGGCAATTCCCTGGCGCTCTTCACGCCTGCGTCTTCCACCGCAGCGGCGAGCACGTCGAAACGATCCGGCTCCTCGCCCCAGTATTCGGCGATCGCCAGGAACACGCCGAGCAAAAGCAGGCTCAGCACCGCCACCGTCCACAGCAAGCCCTTCTCCCGCATGGTGCGCGGATGAAACGCATTCGCCACTCCGCCGAGAACGGACTTCAGCCGGCTGGGAGACTTCGGTTGCACTAACATGAGGAATTCCTAAAGGGTTGGCGGGCCGCGGGGCGATCGACCAATTATATACCAAACAAAGCCCACATGGGCTTCAAGGATTCCCGGAACGATCCTTCCGGGCGCGGGGATGGGCTTGATCGTAGACCAACGCCAAGCGTTGGAAGTCGACATGTGTATAGATCTGAGTCGTGCCGAGATTGGCGTGTCCCAGGAGTTCCTGCACCGCGCGCAGATCGCCACTCTGTTCCAGCAAATGGCTGGCGAAGGAATGCCTGAGCATGTGCGGGTGCACCTTGCCGGCCAGCCCCTGCTTCACGCGCCAGCGCTCCAGACGCACTTCCACCGTGCGGGGGGCGATTCGTTCCCCGCGCCGACTGACGAACAGTGCCGTCTGTTCCGGCGCAGCGTGGCGGGACCTCACCGCCAGCCAATTTTCGATGGCGCGGCGCGCCTTGCTGCCTACAGGTACGTAACGGGCCTTGCCCCCCTTGCCGCGACGTACGTATACGGCCCCTTCGCGCAGATCGACGTCGGTCCGGTCGAGGTGCACCAACTCCCTCAGACGTAAGCCGGACGAGTAAAACAGTTCCCACATCGCCCGATCACGGATCTCCAGGGAGTCCTCGGGTTCTGTCTCCAGCAAGCGGGTGACGGCATCCACATCGAGCACCTGCGGCAAACGGCGCGCCGCCTTGGGCGCACGCACGCCTCGCGCCGGGTTGTGGTCCATGACACCGGTTTTCCCCAGTTCCTCGAAAAAACCGCGTATCGCGGAGAGCTCCCGATGCAGGCTGCGCGCGGAAAGTCCGGCCCGATGACGCATGGCCAGATATTCCCGCACCTGCTGCGTTGCCACTTGAGACCAGTGCAGGAGTTCGCGCTCTTCACAGAAAGACTCGAAATTGCGGAGATCGTTCCCGTAGGCCGCATACGTGTGCGGAGAGGCCTGCCGCCTCAGGCGCTCGAGAAACTCGTCAAGCTGGATCTTCGCGCGCTGATCCATGTGCCTCAGACCTCCCGATCGAGCAGGGAAACCAATCGTGCGGCGACGATCTCCCCCATGCGTGTCAGGAACAGATGACCCATATCGGGCCGGAAGCGCTCCTCGCTGCGTCCGCCGATCGCAAGCATGCCCTTGATCCCGGCATGGCAGAGTGGCACCAAGGCACAGGAACGGACTTCCGGGGCATCCCGTCCGAACAGAAATTCCACCAGCGGCTGCGGCGGTTTGCCGCAGGTCGGCTCACAGGTCTCGAGCAAAGACTCCAACAGTACACCGAGCGCAGGCTCGGGCACCAGGCACAGATTTCCTACCGCGGTATGCGGTCTGGGTCGAAAGATGCGGACGGCGACGAAATCCGCCCGGAAACCCTCGTGCAAGCTCCATTTCAGCCCGGCGAGGGCATCATCGAGCGTGTTCGCCTCCAGCAAGGCGAGGGTGAGCCGATGCAGGCGGGTAAACAATGCGTCGTTCTCCCGCGCCACCGTCAGCAGCTCGTTGAATTGCGTCTGCAGGCCATGGTTCCGCTGGCGCAGCAAGTCGATCTGGCGGGCTACCAGCGAGACTGCCTCGCCACAGGGATGAGGCACCCGCAGAACCTCCAGCAAGGCCAGATGATGGTGGAAAAAATCGGGATGACGCTCGAGGTAGCCCGCGACTTGGGCGTCTGTCGGCTCCTGCCGCTCGGCCGGACGTCGGGTCTTACCGAATCTCATGGTTCGATACTGCCCTCGAATACGGTGACCGCGGGACCGGTCAGGTAGACCGGGCGGCCTCGCCCTTCCCAGGCGACGGTAAGCGAGCCTCCGGGCAGGTCGACCCGCACCGGCGTCCGCAGCCCCCCCTGCTCGATCCCGACGACCACCGCCGCACAGGCGCCGCTGCCACAGGCCAGGGTTTCTCCGCTGCCGCGCTCGAACACCCTGAGTCTCACATGGTGCGGACCCAGCACCTGCATGAAGCCGATGTTGGCCCGTTGCGGGAACAGCGGGTGTCGCTCCAGCACCGGCCCGAGCGTGCCCACCGGGGCGGATTCGACCTCCGGGACCGTGATCACGGCATGGGGGTTCCCCAGGGATACGGCACCGAAGCTCCAGTGCACGCCGTCGATTTCGACCGTATAGCGCAGCGCCTCGGCTTCCGCCAACAACGGTACCTCCGCCGGAGCGTGATGCGGCACCCCCATTTCGACCCGGACCTCTCCGTTTTCCTCGATCCACAGCTCCATCCGACCGGCGGCGGTTTCCACCCGGATTTGGTCGTGGTCGATCAAACCGTGTTCGCGCACGAAACGGGCAAAGCAACGCGCCCCATTGCCACATTGCGCCACTTCGCTACCGTCCGCATTGAAGATTCGGTAGCGGAAGTCCACGTCGGCGGAAGCCGGCGGCTCGACCAGGAGAATCTGGTCACAGCCCACTCCGAAATGGCGGTCCGCGATCCGGCGCAATTGCGCCGCGTCCAGGCGCACCACCTGGCGGATCGCATCGATCACGACGAAGTCGTTGCCCAATCCCTGCATCTTGGTGAAGCGAAGCATGCCGGAACCTTCAAGGCAACAGCCGTTCCCCTGCGAACAGCTGCGCTATCGTTTCGCGCTCGCGGACCAGATGCATCGCGTCCCCGTCCACCAGGATCTCGGCCGCTCGCGGTCTGGAATTGTAATTGGAACTCATGCTGAAACCATAGGCACCGGCGGAGCGCACCGCGAGCAGGTCGCCGGGGCGGATCGCCAAAGATCGGCTTTTGCCCAGGAAATCCCCGGTCTCACATACCGGACCGACGACGTCGTAGACCTGTGGCTCCACGTCTCGGCGCACAGATACTGGGACGATCTCCTGCCAGGCATCGTAGAGTGCCGGACGGAGCAAGTCGTTCATCGCTGCGTCGACGATCGCGAAGCGCTTGGCCCGATTGGTCTTCAAGTACTCCACCCGGGTCAGAAGGATGCCGGCGTTGCCGACGATGGCTCGCCCCGGTTCGATCAGGATCTCGAAATCATGGTCCCCCAGCCGTTCGAACAATCGCTCCGCGTATTCCGTCGGATGCGGTGGGTCTTCGTCGCGATAGCGGATCCCCAGGCCGCCGCCGAGGTCCAGGTGATGGATGGCGATCCCCTCGCTCACGAGCAAACCGGCCAGCGCAAGGATCCGATCCAGGGCGTCGATGAAGGGGGTCGAGGAAGTCAACTGCGAGCCGATGTGACAATCGATCCCCACCACCTCGAGATGTGGCAAGGCAGCAGCCCGGCGGTATTGCTTGAGAGCCTCCTCGACGTCGATGCCGAACTTGTTCTCCCGCAAACCGGTGGAGATGTAAGGATGAGTGCCGGCATCGACGTCGGGATTGACGCGAAGCGCAATCGGGGCCTTGACCCCGTACCGCCCGGCCAGGCGATTCAGCCGGTCCAACTCTTCGACGACTTCGACGTTGAAGCAACGGATGCCGACCTCCAGGGCTCGCGCCAACTCGTCTTCGCGCTTTCCGACCCCGGAGAAGACGATCTTCGAAGGTTCGCCCCCCGCCGCCAGAACCCGTTCGAGTTCGCCCACCGATACGATATCGAATCCCGAACCTAGACGCGCGAGCAGGTTGAGGATCGCGAGGCTGGAATTGGCCTTGACGGCGTAGCACACCAGGTGACGAGTCCCCGCCAGGGCGCGATCGAAAGCGTGCCAGTGCCGCTCCAGCGTGGCACGACTGTAGACATAGCAGGGCGTGCCGTAGCGTTCAGCGATCGCCGCGACAGGCACCTCCTCGGCATGGAGGATTCCCTCGCGGTAACGGAAATGATCCATGGATTTTTCAGCGTTCCTGTTTCTTCGCCGCGCTGGGGTCCTGATCCGGCAGATACAGCGGCCCCTTCTGCCCGCATGCACCCAGCCAGACCGCCAGCACCACGACCACCCAGATTCCGGATTTGGATTTTGTCATCATAGTTGAGAAAGCGGAGGAAGATGGACAAGTGGTATCGACGATGGGCATTCTAAAGCAAATATCACCCCCCTGTAATGAACCTCCGCTCGTGCATCGCACCACCCCTCAGGCTGTTGGTTTCCAGGACTCCGTGTTGGCCTGGTCGGAACGGTGCGGACGCCGTGACCTGCCTTGGCAGAATCCGCGCACGCCGTACCGCGTCTGGGTGTCCGAGATCATGCTGCAGCAAACCCGGGTCGCAACCGTAGTGCCTTATTTCCTGCGCTTCACGGAACAGTTTCCGGACCTCGGGGCACTGGCAAGAGCGGATCTCGAACGGGTCCTCGGACTTTGGTCCGGACTCGGTTATTACCGCCGTGCCCGGAATCTGCACCAGACCGCCCGCATCGTCAGCGAATGCTTCCACGGAAATCTGCCGACCGACCTGGAGCAATTGGCCGCATTGCCCGGCATCGGCCGCTCCACCGCGGGAGCGATCCTGAGCTTGGGGTATGGCATCGCGGCGCCGATCCTCGACGGCAACGTGAAGCGGGTGCTGAGTCGTTTCTGGGGCATCGAAGGGTGGCCCGGAGACAGCCGCATCGAAAAGGAACTCTGGCGGCTGAGCGAATGGCTGACGCCCGCCGCCCGCTGCGCGCAATACAATCAAGCCCTGATGGACCTGGGCGCCCTGATCTGTTTGCCGAAATCGCCGCGTTGCGAGTGCTGTCCGCTCGCCGATTCCTGCCTGGCGCGCGCGCAGAACCGTGGGATGGAACTACCGACGCCGCGTCCGAATCAACCCCTGCCGGTGCGCTCGGCGTTCTTTCTCTTGCTCGTCGAAACGACCGGCAGGGTCTACCTGGAGAAACGCCCGCCGACCGGAGTATGGGCCGATCTGTGGTGCTTCCCGGAATTCGCTTCCCTCGAAGATCTCCGGCACTGGTGCGAACGGCGGGGATTGATCGACTTCCGCCTTGAGCGGCTTCCCGAACGCCGGCATACTTTCAGCCACTTCCACCTCGACTACACGCCGGTCGTGGTTCGCGACGTGAGGCACTGGGTTCGGGTCGAGGAAAAGGCGAGGACTGCCTGGCTTTTGCCCCAGGGCGATCCGGAGATCGGCGTGCCTACGCCGGTGCGGCGGTTGCTCGCCGAAATCAGCGACGGTTCCTGACGTGGAGTTGGCTATGACAAGAATGGTCCATTGTGCAAAACTAGGGATCGAAGCGGAGGGTCTCGATGCTCCCCCCTTTCCCGGCGAACAGGGGAAGCGCATCTTCGAGCGGATTTCGCGGCAGGCCTGGCAGGACTGGCTACGCCTGCAAACCATGCTGATCAACGAACACCGCTTGACACCCTTCGAACCCAAGGCACGCGAGTTCCTCGAACGGGAACGCGAGAAGTTCCTGTTCGGGGAAGGCGCTGCCACACCCGAAGGTTACCTACCCCCGAAAACCTGACCCAAGAATTCTGCCGGAAGCAGCGGGCGTTCGCCCGTGCGCTTCCGGCGTAAAGGATCAGAACACCGCCTCCAGGGTGGGTCTCTCCGCAGGCTCGAACGCGGGCCGAGTCTCCATCCCGCCGGACGGCATGACATCCCCAGTCGGCGACGCCGGCTTCCAGGCATCCGGCAGGGTGTCGGCATCCGCTGCCGCGGACGGTGCAACCGTGGGCGTTACCGGTGGCGCTTCGTCCGTTTCGACCATCATACCTGGTGGTGCGCCGATCACGGTGGGGATGCCGGTGGGTTGCCGCACGGCCCGAACCACTGCGGCTTGATCGATTACTACCGGGCGCCCGGCGGTGTGTTTCTCGATCAGAGCGGTCGCCTTCGCCAGAAGCTCCTCATAGCCCACGCGATCCTCATCGAGCGGTTGGCTCACCTCGATGTAGAGTCTGCCGTCTTTCCGGCCCAGCTTGACCGGCTGATTCACCAGATTGACCGGGGTCCCCACGGGCACCTCGGGAAACAGCTTGGCGATGTCCTCCGGATACATGCGGATACAACCGTGCGTCACGCGCATGCCGATTCCGTAAGCCTTGTCCAATCCGGTACCGTGAATCAGGTAACCGGGCACGCCGAGACGCATGGCGAACTGCCCCAAGGGATTGTTCGGACCCGGAGGCACCACGTCTGGCAAGAAGTCCCCTTCCTTGGCATGTTCCGCCTTGATCGAAGGTGGTGGCCGCCACACCGGATCTTTGACCTTGGCCACCACCCGCGTCACCCCGAGCGGTGTGCGCCAGTCCATGCGCCCGATGCTGATCGGATAAGTGACCAGCTTGGTCGGCTTCTGACCTTTGCCCGCAGAGAGATAGTAATAAAGACGCATCTCCGGGATGTTGACGACGATGCCGGTACGCGGGGCATTTGGCAGGATGAACTGATGCGGCACCAACACCTTGGTACCCGCACCCGGCAGCCAGCGGTCGACCGTCGGATTCGCCATCACGATTTCGTCCTGTCCCAGGCTATAGGCACGCGCGATGTCGATCAAGGTGTCTTCATAACGGGCCCGCACATGGCGGACCTCCCCGACCAGATCCATACCCTCCGGCGGCAACGGCAGGACTTCCGCCCAAACCGCCGAAGACAGCAAGCCAGCACCCAACCAGGCAAGACGGCAACCACCCGCCAGCCGCCTCCGATGCCGTACCCAACGCTTCAATCGCCCGTAGATCATCGACCTTTCCTGTTCTCACCCCCGAACCACTCGGGGAGACGCTCAAGAAATTGTGACAGCTCCAGCGACATGATGGCAAAGTCCGCATCGAAACGCTCCACCTCGTCGGCGGCATCGACCTCGGCAGCCTGTTCCTGGATCACATCGAGAAACCGGAGCCTCTTCACTTGGAGACCGTCATCCAGCATCAAGCTCAGGCGATCGCTCCAAGTCAGAGCCAAGCGCACGACTTCCTTCCCCGCTGCCAAGTGGTTCAGGACCTCGGGGGCCGTGAGGTCCTGGCGCCGGCAACGCACGATGCCTCCCTCCTCATCCGGTGCGCGCAGTTCACATTCGTCTTCGACCGCGATGTCCGACGGGAGTTGCCCCGTCATGAGCCAGCGGGTCATCACCGACGCCGGTCTTTCCCTGACGTTCAGAGGCTCCACCGGGAGCGACCCCAGTGACTGTCGCAACAACGCGACCAGGTCTTCGGCCCTGCGGGTGTTCGGGCTGTCCACCACCAACCAGCCGCCGCGTGGATCGATATAGGCATAAGTGCGTCGGGTATGGCTGAAGGCCCGGGGAATCAAACCGTTCACCACATCATCCCGGAGCGTGGCGCGCTCCTTTCGGCCAACCGGCGTTCCGCGCCTGGCCTCGATCTCTTCGGCTTTTTCCTCGACTGCCTCGTTCACCACCGAGGCCGGTAGAATCTTCTCTTCCCGCAAGAGAGAGAGCAGCAGAAAACCGTTCGCCGCATGCACCAAAGGATGATCGTCCCGTCGCAACGGCGGATGCCACCCCAGCGTCGCCATTTCCATCGGGCCACAAGACCGGAAACGACGCTGCTCCAGAGCTTCCAGCAAGGCTTCGGAGGAATGGGCAAACGGTTCGGTGAACCGGAACAGGGCGAGACTCTTGAACCACATGCGACTTCGACGGAAACAAAAAGCTGGAGATTATCGTCGCAATACTGCGGGCTGTCACCCGCAGCCCCATGTGCACGCCCCTGAAACCCGCGCCGCCGTTGCAGGCCAGCGGCGTTTGACGGATCATTGCGGACGGTTCGATCCCCCTGTCCCCCATTCAGCTGGAATCATGAACGATCACCCGTCCGCCCTTGGCCCCGAACGACTCTTCACCGCCTGCGACCCGAAAACGCTCGACTTCGAGACCACCGCCGAGCTACCGGATACGGAGATCATCATCGGTCAACCCCGCGCTTTGGAAGCGATCCACCTGAGCCTGACGATTGCCCAGAAGGGTTACAACGCATTCGTGCTGGGACCCACCGGCAGCGGCAAGCTCACCGCCGCACGCGAGCTTGCCGAGCGCGTGGCCGCCAGTCAGCCGCCCCCTTCCGACTGGTGTTACGTCAACAATTTCGCCCAACCCAATCAACCCAAGGCGCTCCGCTTACCCGCCGGTTGGGGTCGCCATCTGGCGCGTGACATGGAGGAAGTCATCGAGGAACTCCTCACCGCGCTTCCCGCCGCTTTCGAAGGCGAGGAATACCGGACCCGCAGCGAGCGGATCGAACAACAGGTACGCGAGCGGGAAGCCGAGGCGGTCGATCAACTGCGGAACGAAGCACTCCGGTACCGCATCGCTCTGATCGAAACTCCCACCGGTTTTGCTTTCGCACCGATGTCTACGACGGGCGACGAGATTTTGAGCCCGGAACAGTTCCAGCAATTGTCCGACCGGGAACGCCAGTCCATCGAGGAGGCCATCGCCGAACTGCAGCAACGCCTGCTGAAACTCCTCCGGCAGTTCCCTTCCTGGCGCAAGGAGGCGCGCGCCCGTATCAAGGCATTGAACCGGGAAATCGCCGAGTTCACCGTCAGTCATCTGTTTCGCGATCTCAAGACCCGGTACGCCTCCTTGCCGGCCGTGATCGCCTATCTCGACACCGTCCAAACCGATATCGTCGAACATACCGATGCCTTTCTACCCAAATCCGAAGGTGTCTTGAGCCTTTTCGAACACACTTCGAAAGAACCGGCACAGCGCTATCGCATCAATCTCATCGTCGATCACGGTGAGCACACCTCGGCCCCGGTGATCCTGGAAGATCTACCCACCCATGGCAATCTGCTCGGTCGCATTGAGCACCAAGCCTACCTAGGGGCATTGGTCACGGACTTCACCATGATCCGTCCGGGGGCACTGCACAAAGCCAATGGCGGCTATCTGATCCTGGACGCCCGCAAGTTGCTGATGCAGCCGTTCGCCTGGGAGATGCTGAAGCGAACGCTGCATGCAGGGGAAATCCGCATCGAGCCGCTCGAACGCAGTCTCAGCCTGATCAGCACCACCAGTCTGGAACCCGAACCGATCCCGCTGCAGGTCAAGATCATCCTGTTCGGGGATCGCCTACTCTACTTTCTACTCGATCTCTACGATCCGGAATTCCGCGAATTCTTCAAGATCGCCGCCGACTTCGAAGATCTTCTGCCACGCGATGAACAGTCGACCGCCCTCTACGCCCGCATGATCGCCACGCTCGCCCGCCGGGAGAAACTCCGGCCGCTCGACCGTCATGCCGTGGCCCGCACCATCGAACATGCCTCACGGCTGGCCGAAGACAGCGAAAAGATGACCGCGCATCTGCGCAGTCTCGCCGACCTGTTGAAAGAAGCCGACTTCTACGCCGCAGTGGCGGGGCGCCAGAGGATCACGGAGGAGGACATTCAACGGACCATCGACCGCCAGATTTATCGTTCCGACCGGATCCGCGCCCGCATCCAGGAGAACATTCGCCGCGGCTTTCTGTTGATCGACACCGATGGCGAGGTCACCGGCCAGATCAACGGCATTTCCGTCATCCAACTGGGCGACTTCACTTTCGGCCAACCCTCCCGCATCACCGCCACCACCCGTCCCGGCAGCGGCCGCCGCCATCGGCGGACCCGGCGCCTTTGTCACCAAGTCCCCGCATCACCGCCACCACCCGTCCCGGCAGCGGCCGGGTACTGGACATCGAGAAAGAGACGGAATTGGGCGGCGCGATCCACAGCAAGGGAGTTCTCATCCTGAGCAACTTCCTGGCCGCACGCTATGCGGGGGCGCATGGGTTTTCGGTGGCTGCCAGCCTGGTCTTCGAACAATCCTATGTCCCGGTGGAGGGGGACAGCGCCTCGCTCGCCGAACTGGGCGCCTTGCTCTCGTCGCTCGCCGAAACGCCGATCCGGCAGAACCTCGCCGTCACCGGTTCCGTCGACCAACGCGGACGGGTGCAACCGATCGGAGGCGTGAACGAGAAGATCGAGGGATTCTTCGATGTCTGCGCGGCGCGCGGGCTGACCGGGAAGCAGGGGGTGATCATCCCGACCGCCAACGTGCGCAATCTCATGTTGCGCCGGGACGTCGTCGAGGCTGTCGCGGCCAAGAAATTCGCCATCTACGCCGTGGACCACGTCGACGAAGCCCTGGAGCTCTTGACCGGTCTGCCCGTGGGGCAACGGGACGAATCCGGCGGTTTTCCGGAAGGCACCCTGAACCGGCGGGTCGAGGAGCGACTGCGCGCTTTCGCCAAGATCCTCAAGGCCCAGAGGCGCCCCACGTCCGAGGACGGCGGTGGTTCGGAGACCGGCCCGGGGGCGAATTGAAGCGGTGTCCCGATCGCCGATCATCGCGGTTCCGGCGGGGAACCCTCTCCGCCCCCATCACCCCGTGATCCCCAACAAGCGGGGCAGGTCGGAGACGGAATCGATCACGTAATCCGGACGCACCGGGCTTTTGGCGACATACTCCTCGCGGAACTTCCCGGTTCGCACCAGAATGCCCGTGAGCCCGACCGCCTGCCCGCCGCCGACGTCGGATTCGATGTCATCGCCGACGATCGCGACCCGATGGGCCGGCAGCCCCAGGTCCCGCAATGCCACAGCGAAGAACTCCTCCGAAGGCTTACCCATGATCAGGGCGCGGGTACCGGTGCAGTATTCGAGCGCCGCCACGAAACCGCCGATGTCCATGCGCAACCCTTGTTCGGTCTGCCAGAACCGGTTCTTGTGCACCGCGATCAGCCGCGCACCATGCATGATCGCGTTGAACATGCGGTTGAGGAGTTCATAGGTCCAGGCCGAGCCAATGTCGCCGAGCACGAGGTATTCGGCTTCCTCCAGTGGAACCTGTGGGATTCCCGTAAAATCGGCGGCAACATCCTCGGCCAGCAGGAGGTGGCAGGTACTCCCGACCTCGCGTAAATAGCGCAGCGTGGCCTGCGGCGCGCTGAGGATTTCCTCTGCGGTCAGCGTGAACCCCAACTCCTTGAGTTTACGCTGCAGCGAGGCCAGCGATTGGGTGCTGGTGTTGGTGATGAACCGGCACAAACGTCCGCTCGCCCGCACCTGATCCACGGCTTCGACGGCACCCGGGATCGGTTGGGAGCCGACGTAGAGTACGCCGTCCAAATCGAACAGGATTCCCCGGATTGCGCGCTCGCCCTCTCCCATTGCCCCTCCGACTCAGGACCGACCTCATTTATTTTATATTTTAGAGCCGGTGTTCTGCGCCCCGGTATGGATGGGAGGGCTCGGCGGATTGCATCTTGCCTCGGGTAGAGCGCAGACTGAGGTTCACGACCGTATCTCACCGAGGGGACAGAACCATGAGCGGAGCCCAGGCCACTCTGGCACAGACACCCTATGAAAAGCTGCTGGCCTTGCCCGACAACATCGTCGGTGAGGTCATCGACGGCGTGCTCTATACCCAGCCGCGGCCCGCCGGGCCACACAGCTTGGCCGAAAGAGGGCTCAACATCGAGCTCGGCGGACCTTTCGACAAGGGCCGCGGCGGACCCGGAGGCTGGTGGATCCTGCCGGAGCCCGAAATCCACTTCGTCCGCGACACCGAAGTCGTGGTTCCGGACCTGGCCGGCTGGCGGCGCGAACGCATGCCACGGGTTCCCGACGACCACCGCTTCGAGGTGGCCCCCGACTGGGTCTGCGAAATCCTCTCCCCTGCCACGGCCAAAAAGGACCGCGCCATCAAACTGCCCCTCTATGCCCGCCGTGGCGTCCCCCATGCCTGGCTGGTGGATCCGCTGGCGCGGACCCTGGAAGGATACGAGTTGCGCGACGGCGCGTGGCTGTTGATCGGAACCTTCAAAGACGACGACCCGATCTGCCTCGTCCCCTTCGATGCCGTGACCTTCTCCTTGGCCGAGTTGTGGAGCTAGGACGGTGGCGACCAACGGTAGACCCAGGTCTCGGTGAGCGGCCCCCGCTCGTCGCGCAGGTAACAGCGGAGATCGACCGGCTCGACGCCGGTTCCCGTCAGGTCGAAATTGGCTCGCCAAATGCGGCAGCCCGGCGTCCGCACCGGCCGAGCGGCAGGTTCACGGATCTCCCCGCGCGATGCCGCAACCACGGGCTCCACACGGGTTTCCCAGGGGAGATCGGCGAGGGGGCCATCGGCGAAATCGATCACGAACTTGCGCGAGGCTTGCGGCGGCGGCCGGTCCTTGTGTCCGGGGATTCCGCCCCAGCCGATCCGTGTCGCCACCACGCGAGCGGCCGGACTCTGGAGCGGCGGCTCCGATCCCCAATACAGGCGATAGCGGAAGCAGCGCTCTTGACCGGGAGCAAAACCCTCCTCTGGGCTCCAGAAGACGACGATGTTGTCGGAAGTTTCGTCGGCCGTGGGCAACTCGACCAGTTGGATCGCACCCCGTCCCCACTTCTCCAGGGGTTCGACCCAGAGCGACGGTCGCAGATGGTAGTTGGCGCCGTCGTCCTGATAGTGATCGAAGTTCCGGTCCCGCTGCAAGAGGCCGAAGCCCCTCGGGCTCTCCTCGGAAAAACCGCTGAGCCGCGGCCGCGGGGAATTGACGAGCGGCCGCCAGATCCACTCGTCCGCTCCCGTCCGGATCGAAAGCCCGTCACTGTCGTGGATCTCGGGACGGAAATCATCCGCGACGCGGCGGTCGTTCTCACCGTGCAGGAACATCGAGGTGACGGGCGCGATCCCCACCCGCTCGATCGTCTTGCGCGGATAGAGCCAGGCCTCGACGTCCATGACCGTGGTCGCTCCCGGCCGCACGCGGAAAGTGTAGGCTCCGCTGACGCTCGGGCTGTCGAGCAGCGCATGGACGAGGATCGAATTTGCACCCGGAGTGGGCCGTTCCAGCCAGAAAGACCGGAACTCCGGGAACTCTTCCGGCTTTTCGAGGCCGGTGTCGATGGCGAGACCCCGCGCCGACAGCCCGTATTGGAGGGTCTCTCCGACCGCGCGGAAATAGCTCGCACCCAGGAAGGCGAACCGATCGCGATCGAAACCGTCGGCGGCGACATGGACGCGAAATCCCGCGAATCCGAGTTCGCCCGGCTCGGAAGGAACGTCGATCGCGGAACCGAACTCAAACAGATCCTTCGCGTAGCGGACGGGATGGGCTCTACCGTCGACGACCTCGTGGATGGCCACCGGATGACGGAAAAATAGCCCCAGATGGAACAGCCGGACCTGAAACGGCAAGCCCGTCCCGTACCAGAGCGACCGGCCCGGGCGGAAACGGATCGACTGATAACCATCCCAATCCAATCCTCGCAGCCATGCCGGCAGATCGCCCTGCGGCGGCCGGTAGGGTGCCGCGGCGAGTTTCCGTGCCTCGGTCCGCAGCCAGGCTTGGGAGAACGGCCGACCGACCTCACCATCCGCACGCACCTTACGCGTGCCAGCAGAGCCCAGCGCACCGCCCATCGCGGCTCCCCATAAACGCCACAACAGTTCACGTCGGGTGATCATGGAAAGTATTTCCCCCTCTTGTTGACCAGTCAAACCAAACGGCGGGGCCGGAACCTTTCCGACCCCACACAATGAAAGCCGAGACGACTCCGCCATCGCATCAAGCCTAGCGGCGAATCGGCTGCTACGCTACTCTGTAGAGCCATCATCGCCTTTTTCTTGCAATCATGACGATGGAGCCAAACGACTTCTTCGAGATATCCGTAGCGGTGGCAACCGACCCAAGGTTTCCCCGTTTCCTGGATGCGACCGGCAGCACGGGGCAACCATGCATGAACGGTTCGCACCACCTCTCGGTTCGGGAAAGCCGATTCGCTTACAGGGACGCCCCTTTGGGCACGAGGAGAAAACCATGTTGACCCGAGATCCCCTGGCCTGGATGTGGGTGGAGGCATGCGAAATGCTGGAACGGACGGAACGGCTCCAGCGCCAGCTGTTTCAATTGCATTGGTTGTCGCGGCGACGTCCGAACTGGGAGCCACCCGCGGATGTCTTCGAGACCGAACACGACCTCAAGGTGATCGTGCTCTTGCCGGGTGTCGCCCCGGACCGGGTGGCGGTGACCGTGGAAGGTGGGCTCCTGATCGTGGCTGGCGAGCGGCGGCTTCCGATCCTGGGCCCGGTGACGATCCACCGATTGGAAATCCCTTACGGCTGGTTCGAGAAGCGGATCCGGCTGCCCGCGATGGGATACGAATTGATCGATTCCGAGTTCGCCAACGGCTGTCTCGTGATCAATCTGGGCAAACCCAGCTAGGGCAACAAGGAGGAAACCATGGATAACCAACAACAAGGCAGTCACGATCCCGTGGAGCAACAGAGTACGGCGGTGGAATCAG
>DATMAX010000037.1:0-59799 GCA_035559395.1 Methylococcus sp. | reverse complement strand
TTCGGGGTTCGGGGTTCGGGGTTCGGGGTTCGGGGTTCGGGGTTCGGGGTTCGGGGTTCGGGGTTCGGGGTTCGGAGTTGGAGGATTGAGCAGCCAATGGCGGGATTCGACCGGTTTGAAGATATTGAGGCTTGGCGCAGGGCACGAGAGCTGACCAAGGAAGTTTACGCGCTGACCTCGGCTGGCAGTTTTTCACGCGATTTCGGTTTGATTGACCAGATGCGTCGCGCGGCTGTGTCCATCATGTCGAATATCGCCGAGGGTTTCGGGCGCGGCGGCAACAAGGAATTCGTTCAATTTCTCTGGGTTGCCAAAGGTTCTGTATCCGAACTGCAAGCGCAATGCTATGTGGCTTTGGACACGGGTTACATCGACCAATGCCAGTTTCAACGCTGCCATACTCGCTGCGAAGAAATCTCAAAAATGCTTGCCGGGTTGATCGCCTATCTGACACAGACCGAACGCAAGGGCGCCCGATATACCCCAACCCACCGAACTCCAAACTCCAAACTCCGAACTCCGAACTCCGAACTCCGAACTCCGAACTCCGAACTCCGAACTCAAATAAATGAATGACCTGTTCAACTCAGAACTCAGAACTCCGAACTCAGAACTTGTTGTCGAATGCCTCGGCCAGACCTTCGCCAGCGACAACGCCCGACGCGAACACTTCCTGAAACTGCTGGCCGAAAAGCTGAAGGACCCGGAATTCCGAAAGCAGGAGGGCTTTCCGCAGGGGACGGACGAGGCGATCCTCGCCCTGTCCGATCCGCCGTACTACACCGCCTGCCCGAACCCATGGCTACCTGACTTCGTCAAGCATTACGGCCGGCCCTACGACCCGAACGAACCGTACCGGCGCGAACCGCTGGCCATCGACGTCTCGGTGGGCAAGACCGACCCCATCTACAAGGCGCATGCCTACCACAC
The DNA here is from genome assembly GCA_035559395.1 of Methylococcus sp. Taxonomy (GTDB): domain Bacteria; phylum Pseudomonadota; class Gammaproteobacteria; order Methylococcales; family Methylococcaceae; genus Methylococcus. The sequence goes on along the minus strand of DATMAX010000037.1, from coordinate 58,869 downwards.
CAAGGTGCCGCACCTGGCCATCGTGCCGTTCCTCCTGCACTACACCGAGCCGGGCGACCTGGTGCTCGATGGCTTTGCGGGTTCTGGCATGACCGGCGTGGCCGCCCAGTGGTGCGGGGCGGCACCCGCCAGCTACCGGTTTGAACTGGAAGCGGAGTGGAAAAAACAGGGCCGTCCGGCACCGAAATGGGGCGCGCGGCGCGTGATCCTCAACGACCTGTCGCCCGCGGCCACCTTCATCGCCGCCAACTACAACCGGCCCGTGGACGTGGAAGCCTTTGCGCAGGCCGGTAAGGAATTGCTGGACGAACTCGAAGCCGAGATCGGCTGGATGTATGAAACGCTGCACACCGACGGCAAGACCCAGGGGCGGATCGAGTACACGGTGTGGAGCGAGGTCTTCACCTGCCCGGAATGCGCGGGCGAAGTGAACTTCCTGGACGAGGCGCTGGATGAGGACAGCAAGCGGGTGCGGGATCGCTTCCCCTGTCCACACTGTGGGGCGGAGCTCACAAAGAAGAAGCTTGAACGGCTCTATGTCTCAAAGCTAGACCGTGCCACTGGAAAGACGCTTTCGACCCCCAAGCGCGAGCCGACGCTAATTTCCTATCGGATCGGCAAGTCCCGGTACGAAAAAAAGCCGGATGCGGATGATCTGTCGCTGCTGGCCAAGATTGAGGCACAGTCGTTGCCGCCGGAGGTTCCCGTCGTCGAGTTTCCCTATGCCGACATGTGGGAAGCGCCGCGGATGCGCGACAAAGGCATCACGCACACCCATCACCTGTTCTTGCCGCGTGCTGCGCAGGCAATGGGGTTGCTCTGGCGTAAGGCCAACGCGCATCCGGATGGGCGGATTCGATCCATGCTGCTGTTCATGGTGGAGCAGGCGATCTGGGGGTTCTCGGTACTCAACCGCTATCGCCTTCGCGCGTACTCGCACGTAAATCAGTATCTCACCGGCGTCTATTACGTCGCATCCCAGCACGCCGAGTGCAGCCCCTGGTACAACCTGGGCGGCAAGCTGGAGCGGCTCGCCAAGGCCTTCCGTTCGCTGAAAGTCAGCGCTGGCGGCACGGCGATCAACACTGGCACCGCCGCGCGGCTGCCCTTGCCCGACGACTCGGTGGATTACATCTTCACCGACCCGCCCTTCGGCGAGAATTTTCCTTATGCCGAACTGAATTTTCTGGTGGAGGCTTGGCATGGCGCGCTGACCCAGGCGAAGCTGGATGCCATTGTTGACCGCGCCAAGGAAAATCGCGCGGCACAGAAGTCGGTGGACGACTACCGCAGATTGATGGCCGATTGCTTCAAGGAATACTTTCGTGTCCTCAAACCAGGTCGCTGGATGACGGTGGTGTTTTCCAACACACAGGCCGCCGTCTGGAACGGTTTGCAAACCGCCATGCAGGAAGCCGGCTTTGTTGTCGCCAATGTGTCCGCACTAGACAAGCAGCAAGGCAGCTTCAAGGCCGTCACGACGGCGGTTGCCGTCAAGCAGGATTTGGTGATTTCCGCCTACAAGCCCAACGGCGGGCTGGAGCAGCGTTTCTCGGAGCGTGGTGCCACCTCGGAATCGGCGTGGGACTTCGTACAGACCCACTTGAGACAGCTTCCGGTCGTGAAGGTGAGGAACGGCGAGTTGGAGTACGTCGCGGAGCGCGATCCGCGCATCCTCTTCGATCGAATGGTTGCGTGGTTCGTTCGGCATGGGGCGGCGGTACCGATGTCAAGCCACGAGTTCCAGGAAGGTTTGCGCAGTCGCTTTTCTGAGTGCGACGGCATGGTCTTCCTCCCCGAGCAGGCGACCGAATACGACAAGAAGCGCGCCCAGGTGTCCCAGGCACCGCAGATGGAGTTGTTCGTCAGTGATGAGCGCAGCGCCATCGACTGGTTGGCTGACTTCCTGAAAAGACGCCCCTCGACCTATCAGGAAATCCACCCGGAGTTCATTACACAAGTAGGTGCAGGCTGGAAAAAACACGAGGCCAAGCCGGAGCTGATGGCGCTCTTGGAGAACAACTTCCTGAAGTACGACGGGTCGGGGGATGTCCCGAGCCAGATCCACAGCTATCTATCGAGCAATTTCAAGGAACTGCGCGGCCTGGCGAAGAACGACCCGCGCCTGATCGCCAAGGCCAAGGATCGCTGGTACGTGCCGGATCCGAACAAGGCGCAGGATCTGGAGAAGAAGCGCGAGAAGGCGTTGCTCAAGGAGTTCCAAACCTATATCGCTTTCACTGGCCGGCGGCTCAGAGAGTTCCGGTTGGAAGTTCTGCGCGCCGGCTTCAAGGATGCGTGGAGCAGGAAGGACTATCAGACCATCATCGCAGTCGCGAAAAAGATCCCGGACGAGGCGCTGCAGGAAGACGAGAAGCTGCTGCTCTGGTATGACCAGGCGCTGACGCGTACGGAGGCGGGTTCCTGATGGCGATTGAGGTGCCACGATGAACCAGGATGAGCTGCTCGCGCGGCTGAACGGCTTCGAGTGGAACGATTTCGAGTGCAAACGCGCGCAGCGCGGCGTGCCCGAGGACGCCTACAAGACCGTCTCGGCCTTCGCCAACACGGCCGGAGGCTGGCTGGTGTTCGGCGTGAGCGAGCGCGACGGGGAGCTGGAAATCACCGGGGTCGAGGAGCCGGACAAGGTGCAGAACGATTTTCTGGCTGCGCTGCGTGGCGGTCAGAAGTTGAACCGCGTCATCGCCGTTGAGCCGCGGAAGTTCGAGATCGACGGCAAGCATATTTTCGCTTTCCACGTGCCCGAGTCATCCCGGGCCGACAAGCCGGTCTATCTCAAAGGTGATCCGCGCCAGAGCTACATCCGCCGAGGCGCGGGCGATGAACAATGCACCCCAAGCGAGCTCGAGCGTTTTCTGCGCGATGCCGCACAGGATCGCTATGACGGTATGGCGCTTCCGAACATCCCGGTGGATCGCTGCTTCGACCTGGAGACGGTCAAGTGGTATCAAGCGCAGTTCGCCCGTCGCAATCCGGAGCACCCGGAGATTTCAGACCCGATCGAGTTTCTGCTCAACTGGAATTTCATCGTCGAACAGAGCGGCAGTATGCTGCCCACCCGCGCAGGCGTATTGCTGTTTGGCGATGGGCGCTATGTGCGGCAGATTCTGCCGCGGCCGGTGCTGGACTATCAGCGCATCGACACGCCCTTCGACCAGTGGTCGGCGGATCAGCGCTGGCATGACCGCTACGTCTTCGAGGAGAACATATTCCAGACATGGCAGGGCCTGGTTGCCCGCTACATGCGGATCGCCGAGCACCCGTTTTCGCTCGACCCCGCGACACTTCGCCGCAATGACGATCCGCCCGACTATGTGGCCTTCCGGGAGGCTGCGATCAACCTGCTGATCCATCAGGACTACGGCGATCACGGACGTAAAGCATCCATTCGCCTGTTCGCCGATCGCACCATCTTCTGGAATCCCGGCGATGCCTTTGCGACCGAGGCGGAACTGTTGGACCCGACAGAGAAAGAAGTACGCAACCCGACCATTGTGAAGGCGTTCCGGCGAATCGGGTTGTCGGATCAGGCGGGAACAGGCATCCGCGCCATCTTCCGCAACTGGCGCGACCTGGGGCGCGTACCGCCGCAATTGAAGAACGACAAGGCGCGTAAAGAGTTCGAGCTGGTGCTTATCAACAGGCCGCTGGTCACCGAGGCGATGCAGCGTTTCCGTCAGGCCATCGGGGTGAACCTGACCCGAGAGCAGGCGGACGTGCTGGCCCTCGGGCTCGGACGCTCAGCTGGTGAGCGTATCAGCCTGACCGATATTCGCGGGCTGGGTGTAAGCACGACGCAGCAGGCCAAGCAAATCGCCGATTTCCTGGTTCGTCAGCAGTTGCTTCAGCCAGTGAGCGCGACTCTGTTCGAGGTACGGGATGCGCTGCGGCAACGATTCGCCCGGGCGACTGAACAAGTCACCCCGCAAGTGACCCCCCATGTCACCCCCCAAGTGACCCCACAAGTTACCCCGCAAGTCCTCGCGCTATTGAGAAAGGCTATGGGGGAGATGGCACGGCAGGAACTGATGGACGCCTTAGGTCTTAAGGACCGCAAGCACTTCGGAGATGCCTATCTCCAGCCCGCCCTGGAGGCCGGTTTGCTGGAAATGACGATTCCCGACAAGCCCCAGAGCAGCAAGCAGCGGTACCGCTTGACCGAACAGGGGCGGGCAGTGCTCAAGAAGGATGAGGCATGAGTAGCGGTTTCGCCGTCGGTGACTGGTGCTGGCATGCCCGGCAGGCGTCGCCCTGCCTGGTGATCGACCGCGAGGCACTGTGGGGCGAGGTCTTCTTTCGCGTCTGGCTGCCGGCCAAGGACGCCGTGGTGCGCGCCAAAGCCCAGGATCTGGGCGAACTGACCAGTGTGCGGCCGACCGTGGAGCAGATCCTGCACACGGCGGCCGCGGCCAAGCTGCTCGACGCGCTGGAAGACAACCTGCTGCTGGCGCCGATCCAGGCGAGCGTCACGCCGCTGCCGCACCAGCTCTACGCGCTGAACCGGGCCATGAGCCGGGATCGCATCCGCTATCTGTTGGCGGACGAGGTGGGACTGGGCAAGACCATCGAGGCGGGCTTGATCCTGCGCGAGTTGAAACTGCGCGGGATGGTGCGGCGCGTGCTGGTAGTGGCACCGAAAGGCCTGGTGCGCCAGTGGCAGGCGGAGATGCGGCTGCACTTTGGCGAGCATTTCCGCTTCGTTGAGCCATCTGAACTCGCGGCCTTCCGTCAGTGGCGCGACAACGGCAGCGAGAACGACGAGAACCTCTGGCGGATGCACGACCAGGTGATCGTTTCGCTCGACTCGGTCAAGCCCATCGAAGGCCGCCGTGGTTGGAGCCTGGAGCAACTCGCCACCTACAACCGCGAGCGCTTCGAGGATCTGATCTCGGCAGGCTGGGATTTGGTGATCATCGACGAGGCACACCGCCTCGGCGGCAGTACTGAGCAGGTTGCCCGCTACAAGCTCGGTGCCGCCTTGGCCGAGGCCGCTCCCTACTTGCTGTTGCTATCCGCGACGCCGCATCAGGGCAAGACCGACCAGTTCATGCGGTTGATGCAGTTGTTGGACCGAGAGGCGTTTCCGGACGAAGGCAGCATCAACCGCGACCGGGTGCGCCCATTCGTGATCCGCACGGAGAAGCGGGCCGCCATCGACGCGGAAGGCCAACCGCTGTTCAAGCCTCGGTGCACACGACTTCACCCGGTCGCTTGGCAAGAGCGGCACACGGCGCAGCGAAGGCTCTATGAGGCGGTGACGGACTACGTGCGGCACGGCTACAACCAGGCGATGGCCGCCAAGCAGCGCCACATCGGCTTCCTGATGATCCTGATGCAGCGCCTGGTGACGTCCAGTACGGCCGCCATCCGTGCCACCCTGGAGAGGCGCCAGACCCTGCTGGAGGCGCCCCAGGCGCAGGCAACTCTTTTTGATGCGGTGGACCCGGACGAGTGGGCGGAGCTCGACGGTCAATCCCAGCTCGACATTGCCCTGCAGGCCAGCGGCTGGGAGCGCGAAAAGACGGAGGTCGAGATGCTGCTGGATCTCGCCCGCGAAACCGAGCGACAGGGGACGGATGCCAAGGCAGAAGCGCTGCTGGAGTTGATCTACAAGCTCCAGCAGGAAGAGAGCGACCCACAGCTCAAGGTGCTGGTCTTTACCGAGTTCGTTCCCACCCAGGCCATGCTCGCCGAGTTCCTGGAGAGCCGGGGCTTTTCCGTGGCGCTGCTCAATGGCGGCATGGACCTGGATGCGCGCACCCGTGCGCAACAGGACTTTGCACGTGATGCCCGGATACTGATCTCCACCGACGCCGGCGGCGAGGGCCTGAACCTGCAGTTCTGCCATGTCGTGGTCAACTTCGACATGCCGTGGAACCCGATGAGACTGGAGCAACGTATCGGCCGTGTCGACCGCATCGGTCAGCCCCATGTCGTGCGGGCAGTCAACTTCGTGCTGGAAGACACGGTAGAGCACCGGGTGCGCGAGGTGCTGGAGGAAAAGCTCGCCATCATTGCCCAGGAATTCGGCGTCGACAAGGCGGCGGATATGATGGATTCGGTCGAGGTGGAGCCGATCTTCGACGAACTGTTCGTGCACGGGCTACAAGACCCTGCGTCGATCGATAAGGAATGCGATGCGGTAATCAACCAAGTGCGGGAGAGGGTAGCCGCCAGCCGCAAGGACACCGATCTGCTGACGGAGGACCACGCGCTGCAGGCGGACGATGCGCGCAAGTGGCGGGATCATCCGGCGCAGTACTGGTTGGAGCGTGCGATCACCAACGGATTGCCGGCACGAGGTGGAACGGCTGAGAAAGAAGGAAACTACTGGCGCATTCGCTGGCCGGATGGGATAGGGAGCGACAAATCGGCAGGATTGCCGATTTGCACGCCGAAGGCGCCCCGTGGGGTGAGCGACAGGGATGTCGCGAATGAGTCTCCCCGTGTCTGCTTCGACGCGCGCACCGCCGAACAAAACCCCGAGATGGAGTGGATCACGTTGGAAGATCCACGCGCCCGCGCAGTCATCAGCGAACTGCCACGCTTTGTTCCGGGCCAGCCGCTGCCGATTGCGACGATGACCGGCTTGCCCGGCACCGTGCATGGCGTGTGGTCGCTGTGGGAGATCGGCATCAGCGCATCCAACCTGTCAGAGAGCTTCTCCCGGCGGCGATTCTTGCCCGTGTTTGTCACCGACGATGGCCGTACCTTCGTGCCGACCGCCAGGCGGATCTGGGATTTGCTGCTGACCGAGAACGTGACGCTCGCACCGAAGGTCGAGGTGGAGAACGCCTTGGCCTGCTTCGAAACGTCGCTGGCTGCCGCCAAGGCCCAGGGGGAGCGGATTTTTGCCGAGCTGCTGGAGGAGCATCGCACCTGGCTCGCAGAGGAACGGGAACGGGCACGCTATGCTTTCGATGTGCGCTACCAGGCAATCGGGCGCATCGGCCTTCCGGCCGTGAGGGAACGCCGTCGCAAGCGGCTCGAAGCTGAGTTTGATGCGCGCATGGCAGCGCTTGCGGATGCGGAAGCCTGCACCCCGGATCTCCATGCGGTGCTGATGTTGCGGGTGGGACAGGAAGGTGCGCCCGCATGACAAATTCGTCAGGAACGAATTTGGACAGCCGACAGGCTGGCCCCGAAGGGGCTGCGTCCAGGGATGGACGCAGCACTGCCTGGGTTGACCGCATCCTGAAGGAGTTTCCCGTCGATCTGGCCCGGCTCTGGATCGTCGCCGACCCGGACGATGTGCTGCTGCAGAGCCAAGTGTTGTCGGGACTGCGCGAGCGTGGTTTTGAGGTACTGCCTTTCGAGGACAGCATCGCTTTCCGGGCGGAGTACGAGGAACGCTATCGGGCGGCGTGGGATCGAGGCGAACCGGGGCCCTCCCGCGCCTTGATCCTCCATCTGCGGGGTACCAATGTCAGCGACTTGCCTTGGGACTACCTGCGTCAGGCGCGGAAGCTCTCCTTGAGTCTCGCCGAGTTGTTCCCCAGGCTGAGCTATGCCGTGGTGAGGCAGCTGGGTAGCGAGATGCTGCCATCCCTATTCGATGCGCAGGCCAGGCACGCCCATCAGTCGCTGGGCGAAGCCGCCACCAAGGAGTTCGTGCTGACGCACATCTTCCGCATCAGCCCCCATCTCATCACGCGCCCGGAGGACTGCTGGCGTGAGCTTCTTCGTCTGCACTATCGCGAGGCGGCTCTTCCGCCCGTGCTCGCGCAGCACGTGGAGTACGTGCTCGGTGAATATGACGCGTTTAGGGGCCTGCCAATTGCCGATTTGTTTGCGAACAAGGCTCTGACCCTGCGTCTCGTGCAGGAAGCCTGGGCTCGCTATCTCGCCAAGTGGGGCGTCACGGGTACCCGCACCGGTGAACCCATGCCGCCCGACTACGTGGCGAAGATCGAACTGCCTTTCGATCACCATGACGTCCGCGTGATCGTCGACTCCATGTTCCTGGATGGCACGCTGCACCCGCTGGTGGTCCAGGGCGTACCGGCCACCCTGCCGGAATGGGCCAAGGCGGGCGTGGTGCAGGACCCAGCGTCGATGCGGAACCTGGTGTTCGAAGGCATCAAGGGCCTGAAGGCGGAAGTGCCGACCATCGAGTCACCGCACCGCGACTGGGCCCGTTTCTCGCGTCGGCTTGGCGAAGTCATCTCGCGCTTCCATGGATTGGATGCAGCCCGAGCGGATGGCATCGAGGACGTACTGCGAGACTTGGTCATCTCCGCCGACGATCGGTTGCGTGAATGGGTAGGTAAGCATTACGCAGACCTGCCGTCCTTGCCAGCCGCCAAAGGGCCGATCATGGTCCACCACGTGCCACGGTATCTGGCGATGCGCCGAGGCAACGGCGAGGAGAAGATCGCGCTGGTGGTATTCGACGGGCTGGCCGTAGACCAGTGGATTCAGATTCGGGAGAGCGTGATCAATCGGTCGCAGCGGCTGATGTTTGACGAGAACGCCTGCTTTGCGTGGCTGCCAACCCTGACATCGGTGTCCCGGCAGGCGCTGTTCTCGGGCTTACGCCCGCGCGAGTTCGCCGACAGCATCGGATCAACCTCTCAGGAACCGGCGCAGTGGGCGCGGTTCTGGCAGGACCATGGTCTTCGCGCAAACGAGGTGCTGTACCGCAAGTCAATCAAGCGCACCGATGACCTCCCCGCGCTTGAGGCAGCGCTGAGCAATCCGACTGTGAAGGTGGCCGGTCTTGTCGTGGATACCGTCGACGAGATCATCCATGGCGCGGTGCTCGGGAAACGAGGCATCGCAGCCCAGATTGCAAACTGGTGCGAGTCTGGCTTCGTGGATCGTCTGTTCTCGCTGCTACTGGACAACGGATTCCACGTCTATTTGACCTCCGACCACGGCAACGTTGAAGCGGTGGGCATTGGCCGTTTGAGCCAGGGAGTCGCGTCGGAACTGCGCGGGGAGCGCGTCAGGACCTATCGCAGCGAGGCTGTGATTGCGGAGACGGCGGCCGCCAATCCGGAAACCTTCCGTCTGGATGTCGCTGGACTACCGGCGAACTTCATGCCGCTATTCGCAGGAGGGCGCGGGGCGTTCGTGCCGAAGGAGACCCAAGTCGTGGTTCACGGCGGCATCTCCGTGGAAGAGCTGATCGTGCCCTTCGTCAAAGTGAGTTACGTAAATTGAATCGAATGACGTCGTCAGCACCGCACAAATCCGCCGGGAGCGGATTTGGACCGCCGAACGGCGGGCCGCGCAGCGGCGGCGCCCAGGGACGGGTGCCGCAAATCGGCTTTGATCGCTTCATCCCGCTCGAATGGGCGGCTGCGGCGCTCAGGGTGCGGGCAAAACTCGGCACGCTCGATGAGCTGAATACCTTGCTCGACGCGGCGGGGCTCGGTGTCGCTGCCCGCAAGAAGACCCGGACCGTGTTGAATCGTCTCTGGCTGGAGCCACGTCCCGAACTCGCCGACTTCGCCGAGCGTGGCGTCGCGATCTTCAAGGCCGACCCGAGCGTCCCTATCGCCGCCCTGACCTGGGGCATGGCCATTGCCACCTATCCCTTCTTCGGCAAGGTGGCGGAGCTGGTGGGGCGCCTCTCGGCGCTCCAGGGTGATTGCGCTTCGGCGGAAGTCCACCGCCGAATGAGCGAAACCTATGGCGAACGCGAAGGCACGTACCGGATGACCAACATGGTTCTGCAGTCGCAGGTGAGCTGGGGCGCAATCGAGCGCGTCGAGATAAATTTGCCTGGAGCGATTTTGGACGGCGCAGCCGGCCCCGAAGGGGCGACGTCCAGGGATGGACGTCGCAAAGGCAAGCGCCTCGTGCGGCCGAAGCCGATCGTGGTTAGCAACGAACATGCCGTGGCCTGGATGGTCGAGGCGGCGCTGCGTTACCTAGGCAAAGCGGTATCGGTTCCGACGTTGTCGTCGCTGGCGGTGCTTTATCCTTTCGTGCTCGACAGTCCAGTCGCCTTGGTGATCGCGAACAGCAAGACTCTGGAATTGCGCGCAGAGGGACCGGATCACCGGTCCGTCGTTCTCCGTCCGTGAGTCACGGGAGATCGATTGCCGCGAACCTGTCTGCCCGCCCGCCTGCGCAGGCAGCAGGCAGGCGGGCAGACGAAGCACAAGGCAGGCGCAGGCAGTCTCATTGCAGCGGGTTGCCACGTTGGACCAGAAAAGGACTCAATACAACCGCCTGCGAAACATCCAGGTGGCCACCGCGAGCGTTGCCAAGCCGATCAGCGCCATCGGTACATACTGGTCCAACAACGACGAGGGTGGCAGACCTTCGAGCATCACGCCGCGCACGATGACCAGGAAATAACGCAGGGGGTTGAGGAGGGTCAAGGTTTGCACGGCCTCGGGCATGTTGGCGATGGGGGTGGCGTAGCCCGACAGGAGGACGGCAGGGACCACGAACAGAAACGCACCCAGCAATCCCTGCTGTTGGGTGACGGCGAACGAGGAAATCATCAGCCCGACGCCGACGCTGGCCATGAGGAATAGCACCATTCCGAGATAGAGCGCGCCGATCGAACCGACGAAGGGGATGCGAAACCAGTACACCGCCATGACCAGGATGAAGGAGGCTTCGATCAGGCCGATCGCCATGCCCGGCAAGGCCTTGCCGATGAGGATCTGCAGTGGTGTGTAAGGCGTGACCAGGAGCTGGTCGAAGGTACCTTGTTCGCGTTCCCGCGCCACCGACAACGCCGTGACCACCATGGTCACCACCAGCGTCAGCAGTCCCACGATGCCAGGGACGATGAACCATCGGCTTTCCAGATTGGGATTGAACCAGGCGCGCACGGTGAGCTGCACCCGCGGCATCGGCAGGCGGTGGCGTTCGATCCATTCCCGGTTGAAGTCGGACAGGATGCTCTGGGCATAATTCAGGGCGATCGAAGCGGTGTTGGAATTGCGACCGTCGACGAGGATCTGGACGCTCGCCGGACGCCGGCGGGCCAGATCACGGCTGAAATCCCGTCCGATATGGAGCACCAACAGGGCCTTTCGCGAATCGATGCAGTGCGCGATCTGGTCTTGATGCGTGATTCGCTCCACCTCGCGGAAGGTCTGGGTGCCGGTGAAGTGCGCGATCAACTCACGGGAGGCGGGACCGGGATCTTCGTTGTAGATGGCCACGGGAACCCGGTTCAGATCGAAGCTTGCGGCGTAACCGAAGACCAACAACTGCAGTAGCGGGGGGCCGACGAGGACCAAACGACTCTTCTTGTCCTTGAGGAGCGCCAGGAATTCCTTTTTGAGGAGGCCGAACAATGCGTATTCCATGGCGGTCATCCCAGGCGCCTGGGCATGTGGCGCGCCGCCAGGGTCAGGAAGCCCGCGGCCATCGTCGCCAAAGCGATGGCATTCGGTACGATCACGTCCCACACATCGCCGGCCAGGAATACGGTGTGCAGGATGGCGACGAAATAGCGTGCGGCGACCAGGTAGGTGATTCCCTGGATGGCGGTGGGCATGCTGTGGATGTCGAACAGGAAGCCAGAGAGCATGAAAGCCGGCAGAAAGGTGACGATGATCGCCACCTGCCCGGCGACGAACTGATTCCGGGCGACGGTGGAGATTAAGAGTCCCATGCCCAGGGCGGTCAGCAGGAACAGGGTCCCGGTGAGGAGCAGAACCCAGAGGGAGCCGCGTAGCGGCACCTCGAACAGAAACAGGGCCATGGCGATGGACAACAGCATGCCGCCCATGCCCAACAGATAGTAAGGGGCGATTTTGCCGATCAGCATTTCGGCCACGCTGACCGGGGTCGCCAGGATCGCTTCCAGGGTGCCGCGGTCCCACTCGCGGGCCACCACCATCGCCGTCAACAAGGCGCCGATCAGGGTCGTGATGACGGCGATGAGTCCGGGTACCAGATAATCCCGGCTGCGCACCGCCGGGTTGAACCAGATCCGGGCCTGTACCTGGATCGGCTGGATCGATGCGCCCGCGCTGGCCGCGGCCCGGCGTTGTAGCCAACTGCTCGCTGCGCCCTGGATGTATCCGGAGAGCAGGCGGGCGGTGTTGGCGTCGACCCCATCGAGGATCACCTGCACCGACGTTCCAGTCCCGGCTTCGACGCGCCGCGCGAAATCCTGCGGCAGGCGCACGATGGCGCTGACCTCGCGTCGGTCGAGGGCGGCCCGGGCGTGCCGGAAATCCGCGTAGACCCCAGGGAGGAAGTATTCGGAGTGTTGAAAGGCGGCGAAGAAGTCGGCAGTGGCGGGGGCCGGGGCATCGGCGACCAACGCCAGGCGCACGTGTTTGGCATCCAGGGAGACGCCGTAGCCGAACAAGAGCAGCAGCAGCAAAGGCAGCAGGAAGGCGATGGCGATGCTGGAAGGATCGCGACGGACTTGCAGGAACTCTTTGCGCATCAGCCCCAACAGGCGCAGACCGCGCCTGCCCGAGGAGGAGAGAGTCGAGTCGGCGTTCATGCGGAGCGGGCAGGTGGGGACGTTTTCAGCAGCTGGATGAAAGCTTCTTCCAGGGTCGGATTCGGCAACTCGGGACATCGCGCCAGGGCGCGGACCTCGCTGGGACGGCCGCTGGCGAGAAGACTTCCTCCGGCCAGGATGACCAGGCGGTCGCAATACTCGGCCTCTTCCAGAAAATGCGTGGTTACCAGCACGGTCACGCCATTTTCCGCCAAGGCGTTGATCGCCGACCAGAAGGCACGCCGCATCAATGGATCGACGCCGGAGGTCGGTTCGTCGAGGAACAGGATCTCGGGTTCGTGCAACAGGGCACAAGCCAAAGCGAGGCGTTGTTTGTGGCCGAGCGGCAGATTGGCGCTGGGCTGGTCGGCATGGGCGGTGAGCTGGAAGTGTTCCAGGGCGAAGTCGAGGCGGGCCCGTCGCCGCTCCCCCCGCAAACGGTAAGCGCTGGCGAAGAACTCCAGGTTCTGCCGCACGCTCAAGACCCCATACAGAGAGAACTTCTGCGACATGTAGCCGATGCGTGCGCGGGCCTCGGCGGCGGCCCGGCGCAGGTCGACGCCGAGAACCCGCAGGCTTCCCCGGCTCGGCGGCAGAAGTCCGCACAACATCCGGAAGGTGGTGGTCTTGCCGGCGCCATTGGCGCCCAGGAGCCCGAACACTTCGCCACGGCGGACTTCGAAACTCAAGCGCCGGACCGCGGTGAAACCGCCGAACCGGCGTTCCACGTCGCGCACCTCGATGACTACGTCCTCCGGTTCGATGGGGCGGGAGGGGACGAGCCTTTGCAGCGGCAGGGCCGGTTCCACCAGGGGCTTGAGTCTGGCGACGAAGCCATCCTCGAAACGCGGCGGCACCGGGACCGACGTCAACGACGGAAATTCGGCCGACAGGCCTGCGAGCGCAGGGGGGGCGGGGCGGGTGGTCAGCACGCGCACGGCGTCGCCCCGGATCACGGCGTCGACGATGTCTGGTTGGGTTGCCAAGCGCGCTTGCAGGGAGCGGAGGGACCGGTCCGCCACGCGGATTTCGTAACAGCGCCGCGCCAGATTCTCCCGTTCGGCATCGGGCGCACCGCTCCAAAGCAGGCGCCCGCCATGGAGGATGAAAACCTCGCCGCAGCGCTCGGCTTCGTCCAGATAGGCGGTGCTCAGCAGCACCGTGGTGCCGTCCGCCACCATGCGCTCGATGATGGCCCAGAGCTCCCGGCGCGAGACCGGATCCACCCCTACGGTGGGTTCATCGAGCAGCAATAGCCGCGGCTTCGCCACCAGCGTGCAGGCAAGCCCCAACTTCTGCTTCATGCCGCCGGACAGCTTTCCGGCCAAACGTTCGGTGAACGGGTCCAGCTTGCTCATGGCCAGCAGTTCCCGAAACCGCGCCGGTCGATCCTCCGCCTGCACGCCGTGCAAGTCGGCGTAGAGACCGAGGTTTTCGCGCACCGTCAAATCCTCGTAGAGACCAAAGCGCTGCGGCATGTAGCCGAGGGTGGCGTGTACGGCTTGGGGCCGGGTCACAGGATCCAGACCGAATACGGAGATCGTGCCTCGATCCGGGGCCAAGAGCCCGGCGATGAGGCGAAGCAGGGTGGTCTTGCCGGCGCCGTCGGGACCGATCAATCCGGTGATGCCGCCGGTGGAAAGGGTGAATGTGATGTCCTCCAGGGCGGTGATGGTGCGGCGACCGGCGCGGAAATGCTTTGCGACACCCGCGGCCGCCACGGCCACGGTGTCGGTTGCCGTGCTCGCCGTCGTGACCACGGTCAGGGAAGCGTCCGGCAGGAAGCGGACCCGGCAGCAAGGGGCTCCTGCGCCTCGGTATCCAGAGGAAGTGTGACGGTGACCGGCATGCCGAGACGCAGTTCCTGATCCGGGTCGCAGACGTAAACACGGGCCTGGTAGACCAGGCTGGTGCGGAGTTCGGGCGTTTCCACCGACTTGGGGGTGAATTCGGCCACCGGGGAAATATAGCCGAGCCAACCCCGGAATTCCTTGCCGGGATGACTGTCGGTGGTGATGCGGGCCGGCATGCCCAGGCGGATCTTGCCCAGGTTGGGTTCGTCGACGTAGACCCGACACCAGAGGGGATCGGTCAAGGCCAGGTTCAAGACCGGGCTCGCGGGCCCGACCACGGCGCCGGGTTCCTGGATGCGGGTACGGATGACGCCGGCGGCGGGCGCTTTCAGGGTGGCGCGATCGAGTCGATAGCGGAGCAGGGCGAGATCCGCCTTGCGCGTCTCGACTTCCGCACGTTGCTGTTCGATCTGTTCGCGCCGGGTGCCCTCCTGGAGCAGGGCGAGTTCCGCCTGGGCCTGCCTCCAGTTGGCCTCGGCGACGCGGAGATTGGTGTGCGTGGTGTCGGCGATCTCCGCCGCCACGGCGCCGCGATCCACCAGGCGGTCCCGGCGCCGGTGGATCAGACGTGCGTCCAGCAGCGAGGCCGCGGCGGCTTCCGCTGCCGCGCGCGCCCGTTCGATTTCCTGCGGTCGCGGTCCGTGCACCAGTTCGGCGAGCCGCGCTTCGGCCCGGGCGAGCGCCGCCTCGGCGCCTTGCACCGCATGGACGAAGGCGTCCAGCTCGAGCTGCGCCAGGGTCTGTCCCGGTTCCGCGCGTTCCCCCTCTTCCACCAGGATGCGCGCAATCGGTCCGTCGACCCCGAAACTCAGGTCGACCTGGCGCAGATCGATGTTGCCGTAAAGCTTCAGCACCTGCATCCGCGGTGTGCCGCGCTGATATGGCCAGAGGATGAACCCGGCGACCAGGACGGCAGCACCGGCGAGCACCCAGAAGAGGGTGCGATACCGTCGCGGTCCCCGCAGCGGATCTCGAGGGGTTTGCGCCATGGATCGGTCTACCGGCTTCGAAGAAAAGAGTCCGTGTCGGTTACTCCGTGCGATCGGTCCCAGCGCCGGAGAAGCGGCGTTCGGCCCAGGCGTAAGTCAGCAAGAACGAGAACAGTAGGACGATCATGACGACGCTGGCGGCGGAACCGAACGGCCAGTCCTGGGCATCGAGAAACTGATCCTTGAGGAGGTTGCCCACGAGCAGGCTGCGCGCACCTCCGAGGACATCGCTGACGTAGAAGAGACCAAGCGCCGGGAGGAAAACCAAGAGACAGCCGGCGACGATGCCGGGCAAGGTGAGGGGCAGGATCACGTGGAGGAGCGTGCGGAACGCCCCCGCGCCCAGATCGCGCGCCGCTTCCAGGAGCCGCGGATCGAGTTTCTCCAGGGCGCCGTACAGGGGCAGGATCATGAACGGCAGAAGGACATAGACCAAGCCGAGGAGTTCTGCCGCCGGGGTATACAGGAGGCGCAGCGGTTCCTCGACGAGGCCGAGACCGATGAGCCCGGCGTTCAGGATCCCCTTGACGGCGAGCAGGCCGCGAATCGCGTAAATGCGGATCAACGAGTTGGTCCAGAAGGGGATGATCACCAGGGTGAGGAGCAGCGGCCGCAGCTCCGTCCGCGCCCGTGCCATGCCATAGGCGAAGGGATAACCCAGGACCAGGCAGAGCAGGGTCGCGCTCAGTGCCAGGCCGAGCGAGTGCAGGAATACCCTGAGGTAAATCGGGTCGAGGAGCCTCCGGTAATTGTCGAGAGTCAACGTCCAGTCGATCGAGCCCAAAGAATCCCGGTTCAGGAGGCTCAGGCCGACGACCAGGAGATTGGGTACGAGCACGAACAGTATCAGCCAGACGGACAGCAGGGAAAGAGTGAGGGTGCGGAAGACCCGGCGGTGAAACCCCGCCCAGGGGGGCGCCGGGCTAAGCAATTTCCTCCTCCCGGTCCGCCCGGGCGGGCAATACGATCTCCCAGCCCGGGATCCAGCTCAGGGTCACCCGCCGGCCGATGGGATGGTCGAGCGACGGCGCCTCTTCGCTGAAGAATTCGCTGGCCTTGATGACGTGGCCGCTGTCCAGTGCGATGAGCGTATCCAGGGTCACCCCTTTGTAGGTTCGCTCCACCACGGTCCCGGTCAAGGCGGCGGCAGCAGTGGGAGTCTCTTGCACGTGCAGGTCCTCGGGGCGAAGCACGAGCTTGACCGCGGCACCGACGGCGAAGGCCCGGTCGCTGCGGATCGTCAGCGACACCCCTTCGACCCGCGCCTGATAAGTATTCGTGTCGGTCCGGGCGGTGATCACGGCATCCAGCACGTTGCTCTCACCGACGAAGGTGGCGACGAACAAGTTCGCCGGGTTTTCGTAGATGTCACGGGGCGAGCCGACCTGTTCCACGCGCCCTTCCCGCATCACCACGACGCGGTCCGACATGGAAAGGGCCTCTTCCTGGTCGTGCGTGACGAAAACGAAAGCGATCCCGGTCTGACGCTGCACCGCCTTGAGTTCGATCTGCATGGCGCGGCGCAGTTTGTAGTCGAGCGCACTCAGGCACTCGTCGAGCAGCAATACCCGCGGACGATTGACCAAGGCCCGGGCGAGCGCCACACGCTGTTGTTGTCCTCCGGACAACTGCTGCGGACGGCGGCTGCCGAAGTCGGCCAAATGCACCAAGGCGAGCGCCTCCTCGACGCGGCGCCGGATCTCGTCGGCACGCAGGCGCCGCATGCGCAAGCCGAAAGCCACGTTGTCGAACACCGTCATGTGGGGGAACAGGGCATAGCTCTGAAACACCGTGTGGACGTTGCGGAATTCGGGCGGGACGGTGTTGACGGGCCGACCGTCCAGGAGGATCTCGCCCGCATCCGGGGCTTCGAAGCCGGCCAGCAGGCGCAGCACCGTGGTCTTCCCGCAGCCGGACGGGCCGAGCAAGGTCAGAAACTCGCCTTCCCCGACCTCGAGATCCAAGCCGGGTAACACGGTTTTGCTGCCGTAGCGCTTGACCACGGCGCGAAAGCGGACGATCGGCGAGGGAACAGTCATGGTGCTATTGTCCGATTTTCCGCAGCGTGACGGAATGGTGAAGAAATCGTAAAGGCTGGACGAAACCCCGTGCGGCCGGAACAATAGAGACATAAGGGTGGCCGAGGCAGGCGGTCGCCACTGCGTGCCGCCGTAGGAAGGTCCCGACGCCGGGGCCGTCCTCGCCCACCCCAATTCGTAGCGCGGCCCGCCGGATTCGCCCCGGCCGGGCCAGGAGCCGATGAACAGAGCCATGACCGATCCTTTTCGACTTGCGTTTTCCCACCTGCCGGTGAGCCTGCCGATTTTCCCGCTGCCGAATTCGGTGGTGATGCCGGGGTGTCAGCTGCCGCTCAATATCTTCGAGCCGCGTTATCTCAACATGATCTTCGACGCCCTGGCGACCGACCGCCTCATCGGCATGGTGCAACCCGATCTCACCGCCCCGGCCACCGATCGGGTGGTCGTCCACCGTACCGGTACCGCCGGCCGGATCACTTCGTTCCGCGAAACCGCGGACGGGCGTCTCTTGATCGTGCTGACCGGGATCTGCCGTTTCGATCTCGTCGAGGAAGTGCCGACCACGCGCGGCTACCGGCGTTTCGTCGTGGATTGGAGCCGCTTTCCGGTCGATTACGAGACCCATTCGCGGGTGGAACAGGAACGGCACCGCGTGTATCTGTTGCTGAGGGCATATTTTCGGCATCGCTCCCTGGAAGTCGACTGGCCGCTGTTGGAAAAGTTGCCGCTGACGACCCTGGTCAATTGGATGATCGGCCAGCTGCCCTTCGCCGTGGCGGAACGCCAGAGCCTGGTCGAGGCGGTTTCCCTGGAGGAGCGTCTGGAGCACCTGATGCGACTGTTGCAGTTCGAGTTGGCGGAACCGCCCGCGCAGGGTTCGGCCACCCGACATTAGCTCCACGTCCCGGCTGTCCACAAGGCAGTGCCGAGGTGCAACCCGCTCTGGGATCCTCGTCCGAATCCGATCCGCCGCAGGAAGTACCGGGGTGGTGTAGTGCCGGCTTCAGGCGGATGATGAGGACGGCGGTCGTGCTGCGTCGGCGGGAGGATCCTCGCCCGTAGTCTGTCGGCCGACCGGGCGGGTGGCGAGATTCTCCTTGAGCATCGCCATGAACAGCTCGCCCTGTTCGCGCGCGTCCTCGAGCGCGATGTGCGTGTGGGGATTGGGGGAGAACCAGCGCTTGGGCAGGAAATTCTTGCTCGAGCGTCCGAAGGTCTGCCGCCGCATTCCCATGGCGTAGGAGCGGACATCAATGCCGTGCTCGGAAAAGGGTCTCCTCCCGGTGAAGCGGATCAGGTACCAGTAGACCCACATGAAATCCCAACTGGCGGGCCAGGCGACGAAGATGGGCTTGCCGGGAAGTCGCTCCAGCCAGTCGGCGAATTCGTTCATGACCTCGCCCGGAGGGCGCGGATCTTGGCGGTGCGCCTGCCAAGCCTCGGGGAACTGTTGCCACCACTCCATCATGGCGGGATGGGGTGTGCTCCCGGGCAGGGTCTCGAGGTTGGCGGAAAACTCGCCGAGATTCTCCCCGTCCATCCCGTAGGCCACCGCACCGATGCTGAGCATGGAGTGCGGGCCGGGAATCGGGCCATCCGCCTCGATGTCCACGCTTACGTAGATTTCCGGTGATTTCGCCATCATCGTCCAGCCGCCGTCCGGGGTCTTTCACTATCCAAGAATGGAATTCTTTCGTCAAACGGCGCAAAAAGGGCGACCGACCCCGGGCGAGTCACCCGAGAACCCGGACGGCTTCGGGTCGCTGCGCGCGGGATGCCTTCTTGCGTTCGTGTTCCAACAGGAGTTTTTTACGGATTCGGATACTCTGCGGCGTCACTTCCACCAGTTCATCGTCGTCGATGAATTCGATGGCCTGTTCCAGCGTGAAGCGGATCGGCGGCGTCAGCAGGATGTTTTCGTCGTTGCCGGCGGCGCGAATATTGGTGAGTTGTTTCGCCCGCGTGGGGTTGACCACGAGATCGTTGCCGCGAGTGTGCACACCGATGATCATGCCCTCGTACACTTCGTCGCCCGGTTCCACGAACAGACGTCCGCGTTCCTGCAGATGGAACAAGGCGAAGGCGAGCGCCTTGCCCGACGCGTTGGAGATCAGGGCGCCGTTGTTGCGCTGGCCGATGGACCCTTTCTTGACCGGTCCGTAGTGGTCGAAAACGTGATAAAGCAGCCCAGTCCCCGAGGTCGTGGTGAGGAATTCGGTCTGGAAACCGATCAATCCGCGCGCCGGTACGAGGTATTCGAGGCGAACCCGGCCACGACTATCCGCGACCATGTTCTGTAAATCTCCCTTGCGCTCTCCGAGCTTTTCCATCACCGCGCCCTGGTGCGTCTCCTCGACCTCGATGGTGACGAACTCGTAGGGTTCGCAGAGCTCCCCGTCGACTTCGCGCAGGATCACCTCGGGTCGGGAAACGGCGAGTTCGTAGCCTTCCCTGCGCATGGTCTCGATCAGGATCGAAAGATGCAGTTCCCCGCGCCCCGACACCTTGAATTTGTCCGGATCTTGCGTGTCCTCGACACGCAGCGCGACATTGTGGAGGAGTTCCCGCTGCAGTCGTTCGCGAATCTGGCGCGAGGTCAGGAATTTTCCCTCGCGACCGGCGAACGGCGAGTTGTTGACCTGGAACGTCATGCTCACCGTCGGTTCGTCGACGGTCAAAGGCGGCAGCGCTTCCGCGCAGCCCACCGCGCACAGGGTGTCGGAGATCTCCAGCCCTTCGATGCCGGTGACGGCGATGATGTCGCCGGCCTCGGCCTGCTCCCGTTCGATGCGCTGGAGACCGTGAAAGGTGAGGACTTGCAGGATGCGCGCGGGAATCTCGCGCCTGTCGCGCTTGACCAGGGTGACCGGCTGATTGCGACGCGCGCGGCCGCGGCGGATCCGACCGATGCCGATGACCCCAACGTAAGAGTTGTAGTCGAGACTGCTGATCTGCATCTGGAACGGTCCCTCGCGTTCCACTTCCGGCGCCGGAACATGGTCGACGATGGTCTCGAACAAGGGTTCCAGCGTGCCGCAGTCGATATCGGGGGAGTGGCCGGCGTAGCCGTGGAGGGCGGAGCAGTAAATCACCGGGAAGTCGAGCTGGGCTTCCGTGGCTCCCAGACGGTCGAACAGGTCGAAGGTCTGATCGAGCACCCAGTCCGGGCGGGCGCCGGGACGGTCGATCTTGTTGATGACCACGATGGGATGGAGTCCCATGGCGAAAGCTTTTTGCGTGACGAAACGGGTCTGCGGCATGGGACCGTCCACCGCGTCCACCAGCAGCAGGACCGAATCGACCATGGAAAGGATACGTTCCACTTCGCCACCGAAGTCCGCGTGTCCGGGAGTGTCGACGATGTTGATGCGGTAGTCGCGCCAGCGGATGGCGGTATTTTTGGCGAGGATGGTGATGCCCCGTTCCCGTTCCAGGTCGTTGCAATCCAGCACGCGTTCTTCCACGCGTTCGTGGGCGGCGAAAGTACCGCTTTGCTGCAGCAATTGGTCGACCAGGGTGGTCTTGCCATGATCCACGTGGGCGATGATGGCGATGTTGCGTAGCTTGTCTACCATAGATTGGGTTCGCTTGGAAAAGGAAAAACGGCACCGCACCGCCGGAAGCGGATGCGGAAATGCGTGGTGGATCGGAATCGTTACGGCCGCGGGCGGAAGCGATGCCCGTTCTCGCGCGGGCTCAGCTTTGCTCCCAGGGCAGCCCGCGAAAACGCCAGCCGGCGAGGCTGCTGCGGTGACGGAAGGGATCGAGCGGCCCCTCGAAGCCTTCCTGGACATTATACAGGTCGGAGAAGCCCGCGGCTTCCAACGCCTGCGCGGCCTCCTGGGAGCGTTGCCCGCTGCGGCACAGCAGTAGCAGGGGGAGATGGGGATCGCCGATGGCTTGCCGGACCTGGGCGGTGAAGTTTTCGTTGATCCGCCAGTCCGGGGCGAATTTCCAGGGAATGTTCACCGCGCCCGGCGGATGTCCTACGAGGGAAAATTCCAGTGGGTCGCGGACGTCGATGAGGACGGTCTCAGGATGATCCTGGAGGAGGCTCCAGGCGGACTCTGGGTCGATTTGTCGGATCATGAGCGGCAGGGTTTCTGACCTATGAAACAGGCTTCGTCACGAAGGCCGTAGCGGATATCACCCACCCGACCCTCGTCCCGATAATAGCGCAGGGAGAGTCCCGCGAAGAGCTGGAGCAATTCGTTGTCACGCAACAGAAAGTCCGGATTGCGGGGCCCGTCGTCGCCGAGCTTGGCTGCGGTGAAGGTCTGGTAGAAGAGCAGTCCTCCGGGCTCGAGCGCCTGGAGGATGGAATGGGCGAGAGAGCGTTCCAGGAACCGGCTGACCACGATGACCCGGTATCCCTCGGTGGGGAACGTCATGCTGCGCACGTCTTCACTCCAGGCACGGATGGACAACCCTTGGTGCTCGGCATGGCTGCGCAGGATTTCGATCGCGACCGGGGAAATGTCCACGGCATCCACCTGGAAGCCGCGTCGGGCCACGAACAAGGCGTTGCCCCCGAGGCCGCAGGCGAGATCCAGGGCGCGTCCGCCGGTGAGCGGCAACAGGTGCGCGTTCTCGACGAGCACCCAGGCTGGGGGCGGAACGTCTTCCCGGCACCCCTGGTAGATGCGATCCCATTTTTCCCGTATCGCGACGTCCGCCATGGCCTTCGCCGCGATCAATCGCCCTGGAACATCTGCTCGATGACCGGTATCACCTTCTTGTCCAGCAGGAACATGATGACATGATCGCCGTCTTCGATGACGGTGTCGTGATGGACTTGGATGACTTCCTGGTCCCGGACCAACGCGCCCATCACGACGCCCGGTGGGATCGGAATCCGGTCAATGGGAATGCCGATGACCTTCGATTTTCCCGGGGTGCCATGGGCGATCGCCTCCAGGGCTTCCGCCGCGCCGTGGCGGAGCGAATACACTTGCACCACATCGCCGCGACGAATGTGGCGCAGCAAGGCGCCGATCGTCGATTGCTGGGGTGAAATCACCAGATCGATCTGATTGGGGTCGACGATGTCGGCATAGGCGGACTTGTTGACCAGGCTGATCACCCGCCGCGCGCCCAGCCGTTTGGCGAGCATCGCCGAGAGGATGTTGGCTTCGTCGTCGTTGGTGATGGCACAGAAGATGTCGGTGTTTTCGATGTTCTCGCTGATGAGGAGTTCTTTGTCGGAAGCATCCCCCAGGAGCACTACGGTATTGACCAGATCGCCGGCGATCTTCTTGGCCCGCTCGGGATCTTTCTCGATGACCTTGACCTGATAGCGGTTTTCCAAGGCCTGTGCCACCCGTTTGCCGATGTGTCCACCGCCAGCGAAGAGGAGTCGCTTGTACGGCTTCTCCAATTCCCGCAGTTCGCTCATGACGTCCTTGATCTCTTCCGACGAGGCCATGAAGAACACTTCGTCCCCATCCTCGATGGTCTGTTTGCCGTTGGGGATGACCGACCGGCCGTCGCGGAAGATGGCGGTGATGCGGGCATGCACGTTCGGCATGTGTTGGTGGAGTTCGCGGATCTCCCGTCCCACCAAGGGTCCCCCCTTGAGCGCGCGCACCGATACCAGGCGTACCCGGCCTTCCGCGAAATCCAGGACTTGCGATGCGCCGGGATATTCGAGCAGGCGTTCGATGACCTGGGTGATGATCTGCTCCGGGCTGATCACGACGTCGATCGGCAAGGCGTCCTTGGCGAAAATCTGGGGGAAATTGAGATATTCGATGGCGCGTACGCGCGCGATTTTCTTCGGTACGTGAAACAGGGTGTCGGCAATCCGACAGGCCAACATGTTGGTCTCGTCGTCACTGGTGACGGCGATCAGCATGTCGGCGTCCTCGGCTCCGGCACGCTGGAGCACGCTCGGGTGGGCGGCGTTCCCTTGCACCGTGCCAATGTCGAAACGGTCGTGCAGCGAGCGCAGAAGGTGGGTTTGCTTGTCGACCACGACGATGTCGTTGTTTTCGCTGCTGAGGCTGGCCAGCACACTAGTGCCGACTTGTCCCGCACCGAGGATGATGATTTTCATCGCGTTGTTTTTCGCGATTTGCCAGGGGTGCGTGGAGTCAACGTCTTTCCTTGAACTTGATCCCGAGGGCGTTGAGTTTCCGATACAGATGGGTGCGTTCCAGGCCGATCGCCTGGGAGAGACGGGCCACGCTGCCGCCGTATTTCTCCAGATGGTATTCCAGGTAGCTTTTCTCGAAGCGCTCCCGTGCCTCTTTCAGCGGGAGGTCGAAAAAACCCGGCTCGCCTTCCGGTTTGCGGGCGCCGGCCGCCTCGCCGAGCACGGATTTGACTTCGTCGAGTGAAATTTCTTCCCCGCTGCCCAGGATCAGGAGGCGCTGGACCAGGTTCTTCAGTTCTCTCACGTTCCCATACCACGGGTAATTGCGTAAGAAATTCTGCACCGCCACGGGAAACCGCCGAAATGGCAGTTTCTCCCGCTGGACGAAATAGTCCACATAGAAACGCAGGAGCTCCGGGACGTCCTCGCTATGTTCCCGAAGCGGCGGTACCTTCAGGGTCACGGCATTGAGCAGGTAAAACAGTTCCCGCCGGAAGGTTCCGGCCCGGACTTCCTCTTCCAGGGACTTTTGCGTCGAGGCCACCAGGCGGAAATCGGTGTGTACCGGCTCGGTACCGCCGACCCGACAAAACCAGCCGCTCTCCAAGGCGCTCAGGAGTCGGGTTTGGGTTTCCGCCTCGAGGTCGGAGACTTCCTCCAGGAACAGGGTCCCACCATGGGCTTGTTCCAACAGGCCACGGCGGATCTTGCCGTCGCTCTCGCTGCCGAAGAATTCCACGGCCGAGCTTTCTGGGGCGATCGCCCCGGCGGCGACGTCGATGAAAGGGCCTTCCCGCCGCGGCCCGCTGGCATGGAGATAGCGGGCCATGAGTTCTTTCCCGGACCCCGGCTCGCCGACCAGGAGAACCCGCGCGTCGTGTTGAGCGAGCCGCTTGATCTGCTCCCGCAGGCGTTCCATGGCGGCGCTCTTGCCTACCGGTTCGAGCACGATTTCCGCTTGCCGCCTGAGGCCCCGGTTTTCCCGCTTCAGGCGCGCCGATTCCAGCGCGCGGTCCACGGTGACCAACAGTTTCGCCATGGAGATGGGCTTTTCCAGAAAATCGTAGGCTCCCAGGCGGGTAGCCTCGATGGCGGTTTCCACGGTGGCATGCCCCGACATCATGATGACCGGACAGTCGATCTGACCGCTCTCCAGCCATTCCCGCAGCAACGATATGCCGTCCTCGTCCGGCATCCAGATGTCGAGCAGGATCAGGTCCGGGCGATTCTGGAGAACGGCGTGACGCGCTGCCTTGCCGTTCTCGGCGGCGATCACCGAATAACCTTCGTCTTCCAGGATTTCCTGGACCAGTCCGCGGATATCCGGTTCGTCGTCGACGACGAGTATGCAAGCTTGATTCATGGTATTTAAGCTCCCGTGGTTCGGGCATTCGCCTCGGAATGGACCTCGCCTGCCAAGATCGGTAGCCGGATCACGAAACCGGCGCCGTGCGGGCCATTGTGATCATTATCGACGCTGATGGTGCCGCCGTGTTCCTCGATGATCTTCTTTACGATGGCGAGCCCCAGGCCGGTACCTTTGCTTTTCGTGGTGACGTAGGGTTCGAAGATCCGGTCGACTTGATCCTCGGGAATGCCGGGCCCGTTGTCACGGACCAAAATCTGCACGTAAGGCTCCCCCTTTTCGATCACTCTTTCGACGATGAAGCTCATTTTACCGTCGGTTGCAGAGGAGAGCGCCTCTTGCGCATTTTTGATGAGATTGTGCAATACTTGGCGCAGCCGGACCGGATCGGCCATGAGCTCGGGAAGATCGGGATCGACCTTGATTTCGAACCGGAGGCCGGACTGGGGCGGGTAGAGCGCCACTACCTCTTCGAGCATGTTTCCCAGGGCGACCCGCTGGAGTTGGATCAGCGAGGGTTTCGCATATTCGGCGAAGGCATTCACCATGCTTTTCATCGCCTCGACCTGCTGGACGATGGTTCGCGTGGAGCGGTCCAAGACCTCGGCATCCCGTTCCGAGATGCGATGGGCGAGTTTGTGGCGTAGGCGCTCGGCGGAGAGCTGGATGGGGGTCAGCGGATTCTTGATTTCGTGTGCCAAGCGCCGGGCGACCTCGCTCCAAGCGGCTTGGCGTTGGGCTAGGATCAGCGCGGTGACGTCGTCGAGTACTACCACGGCCCCCTGTCGATTGCCGCTGGCATCGAACAGCGGGGTGCCATGCCAGAACAATTCCTGGCGGCCCTTGGGTCCGGTCCAGGACATTTCCTCCCGCCAGACCCCGGTTGCCTTGCGCAACCCTTGCTCCAGCCGATCGAAGAGTTCACCGAGGGCGGGGAGCTTCGTCTTCAGGGTGGCGACGGCTTCTCCCCCGTGCTCCCGGAGCGGTGCGTGGAGGATCTGCTCGGCGGCATGATTGGCGGTGACGAGCTTAAGTTCCTCGTCGAAACTGAGAACCCCCGAAGAGAGGTTCGCCAGGACGGTTTCGAGATAGGCGCGCTGCCGTTCGACTTCCATGCGCGATTCCCGGGCCTCTTCACTGGCCTTGGCGATTCTCTCCGTCATGATGTTGAACGACTCTACGAGGAAGCCGAGTTCATCCCTGGCCCGCACTGGGAGCCGCTGTCCGTAGCGGCCATCCGCCACGGCCCGGGTCCCCTCGGCGAGTCTTCTCACGGGTGCGACGATGCGGCGGATGCTGACGAAAGCCACCCAGATCGCTGCCAACAGGCTCAGGAGCAAGACCAAAGACAACGTCAAGCTGAAAGTCTGTTTCAGGGAATCGCGCAGGAAACTCATCTCCTTGTAATGAACATAAGCGGACTCGACCGTGTCGGCCAGGTAGGACAGGCGGATGGGGATGGGAAACAAGGCCTGGAGAAACAGGGGATCATCCGCCGGTATGGCGACCACGGCCCGGATCTGGAAGGTCTGATCGGCGTTGGGTTCCACCCGGATGTAGGCTTTCCCCTGCTTGACCTGCAGCAGGATTCCCGTATCTGGCAGTTCGGGCAGGATGAAGCCGAGCTGGGACCCGTCCGCGGCGATGATCCGTCCTTGCCGCGAAAATATCGTGAATTCACCTTCCTCGCTTCCCTCGCGCAATTCCGCCAGGCGCAGCGGCAACTCACTGATCGGGGCCATTTGCAGCTTGGCCGCCACCAGCTCGGTTTGCCGCAACAAGGTCCGCATCCTTTCATCCAGAGCCGCCCGGCCCAATTCCAGGGCTTCCTCCATGGCCCGGTCGAGAGCTACGTCGAACCAGCTGTCGATGCTCCGGGTCAGGAATTGCATGGAATAGAAATAGACGATCGACGAGGGGGCCAGGGCCAACAGACTGAACAGAAACACCATGCGCGCCGTGAGTCGTGATCCGGCCGCACGCCGCGCCAGTTGCCGCGCCAATCCGTAGACATTGGCGCCGACCAGGATCAGTAGCAGCACCGATCCCACCGAGTTGATCAGCACCAGCAGCGAATACATGCCCCCTAATCCCGAGGAATCCTGGGTCGCGGTACTCATCAGATGAAGCGAGGCCAGGATGACCGCGAACAGAACGATCACCACCACGCTCAGCGGCAGGCGAATTCTCAGCTTGCGAATGACCATCGGAACCAGGGACTGCTCAAGTGCCATTGCGGGGAGAGATAAGCGAGCAGGCGCAAAGGCAGTGGCAGAGATTCGATGTCGAGTGCGACCGATAAGGCGGCGTGGTAAGTAGCGCTCGCTTCCAACCGATCGGCGGTGATGGGCAGGTTGCGAATGTTGCCGATGGTGGCAAGCAGGGTCGGGAGGCTGGCGAAATTTCGGGTCGATCCGGCTTCGACGGCGGTCCACTGATACACGCGCGCCAGAGGGTGGAAGCGCAGGACCCAATGCCAACTCGTTTCGAACACGGTCGGGTCCCACCAGAAAGTACGCACCCGCTGGATCTTGAGACGATAGATCAGGGTCAGCGGCACGCCGTTGCGCAAGGCATCAATGGCCACATCGCTGAAGCGGTACTCGACCGTGGCATCGAGCGCATAGGTGAAATCTTCGTGCTGGAACAGTTCCGCCTTTTGGATCGTGAAACCGGCCGCACTGCCTGGACCGACCCCTGCCACCAGCAGACACAGCGCCGTGATCCAGCGGCGAAAGCCGATCTGGTTCATGCGCGTTTGCGCAGGCGCGCATAGTAGAATCCATCCATCTGGGACTCGCCCGGCAGCACCTGACGGCCGTGCCGGACGGCGATACCCCAGTCCGCCTCGATGGGGATTTCCTCGGCGTCGGCGAAGTCCTTAAGGAAGCGGGCGATCTGGTCTTCGTTTTCCGAGCGCAGTACCGAACAGGTGGCGTAGAGAAGGATTCCACCGGCTTGGAGCAGAGGCCAGACCGCTTCGAGGATGCTGCGCTGGAGGGCGACGACGGCGTCGACGTCGCGAGCTTGCCGGAGCAGTTTGATGTCGGGGTGGCGGCGAATGACCCCGGTGGCCGAGCAAGGAGCGTCCAGGAGGATGCGATCGAACCGCCGACCGTCCCACCAATCGCGGGGCGCTCGGGCGTCGCCGGTCACCAGAGTGGCGTGCAATCCTTGGCGGACGAGATTCTCCCGGAGTCGTTGCATGCGTTCCCCATCGACGTCCACGGCGACGAGGTGCAAGGGACCCGGACAGGTTTCCAGGAGGTGCGCCGTCTTGCCGCCCGGTGCCGCACAAACGTCGAGGACCCGCTGCCGCGGGCGCGCATCGAGCAGGGGGGCAGCCAACTGTGCCGCTTCATCCTGCACGGATACCCAGCCTTGGGCGAATCGAGGCAGGGCAGCGACCGCGATGGGTGTCTCCAGGGTGATTCCCGCCGGTGAATGGCGGCAGGCCCGGGCCGCCAAACCGCTCGCTCCGAGAAGCTCCAGGTAGGTATCGCGGTCGCAGCGGCCGGCATGGATGCGCAAGGTCATGGGGGGGTGGAGATTGTTCTCGCGCAGCAATCTTTGCCAGGATTCGGGCCAGTCGCGCCGGAGTCGCTCGATCAACCATTGCGGATGGGCGGTGCCCGCTTCCTCGGAGCGTTCGGCACTGGCTTCGAGTTCCCGGTCGTGGCGCAGGTAATTCCGCAGCACGGCGTTGAGCAGCGGTTTCGCCCAGGGTTTGTGACGCGCCGCCTCGACCGTCTCCGCTACCGCGGCATGGGGTTTGACTTGCATGGCGCGCAACTGGTGCAGTCCGATCAGGGCGAGCAAGCGGATTTCCAGGTCGCGAATGGGCTTGTGGGTGAGCCGTTCGAGCAAGAACCGAAGCCTCGGGTAGTCACGCGCCACCCCATAACACAGCGACTGCACGAAGGCCCGGTCGCGCGGGTCGGCTACGTCCGGGAGGTGTCGTTCCAGGACTGCCGTCAACGGCCGCCCGCCGCCCACGACCTCCGCCAGTGCGACCGCCGCCGCGTTACGGGTGTTCATGCTCACGTGCCAAGCCGTCTACCGGCCATGGGGTGTGCATTCAGAAATTCCGCTGCGCCCATCCGTCGGCCACCCGGAAGCTGGATTTCGAGCAGCCGCAGCACACCGCGGCCACAGGCCACGTCGAACGATCGGGGGCGTTCGAGCACGAACCCTGGCGGCGCAGTGGCGACTTCGTCCAAAGCGCGGGCCGACCAGATCCGCAGCGCCGACCCCTGCCACAGGGTTTCAGCCACCGGCCAAGGATTGAAGGCACGTACCTGACGCTCGATCCGGTGTGCGTCCTCGTGCCAGTCGATCCGTGCTTCCGCCTTGGTGATTTTTTCGGCATAGGTCACTTGGGATTCGTCCTGCGGTTCTTCGTGCCAGGTTCCGGCGATCAGATCCGGTAGGACCTCGAGCAAGGCTTCCGCGCCCAGCCACGCCAATCGGTCGTGCAGGGCTGCGGCGGTGTCGTCCGGTTCGATGACACAGGATTTCCGGTGCAGCATCGGGCCAGCGTCCAGTCTCGGTTCGATTCTCATGATGGTGATCCCGGTTTCCCGGTCGCCGGCGAGGATGGCCCTTTGGATGGGTGCCGCGCCGCGCCAACGCGGCAACAGCGAAGCATGGACATTGATGCAGCCGAGGCGGGGGATGTGCAACACACTTTGGGGCAGGATCAGGCCATAAGCCACCACGATCATCAAATCCGGCGTGAGTTCCCGGAGTCCCTCCTGTTCACGGGGATCCCGCAAGGTTTCTGGCTGGCGCACCGGGATTCCGTGTTCGAGGGCGACCAGCTTGACCGGGCTCGCGCTCAATTTGCGTCCTCTGCCCGCCGGTCGGTCCGGTTGGGTATAGACCGCACAGGGAGGATGTCCCGCCTGGATCAGGGTTCGGAGCGCAGGCACGGCGAATTCGGGGGTTCCGGCGAAGACGATTCTCATGGGTTCATCCATTCCCGGACGGGTCGGCGGTCCATCCTTATCCCCGTTCCACAGGCCGCCGCCCGGAACCGGGTCGGGGTCGTTGCGGTCAGAGGCTCGCGGCGGCCCGTGGGCTCTTGTTGGCGGCGCGCAACCGCTGTTCTTTCTTGAGCTTCTTGCGCACCATCTGGCGTTTCAGCGGTGACAGATAATCCACGAACAACTTGCCTTCCAGATGATCGATCTCGTGCTGGATGCACACCGCCAGCAAGCCTTCGGCGGATAAATCGAGGGGTTCTCCATACCGGTCCAAGGCGCGGACGCGCACCGCGTTCGCCCGGCTTACTTTTTCGAAAATTCCGGGGAGCGACAGACATCCTTCGTCCATTTCCCCGACACCGGACCGTTCCAGGATTTCCGGGTTGATCAGGCACAGCGGGGTGTTTTTCTCCTCGGAGATGTCGAGCACGACGATACGCTTGGGTATGTTGACCTGGATCGCCGCTAGCCCGATTCCCGGAGCTGCGTACATCGTTTCGAACATGTCGTCGATGGCGCGTTGCAAGGCATCGTCGAATACTTCGACGGGGGATGCCTTCCGGCGCAAACGTTCGTCAGGGAATTCGAGAATGGATAGAATGGCCACTATTTCCTCTTCCGCTTCAATCGCACGGGATCTGCGAAAACCACTTTTTTCGGATTCTAACGAATTCCGGATGCAGAATGAATGGAGCCGGCGGTTGAAAAGGATGCTACAAACCCCAATGACCGAAAAAACCGCCCCGAGTTTCACGGAACGCGTAAAAGACCCGCCTCCATGACTGAAAATCCCGGAGTCGCAGTGATCGGATTGCCGATCCTGGTGCTCACCGGTGCCGCGAGTGCCGGGTCAGTGGCGCGCGGGCCCGATGCAGGTGCCGGATTCCAGGAAGAACCCGCCGCCGTGGTGAGGTTACAGCCGCAAGTTCGGACCTCGCCCTTGGAGGAGACGGTTTCCGTGATCCCCTTGGAAGCGATACGGTCCTTTCTGACGCAGCCACGGGTTCTGGAGGTGGCGGCCATCGAAGGGCTTCCGGCCATCGTCGGGTTCCCCGATGAACACATCAGCGGTGGGGCAGGATATTTCATTTATGTCCGTGACCTGGTTTCGGCGCCGGGAAACCTGTTATCGGTGTTTCGGGTGGGAAGCGAGTACCGCGACGGTGTCACCGGGGAGGTGCTCGGATACGAAGCCCTTTATGTCGGTGATGCCCAGGTCGTGGCGCCGGGGGATCCTGCCAAGTTGGTGCTGATTCGGGCCGAGCGCGAGGCGCTCATCGGGGATCGGCTGCTGCCGGTGGAATCTGGGGATGAAGCGACGGCCTTGCACTTGCGTTCGCCCGGCAAGCCGGTGAGCGGAAGGATCATCCGGGTCTTGGACGGGGTCACCCAGATCGGGCAGTATCAAGTGGTCGTTGTGGATCGTGGCAGGCGGGACGGGTTGGAACCAGGCCACGTGTTACAGGTCTACCGCGAAGGTAAACTGGACCAGCCTGGTGGCGGTGTCTCCGAGGAACGGCTGCGGATCCCGCCGGAATGGCTAGGGAGTATGGTAGTCTTTCGTACCTTCGAGCGGGTCAGCTACGGATTGGTGACGAAGGCCACACGCTCCATGCACGTGCTCGATGTCGCTCGTTCGCCGTGAAGTCGACGGGATGACGCCCGATCGCTTGCGTGCCTGGCTCGCTTTGGCCCATGCGCCCGGGGTCGGTGCCCGCCGCATCCTCGCCTTGTTGGATCGCTTCGAAGCCCCGGAGGCCATGTTCGGGCAGCCGGTTTTCGCCTACGAAGGGCTCGGGCTCGGTGCCGAAGCCATCGATTTCCTGCGCAATCCGGTGTGGTCCGTGATCGAGGCGGATCGGGCCTGGCTTGCGATTGCCGGGCATGAGTGCGTCACTTGGTCCGATCCGGATTACCCGGCGCTGCTCCGCGAGATCGCGGATCCCCCGCCGCTCCTGTTCGTGAACGGCGACAAGATGGTGCTGCAAAGAAAGCAGATTGCCATCGTCGGCAGCCGCAATCCCTCCCTGCTCGGGGTGCGGACCGCGCGCCAATTCGCTGCGGCCCTGTCGCGGCTCGGATGGGTCGTCACCAGTGGTCTCGCGCTGGGGATCGATGCCGCCGCTCACCTCGGGGCATTGGACGCGGACGGTCCTACCGTCGCCGTATTCGGGTGTGGTCTCGATCGCGTCTATCCGCGCCGACACGAAGGGTTGGCGCAGGTGATTTTGCAGCGGGGCGGCGTACTGGTGTCGGAGTTCACCATCGGCACCCCGCCCCGTCCGGATCATTTTCCGCGCCGCAATCGCATCATCAGCGGCCTGAGTCTCGGTACCCTGGTCGTCGAAGCGGCACTCCGGTCGGGTTCCCTGGTCACTGCACGGCAGGCGCTGGAGCAGGGGCGGGAAGTTTTCGCCATCCCCGGCTCCATCCATGATCCGCTGGCACGCGGTTGTAATGCGCTGATTCGCGAAGGGGCGAAGCTGGTCGAATCGGTGGACGACGTCCTGGAGGAGCTCGGCGCACTGGCGGGTTTCGTCGAAGGTAGCGGAAAAAGGGGCGGGCCGGATCCCACTCCGGGCGACGAAGACGCCAAGCGGATTCTCGCGCATATTGCCTATGCGCCGACGTCCGTAGATACTCTAGTCGCGGCAACGGGTTTCCCGGCCGATGTCATCGTCACGAAACTCCTATTCCTGGAAATGGAGGGATTCGTGACAGCCGCGCCGGGCGGCGGTTATTGTCGCAGCAAAAAGTAAGGGGGAGCGAACGCAACGTTCCCCGATTCGAGAAGGCCAATGAAAGAAAACGTGTTTGATGTGCTGATCTACCTGTTCGAAAACTATCTGGATCGGGATCCGGAACAAGTACCGGATCCGGAGGAAATGCGTTCGGACCTGCTCGAGGCAGGTTTTCCCCAAAAGGAGGTCAACAAGGCTTTCGATTGGCTCGAATCTCTGGGCGATCAGCAGCCGATGCGGGCATCGTCCCTGCCGGCCTTCCGCATCTTTTCCTCGGAGGAACTCGCCAAACTGGACGTGGAATGCCGCGGATTTCTCATGTTTCTCGAGCAAACCGGAATCCTCACCGCGGCCAGCCGCGAACTGGTGATCGACCGTCTCATGGCTTTGAACGAAGAGACCATTACTCTCGACAACCTGAAATGGGTCGTGCTGATGGTCTTGTTCAGTCAGCCGAGCGAGGAGGTCGCGTTTGCACGGATGGAAAATCTCGTATATGGGAGTTTCCCGGGGTATATCCACTAGCGGGTGGTAAAAAGCTTCCCGCTCATTGCAGGACTCTGTCCGTTTTTGTCCCGGAGGTGCCGATCGAGCGCGCGAGCATGCTCGGCACGCGGTTTTTTCGTCGAGGCAAGAATGAAATCTACATGAGTCAGAATCTCGTTGTTGTCGAATCGCCGGCCAAAGCCAGGACGATCGAGAAATATTTGGGCAAATCGTTCCAAGTGTATGCTTCCTACGGCCATGTCCGTGACCTGGTTCCGAAGGAAGGGGCGGTGGATCCCGAGCACGGTTTCGCGATGAAGTATGAAATCATCGAAAAGAACCGCAAGCATGTGCAGGCCATTTCCCGGGCCATGGAAAAGGCCGACGCCCTTTATCTGGCGACGGACCCGGACCGTGAGGGTGAAGCCATCTCCTGGCATTTGCACGAAATCCTCAAGGAACAAGGGGTGCTGGACAGCAAGCCCGTGCACCGCGTGGTATTCCACGAGATCACGCAGCGGGCGATCGCCGAGGCCGTTGCCCACCCCAAGTCGCTTTCCATCGACCTGATCCACGCACAACAGGCGCGCCGGGCATTGGATTACCTGGTCGGCTTCAAGCTTTCGCCACTGCTGTGGAAGAAGATCCGCCGCGGGTTGTCGGCGGGACGGGTACAGAGCCCGGCACTGCGCATGATCGTGGAGCGGGAGACGGAGATCGAGCAGTTTCAGGTGCGGGAGTACTGGACCCTCGATGCCGCTCTACGAACGGAAGGGCAGGATTTTACCGCGCGGTTAACGCATTTCGGGGGTGAGAAGCTGGAGCAGTTCAGCATCGTCGACGAACAACGCGCCCAGGAGGTGCGTCGGACGTTGCTGGAGCGGGCGCAAGGCAAACTGAAGGTGATCCGGGTCGAGGAAAAGGAGCGCAAGCGTAATCCGGCGGCCCCTTTCACGACCTCGACTCTGCAACAAGAAGCCGCACGCAAACTCGGATTCACCACCCGTAGGACCATGACGGTGGCCCAGCAGTTGTACGAAGGGGTCGATCTCGGGGGAGAGGCGGTAGGACTCATCACTTACATGCGTACCGACTCCGTCACCTTGGCCGAGGAGGCGGTTCAGGAGCTCCGTGCGCTGATCGAAGCCCGCTTCGGGCGCGACAACCTGCCGCCCCGTGCGCGTATCTACAAGACCAAGAGCAAGAACGCGCAGGAGGCCCATGAGGCCATCCGTCCCACCTCAGCCGCGCGCACGCCGGAGTCCGTCAAATCTCATCTGACGCCGGATCAGTTCAAGCTCTACAGCCTGATCTGGAAACGAACCGTGGCGTGTCAAATGGTGCATGCCACGCTGAACACCGTCAGTGTGGACTTCGCCTGCGGAGAAGGCAATGTCTTCCGTGCCACCGGTTCGACCGTGATCCATCCGGGCTTCATGACGGTGTACCGGGAAGGGCGCGACGACGTTCCCGAAGAGAACGACGAGATGTATCTGCCCAAGCTGGCGGAAGGACAGGAAGTCGATTTGCTCGATGTCGTCCCGGCCCAGCACTTCACCGAACCGCCGCCCCGTTACACCGAAGCGAGTCTGGTGAAAGTGCTGGAGGAGTACGGTATCGGGCGGCCGTCGACGTATGCCACGATCATCTCGACGCTGCTGCAGCGCCATTATGTGCAACTGGAAAACAAGCGGTTTCGCCCGACCGATCTCGGTCGCATAGTGAACAAGTTCCTCACCGAGCATTTCACCCGTTACGTCGACTACCATTTCACCGCCAATCTGGAGGACGACCTGGATGCGGTGTCGCGCGGCGAAAAGGACTGGATCCCGTTGATGAGCGAATTCTGGGGCCCGTTCAGTGCGCTCATCGAGGAAAAGGACGAAAGCCTGCGGCGGGCGGACGTGACGCACGAGGCGATCGACGAAAAGTGCCCGGAGTGCGGTGGCCAGCTCTCGATCCGGCTCGGACGCAATGGGCGGTTCGTCGGCTGCACCAATTATCCGCAGTGCAAGTATACCCGCAACCTCGGCGCGGCGCCGGAGCAGCCGGCGCTGGAGATCGTCGAGGGAAGGCAGTGCCCCAAGTGTCAGGCGCCGCTGGTGGTGAAAACCGGGCGTTACGGAAAATTCCTCGGTTGCAGCGCTTATCCCGCTTGTCGTCACATCGAGCCCCTGGAAAAGCCCATGGACACGGGGGTGGTTTGTCCGGAATGCGGCCGGGGAACCCTCATCAAGCGCAAGTCGCGTTTCGGCAAGCTGTTCTATTCCTGTTCCACGTATCCCAACTGTAGCTATGCGGTGTGGAATCCCCCGATCCCGGAACCATGCCCGAACTGCCAGTGGCCGTTATTGACGTTGAAAACGACCAAGCGCCGGGGGGTGGAAAAGGTCTGCCCGCGCAAGGATTGCGGTTATACGGCACCTTATGAGGGCGCGCCGCTCACGGAGACGGCGGCCTGAGAGCCTCCGGGCAGTTCGTGCCGCGCCATGGCTTGGGTTTCGCGATTCCGTATGCGACGGGCGGCGGATGCGTTGCGCTGCGGGGAGGTGGTCGCCTATCCCACCGAGGCGGTCTACGGACTCGGCTGCGATCCCTTCGATGCGCATGCGGTACAAAGCCTGTTGCGTCTGAAACGGCGTCCGGAAGCCAAGGGCCTGATCCTGATCGCGGCTGATCTCGACGCAGTCGATCGGCTCGTCGATCTGGCGGCGGTACCGCTACGGCGGAAGATCCTGGCGACTTGGCCCGGCCCCGTGACCTGGGTCATCCCGGCCCGTCCCGAAGTGCCGCGCTGGCTCCGTGGCAGCCATGATTCGCTCGCGCTACGGGTGACCGCTCATCCCGTTGCCGCCGCCCTGTGTCGCGCGTTCGGCGGCGCTATCGTTTCCACCAGCGCGAACCGCAGCGGGCAAAGTCCCATCCGTTCCCCGCTCCGCCTTCGGCGCGAGTTCTCTTGCGACAAGGTCCACTTCGTACCCGGGAAGTTGGGCAACGAGCGCCAGCCGACCCGGATCTACGATGCCACCAGCGGCCGGCGCCTGCGCTGATCCGGCGAGCTCGCGCCAAGCTCCGCCGGTTTCCTTGACACGGATGTGAGCCCTGCCTACGATGCGTCAATTTTGGTTTGGCGGAGCCTCCCTGTACCCACTCCATGAATAGCCAAGTCACTCCTTGTCGCGACCCCATGTCTCCGGCCAATACTCGGGAAATCTTCGCTGGCATTCGCCGGTTGGTGGAAGGCGAGGCGGCTGCGGTGGATCGTCTGATCCTACACGAGCTGAGTTCCGAGGTGGTGCTGATCAATCAGATCGGACAATACATCGTGAACAGTGGGGGCAAGCGTTTGCGCCCCATGCTTCATCTGCTCGCCGCGAAGGCTTTGGGCTATTCGGGAGATCATCACATCACCCTGGCGGCTGTGATCGAGTTCATTCACACCGCCACCCTCTTGCACGACGATGTGGTGGACGACTCCTCGTTGCGTCGCGGGCGCGAGACCGCCAACGCACTGTGGGGCAATGCGGCCAGTGTCCTGGTGGGAGATTATCTCTATTCCCGTTCGTTCGAGCTCATGGTGCGAGCGCGCAACATGCGCGTGATGGACATCCTGTCACGCACGACGACAGCCATCGCCGAAGGCGAGGTTTTGCAGTTGCTCAACTGCAACAATCCGGCCACCGACGAGCAGCGTTATCTCGACGTGATCTCGCGCAAGACCGCCATCCTGTTCAGCGCGGCGGCCCAACTCGGGGCAGTTCTGGTCGATGCTTCCACGGAGATCGAGGAGGCCCTGAAAAATTACGGACTGTATCTCGGCATAGCGTTCCAGTTGAAAGACGACGTGCTCGATTACAAGGCGGATCCGGAGGATTGGGGGAAGAATCTCGGCGACGATTTGGCGGAAGGCAAGCCGACTTTACCGTTGATCTATGCCCTTACTCAGGCCGGCGATGAAGACGCAGCCTTGCTGCGGCGAGCCGTGGAGCATGGTGAGCGGGAGGAATTCGAGAGGATTTACGCGGTCATTGAGTCGACGGATGCGATCGCGTATACTGAAGAACGTGCCAGGGATGCTGCCGCCAAGGCCATGGATCAGGTTGCCCATCTCTCCCAAACCGTTTACAAAGACGCTCTGACCGATTTGGCGCGCTTCGCGGTCGAGCGCAACTACTGACGCCAACGCGTCCAGCATCCATCCGGGGTGTAGCTCAGCCTGGTAGAGCACTGCTTTCGGGAGGCAGGAGTCGGAGGTTCAAATCCTCTCACCCCGACCAAAATCCCCCATTCCCGGCGATCGCGCCGGGAGTCGGCATCCGACGTGGTTCGAAAGGGATTCCCAGGTGGAAATCCTTGGCTTGGCCCCATTCCCTGAGGTCAGCGCGCTGATCCGGTGTTCGGTGATGGTTCTGACCCGATCGGTGTCCCCGTGGCCGGCAACGTGGCGCAGAATCGACTGAGGTAGAATTCAGGAGTCCGTAACGGATAGAACTCTTTTCCGCTGGGTCCGTATTGTGGATGGGGATGTCTCCGTCGCCACGAACGTGGTTGCGACCGATAAGATGACGAAGTTCGCCTTGCGAAAACCTCCCGAGCCGGCCGTGCTTCCACGGCAACTGCCTGCGGGCGGTGATTCTTACGCCCTGTTCGCGCAGGAACTGATCCACCGAGGCAAGATCCGCGAGACGGATCTGGTCCGCGCGCGCCGTCTCGCGGCGCAGGCCGACGACCTGCGCCTGCCGGCCTTGTTGGTGAAATTGGGCATGGTATCGGAACGGGATGCTGCGGAATGCCTCGCCGAAGTCAGCGGGTTGCCGCTGGTCGGCCCCACGGATTACCCCGATGTGTCGCCTTTGCCGGAAGTCGTCGCCACGCGCTTCCTGAAGGAAAACCACGCCGTGGGCCTGAGCGGGGACGGACGCGGGTACGTAGTCGCAGTGACCGACCCCTTCGATCAGGAGTTGCTCCATGCCCTCGATCTCGCCTGTGGGAAACCGGTGCGTCTGTGTGTCGGGCTCGCTTCGGAGATCGATCGTGCCTTGGAACAACAATTGGGCTCGGGCAAGTCGTTGATGGGGCAGATCGTCGAGAATCTGAGTGGCGATGACAACATCGATGAGGCCGACGTCGAACACCTCAAGGACTTGGCCAGCGAAGCCCCGGTGATCCGGATGGTCAACCTGATCATGCAACGTGCCGTCGAGTCGCGTGCTTCGGACATCCACGTCGAGCCTTTTGAACAGCGACTCAAGGTGCGCTTTCGCATCGACGGGGTGTTGCGCGACGTGGAGGCGCCTCCGGTGCGGTCGACGGCGGCAGTGATCTCCCGGATCAAGATCATGGCCAAGCTCAACATTGCCGAGCGCAGACTGCCTCAGGATGGGCGCATCAAGCTCCAGGTGCAGGGGAAGGAACTGGATCTGCGCGTTTCCACCGTGCCGACGATGTATGGAGAAAGCGTCGTCATCCGCCTCTTGCACAAAGAAAGCATCACTTTCGATTTCACTGCTCTGGGTTTCGAGGGTGCCGCCCTGCAGCGTTTTCTCGAGATCCTCGATCTACCCCACGGCATCCTCTTGATCACCGGTCCGACGGGAAGCGGCAAGAGCACCACGCTGTATACCGCCCTGCACAAGCTCAATACCCCGGAACGCAAGATCATTACGGTGGAGGATCCGGTGGAATACCAGCTGGAAGGGGTGAATCAGATCCAGGTCAAGCCACAGATTGGTCTCACCTTCGCCAGCGCACTGCGTTCGATCATGCGCCAAGACCCCGACGTGATCATGATCGGGGAGATGCGCGATCTGGAGACCGCGCGCATCGCCGTGCAGGCGGCGTTGACCGGGCATCTGGTCTTGTCGACCTTGCACACCAACGATGCGGCGAGTGGTGTCACGCGTCTCATGGACATGGGGCTGGAAGATTACCTGATCACCTCGACGGTGAACGGGATTCTCGGGCAACGACTGGTGCGGCGCCTTTGTCCACACTGCAGACAAATCCAACCGGCGCTTCCCGAGATGGTGGAGGAAATGGGGCTGCGACGTTTTCGCCCGGATGGTGAAGTACCGCTCTATCGAGCGGTAGGTTGTGACGAATGCGCGGGAACTGGCTATCGCGGACGACTCGCCATCACCGAATTCCTGGTCGTCTCGGATGAAGTGCGGCGACTGGTGATGAGCCATGCCCAGGCGCGGCAAATCGAGGAAGTCGCCTTGCGTGAAGGCATGCATACCATGTATGAGGATGGGATCCGCAAGGCCTTGATGGGCGTCACCACCATCGAGGAAGTGTTGCGCGTCACTTCGGATACCTGAACCCATGCCGCTCTATTTTTACAAGGCGGTGAACCGCGAAGGGGAGACGGTCGAGGCCGAACGTGAGGCTGCGGATGAAATGGCCTTGATCTCGCTGCTTCAGGGCGAGGGGTTGATCCCCGTGCGGGTGACGCCCGCAGGCGCGCGCCCCTTGGCGTGGTTACGCTTGGGAAGACGGCGTCACCGTATCTCGCAGAAGGACATCGGTTTGTTTACCCGCGAGTTGCTCACCTTGCTGCAAGCGGGTTTGCCCCTGGATCGGGCGCTGTACGTGCTGGAAGAGCTGACGCAGCAGAACGAATCCTTGCACGCCATGATCGGCCGTGTCATCGAGGCGGTGAAGGGTGGGGCGCAATTGTCGGCAGCCTTGGAGCGACAGGAAGGAGTGTTTTCCCGCTTCTATCTCAATCTGATTCGCGCGGGAGAAGCCGGCGGTGCCTTGGAGGACGTGCTGGAGCGGCTGACCGAATATCTCGATCGGTCCAAGGAATTGCGGGACACCGTGTCGACCGCCCTGATCTATCCGGCGATCCTGGTGACCATGGCGATCGCTTCCCTGCTGCTCCTCCTCGCTTTCGTCGTGCCCCAGTTCAACGAGATGTTCGAGACGGCAGGCAAGGAATTGCCACTGCCGACCCAGATCGTGGTCGGGGTGGCACAAGGGCTCAGGGATTACTGGTGGGGTTTATTGGGTGGGGTAGTCCTCGTCGCGGGTTACTTGCGCCATCAGCTTGCCGATCCCGCGCGACGGCTGGTGTGGGACCGGCGGGTGCTGCGCTGGCCCCTTGTCGGGGACCTGGTCCGTAAGGTCGAGGTGGCCCATTTCGCCAGGACCCTGGCGACCCTCCTCGCCAATGGTGTGCCGCTCGTCGCCGGGTTGTCCATCGTGAAAGAAACCTTGGGGAACCGGGCGGTCGCGGAAAAAATCGATGTTGCCATCCACAACCTCAAGGAAGGAGGGGCCCTGTCGGGCCCGTTGACCGACGCCGAGGTGTTCCCGATCCTGGCTTTGCAAATGATCAAGCTCGGTGAGGAATCCGGGCATCTGACGGAGATGCTGGAACGCGTGGCGGTGACCTACGACAAGGAGATCAAGATCACGGTGCAGCGCATTCTGGCCCTGCTGGAACCGGTACTGATCGTCGGTTTGGGCATAATGATCGCCGCGATCATCATTTCCATCCTGATGGCTATCGTCAGCGTCAACGACCTGGCTTTTTGATGCCGCACATCGTCCTTCCAACCACATTCGAGGTACTCGCACATGAACCATGCTGGTAGCTTTCGCCGCCGACGGGACCGGGGCTTCACCCTGATCGAGCTGTTGGTCGTCCTGGCCATCATCGGACTCCTGGCAGGATTGATCGGTCCGCAAGTGATGAAACACTTGGGTGAATCCAAGAGCAAGGCGGCGCGACTTCAGGTCGAGGAACTGGCGGCGGCCCTGGACATGTACAAACTCGATGTCGGCCGCTACCCGACGACCGAGGAAGGACTCAACGCGCTGGTCGAGCAACCGAGCACTGCGCGGGTGTGGAACGGTCCTTATCTGCGCAAGAAAAAAGTGCCGCTCGACCCCTGGAACAACCCTTATCACTATATCTCCCCGGGGCAACACGGCAAGTTCGACCTGTGGTCTTGGGGGGCGGACAACGCCGAGGGAGGCGAGGGAGAGGATGCCGACATCCTGGGTTGGGAGTAAGTGCGACGCATTGCGATGCGCGGCTTCACCCTGCTCGAAATGCTGCTGGCGCTCACCCTCGGCGCCATCCTCATGGCCGTCGTGGTACCGAATGTGATGCCCGCCATCGCCTCGGCGCAGTTGAGTTCGGCCGCGCGGGACGTGGCTTCGGGCTTGCGCTTCGCGCGCGGGCAGGCATTGAGCCGGCGCCAGGAGGCGCGCTTCGTGCTAGACGTCGAGAATCGTCGTTACCAGGTGACCGGCCGGTCAAAAGTCTATGACTTGCCGAGTTCCGTAAACGTCAAGCTGTTCACCGCGCAATCCGAGTACGCAGGCGAAGGCGTCGGCAGCATTCGCTTCTTCCCGGACGGCACTTCCACCGGTGGGAGGGTGACGCTGGAAGGGGCAGGTCGTCGTTGGTGGATCGACATCAATTGGTTGACGGGAAGGATCTCGGTGCATGAAGACGAAAACCCCACGCCGTAGACCGACAGTCCAGAGAGGTTTTTCGCTGCTCGAGGTCCTGGTGGCGTTTTCGGTGCTGGCCATCGCCTTGGGGGTATTGATGCGCGTGTTCGGTGGCGCGGCGCGCGCGGCGGGAGTCACCGAAGAATATGCGCGGGCGGTGGTCGCCGCCGAGTCGCTGCTGGCCGATGTCGGGGTCGTGCAGCCACTGGTCGTCGGCGCACGCGAGGGGCGGCTCGGCGACGAGTTCCGCTGGATTCTGCGGGTGGCGCCCTACCCGGTGCCGGGGATGGAAGACTCCGCCTTGCCGTTTCGACTTTATGCCGTGGACGTGAGTGTGATCTGGGGAGAGGGCGAAGGGGGCGAGCCGCGCGAAGTGACGCTGAGCAGCCTGCGTCTCGTCAACGAGGCACCGCAGCCGGGCGGTTTCTTGCGCCGGTGAAAGAGTCGCGCGGTTTCACCCTGCTCGAGGTGCTCATCGCCACCACCCTGCTGGCGGCCATGGCTCTGCTCTTGACGGGCAGTCTGCGCGTCGGGGCGGGTACCTGGGACAAAGGCGAGGCGACGGTGGAGCGCGCCAGCCGTATGCTCCTGGTGCAGCAGTTCCTGCGTACGCAGCTGGAGGCGGCCCTGCCCTTGATCGAGCAAGTGGAGCCGAATCGGTCCGTGTTGAGTTTTCGCGGTACCGGCCAAGGCTTGGAATACGTGGCGGCATTGTCGCCACACATCCGTGGCGGCTTGTACCGGTTTCGGCTCTACCTCTCCCCCCGAGACGGTTCCACGGATTTACGCCTGGCTGTGCAGCACTGGGGCGGTGAATCGGTGCTGGACGATGTATTGGTGTTGGAGCGCGTGGAGTCCTTCCGCATCGCCTACTTGTCCTGGAACGAGCAAACCCGCGAGTGGGCATGGCTGGAGGAATGGTACCAAATGTTCATGCCGAAACAGATCCGGATCACGCTCAAGCCCGAAGGGGAGGAGGTCTGGCCACCCCTGCGCGTCACCCCCCGTGTCGACGCCTTGCGCTAGGACGGCCATGGAGAGGAGCGGAGAGCGGCGGGAAAGGGGATTGGCACTGGTGCTGGTGCTTTGGGTGCTGGTGCTGATGACGATCATGGCGGGGAGTTTTTCCCTCACCCTGCGTCGGGAGTCGGAGCTTGCGAGCGGGGTGCGGGGGAACGCCAGGGCTCGTGCTTTGGCCGAAGGCGGGGTGCATTACGCCATGCTCATGCTGGCGGAGCGCGATTCCGCGCGTCGCTGGAAGTCGGATGGCACGCCTTACACGGTGGAGCTCGGACAAGCTCGCCTGTTCATCCGGATCGAAGACGAATCCGGCAAACTGGACCTGAACGCGGCCTCGGAAGCCGCGTTACGCGAGCTGTTTCTGCAAGTGCTCGGGGATCCCGAACTGGCGCAGCGACTGGCCGATGCCATTCTCGATTGGCGCGATGCCGATGACCTGAGGCGGCTGCATGGTGCGGAGCGCGTGGAGTACCAGGCGGCCGGGCGGCCGGGACCCGGCAATCGGGAGTTCCTGGTGCCGGACGAACTGCTCGGGGTTTTCGGCATGACGCCTGCGATCTATGGACGCATCGAACCGTTGATCACGATCTACACCCATGCCGATGGGGTGAATCTGAGCAAAGCCGGTCCCGCCATGCTTCGCATCCTGTTCAGGGGGGACGAGGGAGCGGTGGCGGATTTTCTGGCGCGACGCGACACCGTCACAGGTCCCCCGGCGCTGCGGGCGGGACAGGCTCCGGGCCCGATTCCGTTGAGCAGCAGCCGCAGCGACAATGTGTATTCGGTGCGTGTCGAAACAGTCACGGTGGAGGGCGACCGGGCGGGAATCCGTGCGGTACTGAATCGCCAGCAGCGCCCGCAGAGTTTGCCGTTTTCGGT
The DNA here is from genome assembly GCA_035559395.1 of Methylococcus sp. Taxonomy (GTDB): domain Bacteria; phylum Pseudomonadota; class Gammaproteobacteria; order Methylococcales; family Methylococcaceae; genus Methylococcus. Next base: position 15,494 of record DATMAX010000037.1, on the reverse strand, counting down.
GTTACAGTGGAAAATTGCAAGCTTTTCAGATTTGGAAGCCGGTTACTACTGATCCCTCGGCATGTTGCAGTTGAACCAGCCCATAGACTGGGACTTCCGTTCGTTCTTGCGGTGGTGGGCAGGGGAGTTGGCCTTCCTGGTGCCGTCCCGCGTACGTGCGCTGTTGGACCGGGGCACCCCGTGGATTTTCCTGACTTGGAAGGATGGGGTGCTGGAGGCCGTGTACCGGACCTCGTCCGAGGAACGTCCGCTCGGGAATTTTCCCGCCGACGACCAGGGTCGCTTGGAATGGCAACGTTGCCTCGAAGCGGCCCCGGAGCTGAGAGAAGCAGCCCTGGTCTTCCGTTTGTTGCCGGATCAGTGTCTGGCGCGCACGGTGAAGCTTCCCGCGGCGACCGAGGAAAATCTGCGCCAGGTCATGGCCTTTGAAATGGATCGCTTCACGCCGTTCAAGGCAGACCAGACGTATTTTGATGTCCGGGTCGTGGAGCGGCTCAAGGCGGCGGGGCAGATTCGGGTGGAGTTGGCGGTGGTGCCCCGTGATCGCCTCGACGGGATGCTGGAAACCCTGGTTGCCTACGGATGGCAGCCGGACTACGTGGACGTATCCGACGATCCGCGGCAGCGGCGGCAGCAGTTGCTGCCGGAACGCTTCCGGAAACCCCGGCGTAACTGGCGCCGAGCCATCAACATCGGGCTAGCAGTGGTCGCGGCGTCCCTGTTGTTGTTGTTGGGTCTGCTTCCGCCATGGAAGGAGAGCCGCTGGGTCGAACAACTCGAAAACGAGGTGAAAAAGGCCAGCAAGTCGGCCAAAGAAGTGGAGTCCTTGCGACAGCAGGCGGAACAGCTCACGCATGAAATTGGCTATCTGCTGGAAAAGAAACGCACGGAACCGATCGTGCTCGACGTGCTGAACGAACTGAGCAAGGTCATGCCGGATGACACTTGGCTCAACGGCCTGCAATACAAGGATCGGCGGCTCATCGTGCAGGGACAATCTCCGTCCGCCTCCAGCTTGATCTCACGTATGGAGGCGTCCCCCTACTTCAAAAATACCAGTTTCGTGTCACCCGTGACCAAGGACGTATCCAGCAATCTGGAACGGTTCCAGATCGCTTCCGAGGCGGTAAATGCAAGATTCGCTGAAACGCCTGCTGCATCTGAAAATTGAATTCAGCCGCTCGCGGCTCCTTGCCGTGGGTCTCTTGATTCTCACCTTGCTGCTCGTGTACGGCGCAATCATCGCGCCCCTTAGGGCTTTGTATCTGAATTATCGGGAGACCGGCGAGGATCTGCTGTTTCGCTTACAACGTCTGCAAACGGTGGTTGCCGAGCGGGATTACTGGGTCACGCGTCTCGCCGAGATTCGGCGCGAAGGTGAGCGAACGGAGAATGTCTTTACCCAGGGGACACCGGCCCTCGCTTCGGCGGACCTGCAAACCCGGATCAAGGACATCGTGACCGATGCCGGGGGCGAGTTGATCAGTACCCAGGTGATCCCGGAACGAACCGAGGACCAATTCACCCGCATCGCCGTGAAAGTCCGCCTGAATGGGAGCACGGGGGTGCTGCGTCAAGTGCTTTACGACATCGAATCGGCGCAACCGGTTCTGTTCGTGGAGAACCTCAATGTGCGCCCGATCCGTATGCCTCCACGTCCGGGACAGAAGAAAACAGAAGGAATCGATCGGCTGAGTGTGGATTTCGATGTGATCGGCTACATGTCGCAAAAAGCATCGTGATCGTCATGGGGCTTGGCCGTGATCTCCGATTGTCCTTGATCTTGCTGGGATTGTGTGCATTCCTGGCGATGCTGGCCTTGGTGCAGTCCTGGCTGATCGAGCGACGATATCACATTCCCCCGCCACCGGTGGCGCAAGCGCGGGCTGGCGGGGAGGGAATGACGTTGGAGCCATTCGATTTCCCGGAGATCAGCGAATTCGACGAACTGGTGCAACGACCGCTGTTCATCGAGGGGCGCAGACCCCCGCAGGAGTCGGCCGGGGAGGAAGGCCCGATCGTAAAGCTCCGCACGCCGTTGAATGCGAAACTGATGGGAGTCGTGTTTTCGCCGCGAGGCGTGACCGCCTTGCTGGTCGATGCGAAGGGAAAATACAAACGGGTCAAGAAAGGCGGCGTCATTGACGATTGGACCCTCGTGGAGCTCCACGGCGATCGTGTGATCCTGGAACAGGACGGCGAGCGTCAGGAACTCCTTTTGCTAAAGAAAAGGCCGAAGGTGCCAAGCGCCGCCGCCAGTGTTCCTTCTCCGCCGGCGGCTCCATCCGCCAAGGCGAAAGTGGCTCTCCCCACCCCCAAACAGCAGGGTGGCGAAGCCGCACAGGAAGGTGACGAGGACGTGGAACTGCCTGATGAAACCGAAGAAACGTTCGACGAGGGTGCGGATGCCGAGGGCGACGGCATGGACGAAGGAGACGCGGGCGCGGAATGATGCAACGACTGATCGAGCTTTCGCGCATGCATAAGGCCATCCTGAGGTTGACCCTGCTGGCGACGGTTTTTGGAACGGGCGGGTGCGCCTCGCTGTTGCCCCAGTTCTTCCGCAAGCCGGAAGTTCCGACCAACTTGAAGGTCGAAAAGGTGACCAAGGAAGAACCTCCATCGGGACCGCTGGAAGCCGCCAAGACCGAGATGCTGAAGGAGCCGGAGTATTACCCCCCGAAAGGCGCGGTGGTCAATCCGGCTCCGGGTCGATTGGGTGAGGTGGCAGGCGGAAGGAGGGCGAGTCGCAAGGAAGGCAAGTACACGCTGAATTTCGACGATGCCGATCTCGCCGAAGTCGCCAAAGTCATTCTCGGCGACACCCTGAAGCTCAACTATGTCCTGAGCCCGAAGGTATCCGGCAGGGTCAGCCTGCAGACCACGCGGCCTCTGACGGAAGACGAGATGCTGCCGACGTTGGAAACGCTGCTGCGAATGAACGGAGCAGTCCTGATCCGGGACAAAGGAATTTACCGGATCGAGCCGGATGCCAATGCCCTCATCGGCGCTCCCGGGGCCGGGGTGGGCACGGGTCCCCTGGAACCGGGGTTCCAGTTGCGGGTGGTGCCGCTGCGCTACGTCAGCGCGGAAGAAATGAAGAAGGTGCTGGAACCGGTCATGCCACCGAAAGCCGTCTTGCGCGTGGACGAAGTGCGCAACCTGGTCATGGTGGCGGGAACGGCGGAGGAACTCGCTTCGGTCATGGATACCATCGACATCTTCGACGTGGATTACATGCGCGGCATGTCGGTCGCCTTGTTCCCCCTGAAGAACGTCGACGCCAAGACGATCGCGGAGGAATTGACCAAGTTGCTCGATACCGGAGCCAAGGGCCGGCTCGAAGGCATGGTGCGCATCCTGCCCATCGAGCGTTTGAGCGCGATCTTGGCGGTATCGCCGCAGATGCGCTATTTGGAGGAGGTGGAAAGCTGGGTCGAGCGGCTCGACCGTTACAACACGACCCGCGTCGGCAATACTCATGTCTATCGCTGCCAGCATGTCGATGCCATGGAGTTGGCTCATGTGCTGGGGGGAATCTTCGGCACCGGCAGGGCTGGGCCGGCGGGGCCCTCGCTCGCGCCGGGGCTCACCGGCATGGAAATCGGCGGCGGGACGTCCACTGGTTTCGGCACGGTTTCGGGTCTGGGGACCACTGGGTCCTCGGGCTACGGTGGAACCGGCACTTCTTCGGGCACCTTGGGCGGAATCGGGTCCACGGGTAGCACCGGGTTCGGTGGAACGGGTGGGACGCTCGGGGGCGGTACTTCGGGTGTCACGGGCGGACTGGGGCGGGCCGGCACGGGCATGGGGGGGGTGAGTGGCGGCGTTGCCGGGGGAATCGGGGGCAGGCGGCCGCTCACCGGTGCCGCAGGCGCGGCGGTCACCGAACTGGCCGGTGGTGCGCGTGTGGTCGCCGATCCCTCCAACAATGCCCTGATCGTGGTCGCCAAGCCGCAGGAATGGAAGGAAATCGAGGCGGTGATCAAGGAACTGGACATGCTTCCCATGCAGGTGCTGATCGACGCGACGATCGTCGAGGTCCTTCTGAGAGGCGAGCTCAAGTATGGTCTACAATGGGTGATCAATGGCACCGGAGGAGGCAGCAACAAGTTTGCCTTGCTCGGACCCATCGGCAGGAACCTGGCGGCCGCCGTTTCGGGCGGGTTTTCCTACGCCGCCATCCTCAATGGCGGCAATGTCAGGGTGCTCCTGGATCTACTCGCGAGACAGAACCTGCTCAACATTCTTTCCTCGCCGTCGCTCATGGTGCTCAACAATCAGGAGGCAAGGATCAACGTCGGCGATCAGGTTCCCATCATTACGGGTACGGTGCAATCCGTGGGCGGGGTTATCGGCGGGGCGACTTCGCAATTCCAGTATCAGCAGTCCGGGGTGACCCTGCAACTCCGTCCCCGGGTCAACGCCGGCGGACTGGTGACCATGGAGGTCCTGCAAGCCATATCGACACCGTCTCCGATCACGGTTGGCCAGGATCAGAGGACCTTCCAGTTCGCCAACCGGGAAATCAAGAGTTCGATAGCCGTGCCGAACGGCGACACTATCGTCCTCGGGGGGCTCATCCAAGATCGTAGAAGGGAAGAGCAAACCGGCTTTCCCTATCTCAATCAGTTGCCCCTGATCGGCTGGCTGTTCGGACAGACCAGCATCACGCCGGAGCGTAACGAGCTGGTGATTCTCATCACCCCGCGCGTGGTAGAGAAGAAACGCGACATCACCGGGATCAGCAACGAATACCGGCAGAAACTCAAGGGACTGTACGGTGGAGGGTGGGGCGGTTCCTACGGCGGTGACGGGCAGAGCGGTGGCATGAGCCTGCCATAGGCCCGCGCGGGCATTCCGTCGGCAGGCTTGCCATCACCCGAACCTTGCCTCAGGCCCGGGCGACGGCCCACACTTCGATCCGTTCCACCCCTTCCCGTCGCAACAGTTCGGCGATCGCTCCCGCTGTTGCGCCGGTCGTGACCACGTCGTCGAAAATGGCGACATGGCGTGCAGTGATCGGCTGGCGCAGCGAGAAGGCTCCGCGGACGTTCTTGGTCCGCTGATCCGCCGTCAGGCGGACCTGCGGCAGAGTCGGGCGATGGCGGATCACGGCATGGAGGTCCAGGGGGATGCGGAATGACCGGCTCAGGTGGCGAGCGATTTCCACGGATTGGTTAAACCCACGCTCCCGATGGCGGCTGCGGTGCAAGGGAACCGGCAGGATCATCTCCGGGGGTGGGACGAGATTACCGAGCCGGTGGGCCACGAGTTGCCCCAACAGTCGCCCCGCTGCGTGTCTCCGCCCGTATTTGATGCCCCGGATCAGGTGCCGGATCGGTTCCTCGTAACGGAACGCCGCGTGACAGGCGTCGAAGGGTGGTGGCTCCACCTGGCAGGATCCGCAAGGAGCATCGGCGGGTGCTGGGAGCGCCCGGCCGCAGCTCCCACAGGCGGAATCGATCCAAGGCAGGGCTTCCGCGCAGGAAGCACAGAGATCCCGTCCCGGAGGTCCGCCTGCCCCACAAAGCAGACAGGTGGGTGGATACAGCCAGTCCTGTATAATGTTCAGCCAATCGTATCCCATTTTCATGCTCGCACGCTTACAGGCCGGATGAATCGGCGTGTCGAGCCGCTTCCGGAGAACATATTCGATGCATACCGAGTTTGCCACGACGGTCGGCCAGGAAAACGGGGCGGCCGCAGCCGTGCTGCGTCACGATTGGAGCTTGGCCGAGGTCGAGGCACTGTTCGCCCTGCCTTTCAACGATCTCCTGTACCGGGCGCAAGCTGTACACCGGCGTCATTTCGACCCGAACGAGGTGCAGGTCAGCAGTCTCCTCAGCATCAAGACCGGGGCCTGTTCGGAGGACTGCGCCTACTGTCCACAAAGCGCGCATTACGACACCGGCATCCAGCGTGAATCTTTGTTGTCCGTGGAGCAAGTCTTGGAGGCGGCGCGGCGTGCCAAGGCGGAAGGGGCGACGCGGTTCTGCATGGGGGCTGCCTGGCGAGGCCCAAGGGACCGCGATCTGGAGCAGATCGCGAGAATGATCGAGGAGGTCAAGGCCTTGGGTCTGGAGACCTGCGTCACCCTCGGGATGCTGACCGAGGAGCAGACCCGGCGTCTCAAGGAGGCGGGGCTGGATTACTACAATCACAATCTGGATACCTCCGAAGAGTATTATTCCCAGATCATCACCACGCGCACCTACCAGGAGCGGCTGGACACGCTCGAGCGGGTGCGGGACGCGGGTATCCACGTTTGCTGCGGCGGCATCGTCGGCATGGGAGAGAGTCGGCGGGACCGTGCCAACCTATTGATCGAACTCGCGAATCTGCCGCGCCATCCGGAGAGCGTCCCGATCAATCTCTTGGTGCAGGTGGAAGGCACGCCGCTGGCCGGGATCGAGCGGATCGACCCGTTCGAATTCGTGCGCACCATCGCCGTTGCGCGGATCTTGATGCCGGCTTCCCGCGTCCGCCTGTCGGCCGGGCGTGCGGAGATGAGCGACGAAATGCAGGCCTTGTGTTTCCTCGCGGGAGCCAACTCGATTTTCTACGGCGAGAAACTTCTTACCACCGGCAACCCCGAAACCGAAAAGGACAGGCGCCTGTTCGCCCGACTGGGGATGCGCATGTCCGGGTGCGCCGGCTGAACGTCATGGGATTCGATCCGGTCGCCGCCTTGCGTTCGATCCGCGGGCGGGATGCCTACCGCGAGCGGCGCGTCCTGGAAGGGCCGCAAGCAGCGGAGGTGCAGGTCGACCAGCGGCGACTCGTCAATTTCTGCAGCAATGATTACCTCGGACTCGCCAATCATCCGGCCGTCCGGGAAGCGTTTCGTCGAGCCGTCGAACGTTACGGAGTCGGCGCCGGGGCAGCGCATTTGGTGTGCGGTCACTCGGCCGCCCACCATGCATTGGAAGAAGAGTTGGCGGAATTCCTGGGTCGTGACCGGGCGTTGCTATTCTCTACGGGATACATGGCGAATCTGGGGGTCATCTCCGCGCTGGTCGGGCGCGGCGACGCGGTGTTCGAGGATCGGCTCAATCACGCCTCGCTCCTCGACGGTGGCTTGCTTTCCGGGGCGAGGTTTTATCGCTATCCGCATCGGGATTGGCGAGCGCTGGATGCCGCCTTGGCGGGAAGCAAGGCGGCGCTGCGCCTGGTGGTCACGGACGGGGTTTTCAGCATGGAGGGGGATCTGGCGCCCTTGCCGGAGTTGGTGCGCACCGTTCGGGAAAGGGATGCCTGGCTCATGATGGACGACGCGCATGGCATCGGCGTGCTCGGCGCGAACGGGCGGGGGACGCTGGAGCATTTCGGCCTGGGTGCATCCGAGGTTCCGGTCTTGGTTGGGACCCTGGGCAAGGCACTGGGTGCCTTCGGCGCCTTCGTAGCGGGGGAGGCGGATTTCATCGACTACCTGATGCAGCGCGCGCGCACCTATATCTACACGACGGCCTTGCCGCCTGCGGTGGCCGAGGCCGCCCGCGCCAGCCTGCGCATCGTGCGTGAAGAACCGGAGTGGCGGGAGGCTCTGCAGCGGAATATTCGAAGGTTTCGCGCCGGCGCGCTTCAGTCGGGACTGCCGCTGGCAGATTCGTTCACGCCGATCCAGCCGATCTTGATCGGTGACAACCGCCTGGCGCTCGCGGCCAGCCATGCCTTGGCGGAGCGTGGCTTTTGGGTGAGCGCCATTCGGCCGCCGACGGTGCCGGAAGGGACCGCACGGCTGCGGGTCACGTTGACGGCGAACCATACGGCGGAACAGGTGGACCGCTTGTTGGATGCTCTGGCAGCGGTCCTGCCGACAAGTTCGCCGGGAGCGACAAAATCGCCTGGAGCAATTTTGGATAGTGAAGCTGGCCCCGAAGGGGTGAGCCCCAGGGAGGGGGCGAACAGCTTGGACCGCGCAGCGGGCCCCCAAACTCCCGCACCCCAAACCCCAATGTCTCCGGGCGATCCTGCCCGGAACCCTCCGGTCGGGCTTCGCCCGACCCAATCCGCTCCCGGCGGATTGGTCCCAGAGGGAGAGGGGGGTTCATCCGCTTCCTTTTCCCTTTGGGAGAAGGGGGTAGGGTTGAGGGATAGGGCGAGTCCCGAGGACGGGATGAGCAACGGGGAGTGAAATGGCGGAGGACCTGTTCACCGAAACCTCGGGGACGGGCGAAGATCTCGTTCTCATCCACGGTTGGGGCATGCATGGGGGGATCTGGACCGATTTCGTTCCGCGCCTGTCCGGGTTTCGGGTGACACGGGTCGACCTGCCCGGCCATGGCCACAGCGCGATGATCTCCGACTGGTCGCTGAGTACCGTGGTCGCCTCGCTCCTGGAAACCGTGCCGCGGCCGGCTCACTGGGTCGGTTGGTCTCTCGGGGCGCTGATCGCGCTCGAAGCCGCCCGTTGGGAGCCGCCCGCGGTGAACTCGGTTACGCTGCTGTGCGGGACTCCCCGCTTCGTCGCCGAGCCGGACTGGCCGGGTATGGATCTCGGTAACCTGATGCGTTTCGGCGCGGATTTTCTGCAAGACTACCCGGCCGCATTACAGCGTTTCCTGGCGCTGCAACTCCTCGGTACGGCCAACGAAAGGGCCTTGCTGCGGCGTCTGCGCGCGCTGCTGGCAGAGCGACCGACCCCACATCCCAGGGCACTTCGCGCTGGCCTGGAGGTACTCCGGTGGGCGGATCTCCGGGAGGTGTTCATGAGCTTGTCCCAACCCATGTTGGCCATTCTGGGTGCCCGCGATCGGCTGGTGCCGTCAGCCGTGGCCGAGGTCCTCGTCACGAGAAAACCGGATCTGGTCTGCCGCGTGATCGATGGCGCCTCCCACATCCCTTTCGTGACTCATCCAGAGCCGACAGCAAGGCTGATTCATGGATTCCTTGCGCAGCAGAAGAACCGATCCTGACCCGCCATTCCGCGACGAATCGGCTTCGACTCCTGAAAAACACTGGGTCGGCCGATCATTCGGCGCCGCAGCCTCCGGCTATGACGGTGTCGCCGTGCTGCAGCGGCAAGTGGGACAGCGTCTCTTACAACGCCTGTGCGCCGCGGTACCGAGCGCGGACGCCGTGTTGGACTTGGGCGCCGGTACCGGGTATTTCACCGAGCGACTGCGCACTTCTTTCAAGGAAGCGCAATGTTTGGCGCTTGATCTCGCCGAGGGCATGCTGCGCCACTTGCGCGAGAAACGCCAGTGCGCGCGGGAAGCGGGACTTGTGGTCGGTGATGCCGAGTGCCTACCGTTCGCCGCCGGAACCTTCGACGTGATCTTTGCCAACATGGTGTTTCAATGGTGTGGGAGCCTCCCGGCTGCATTCGCCGAATGCGCCAGAGTGTTGCGACCCGGCGGGGTGCTCGCATTCAGCATGTTCGGCGAAGGCTCACTGTGTGAGTTGCGCGAGGCGTGGAGCCGCATCGACAGCTACAGCCACGTCAATACGTTCCCGGCGCGGGGATCTGTCGCGGCCGGTTTGCGCGCGAGCGGGTTTTCTTTGAGCGAAGTCAAATCCGTCCGTCAGCGCCGGTGCTATCCTTCCCTATTGGCGTTGATGCGGGAGCTCAAGGCTCTCGGAGCCCATAACGTAACGCGCGACAGACCCCGTCATTTGCTCGGGCGAGGGACCCTAGAACGTCTGGCGCAGGTGTACGAGAAGAGGGCGGATGGCTCCTCGATCCCGGCAACGTTCGAGGTCCTGAGCGCGGTGGTGCGGAAGTGACGTACCTGTGCGGTTCCATTGGGAAGAATTCATGTCATCGGTTCCTTGCGCGGCTTCATCGTTTTCGGTTACAGTTTTTGGAATTTTGAGCCGTGAAATACCCAACTTCGTGAATCGTTCCGCCGGAGCGTATGGTCGTGCGCTGCTCGAACGCTGTTTTCGGCACCAGAAGAACGAGCGTTGATTGAACGGAGTCCATGATCGAGTCGGATCTGGATCCGGTGACGGGAAACAAACGCTTCATCTTGAAGCCCAATGCCTCCCTGACACGACGGCAGGCGTGGGTCCTGCTGGGGGTGATGGCGTTGGTCATGGGTTCCGTCGGAGGGTTGTTCGCGTTGACCGGGGCGTGGTTGGTACTGCCTTTTTCCGGCGCCGAGTGGTTGCTGTTGGCGTACTGTTTTCGGCTCGCCATGAAGCGCTCGGGCAGGCGCGAGGTGATCACGATCAGCGACCGCCAGGTCAAGGTCGAACGGGGAATCTACCGCCCCGAGCAGACCTATCGATTCCAGCGGGCATGGCTTGGGGTGAGACTGGAGCGCCCCACCTTCGCCGGTCATCCGAGTCGTCTGCGTCTGCTGCGCCATGGTCGCGGGATTGAGATCGGCCGCTTTTTGGTGGAATCGGAGCGCGAGGCGCTGTACCGGGAGTTGCAACGAGATTTGCAGAATCGCTGATCATTCGAATTCATACGATATTGACCTGAGATACCGAGGAGAGGGCTCCGTGAAGAAACTCAAGCTACTGACCGCCGGTCTGTGGATCGCATCGTTCGGGGAGGCGCGCGCCGACTATGCCTTGAATCTGACCCCCGGTGTAACCCAGTTGAGCCGGGACATCTATGACCTCCACATGTATATTCTGTGGATTTGCGTCGCGATCGGCGTGGTTGTCTACGGTCTGATCATCTATTCCGTTTTGCATCACCGCAAATCGAAAGGCGTGATTCCGGCGACTTTTCACGAGAACACCAAGCTCGAAATCCTCTGGACCATCATTCCGTTCATCATCCTGCTCACCATGGCGATTCCCGCCACCAAGGTGATGATCGAAGCCTACGACACCAGCGCCTCCGACATGACCGTCAAGGTCACCGGCTATCAATGGAAATGGCGCTACACCTATCTAGACAACGGCATCGATTTTTTCAGTACGCTGGACGCCAAGAGTAACGAAGCCCGGCAATTCGGTGCCGCGATTTCTCCCGAGCAGGTTCCCGATTACCTGTTGAACGTGGACAAGCCGCTGGTCATTCCCGCCAACAAGAAGGTCCGCTTCCTGTTCACGGCTGCCGACGTGATTCACTCCTGGTGGGTGCCGGCCTTCGGCTGGAAAAAGGACGCCATCCCCGGGTACGTAACCGACGCCTGGGCTAAAGTGGAGAAACCCGGTGTTTACCGCGGACAATGCGCCGAGCTGTGCGGACGGGATCACGGCTTCATGCCGATTGTGGTCGAGGTCAAGACCGAGGAAGACTACAATAAATGGGTCGAGGAGCAGAAAGCCGCGGCAAAGGCGCTTGCGGCCGAGGCCAGCAAGACGTTCACTTTGGCCGAATTGATGACTCGTGGGGAAGCGGTCTACAACGCCAACTGCGCGGGTTGTCACATGGTGAACGGCGAAGGTATCCCGGGCACTTTCCCGCCGATCAAGGGAAGCCCGGTGGCGACCGGTCCGATCGAAGAGCATTTGCGAGTGGTGATGAAGGGCAAGGGTGACATGATGCCCGGTTTCGCCGCCACGCTGAGCCCGGTCGATATCGCGGCCGTGGTGACTTATCAGCGCAATGGCTTCGGCAACGGCAAGGGTGACCTCGTTCAACCTGCGGACGTGACCGCGAAGAACTGATTTTTCAATGTTTTCGATGAGGTGAAAAAGCCATGACAGAGGCAACCCACGAAGAACGGCCCGTGAAGTACTACGGCTACCGTGGACCCGATGAGATCGAACGTGAGGAAGAGGAAGGGCACGCCGAGCACGAGGGGCACGAAGAGCACGAGGATCACGGCCCTGCGAGAGGTTTCCTGCGCTGGGTGTTCACCACCAATCACAAGGACATCGGCACCCTTTACATGGTCACGGCACTGATCATGTTCTTCGTCGGGGGAGCGATGGCCCTGGTGATCCGTGCGGAATTGTTCGAACCGGGCATGCAATACGTCGACCCCGCGTTCTTCAACCAGATGACTACCCTCCATGCCTTGATCATGGTATTCGGCGCGGTCATGCCCGCGTTCGCGGGCCTGGCCAACTGGATGATCCCGATCATGATCGGTGCTCCGGACATGGCGCTTCCGCGGTTGAACAATTGGAGCTTCTGGATCCTGCCTTTCGCCTTCACGCTGTTGGCGAGCACCCTGTTCATGGAGGGCGGTGCTCCCGCCGCCGGCTGGACGTTGTATCCGCCGCTGGTGTTGCAGGGCGGGGCGCATCTGCCGTTCGTCATCTTTTCCGTGCATTTGCTGGGCATCTCGTCGATCATGGCCGCGATCAACATCATCGTGACCGTGTTCAACATGCGCGCCCCCGGTATGACCCTGATGAAGATGCCCCTCTTCGTCTGGACCTGGGTCATCACCGCCTTCCTCTTGATCACCGTCATGCCGGTATTCGCCGGTGCGGTCACTATGCTGCTGACCGACAAGTTCTTCGGCACCAGCTTCTTCAATGCGGCCGGCGGCGGGGATCCCGTGCTCTACCAGCATCTGTTCTGGTTCTTCGGGCACCCCGAAGTCTATATCTTGATTCTGCCTTCCTTTGGCGTGATCTCCACCATCATCCCGACCTTCGCCCGCAAACCGCTGTTCGGCTATTCCTCGATGGTATACGCGACGGCTTCGATCGGCTTCCTGTCGTTCATCGTCTGGGCCCACCACCAGTACACCGTGGGCATGCCGTTGGCGGGCGAGCTTTATTTCACCTATGCCACCATGCTCATCGCCGTGCCGACGGGCGTTAAGGTCTTCAACTGGGTGGCGACCATGTGGAAGGGGGCGATGACTTTCGAAACGCCGATGCTGTTCGCCATCGCCTTCGTCGTCCTGTTCACGATGGGCGGATTCACCGGGCTGATGATGTCCATCTCGCCGGCGGATTTGCAGTATCACGACACTTATTTCATCGTCGCCCACTTCCACTATACCCTGGTCACCGGCGCGGTATTCGCTCCCATCGCGGCGGTGTATTACTGGCTGCCGAAATGGACCGGACGCATGTACGACGAACGTCTGGGCAAGCTGCATTTCTGGCTGTCGGCGATCTCGGTCAACGTGCTGTTCTTCCCGCAGCATTTCCTGGGGTTGGCCGGTATGCCGCGTCGTATCCCGGATTACGCGGTGCAGTTCGCCGAATTCAACGCGATGTCGAGCGTGGGAGCCTTCATCTTCGGTTTCGCCCAACTGATCTTCGTGTACATCGTGATCAAGGCGATCCGCGGCGAGGGCGAGAAGGCGACCGACGAGGTCTGGGAAGGCGCACGGGAGCACGGTCTGGAGTGGACCTTGCCCTCTCCGCCTCCCTACCACACGTGGACGACCGCTCCGGAAGTCAAATGACCGCTGAGGAGGGGATCCGCTGCCAGTCAGTCGGTCCTCTCCGATTGTTGCCATGGACCTACGCAAGAGAAATCTGATCCTGGCAGGCGTGATCGCGTTTCTGGCGTTCTGCCTGTATGTGTATTCCATCCTCAGAGCCATTTCGGGTTCGTCACCGTCGTGAATCAGCAGCACTCGCACGGGAAAAACCGCCGGATGGCGGGGGCGATCATGCTCGTCGCGGTCGCCATGTTCGGCCTCGGCTTCGTCCTGGCGCCCTTTTACAACTTGTTTTGTGAAATCACGGGATTGAACGGCAAGGTGCGCGCGGAAGCAGTGGACGAAGTCTCTTATGCGGTCGATTCGTCTCGCGAGATTACGATCGAATTCATCACCGCTCTGAACGAAAGGATGCCTTTGGACTTCGGAGTGGAGCGCCCCAAGATGAAAATTCATCCGGGGGAGTATTACACCGTGAGGTTTTACGGGGAGAACACCACCGACCACGAAGTGGTGGGACGGGCTATTCCCAGTATCACGCCAGGCACGGCCACGCAATACCTGAAAAAGACCGAGTGCTTCTGTTTTTCGGAGCAAAAGTTCGAGCCGCACCAGCGCCGGGAAATGCCCGTTCGTTTCGTCATCGACCCGGACTTGCCCAAGGACATCACCGAACTGACGCTCGCCTACACATTTTTCGACATTACCGATTCCAAACGAGATTGAATTTTTTACCCAATTGAATGGAGACAGGGGGGATCCCATGGCGACCAACGCAGCTTCCTATTATTTGCCGCACAAGGCGACTTGGCCGATCGTCGGCTCCATCGGCCTGACGACCCTATTGGCGGGATTCGCGAACTATCTCAATGGCGCGGCCATCGGCCCTGCCATGATGATCCTCGGCGCCGCGATCCTCGTCACCATGCTGGTGGGGTGGTTCGGCACCGTGATTCATGAGAGTGTTTCGGGTTTCTACAACGAGCAGGTCGATCATTCCTTCCGCTGGGGCATGATCTGGTTCATCACCTCGGAGGTATTCTTCTTCGCGGCTTTTTTCGGTGCCCTGTATTATGCCCGCGTTTACGCGCTGCCGTGGCTCGGCGGGGAGGGTGCGCTCGGGACCACCAATGAAATTCTCTGGAAAGGTTTCGAATCTGTATGGCCGACGAACGGGCCCGGCAAGATCGGCGGTGATTTCGAGCCCATGGAGGCTTGGGGAGTCCCCGCCCTCAATACCTTGATCCTGCTCAGTAGCGGCGGCACCGTGACCTGGGCGCATTGGGGGCTTCTTGCCGGTAACCGTGGCCAATTGATCAAAGGCTTGATCGCGACCGTCACCCTGGGCTTCCTGTTCGTGGGTCTGCAAGCCTTCGAATACCATGAGGCGTATACGGAAATGGGGTTGACCCTGGGGTCGGGCATCTATGGCTCCACGTTCTTCATGCTGACCGGATTCCACGGTCTGCACGTGACCATCGGCGCCATCATGCTCACGGTGGTGCTGCTCCGCTGCATTCGCGGTCACTTCAGCCCCGAACATCATTTCGCCTTCGAAGCCGCCGCTTGGTACTGGCACTTCGTCGACGTCGTCTGGTTGGGGCTTTTCATCTTCGTCTACTGGTTGTAAGAGGGAGGTGGATCCCACAAAAAACGCTGCTCCGGCAGCGTTTTTTGTGTCGGTGCGCCGGCAAGGGTGAAGGAAAGGTGGAATCATCCGGTCCGTAAGCCATATGCGAAGTGTCGCGGCATTCCTGATCTTGTCGCTCGGCGTGGGACTGACGGCGATCTCCGTCCGGGCTGAAGAAGAAAGGATTCTCGACGATTTCCGGGATCTTGCCGGCTGGACCGTGGAAAGCTCACCCACCGTGCAGGTGGCGCTTCGCTCGGAGCGGGGTGCCGTGGGAAAAGGCTTACGACTTGCCTTCGATTTTTCCAAGGGCTCGGGTTACGTCATCCTGCGCAAGCGCTTCAATCTTCGGCTTCCGGACAATTATGCTTTCACGTTCCGGGTGCGGGGCGAGGGAAAGATCCGGAGTTTCGAATTCAAATTACTGGATCCCGGGTTCCGCAACGTGTGGTGGCAGCGCCGCGAAGAGCACACCCTGCCTTCCCGATGGAAACGTTACCAGGTAAGGAAGGCGGCGCTTGAATTTGCCTGGGGCCCTTCCGGCGGGGCACCATTGACGGAAATCGGGGCGGTGGAGTTCGCGGTCACGGCTCCCGCCGGCA